>DATIWJ010000011.1:0-180433 GCA_035519415.1 Pseudolabrys sp.
GCCGCGCACCTCGCGGGCGAATTGTTCAAGTCCGAAGCAAAAATCAACATTGTGCACGTGCCCTACAAAGGTGCGGCGCCCGCGTTACAGGATGTCATCGCCGGCCACGACCAGATGATGTTTGCCACCGCCGCCTCCGTGATCGGCCACATCGAGGGCGGGCGCGTACGGGCATTGGCTGTGACAACGCTCAAACGCACCGAAGCCTTGCCTGACCTGCCGACCATGGATGAAGCCGGCCTTAAAGGTTTCGATGCAAGCACGTGGCACGGGCTGGTCGCGCCAGCCGGTACGCCGCCGCAAGTGATTGCGACGCTAAACGAGGCGGCGGTCAAGGCACTGCACGATCCGGACGTTCAGACTTCGCTCGGCAAGCTTGGTGTCGATATTGTCGGCGACAGGCCGCAGGAATTTCAGGCTTACATCAAGAGCGAAATCCCGAAATGGACGGCAATCGTGAAAGCTTCCGGCGCGACACTGGATAAATAGCAAATGAACACGGTCGATCGGCCGAACGACGCGCTGGCCCGCAACGTACGACGGCTTGGCCACCTCGATCTGCCGGGGGCGGGACAGGTCACTGTCGCGGGCCACTATGCCTATGTGGGTCACATACCGAACAAGCAGAATCTGGGCACCTCGATTGTCGATATTTCCGATCCGAAAAATCCAACTCTTGTCGCAACCGTCACGCTTGACGATCCCACATCGCACAGCCACAAGGTTCGTGTTACCGGCGATCTGATGGTGGTGAACCACGAGCGCAATCCCACGCCCGTCGGCCGGCGCGCCGAGCAATTGCCTGGCGCGCGGCGCGAACTGCGTGAAGCACTGGGCCGCGAGCCAGGTCGCGCCGAGTTGGCACTGAAACTCAATGTCACCGAGGGAGATCTCATTGAGATCGAGGCGGCGGAAAAGCAACCGTATCGCAATGGCGGCTTTCGTATCTATGATGTTGCCAATCCCGCAGCGCCAAAACTGGTCCACCATCAGCTGACAGGCGGCATCGGGGTCCATCGTTTCGATATGGACGAACGTTACGCCTATATCTCCACCGAAATGGAGGGCTTCGTCGGCAATATTCTCGTGATCTACGATCTACGTGATCCGAAAAAACCGGATGAAGTGTCGCGCTGGTGGATGCCGGGGCAACACGTCGTCGGTGGAGAAAAACCCACCTGGTCGGGCAAGCGGCACCGGCTGCACCACGCCTTGCGTTTTGGCGACGAGATGTGGGCGAGTTGCTGGCATGGCGGCTTCCATATCGTTGACGTGGCTGATTTGAAGAAACCGAAAACAGTGGCGTCTTACAACTATCATCCACCGTTTCCGGAGCCGACCCACACGGTCATGCCTGTGCCGGTCAAGCTCGGCGGCAAACGTATTGCGATCGCCATCGATGAAGAGGACCAGGCCCAGAGCCCCAATGAAGAGCAGGCGCGGCGCGGGCGGCCGCATGCCGGCATGTCGATTTTCGATGTCAGCGATTATGCGAAGGTGAAGCCGCTTTCGCTGTTCGAGGTGAGCGAACTCGATTCGCCATTTGCCCGCACGCCCGGCGCGCGCTTTGGCGCGCATCAATTTCATGAGCGCATGGCGGGCACTCTTGTGTTTGCCGTGTGGTTTAGCGCGGGCCTGCGCGTAATCGATGTTGCCGATCCTTTGGCGCCGCGAGAAGTCGGTTATTTTATCCCTGAGCCCGCGGACGGACGTCCAGCACCGCAGAGCAACGATGTTGTGCTCGACCAGCGCGGGCTGATCTATGTCGTCGACCGACACATAGGTTTCGACGTGCTCGAATTTGACGGTGGCCGGGTGGCCTGACGCTCTCACTCTCCCGAGCGATAGAACGTTGCGGCATCTGCGCTGAATGCCTGGCGCGATTTTGGATCAAGATAAAGCATGTGCCCGCCGCGATAGAGCTTGAGTTGGGCCCGGCCCGGCATATCGAATGCAGGCATGTGGTCGAGGATATAACGGGTCATGGCGTAAGGCGTTACCATGTCCGAGTAGCCATGGGCGATCATCAAGCGAAATGACGGACCGTAGGCGAGCAGCACACGCAGATCATCATCTGCGCTGGCCTGTGCGCGGCCGCCCTGCCAATCCCAACGGTTTGTGACGTCGCCCGGGAGGAGGGCATAGGTCATTTCCGTCTTGAATCCGAGCTCATTGCGAGCGTAGGAGGCCATGGCACCGCCATAGGCGCGCGAGACCGCATCGAGGATAGGATCCGGCGTGCGTGACGAGCGGCGTTCGGGATGAGGATCATCCGCGGCGAAAGTCGCGTCGTAGTGGCTCACGATTTTGTTTTCTCCGGAGCGTAACGTTTTCACATAGGCATTTGCGGCGAATCCCCGTGCTTGTGTCACTGCCTCCAGAGGCAAGCCGGATATTTTGGCTACTCGGTCATAGAAGGCCTTGGCGACGTCACCTTTTGGAGGCGCGCCGGCCAGTGTCACCAGGTAGTCGGTCATGGCGAATCTCTCAGCTGCCGCAAGCGCATCGGGGCTAAAGGCATTTTTTCTTTCAAGTTCAGCTGCCGCGAGCGATGGCAATTGCAGCGCCGCGTGCAGCGCTGATTGGTCGTCACCGAAGGTGAGCCAGCCTTCCAGCATCGGCGATAACATCACAATGCCGGAAATGGCGATGCCTTGGTCGCCTTGCAGCGCGCGCGCGACCTTGGCGGCGCGGAAGCCGCCATAGCTTTCGCCGAAAAGATATTTCGGCGAGGCGGCGCGATTGTTCTTGGCAACATAGAGCGCGATCGCCTTGGCCATCGCGTCGGCATCACTGCGCACGCTCCAGAAATTCTTGGCGTCGTCCGGTTTGGCCGCGCGGCTCCAGCCGGTGCCGATGGGGTCAATGAGCACCAGATCCGTGAAAGCAAGCCAGGTATCGGGATTATCGCGCAGATCTGCGCGCGCCGCGTCGCGGCCGTCCGGCCCGAAATCGAGAATGCGCGGGCCGACCAGACCGAGATGCAGAAAGGCGGACGCTGCACCCGGTCCGCCGTTGAATACGAACGTCAGGGGGCGGTTCGATGGGGCGTCCTTCGCGACATACGCAGTGTAGAACACCGACGCGCTTTGATCGCCCGACTGGTCGTAGAAGGCGAGCGTGCCGGCTGTTGCCGTGTAGGCAAGTTTGCCGCGCGGTGTGTCTATTGAATGTTCGGTAACCGCATCCGCTGGCAGCAGCCGCAGCACGCCTTTGCTGTTCTGGTGCTGATCGCTGCGGGTGGCGGTGTCACCAGCCTTGTCTTGGGCGTTCGCGACACCAATAGCGCCGGCGAGAACGATCGCCAGCGCTAAACGCAAAGTGGAGGAGGGGCTCATTGCGCGTCTGGGACTCCAATCAAACATGCGCCCCCGAACGCCTGTCCGGCCTGGTATCTAACGTCTGCCGCGGAAATTCGGTCGGCGCTGCTGCGGGGCTGGAGAGGGCGCGTCGCCTTTGTGGCGGAAGCTGATCCGTCCACGCTGCAGGTCGTAAGGCGACATCTCCACGATTACACGATCGCCGACGCCAGTGCGGATACGAAACTTACGCATCTTGCCTGCGGTATAGGCGAGGACTTCGTGCTCGTTGTCGAGTTTCACCCGGAAATTGCCGTCCGGGAGAACTTCGGTGACCGTACCATCGAACTCCAGCAGTTCTTCTTTCGCCATCCAGTCGTCTCCAATTAGCCTTTTACCTGGTGCGCATCGCGGCGCGACCCATTCGGGCGCTGCAGGAATGTAACATTTCCAAGTCCGTTTGGCTCGCCCTTCCCTGACTTCCGATGCTGAGGCTGCACCGGGACATTGTGCTGGTTATTGCCGCCATTGTGGCGGCGCGGTTTATGGCTTCCCCGATGATGCGGCCGGCCATACTTGCGGTCAGGGGTGTGGTGAGGGGCCGCATGCGCCGCAGGTTGCTTTCCGGTACGGCGGTCGGTCGCCGGGATGGTTATGCGGATCAGCCGTTCGATGTCGCGGAGGAACGCCCGCTCTTCATGATCGCAGAACGAGATTGCCACTCCTTCGGCGCCGGCACGCGCGGTGCGTCCGATGCGATGGACGTAGCTCTCGGGAATGTTCGGAAGATCATAGTTTACCACGTGACTCACGCCGTCGACATCGATGCCACGGGCAGCAATGTCCGTGGCAATGAGTGTGCGGAGTTTGCCGCTGCGGAAGGCGGCGAGCACGCGCTCGCGCTGGTTCTGCGACTTGTTTCCGTGAATGGCTTCGGCTGCGATGCCACCCTTGTTGAGGGCGCGCACCACCTTGTCGGCGCCGTGTTTGGTGCGGGTAAAGACCAACACGCGGTCGACGTTT
Source organism: Pseudolabrys sp. (assembly GCA_035519415.1). GTDB lineage: Bacteria > Pseudomonadota > Alphaproteobacteria > Rhizobiales > Xanthobacteraceae > Pseudolabrys. Next base: position 4,323 of record DATIWJ010000011.1, read on the forward strand.
TCACCCTTGAGAACTTCGGCCAATAAGGCGGGCTTCGACGCCTTCTCGGTCAGGATCACGCGCTGATCAACGCGGTCGGCGGTCGTGGCCTGCGGCGTTACCGAAACGCGCGCCGGGTCACGAAGCATATGCGCAGCTAGCTGCACGATTTGCTGCGGCATGGTCGCCGAGAAGAACAGTGTCTGCCGCGCTTTCGGCAGCATGGCGACAATCTTCTTGATGTCGTGGATAAAGCCCATGTCGAGCATACGGTCGGCTTCGTCCAGCACCAGCACTTCAATTTGGTCGAGGCGCAGCGCGCGCTGATTGACCAGATCGAGCAAGCGGCCAGGCGTTGCGACGAGAACTTCAGCGCCGCGAGAAAGCACACGGATCTGACGGTTGATCGGCACGCCGCCGATCGCCAGTGCGATCTCCAGGGGACGAATATGGCGGCCATAGGCGCGGAAGCTGTCGGCGATCTGTCCGGACAATTCACGCGTGGGAGAAAGCACCAGAATGCGACAGGATTTCTGCGCGGGGCGCTGACGCTTGTTAAAGAGGTGATTCAGGATCGGCAGGGCGAATGCTGCGGTCTTGCCGGTGCCCGTCTGCGCGATGCCGATGACATCACGTGCCTGGCACGCAAGAGGGATGGTCTGAGCTTGAATCGGAGTTGGAGTGATGTATTTCTCTTCGGCGAGGGCGCGAAGGATCGGCGCTGCGAGGCCGAACTCGTTAAATGAATTCAAAGAGTCTCTTTCTTATACGGCGAAATGGCCGTGCTGCCTTTACAGCCGGCGAAGTCGCGGGTTCTTAAAAGACATCCCGCGTGGCCAGGGTTGTCGGTTTTTGGAGAAACGGAGGAGGCGGGGCGAAATTCGTCTTAATGAGTTTCGTGCACGCAGCCCGCAAACCCGAGATCGGGTCTTTCATCCGCTGCAGGTCATATGACAGCCGGCGATGTCCTTTTCAAGGCGCGGGCGTCTCTTATTCCTCTAGATGATGAACAAAGTGATTGCGGGCGGCCCTTTTCACCTGATGGACAAGGCGGGGAAGATCGGGGATTGTCGGCCCCGAAAATCCAGTTTCGGGACGAAATAGCACTCTGGAGTCGCTGAAATGCCCTTTTCCAGGGCTTCCCAAGCCCTTTCCCGCTTTACGGTTCTTGATCTCACCCGCGTCCGCTCGGGCCCTACCTGTGTCCGGCAGCTCGGCGATTGGGGCGCCAATGTCATCAAAATCGAGACGCCGCCGCATCTGGTCGACGGTGAGGGGCCGGGCGGTCCGCGCGAAGGCTCGGACTTTCAGAACCTTCAGCGCAACAAGCGGGGCATGACGCTCGATCTGAAGTCGCCGCAGGGTATCGCGGCGTTCAAACGCATGGTCGAGAAAGCCGACGTCGTGGTCGAGAACTTTCGTCCCGACGTGAAGGAACGCCTGGGCATCGACTACGAGTCGCTCAAGAAGGTCAACAAACGCATCATCCTCGCCAGCATTTCCGGTTTCGGCCAGGACGGGCCTTACGCCAAACGGCCGGGTTTCGACCAGATCGCGCAAGGCATGGGCGGGCTGATGTCGGTCACCGGCGCACCCGGCGGCGGACCGATGCGGGTCGGTATTCCGGTTGCGGATCTCACCGCCGGATTATTTTGCGCGCTCGGTATTCTTACGGCGCTGCTCGAACGCGAGACCTCCGGCGAAGGTCAGTGGGTTTCGACTTCGCTATTGCAAGCACAGATTTTTATGCTCGACTTCCAGGCGTCACGCTTCCTGACAGAAGGCGTGGTATCGAAGCAGGCCGGCAACAATCACCCGACCTCAATTCCGACGGGCGTATTCAAGACCAAAGACGGATATTTGAATATCGCGGTTGCCGGTGCGGTGATCTGGGAGCGTTTCTGCAGTGCGGTTGGGCATACGGGGTGGATTACATCCCCGGATTACAAGACCGGCAAGCTGCGGCTGCAAAACCGTGACGCGCTAAACACGGAGATCGACAAAGTAACCGCAACGAAGTCGAGTGCCGAGTGGGTCGACATTTTCAACAAGGTTGGCGTGCCGTGCGGCCCGATCTATTCGATCGATCAGGTTTTCGCCGATCCGCAGGTCAAGCATCTGGGTATCGCGCAGGAGTCGGCGCGTTCGGACGGCAGCAGGCTCGGCCTCGTCGGCCAGCCGTTCAGGTTGTCGCGCACTCCGAGCAAGATCGCGGTGCGGCCGCCGAATCTTGGCGAGCACACCGATGAGATACTCAAGGAATTTGGCTTTGCCGACGAAGATATCGCCGAGTTGCGCGCCACCAAAGCGGTTTAAGGAGTGGATGGAATGTCGCAGACCGACAAGATGTTGTCGCACAAGGAAGGTAAGGTTGGTTACCTGACCTTCAACAATCCAGAGCGCCACAATGCTGTCTCGCTGGAAATGTGGGAGGCGGCGTCAGGCTTTCTCGAGGATTTCAAGAACGACAAGAACATCCGCGTCGTGGTCGTTACCGGCGCCGGCGGTAAAGCCTTTATTTCGGGTGCAGATATCTCCAAATTTGAAAAGGAGCGCTCGACCCAGGAAGGCGTCGATCGCTACAACGCCGCGGTCGATCGCGCGAACGATGCCTTCTACAGTTTTCCCAAGCCAACGATCGCCATGATCCGCGGCTATTGTATTGGCGGGGGAGTTGGGCTCGCTCTTTGCTGCGACATGCGCATCTGCACGGAAGGCTCGAAATTCGGCGTGCCGGCCGCGAAGCTTGGCCTCGGTTACCGCTTTGATGGGCTCAAGAAGCTTGTCGACCTGGTCGGCCCATCCTTCGCCAAGGAAATTTTCTTCACCGCGCGGCAGTTCACTGCGGCAGAGGCGCAGATTATGGGTCTGGTCAATCGCGTGCTGCCGGACTCGGAACTCGAGAGCTACGTCAAGGACTATGCCGAGACAATCGCGGCCAACGCGCCGCTGACAGTCGACTCAGTGAAATATATTGTGGGTCAGGCGGTCACCGACGAAAGCAAGCGCAATCTGAAGAAATGCGATGACCTGGTGCAGGCGTGCTTTGCCAGCAATGATTATAAGGAAGGCCGTAAGGCGTTTATGGAGAAACGCAAGCCAGCATTTACCGGATCCTAGGTCCGGGGCAGGCGGAGAAGGGAAATACGCCTGCGGTGTTTGTATTAAACGTGCCAAATGATACAGCCGCGATAAGCGGCGGGCGTAGGGGAGGAAGCGCGTGGCGTCTGTCGAGTTGCGAGACCTGACCAAGCGATATGGCACCGTCGCGGTGGTCGATGACATATCGCTTACCATCGAGCACGGTCATCTGGTCTGCCTGTTGGGTCCGTCCGGCTGCGGCAAGACAACGACACTGCGGCTGATCGCCGGGTTTATTGAGCCGAGCGAAGGTGAAATCCGCGTTGGCGATAAATTGGTATCGTCACCGGCGAATACGCTGCCGCCTGAACGGCGCAACATGTCGATGATTTTTCAGAGTTATGCGCTATGGCCGCATATGACGGTGGCCGAGAATATCATCTATGGGCTGAAGCTGCGAAAGATGGATCGCGACACCATCGGCAAGAAACTGGACGCTATTCTCGCGACAACGCGCCTCGCACCGCTGGCACAGCGGTATCCGGGCGAACTATCCGGTGGCCAACAACAACGCGTAGCGCTTGCCCGCGCGCTCATCGTCGAGCCGGAGACACTGCTGCTGGATGAGCCGCTCTCCAATCTCGACGCCAACTTGCGCGAGGAAATGCGTTTTGAAGTACGCCGCCTGCACGACGCCTATCGCTATACGACAGTCTATGTCACCCACGACCAGTCGGAGGCGATGACCACCGCCGATCTGATTTGCGTCATGAACGGTGGCAAGATCGAGCAGTCTGGTTCGCCGGAAGAAATCTACGACCGGCCGCGCTCGGAATTCGTCGCGCGGTTCATTGGGTCGAGTAATGTCATTAAGGGCAAGGGACTCGACGTTTCCCGCGTTGATTTTGCAGGCACTTCACTTCGCTGTGTTGGCGAAAAAATCAGTTCCGGCGCGCCGACAGCGGTTTCCATTCGCCCTCACGACATCGCTATTTCTGCGACTCAACGTCAGGGCGAGAACATTGTGTCGGCTACCGTCGTGCGGCAGGTCTTCCTCGGTGGCAATCGGGACTATATGGTTGAGTCCAAGGACGGCACGCAGCTGCGCGTGCTCACCGCAGCGGGCGAAAATATTGCGCAAGGCAGCGCCGTTTGGTTGCACTTGCCGCCTGAACGCTGCCGGGCACTTGCTGGATAAGAAGAAAATTTCGCGGGGGCGAAACAAAAAGCTGGATGGAGGATATGCGAATGAAAGGCTCAATATTTTCACGCCGCGATCTGTTGATCGGTTCGAGCGCGCTCACCGCAAGCGCCATGTTTTCGACCAAGGTGATGTCGGCCGCGCCGCCGGCCAGTGCGATTACGCCTCAACTGATCGAGGCGGCGAAGAAAGAAGGCAAGGTGGTCTGGTATACTTCGGTCGATCTGCCGCTCGCCGAGAAGATTGCCAAATCCTTCGAAGCGAAATTTCCCGGTATTGCCGTCCGTGTTGAGCGCACCGGTGCCGAGCGCGTGTTTCAGCGCATCGGCCAGGAATACGGCAGCAATATCCATGCGGTTGACGTCGCAAACTCATCTGACGCCGCGCATTTCATCGTCTGGAAGAACCAGGGGCTTCTTGAAGCTTACGTGCCGGAGGATGTTGCCAAGGTCTACCCGGCTGAACACAAGGACCCGGATGGCATGTTCGCCAGCTTCCGCGTCTGGGTATCCATTATCGCCTACAATACCAATCTGGTAAAAAAAGAAGAGGCGCCCAAGAGTTTCGCGGATCTGCTCGATCCGAAATGGAAGGGAAAGATCGTCAAGGCGCATCCGGGCTACAGCGGCACCATCATGACCGCGACTTACCAGATGCAGCGCGATCTTGGTTGGGGCTTCTTTGAGAAGCTGGCCGCGCAGAACATCATGCAAGTCCAGTCGTCGGCTGACCCTCCGAAGCGCCTGGCGCTCGGCGAGCGGGCGGTGATGGCCGACGGCAATGAATACAACATCTTCCAGATCGCGGAAAAGAACGGTCCGGTGGCGCCGGTTTACGCCACCGAAGGGTCGCCGCTGATCGTCGGCCCGACCGGCATGTTCAAGGCGGCGCCCAATCCGAACGCCGCCAAGCTGTTCTGCAATTACAGCTTTACGCCGGAATGTCAGCAACTGATCATTGATATCGGAGGGCTGCGCTCGATGCATCCGCAGACCAAGGAAAAGGCCGGCCGCACGCCCTTCAAGGACATCAAGGTGATGAAGGACGATCCAGCCGCCGTCGAAAAGATGAGCGATGAGATCAAGCAGCACTACAGCAAGATCTTCCACGTCTAGGACAGCCAAATCTGGTCGCGGCGGCCATACGCCGCGTCCGGTCAAAAGTTAAGTCATGACCATCGCTCTACCTGCAGCGCCGGCGCCAAGAAAATTCGGGATCGATGTCTCGAAGCCGGTGCTCTATGGCGTTGCCGCTGTACTGGTCGTTTTGATTGTGCTGCCTTTGTCGTGGCTGTTTCTTTACAGCCTCACGGACAGCAAGGGTTCGCTCACGCTGGTCAATTTCTATCGACTGTTCACGGAATCGGCGTTTCGCGAACCGCTGATAGCAACCTTCATCATCGCGACCTCCTCGGCCTTCATCTGCTGCGCGGTGGCGGCGCCCATGGGCTGGCTGGTGGCACGCACCGATTTGCCGTTTAGCTCGGTGATCCGCGCGCTGGTGACCGCCTCCTTTGTGACGCCGCCATTTCTCGGAGCCATTGCCTGGGAGGTGCTGGCTGCGCCCAATAGCGGACTGCTCAACAAGATCTTCCGCAGCCTGACCGGCGCAGAACAGGATCAACATCTATTCAATATCTACACCCTGCCGGGCATCATCTTCGTGATCTCCTGCTACACCTTCCCTTACGTCTTCGTGCTCGTCGCCAATTCCCTCGACCGCACGCCCGGCGAACTCGAGGACGCGTCGTCGATCCTCGGCGGCGGACGCTGGTATACCGCACGCCGCATCACTATCCCGCTGGTGCTGCCGGCGCTGCTCGCCGGTGCGCTGGTCGCATTTCTGCAAGCGATGACACTGTTCGGCTCGCCGGCAATCCTGGCGCTGCCGGCCGGCTTCCACACCATGACCACCAAGATCTGGAGTCTGTTCCAGTACCCTCCCAAGCCCGAACTTGCCGCCGCTGCCTCGTTGCCACTTCTTGTCCTCACCGTCATTCTTTTGCGCGCGGAGCATATGATCCTCGGCCGGCGCGGTTATTCGGTGGTCGGCGGCAAGTACGGCGCGCCGCGCTTGATCCCGCTGCACCGGATGCGCTGGGTGGCATTCGTTTTATGCATGTTTGTGCTGATGTTGCCAGTGTTTCTGCCTTATGCGGCGCTGCTGAACGCGGCGTTCTCGCCGGTCGCCACCACGTTCCTGACCTGGCACAACGCGACTTTGCACAATATCCAGTTCGTGCTGTTCGAACTTTCGGCGGCGTCGCTGGCACTCAAAAACACCGTGATCCTCGGGACCGCCACCGCCACCATCGGCACGTTGATCGCTGTGGTTATCGCTTACGTGACCGCGCGTCAGGCCGTAGCCGGATGGCGCGTCCTCGGCTTCCTCGCCACCGCGCCAATCGCCATCCCTGGCATTGTCCTCGGGGTCGGCCTGTTTCTGAGCTACACACGGCCGCCTTTCGTGCTGTACGGCACCTTGTGGATTTTGCTGATTGCCTTCGTCACCATCGCGCTGCCCTCGGCCTATCAGCAACTGCAAGCCGCGTTTCGCACCATTCACCCGGAGTTAGAAGACGCCAGCCGGATTCTCGGCGCAACGCGCCTGCGTTCGCTGTGGGAAATCACCGCGCCGCTGCTGCGTACCGGCGTGATTGCCACCTGGTGCTTCATCTTTGTCGGCGTGATGCGTGAATTGTCGGCCGCAATTATTTTGTTTACCTCTGAAACAAAAGTGATCTCGGTACTGATCTACGATCTCAACGAGAGCGGCGATCTCGGCGCCATCGCGGTGATCGGCATCGGCATGCTGTTGATTACGCTTGCGGTAGTGACCGCGGTCAATCGTATACCCGGCTTCGGCACCGTGCGCTTCCGCACCTGACAATCATGGACGCGAAGTTACCAAAGACCTCGGTCGCCGAGCATCTGGCTGGACGCATCGTCACGCTGCGGGCAGACAGGCTGCCGCCGGCTGTCCGCACCAAATGCGAGGACCTGCTGATCGATGTGGTCGGCCTGTGTATCACCGCGCGCAACGAAGACTACGTCACGAGCGCGCTGGCCGGCTGCGACGATGAAGGTTCCTGCACTGCGATTGGGCACAAGCGCACGTTAAGCTCTGCGAGCGCTGCCTTCATCAACGGCACGGCGGCGCATGGTGAGGATTTCGACGACACTTTCGAAGGTGGGCCCGTACATGCGGGTGCGGTGATCGTGCCGGCAGTGCTGGCCGTCTGCGAACGTCACAAGCCGGATGGTGCCGCCGCGCTGCTCGGAATTGCAGTCGGCACCGAAGTCATGTGCCGGCTAAGCACTGTTGTACCTAAAGCAGTGCATAAGGCGGGCTTCCATCCGACCGCCGTTTTTGGCGCGATGGGGGCGGCGGCCGGAGTTGGTGCCGCGCTCGGTCTCAACGCCAAGCAGATCGTCGATGCGCTTGGCATTGCCGCAAGTTTTGCTGGCGGTATCATTGAGTATCTCGCCGAGGGCGCTTGGACGAAGCGCTTGCACCCTGGTTGGGCGGCCCAATCGGGCATCCGCGCAGCGCTGCTCGCGCGCGGCGGTTTCTTCGGCCCTCGTACGGTCTTTGAGGGTGTGCACGGGCTTTTCCATGGTTTTGCGCATACGACACAAGGTAATTTTGATGCGCTCACTGGTGACTTTGGCACGCGCTGGGTGACCGGGACATTGGCGTTCAAGCCTTATCCGTGCGGGACAATGGCGCATCCTTACATCGACTGCGCCAAGCGGCTTGCCGCACGCGGCATCAGGCCGGGCGATGTAAAGGAACTGATCTGCGAGGTCGCGGAAGGCACCGTGCACCGGCTGTGGGAGCCGCTCGCCGACAAGCAACGTCCGCCGAATGGCTTTGCCGCGAAATTTGCTACGCCGTTCCTGCTCGCCACTGGCTATGTGCATGGCAGCGTCGGGCTCGATGCCTTTACCGAGCAAGCAGTGCACGATAAAGACGTCCTGTTGCTCTCGGCGAAGGTTCGTTACGTGATCGATCCGGGCAATCCTTATCCCGACAATTTCACGGGCCACATTCGCGCGGTGCTGAACGACGGACGCGTGGTGGAGGAACGGCAGCCGCATTTTCGCGGTGGAGCGCAGGAGCCGCTCACGCGCACCGACATCGAGGAGAAATTCGCGCTCAATTTTCGCCACGGCGGTTGGGATGACAAACGTGCTGTTTCGGCGCTTAGACAGCTGGCGAAACTCTACGACGGCAAGATCGAATTGGCGTTTTTACGGGGATAGTTCAGGCCATGGCTGACGGCAAAGAACTCGCCGGCAAGGTTGCCATTGTCACCGGCGCCGGACGAAATATCGGACGCGCGATCGCGCTGGCACTCGGACGAGCCGGCGCTTCGGTGATCGTGAACGTGCGATCGAACCGGGCGGAAGCCGATGGCGTCGTGCGGGAAATCGAAGCGGCTGGCAGCAAGGCGGTCGCGATTCCTGGTGATATCGGCGATGAGAAGACGGCCGCCGTGCTTGCTGACGCTGCGCTCAAACACTTCGGTCGCATCGATATTCTGGTCAACAACGCGGCGCTTCGCCGCGAAAGACCCATCGCCGACATGAGCTATGCCGAATGGCGCGAGGTGATGAACGTTATCCTCGATGGCACCTTCCGCTGCGTACATGCTTGCCTGCCGGCACTGAAGAAAAACGGCGGGAGCATCATTAATATCGGTGGAATGAGTGCTCACATCGGCTCAAAGGATCGCGCCCACGTGATAACTGCCAAGGCGGCGCTGGTCGGATTTTCTCGCGCGCTCGCCCACGATCTTGCCAGAGACAAGATCACTGCTAATTGCGTGGTGCCCGGCGCGATCGAAACGACGCGTCCGGCTGCAGCGCAGCAGCCGGCACATCATCTGACTCACGGCACCATCACCGGAGAGCGAGGCAAGTCCGAGGACGTTGCGGCTATGGTGCGCTATTTGTGCGGGCCAGGTGGCCGGTACGTTACCGGGCAAACCATCCACGTCTCGGGCGGCGCCTATCTCGGCTCATAGCGGCATGCCGTGCGCGGCAGGGTGGCCGCGCGTATGCTTAAATGCTAATCCATAACCCGATAATTGTTCCGGGTAACAACGAGGTTCCTATGTATTCAGAGCTGGGTCTTTACATCGATGGCAAATGGCTCAACGGCGAAGGCCGCAAAAGCGAGGACGTGATCAATCCGGCGACCGGCAAGGCGCTTGCGCATCTGCCGCACGCGAGCAAATCCGATCTCGACGCCGCACTTGCCGCCGCCGAAAAAGGCTTCGCGGCATGGAAAGCAACCTCCGCCTATGACCGTTCCAAGATCATGCGCAAGGCTGCCGATCTGCTGCGTGAACGCTTCGATCACGTTTCAAAGGTGATGACCCAGGAACAAGGCAAGGTCTATGTCGAGTCGCGCGCGGAAGTGCTGACCAGCGCCGACATCATCGATTGGTATGCCGAGGAGGGTCGCCGTACTTATGGCCGCGTCGTGCCGGGCCGCCAGAAGGGCGTGCGTCAACTCGTGCTGCAGGAGCCCGTCGGCGTTGTTGCGGCATTCACGCCGTGGAATTTTCCGACATTGACGCCCGTACGGAAAATTGCCGGCGCGCTCGCGGCGGGCTGCTCGATCATCATCAAGGCTTCTGAAGAAACGCCAGGCGGCTGCGTCGAACTGGTGAAATGTTTCGCCGATGCCGGCCTACCGGCGGGCGTGCTCAATCTCGTATTTGGCGTGCCGGCCGAAGTGTCCGAGCACCTGATCCCGAAGAAGTCGGTCAAGAAAATCTCCTTTACCGGCTCGGTGCCCGTCGGCAAGCATCTTGCCGCTCTCGCTGCCAAAGGCATGAAGAGAGCAACCATGGAACTTGGCGGACATTCGCCGGTGGTCGTTTTCGAAGACGCCGATCCCGAGAAGACCGCCGACACGATTGCGGCATTCAAATATCGCAATGCCGGTCAGGTCTGTATTTCGCCGACCCGCTTCTACGTGCACGAAAATAACTACAAAAAGTTCGTCGCCCGCTTCACCGAATACGCCAAAGGCCTGAAACTGGGCGATGGCATGGAGAAGGGCATTACCTTGGGGCCGCTCGCCAATCCGCGCCGGCTCGACGCCATGGAGTCCTTCGTCAATGACGCCAAGGACCGCGGCGGCAAGGTGGCTACCGGGGGCTCGCGCCACGGCAACCAGGGCTTCTTCTTTCAGCCGACCGTCATTACCGACGTGCCGGATGATTCCAAGATAATGACTGAAGAGCCGTTCGGTCCTCTCGCGCCGATCGTGCCGTTCAAGACCTTCGACGAAGTGGTCGAGCGCGCCAACTCGCTTCAGTTCGGCCTTGCGGCCTATGCCTTCACCACATCGGACAAGAACGCGTCAGCGATCAGCGATGCGCTTCAGTCGGGCATGGTAGGCGTCAACAGCATCGCCATCTCGACACCCGAGACGCCCTTCGGTGGCATCAAAGAGTCGGGCTACGGTTCTGAAGGCGGCATCGAAGGTCTGCAGGCCTATATGAACACGAAGTTCGTCTCGCAGGCGTAAGGCCTACTTCGCCATCCCCTTCTGGCACGCCTCCCACACCTTGGCGGGCGTCGCCGGCATATCCATGTGGTCGGCGGCGCCGTTCGGGATCGCGTTTGAAATCGCATTCATCACGGCGGCGATCGCCGCCGTCGTCCCCGCTTCGCCGGTACCCTTGACGCCGAGCGGATTGCTTGTCGCCGGGACCGAGTGTACCGCTTCGCGCAGTTCGGCCGGCATATCGTGGGCGCGCGGCATGCCGTAGTCCATGAATGAGCCACTCACCAACTGACCGCTGCCGGAATCGTAGACTGCGTTTTCTGTCAACGCCTGCCCGAGCCCATTCGCGATCGAGCCCTGCACCTGGCCTTCGACGATTCTGGCGTCGAGCATGACACCCGGATCGTCGACTGCGGTATAGGTAACGAGATCGACCGCACCGGTATCGGGATCGATTTCCACCTCTGCGATATGGCAACCGTTCGGAAACGTCAGCGGCGTCTCGGTTTTTTCTTTCGTGTCGAGACTTTCGCCAATCTCCTTTGCGCGTCTTGCTGTTTCAAACAGAGAGATTTTGCGGTCTGTACCGACCACTTCGAATTGCCCGTTGCGGTACTGGATGTCCGCCTCGGATGCTTCCAACAGGGCTGAAGCCACCTTTTTGCCCTTCGCCAGCACGGTATCCGCCGTGAGCGCAATCGCACTGCCGGCGCACATCGCGGACCGCGAGCCGACGGAGGCGAAGCCGCTCAGCCCCAGCGCTGTGTCACCGTGGCGGTGCTGGATTTTCGCGGCATCGATGCCGAGCTTGCTGGCGAGGAGATGGGGAAACACAGTGGCGTGTCCCTGGCCGGTCGATTGCACGTTGCAGCCAAGGATGAGTTGGTCGCCGCCCGGAAACGAAACCGACGCCTGCTCCATCGGCATGGCGCCGGCATGCTCCAGCATGCACGACACGCCTATGCCGCGCAGCTTTTTACGTTTCGCCGATTCACGGCGGCGCTTGCTGAAATTGTCGAAGTCTGCGAGCTCCAGAGCCTTGTTCATGATCGCGGGAAAATCGCCACTGTCATAAGTGTTGATCGGAGTCTTGAACGGTATTGCCGACGGCGGAATGAGGTTCTTCTTGCGCAACCTCACGGGATCGATGCCCGTCACACGTGCGGCTTCCTCAACCACGCGTTCGAGCGCGTAGTTCGCTTCGGGCCGCCCGGCCCCGCGATAGGGTCCGATCGGAATCGTATTGCTGAAGTAGCAGGCGACGGAAACGTCGATCTTCGGGATCCGGTACATGCCGGGCAGGCAGCGCGCAAAATTATTGGTGTTGATGCCGACGCCGGCAGTGCTCACATAGGCGCCCTGATTGCACAGGTGCCGCACACGTAACGCAAGGAACTTCCCCTTTTCATCGATTGCGAGTTCAGCTTCGGTGACGGTATCGCGTGCCTGCGTGTCGGTTACAAAAGCTTCCGAGCGCGTCGACTGCCAATGCACGGGCCGACCAAGTTGGCGAGCCGCCACCATGAGCGCCGGATATTCCGGATATGGGGGCGTCTTCATCCCGAAGGCGCCGCCGACATCCTCAGTGATCACGCGCAGCTTCTCATTTGGCAAGCCCATGACAGCAGCATTGAGCGCGCGCAGCGAGTCCGCGCTCTGCGAACACGCGTAAAGCGTGTAGCTGTCATTGGCCTTGTCATAGACGCCGGTAGCGCCTCGCGTTTCCATTGAAGCAACCACCATGCGCTGGTTGGTCACACTCACCTTCGCCACGTGCGGTGCCTTGGCAATGATGTTGGCGACTTCGCGCTCGTTCTGCTCGTCGGGTACGGGGCCGGGCCAGTCGACGCAAAGATTTCCCGGCGCCTCCGGATAGAGCTGCGTGCCACCCTTGTTCATGGCGTCGCGCAGGTCAATGACCGCCGGCAATTCCTCGTACTCGACCCGTACGAGCTCGGCGGCGTCTTGAGCTGCCGCGGGCGTTTCTGCGACCACCATCGCAACGGGGTCGCCGACATGCATCGCCTTTTCGCCCGTCAGTGCCGGGCGGAATGGCATGATCATTTTGGCGCCACCACGGCCCGCCACCGGCGGATGTCGCGACACACTGCCGACATTTGCTGCCTTCATATCCGCGGCGGTGAATACAGCCAGCACCTTCTTCGCCTTGCGGGCTTCCTCTGTATTCACTGACACAACGCGGGCGTGAGCATGTGGTGACCGCACGAAGGCGGCGTAGGCGGTATTGGGCAGGCGTGGGTCGTCCATAAAGCGGCCGGCCCCGCGGACGAGGGCATCGTCCTCGACGCGCGGCGTATGTTTCGACGGTAAGGAGCTTGCTGCCATGCGGGGTCCGAAAAACGCTTGCGGGGCCTCTTTTATAGCGCAAAGGAAAGGTCACGACAGGGGCTTGCGTCAATGCGCCGGCTGCGGCACTCAAGCGCTCCTTGCCCTGCGCGGGTAGCGTGTTTCGGGTGGTGAAATGAGCAAAGCGCGAACGATTGATACGCATACGCATGTGTTGACCGAAGAAACTGCCGCGCTGCTGCGCAAGGAAGCTCCCAAGGTGCCGGTGACGATCACGCCGATCGATGCGGCATCTGCGACGCTTGATGTCGGCGGTGTCGCATATCGGCCCTATCCGCGCGGCGGCTTTGATATTGCGCACCGCTTGCGTGACATGGATGAAGCCGGCGTTGACGTGCATGTACTTTCAGTCACGCCACAGACCTATCTCTACAATCAGGAAGCTGCTCTCGGGGCCACTACTGCCGCGATTCAGAATGATCAGATCGCAAAACTGGTCAAAGAAAATCCGCAACGGTTCATGGGTATCGCCACTCTGCCGATGCAGGCGCCGGAAAAGGCCGCCGGCGAACTCAGGCGCGCGATGACCAAGCTTGGCCTGCGCGGCACCATGATTGCCTCCAACATCATGGGTAAAAATCTCGACGATCCGAGTTTCGAACCGCTATGGACAACCGCCGAGGAACTTGGCGCCTTCGTTTTTGTGCACCCGAACAATGTCGCAGGCGCCGACCGAATGAAGTCTTATTATCTTAACAACTTGATCGGGAATCCACTCGACACCACGATCGGTGCGGCGTGTCTCTATTTCGGCGGAGTGCTTGATCGTCATCCCAAGCTTACGATCGTGCTCGCCCATGGTGGCGGATTCACGCCGTATCAGGCGGCGCGCTGGGAACACGGTTGGCAAGTGCGCCCCGAGCCAAAAAAGAATATTTCCAGGCAACCGACGAATATCGCAAAGCGCTTTTATTACGACACGATCCTTCATTCGGCGCCGGTTCTCGAATTCATGATCGGGCATGTCGGCGCCGATCGCGTCGTGCTTGGCAGCGATTATCCCTATGACATGGGCATGATGGATTGCGTGAGACACGTGCGGTCACTAAAGATTTCAGATGCCGACAAGACGACAATTCTGGGCACGCGTGCTCAAGCTTTGCTGTCGGGGAAATCATGAACGTTCAGAACGCGAAAGCCGCGCGCATTCCAACAGCGGCCGTTACGAGCCTGATCGTCGATGCGATGGGCAAGGCCGGCGTGTCGAAGGATGATGCCATCAAAATTGCCGAACTCATGCTGGAGGCAGACCTGATCGGCGCCGATGCACATGGTGTATTCCGTTTGATGCAGTATGTGCAGCGGTTGAAGCTCGGCTCTACCAATCCAAAGCCTAACATCACGGTCAACCGGACCGCGCCGGCGACCGCGCTCGTCGACGGCGATAACGGCATGGGACATCTGGTGGTGGCGCGTGCGGCGCAGACTGCCATTGAACTCGCGCGCGAGTGCGGGGTTGCCTGGGTCGGATGCCGCATGTCGGGCCATGCCGGGGCAGCCGGTGTCTATGCCGCGTTGCCGCTCAAGTTCGACATGGTGGGTCTCTATTCGGCAGTGGCCAATGCCAACCACATGCCGTTGGCCGGCGGCGCCGAGCCGCTATTGGGGACCAATCCATTGGCAATCGCGATTCCTGCCGGAAAGGAAGCGCCGGTTGTGCTCGATATTGCTACTTCGATTGTTTCATACGGCACGATCAAGAATCATCGTTTGCAAAACAAGCCATTGCAGCCCGACTGGATGATCGATCCGAAGACCGGCGAAGCCATTATCGACCCGCACAAGAGCGCGGAGGCGCTCTTGCTGCCAATGGCCGGTTACAAGGGGGCAGGACTCGCGCTGATACTTGGTCTCCTTGCTGGCACTCTCAATGGTGCGCTGTTTGGTCGCGATTGCGTCGATTTCAACGCCGAGCCGGACAGAATTACCAACACAGGACAGTTTGTGGTCGCACTGGACCCGAGCCGATTTCAGCCACTCGATCAATTCAAGGCGGAAGTCGATCGGCATATTCGCGAGCTGCGAAACACAAAAGCTTTGCCCGGTCAAAGCGTTCGGCTGCCAGGCGAGCAACGCGCCCAACGTCGCGCCGACCGGCTGCGCAACGGATTACCGCTTGCGCCCGAACTGCTCGCACAACTCGACAAGCTTGCAAGTGAATTGTCGATAAAGCCGCTGCGTGAACGCGGCTAGGCCGAACGTCGCCGCATCACATAACTGCCTTATTTGTCGTGCTCAACGGAACAAATCGAATAAACCGCCGTTCAATCTGCGGCCTGCCTCTATCAGTGCGAGCCGTCGATACGCCATTGGCGTAAATCATTGTCGAATCAAATTGATGAAGCTCATTGAAAAGAAAGAAATTGTAGCGTGGGTCAAAAGGGCACTGATCCACCTCGGCTTAGTTATCGTATGCGGCAGCGCGTTGTCCGCAATTCCCGTGCTTGGCGTCTCGAGCGAGAATACCTTCGACCGGATTCAAGCCGGTGAGTGGGTTGTCGCTTCGATGTATTGGGAGGACAAGCTCGTTTCGACCGGAAAGAGTTTCAACCCAATCGGATGGCATGCGGCTCACAAAACATTGCCGATTGGCACCTTGATCCGCGTTTCAAATCCCAAGAATCGCCGGTCGATCAACGTGACGATCAACGATCGAGGTCCGTTTGTCGCGAACCGCGACCTGGATCTCAGCCTTGGTGCCGGCACGTTATTGGGGCTTCAGGGGCTGGGCACCGTTTATATGGAAGTTCTGTCGATCCCGCCGATTAAAAACATGCAACGGCCCGTGGTGGAAAGCCTGTTTGCGGTGAACGATGCCAACGCCAACTGCGTTGGTGTTTCTGCCTGTTAGGCGCGTTGCCGGATGCGAAGTTGAGTGGCTTTTTGACACGCCGCCCCGAGGGCGCGCATCGTGAATTGCCACTAAAATGGGCGCATTTATAGTTACCCCATCGTTAACCTAAAAGGGTAAACGACATTTAACGATTACGGCCAATTTGTTAACTATTAGCGCTGTGAGGGGCGGGGCGGAAGATTGCGCTCGTTGCGGGCCTTGAGTGGTAGCTACTGCCTGCCGACGGGTCTGTAGCGCAACCGCAAAGTCCTGCCGCAACGCATCCTGTCCTGTCTCGGCTCGCTAGCCTGCGAAGGGTCAAGCGCGGGCAAACGGTGCTGTGTGGCATACGAAGGAGTAGCGCCGTGACGGCAGGAATCTTGCTCAGCAGCCAAACGCGGGGCGATTGGGTCGAACTCAGCGCCGCCGGATCATGGACCGCCGAATATGCTGGTGCGATCGAGCCGCAGGTGGACGCTGCTACGCGCGGCGTGACGGCACGCAGCGTCGCGATCAACATTGCCCGCATTGATTATCTAGACACCTATGGCGCATGGCTCATCGAGCGCACGCTGCGCAGCTGGATAAGCCAGGGGCGAGAAGCGCGTCTCGTCGGATTGCGTGAAGATTATCGTGGTCTTTTCGATAAAGTTCATGCCGGAACACAGACGCTGCCGCCACCGCCTCGCAAGCCGAACAGCATCGTTGCAACGCTTGAAAGCGTCGGAAGGACAATGGCAACGGTGGGCAGTGATCTTGCTTTGCTGGCGCAAATGCTTGGTTCGCTGATCGTCGCACTCAAGCGCGTGGCATTGCGGCCGACAAGTTTTCGTTTCACGTCAATGGTGCATCAGCTCGAGCGCGTCGGCTGGCGCGCAGTGCCAATCATCCTCCTGATCACCGTATTGATCGGGGCCATACTCGCGCAGCAGGGCATTTTCCATTTTCGCAAGTTTGGGGCGGACATCTACGTCATCGACATGGTCGGCGTCTTGGTATTGCGCGAGATCGGCGTGCTGATTGTTTGCATCATGGTCGCCGGCCGCTCCGGGAGTTCCTACACGGCCGAACTTGGAGCCATGCGCATGCGCGAGGAAGTCGATGCCCTGCGCACGATGGGCTTTGATCCCATAGAAGTTCTCATTCTGCCGCGCATCCTGGCCTTGGTCATTGCGGTGCCGATTCTCACCTTCCTCGGATCGATGGCCGCGCTCTATGGCGGCGGCCTCGTGTCGTGGCTTTATGGGGGCATCCAGCCAGAAGTTTTTTTAGCCCGCCTCCGCGAGGCAGTCACGGGTACCACGTTCGAGGTGGGGATGATCAAGGCGCCCTTTATGGCGCTGGTGATCGGCGTCGTAGCCTGCGTCGAAGGATTGCAGGTGCAGGGCAGCGCCGAGTCGCTCGGCGAGAAAACAACAAATTCCGTGGTCAAGTCCATCTTTCTGGTGATCGTGCTCGACGGCATTTTCGCTATGTTCTTTGCTTCGATCGGAATGTGACATGGCAAAGGATCCCGTCATTGAGGTGCGTGATCTGGTTGTCGAATTGAAACACCACCGGATCCTCAATGGCGTTACGCTCGACGTTTATCGCGGTGAGATTCTGGGATTTGTTGGCGCTTCGGGTGCGGGCAAGTCGGTTCTCACGCGCACGATCCTCGGGCTGCTGCCGAAACTGGAGGGGCGAATCAATGTTTTTGGCGTCAACCTCGATGAGGCTGGCGAGATGCAACGGCAGGAGATCGAGCGGCGCTGGGGCATCCTGTTCCAGCAAGGCGCGTTGTTTTCTTCGCTAACCGTTGGCGAAAATGTCGAATTTCCTATCCGAGAATATCTTGATGTCTCGGACCGCCTGATGACCGAAATAGCGATAACAAAACTGGAAATGGTCGGGTTGAAGCCGGACGTATACCGAAAGTTCCCTTCGGAACTTTCGGGCGGCATGATCAAGCGCGTCGCGCTTGCCCGGGCACTGGCGCTCGATCCGGAAATCCTCTTCCTGGACGAGCCAACATCGGGGCTCGATCCGATCAGTGCCGGCGATTTCGATCAGCTAATTCTGACTTTACAGCAGGTTTCGTCGATGGCTGTATTTATGGTAACCCATGACCTCGACAGCCTGCATACGATCTGCGATCGAATCGCCGTTCTCGGTGATGGAAAAATCATTGAAGCCGGCACCATGGATACGATGTTGGCATCGCAGCATCCATGGCTGAAGGCCTACTTCCACGGCGTGCGCGCCAGGGCAGGCCTGCAAGCTGCGGCTAGGAAATAACGGAGCAGGGTGATGGAGAGAAAAGCGCACTACGCACTGATCGGATTGTTCACGTTCGCCGTGGTCGCGGGCGCCTTTGGCTTTATCTTCTGGCTGCATCACTCGTCCGGCAAGAAACAGGCCGTTGCATATCGCGTGATCTTTGACAGTTCGGTGTCGGGATTGCAGGTGGGCGGTAACGTTCTCTTCAATGGTATCCGCGTCGGAGAAGTTACCAATTTGCGACTCGATCCGGAAAAACCATCGCAAGTCATCGCGTTGCTGGCGGTCAACAAGGCAACGCCGATCCGCTCCGACACGCGTGTGGGCCTTGAATTCGCCGGCTTGACCGGCGTCGCCTCGGTGTCTCTCAAGGGCGTCTCGGCGACCACGCCGCTGATTGAACGGGAAGAGGGCGAACCGCCCACCTTGAAGGCCGATCCAAGCGCCAGTCAGGACATGATGCAGGCCGCGCGTGAGGTGCTGAACAAGGCGGAAGAGGTCATCGCCGCCAACCAGGAAGCGTTGCATCAGGCGATTACGGATATTGCCACGTTTAGCGCTTCGCTCGCGCGCAATACCGACAATGTCGACTCGATCATGAATACCACCCGCGAAGCGATGAGCAATGCGAAGGAGGCAACCGCTTCGGCGCGCACGCTTATCGACAACCTGGACAAGCGCACCGATGACATCACGATCGGCGTCAACAAGATGACCGCTACGGCGACGCGGCAGATCGAGATCGCGGGCAAGGCGATTACCGACCTCGCGCACAATCCGCAGCGAATTTTGTTTGGCGGCAGCACCGCCACCACCAGTGCGACACCGGCGCCGACGCCGACCCGCACGGCGCCGGCGCCAACGCGCAGACAGCCGCAGCAGTAGCCGTCGATCAGGCGGCGGCGCGCACTTCGTCAGGGTCGAGCGGCAGCTTCACCGGCTGTTTGCGCTTGGCTGACAGGTCGAGAGCCTTGGTCAGCATAAGGTTCCGATGCGCTTCTTCCACGGTCGCGGCTGCCGTCGGCAGACCGAGCGCAACGCGATTGAGCCACGAGTCGGTCTCCTCCGCCATCGGCCCGCGGAGCTCACCGAGCGCCATATCGCCGGGCGGGTAGCTACCCATGAAATCGACAAGCCGCGTGGCGTCCGGATTATAACCTTCTGACTGCGGCTTCGAGACGGCAAGTACGATGTCGCGGTGCGTGTCGTCGATTGTCAGTACACCGGTAGTGCCGACGATGCCGACCTCCAGCGAATACACCGCAGCGGGCCAGGTCACCGGCAGCGCCCAGGACATGTTGAGATGATAAATGGTGCCGTCGGAGAAATTGATCATGCCGGCGGTGCCATCAATGCCTTTGTATGCCGGGCCCAGCACCTTGTCGACCGAACGCGCGTAACATTCGACCGCTGTCTTGCCCTCGAGGCACCACATGCAAATGTCGAGTGCGTGCGTGCCGGAAATGACCATGGGTGAGATGGTCGCAGGATCATCGGTGCGTTTGTAGTTGTCGATCGCCACCAGGCGATTCATGAAGGCCCGCGAGGTCACCATCGTTACGTCGCCCAATGCGCCGGTGCGGCATTTTTCTTTTGCGGCGAGCCAGCGCCGCCGGAACCGCTGCGTGTAACCAACAACGGCATCCAGTTTTGCCGCCTTGATGGCCTTCAGCACCCGCTCCGATTCGGCAAGATTGGTGGCGAGCGGCTTCTCGATCAGCATTGGAACGCCGCGCTCGACGGCCGCCATGATCGGATCGACGTGTAGATGTTCGTCGGTGCAGATAATGGCGGCCGTTACTTCCGGCCGCTTAAGCAATTCGACATGGCTTTGCGTCACAAAGTCTGCATCGATCTTCGGACCGACTTCGCCGGCACGGTTCGGATTTCTTTCGGCGAGTCCGATCCATTGGACCGCTGGATGCCGTGCCGCCACCTCGCCGCGGAACAATCCGACGCGGCCACCTCCGATGATCGCCAGGCCGACTCCCTTGGCCGACTTCCTCATTGGTTCACCCCTGCGCGGATTTTCTGCTTGAACTCGGCTATGGCCGAGATCGTCTCATTGGTCAGCGGCAGATCGACCGGCTCATTGCGATCAGCCGACAGGTCGGCGGCGCTGTAGGTTTCCATGACGCGTCGCGCGCTCTCCGGCGTGACCATGACCGGAGTGTCGCGGATGCAGGCTTCCAGAAAGTGAATGGTTTCCGGTCCCATGCCACCGGCGAAAACACTATCGACCCACTCACCCGGCATGGTCGACATTGGAAACACCTGGCCGTCTTTTTGCGTATTGAGCCAGTTGTCACGCTGGGTATCGTCAAGAAACAACGACCCCTCGGTCCCGGTGATTTCGATCCAGGTTGCGCAGTAATTTGGATAGCTTGGCGGCAGATTCCAGCCGCCGCCGATCATAACCGCGACACCGTTGTCCATGGTCACAGTGGTGAACATCACATCGTGGGAGCCATTGATAGGTTCCATATAACCATATGCGCCCTGCGAATAAACGCGCACCGGCTTGGCCGGCTCCAGAAGCCAGAGCACAAAATCGAGATCGTGAGTTGATTCCATCACGACAGGAGAGAGGCGGACGCGGCTGGCGATTTTTTTGCCCAGGCTGCGTGAGAGATGCCGGCTCACCAGGACTGACACGACCTTGCCAAGAGTGCCGTCAACTATCTTCTTTTTGGCGTAGGCAATTTTCGGGTTGAAGCGCTGCGAATAACCGATGGTGAATTTGAGGCCATTGCGCTTGGCGAGCTGGATGAGTTCGTCGGCTTCCCAGAGTTCGAGCGCGATCGGCTTTTCCAGCATCACATTCTTGCCGGACTTCAAGCAATCACGGCAGATCGGATAGTGGTTCGATTCGGGCGTGGTCGAAATGTAGACGACGGAGATATTCGGGTTCTTGATGATATCGTTGTAGTCGAGCGTCGCGGTGGCAGGCTTGTAGAGCGCCTTTACTTCGGCCAGCCGATCGGGTCGGATCTCGCACAAGTGCAATTTGTCTACCAATGCCGTTCGCGAGAGCGTTTCCGCACGCGTGCCCCCGACCCACCCAACACCGATCACCGCAGCTTCAACAGTTTTCACCAGACTTCTTCCTTCCGTTTCTTATGATGTGGTGCGGCCGGCCGGCCGCGCGCGGCAGACTAGCCCACGCGTCTAACGACCGGAAGGGTGTGGTTTTTCAGTGCGCGAAAGCAGCTTGATCGACACCAAAAACCCGCGCAGCGAATTGCGGATAGACCTCCGCCAATTGCGGCGCGACGACCTCGCGCATGAGCTTGAGCGTCTCGGAAGAGGGCGCCGGAGTTTGTGGCACAGTGGACGGCTTCTCGAAGTCGAATCCGGTGTTATCAACCACCTCGTCAATCGTATGCCCCGGATGCACGCTTGCGAGGGCAAAGCGGCCATCGACGAAGCTGAACAGACAACGGTTGGTCACAAGGGCGATCGGGCCGCCCGAACGATAGATGTTGGCGTCGCTCGTACCGGGCGCGCTGACGAAATCGACCTTGGGCACGAGCGTTCGGCGTGAATGCTCGGTGCGGAAAAGGATCACCTTCGGTACCACGTAGTAGAGATAGGCGGAGCCAAACGAGCCTGGAAACCGTACGTTCGGGTGCCCGTAGTCGCCGGTGCTCACAAGATTGACGTTACCCTGCCCATCGATTTGCCCACCGGAGAGAAAAAATACATCGATGCGACCCTGGCCGGCACAATCGAACAGTTCGCGGGCGCCATCGGTGAAGAAATTATGCTTACGGCTCTGCAGCAGCGAAACATAAGGCCGACCTTGACCGCGTTCGCGCGCCAGCAGTGCTGCGGTCGCCGGGATCGGCGAAGCGTTGCCAACTGCCACGTGGCGTACGCCGCCGATCAGACGCGCAATGACATCGGCGAGTAACTCCTCGTCGCGGAAATTTTGTTCACGCGGCGCGGCGTTCATACACGTACCGTTCGAGATAATCGGCGAAGCCTTCTGTCGTTGCCGCCATGCGGGCATATTCGGCTAGATGATCCGGATCGGCGGCATAAAAGTCCGGTAATCCCAGTGGCCATGCGCCCCGTTCGGCAAGGGCGATACTCTCGACGTAGAAACCCGGCAGCGTCCCGGCGGCAAGCGTCGGATCGTCCAGCAGATTGCCGTCGTACATTTTTTCCACCGTTGCGACGGTTGTGCCTGCGGCGTGTGCCATGGTTGCCAGTTCGCGCTGCCGCCCGATCCAGACATTGCCGAAACGGTCCGCCATCGGTGCGTGGATCAGTGCCACGTCGGGTTTGATTGCCGGCAACAGTACAATCGGATCGTCTTCGCCGAACGGGTTGTCGATGACTTTCCAATCGTCTCGATATTTCAGCACGTCCGAACCGATGAGTCCGCGTAACGGCATAAACGGCACGCCCTTCTCGGACGCCTGTAGCGCAGCATGCAGCGCTGGACAGGTGGCGTCTTTCATTTTTATCGCGCCCGATGTGATCGCGGCGGTGAAGCGCGGCGCCGGACCGAATTCGCCAAGACTGACAGCGCTTGTCTCCAGCGTTGCGACGGAGTCGGTGCCGATCAGAAGGTCAGCTTGCAAGCTCGATGTCGGCAGCGCGACAAGATGCAACCGCCTTACGCCGCGTCTTATGAGTGCGCGGGTCGCCGCCATTGGCACTCCGGAGACTTCGCGCGGAACCACCAACATGCAGCCGTCGACAATCGGCGCGATTGCATCGTCTATTGATTTCGCCAGCTGAAACATTGTGGCCTGTACGGTACGCGATGTTGTGCCGTCGTCACTTTTCCCATTGTTGCCCTTGCAACGTCCACTGGATTTTGCGACTTGGGGTGGATGCCAGCGACCCTGCAAGAGAAATTGCGCGCCAGCCGCTTTGTTATTACTGCGGAAGTGACACCGCCGGTGTCGGTTGAGCGCGGTGAACTATTGGCAAAAGCGCGGCCGCTGAAGGGGCTTGCCGATGCCGTCAACGTAACCGACAGCGCTGGTGCGCGGCCCCATCTCGGTGCTGTCACCGCCGCTGCGATTCTCGTGGAGCAGGGCATCGAGCCCATTCTTCAGCTCACCTGCAGGGATCGGAATCGCATCGCCTTGCAAAGCGATTTGTTGAGCGCGGCGGCTTCGGGCGTGCGTAACCTGCTGATGCTGCGCGGCGATGATCCGAGCGCAGGCGATCAGCCGGATGCCGTGCCGGTGTTTGATCTTGATCCGCGCTCGCTGCTGGATACCGCGCGACTGCTGCGCGATGCGGGGGAATTACCCACCGGTCGCAAAGTGACAGGTCGCGTCGATTTCTTTCTCGGCAGCGCCGACAATCCGATCGATCCGGCTCTGGGTTGGCGTCCTACCGGCCTGTTGGCCAAACTCGATGCCGGCGCGCAATTTGTTCAGACCCAGTTCTGCATGGACGCTGGCCTTGTACGCCGCTATATGGCGCGGCTCGCCGAGCATGGCGTGACCGATAAGCTGTCGGTCCTTATCGGTATCGTGCCACTGCGCTCAGCGAAATCGGCACGCTGGATCAAGGAAAAGCTTTTCGGCGCCGTAATTCCAGATGCGCTGATCAAGCGCCTGGAGCATGCGAAGGATCCGGCAGCGGAAGGCCGCCTCGCTTGCATTGAAATGGTGCACGAATTGGCAGACGTGCCGCATGTTTCCGGTGTCCATATCATGGCGCCGGGTAACGATGCCGCAGTTCCCGATGTCATCAAGGCGGCACGAGACAGTATCTCCCGTCTCGCGCCCGCCTAACGTTCAGCTCAGCGCCGATTTCACCCGGTCCGGTGAAAACGGCACGCGACGGATGCGCACGCCGGTTGCGTCAAAGATTGCATTGGCAATCGCCGCTGCTACCGGTCGGATTGATGGTTCGCCGGCGCCGGTTGGTGCGATTTCCGGATGGTTGATCAGCACCACATTTACCTCGCCCGGCGTCTCGGTGATGTCGAGGATTGGATAGGTCAACCAATCCACACTGGTCACTGTTTTACGGTCGAAGGTCACTTCTTCCCACAGGGTGCGGCTGACGCCCTGCACGATGTTGCCTTCAATACATTTCACCAGTCCGTCGGGATTGATGATCTGCCCGCAATCGTGCGCCACGGTGAACTTGCGCGCGAAGATTTTGCCGTTCGAGCGATCGATATCGACTTCGGCGATGATCGCGACGCGTGTGCCGTTCCGTTGCGCGTAAGCGATACCACGGCCAGAGACCTTGTTGCCGCTCTGATCGCGTCGCGGCGACGGCCGGGGCTGCCATTTTGCAGCCTCTGCCGCAGCCTTGATCACGGCAATATCGCGCGGCTCCTTGATATGACGCAGCCGGAACTCAATCGGATCCGCGTTGACCGCGGCCGCCACCTCATCGATGAATGATTCGCTTGCGAAGTGGATTTGCGGGCCGACCGGGTCGCGCAAATGCGCGCTGCGCAAAGGCGACGAACGGTCGAGCAGCGGCGGGATCGTTTCCCAGGCGAGTCGTTTGTTGTCAAAGGCGTATGACTCTGCCGGGACGCCGAATCCGTCACCTGATTTGAGCGCAACGCCGCGGGCTTGGCCGGTCAACGTATCATGCGGTTTCCCGCCATTTGTGTTCACGTCCACCCGCGAGAAGCCCTTGCTGGTGAACTCATAGGCCGTAACTTTGCCAGCGGCATCGATTGCAGCGCGCGCCTTGTGAATTGAAGCGGGCCCCTTCGGATCCCAGCCGGTGCCTTGTTCACGCATGTATTGCAGGCGAACCGGCTTGCCGACCGCTTTCGCCAGCACGGCTGCATCCATGGCGCAGTCGTCGGCATCGTTGCGGCCGTAAGAGCCGGGAGCCGTCACATGGATCACGTGGACCTTGTCGAGCGGCAGATCGAGCGTGAGGGCAAGGCCCTCCTGCACGAAATGGGACTTCTGCGTTCCGCTCCAGCAGGTCAATTGCCCGTCTTTAATCTCGACCAGAGCACAAGCCGGTCCCATGCTCGCATGTGATTGGAATGGCCATTCATATTCTGCCTCGATTACCTTCGCTGCAGACTTGAAGGCGTCCTCAACATTTCCATTTTCCTTGTCGACGCTGCGCTTTCGTACATCCGCCTTGCGAATGTGGTCGTAGAGTGAAGCCTGTTCAGGGAATGGCGGCTCGGCGGACGACCACTCCACTTTCAGTTTTTGCGCGGCCTGGATTGCGTCCCATTCCTTGTCGGCGACTACGCCGAGAAAGCCTTTGTCCCAGACCACTTTGGCGCCAGGGATGTCCTTGATCGAGCTTTCATCGATCTTAAGCGGCACGGCGCCCGCGACGGCCGGGCGGATCATCCGTCCATGAACCATTCCAGGCACTTTTATGTCGGTCACGAAGTCTTCTTGCGCGAAAACCTTGGGAGCTACGTCCTCGCGCTTGATCGGCTGGCCGACGATTTTGTGATCCTTCGGGTTCTTTGGTTGCGCTTTGCCAGGCGCATAGAGGGTGTTGCCGTATTGCTTGTTCCACTCGAGCTGCACATTAAAATATTTGCCGCCGATCAGTTGCGCGTAGGAAACATGCTTGGACTTGTCGTCGCCCACGCTCACCACGCCGTCGGTAACAATGAGCTTGTCGGCCGGTGCGGATAGCTGGCTGGACGCCATGTCGACCAGCACGCGGCGCGCTTCCGCCGCCGCCATACGCATCTGCTTTCCGCCCATTTGGATGCCGGTCGAACCGGAGGCGCCTCCCTGGTTTACCGAATTGGCGGTATCGCCCATGTAGACCTTGACGCTCTTGAAAGGAACGTCGAGCTCCTCGGCAACGATCTGTGCGATCGCGACATGCAGGCCGTGGCCCATGTCCATCTTGCCGAAAAAGGCAGAGACGGTGCCATCGGCATTCACGGCGATATAGGACGACAATTGGTCGGGGGTCAGCGCCGGCTTGGCGCCCTGCGCGAACGCAGCCTGAATCGACAGTAAGGTGTCGAGCGATACCGCGCTGCCAACAGAAACCACGAGCGCGCCGCCAGCGAGCAGAACCGAGCGCCGGGTGAATGCGGAAGTCTGTTCGAATTTTGTCATGACACCCTCCCTCAACCCATCATCTCGGCGGCACGCTTGACCGCCTTCAGAATGCTGATGTGTGTGCCGCAACGGCACTTGAGGCCGGAGAGAGCGTCCTTGATCTCGGCGTCCGTCGGCTTTTTTTTGTCGCGCAAAAAAGCGGCGGCAGTCATCAGCCAGCCGTTGATGCAGTAGCCGCATTGCGGCACCTGCTCCTCGATGTACGCAGTCTGAAGTGGATGTGGCTTCTCTGGCGTGCCGAGCCCGGCAAGCGTCGTGATTTTTGCGTCGCCAACAGTCGAGATTGCCGTGATGCAGGAGCGCGTCGGCTGGCCGTCGAGTTGCACCGTGCAAGCGCCGCATTGCGCCAGACCGCAGCCGAAATGGGGGTTGTTGAGTCCGAGATCGTCGCGCAACGCATAGAGCAATGGCATGTCCGGATCGGCGTTGACGATATGGGACTTGCCGTTGACGGAAAGGGTGAAGCGTTGGGTCATAGCGTTCAGCTCCCTGAACCAATACGGGCCGAAGGCTTACGGCCGACCGCCCCGTTGCGGATGCGTCTTGTGCCGACGCTTGCGGACCAAAGGCTAGTCCCGCAGACTGGCTTTGGGAACGCCCACGGCGATAAAATTGATGTTAAGTTCAGAAAAATAAGGGCCCGGTCAGAGGCCTTACGGAACTGCAGGGAGGAACTTCACCATGCGCACCGCTGAGTCCATGAAGGTCGCTATCGGCATAATTGTTGTGGCGACGATGTTTGCTGCCTTTCCCGCTCCCGTCGCAGCGCAGGAAAAGGTCTGGAAGCATGGTCTGATCAACGCCAAGTCCGATGCTGGCATTTTCTTGATGCTTTCGACGCGTGACTTTGCCAAGAAACAAGGCCTCAAGATCGAAATCTCCCAGTTCAAGGACGACCAGCTCGCGTTGAAGGCGCTAATCGCCGGCGAGCTCGACAGTTTTGAAGGCGGACCGCAAGGCGTTTTTGCCGCCGACTCCAAGGGCGGCGACGTCAAGCTCCTCGGCTGCCACTGGGTGGTGGTGCCGCACGCCATCTTTGCCAACGACAAGATTACCAAGGTGCAGGACCTCAAGGGGAAGCAGATCGCGGTGTCGGCGCCGAACTCCATGCCCGACATGCTGGCGCGCTCGGCACTGAAAAAATTCGGCATTTCCGACACGGAGGTAAAACTGGCCGCGATCGGCAGCGATAACGACCGCTACCAGGCGCTGATTGGCGGCGTTGTCGATGCCGCAGTCGTGTCGAATGAATATCAGCCGGTCGTGCCAAAGAACATTCACCTGCTGGTGGCCGGCCGCGACGCGGTGCCGAATTTCCTGCGCGTATGTCTGGTGTCCACCGCGAAGATACTGGCCGAACGAGGCGGCGATGCGGTGAAATTTCTTGCTGCCGAAATGAGCGCGTTGCGTTTTGCGCTCTCGCACAGGGACGAGACAATCGCGCTGACGCGCGAGCTCATCCACGCGAAGCCGGACGATCCACGTCCCGCTTTCGTGTATGACGATGCCATTCAGCATCATGCCGTTGATGCGACGCTGCCGTTGCCGGCGGACAAGATCCAATGGATTCAGGAGCAGATGGTGAAAGCGGGCAGGCTGAAGACGCCGCTCGACCTGAAGACCGTTACCGCGCCCGAGTATCGCGAAAAAGCGCTCCAGGTCGTCGGTCACTGAACGCGAACTACAGCTTGGAGAATTGAATGGGTGAGGTGACTTTCCTCGATGTGTCCAAGCGTTTCACCTTGCGCGTCGAGGGTGAGCTTCATCATGTGCAGGCACTCGACCGCGTGCGCTTCACCGTTCACGACGGTGAGATCGTTGCGCTGCTTGGGCCGTCGGGCTGCGGCAAGACCACGGCGCTGCGGGTAGCCATGGGGCTCGATCCGTCGACTTCCGGACACGTCACCGTCGACGGGCGCGAGGTGCGCGGCTGCGGCTACGACCGTGGCATGGTGTTCCAGCACGCCGAACTGCTGCCCTGGCTCTCCGCTTTGCAGAACGTGATGTTCGGGCTCGAAATGAAAGGGATGCGCGGAACGGCCTTGCGCGAGACAGCCGAGGAATACCTCAATTTGGTCGGCCTGAAAGATTCCCAAAATCGCCGCCCGCACCAGCTTTCCGGCGGCATGAAGCAGCGCGTGGGCATTGCCCGCGCGCTCGCCATTGACCCTAAAGTATTGTTGATGGATGAGCCATTCGGCGCACTCGATGCACAGACACGGGAGTCTATGCAGGCCGAATTGCTCGATATCCACGCCCGCACCAAGAAGACCATCCTGTTCGTGACCCACGACATCGATGAAGCGGTGCTGATTTCCGATCGCATCGTGATCATGCGGCAAGGGCGCGTCGCTGAAATCATGACGGTGCCGGTCAAGCGCCCGCGCAATCTTGAAAAAATGCGTGGCACCGCGGAATTCGCCGAGACCCGCTATAAGGTTTGGCGTGCGCTTCACGACGGCACCACGGTGCACTGATGGTCGATATCGTGAACCGACAGCAAAAGACGGATGCCGCCCCGGAAATGGACGCGGTTGAACGCAAGCCGCTGCCCCGTTGGGTGATTACGCTCGGGTCGATCGTGACCATGCTCATCCTTTGGGAAATATTCGGCCGCCGCGTCAATCCCGTATTCGGCTCCTATCCGTCGGCGATCGCGGTTGCGTTTTGGGAACTGGCAGTTAGCGGGCAATTATGGTCGGCGCTTTTTGAATCCCTGCGGCCGTTCTTTCTCGGCTATGCGCTCGCGATTCTGGTCGGCGTGCCGCTTGGTCTGCTGATTGGCGGCTTCCGTGTGGCCGAGGCCGCGCTTGGAATTTACGTCACCGCCGGCTACGCCATGCCGCTGGTGGCGTTGGTGCCGCTGCTGATCCTGTGGCTCGGGCTCGGATTCGCGGTCAAAGTCTCAATCGTGTTCCTGATGGCGCTGTTTCCAATCTGCATCAACACATGGCTCGGCGTCGTCGCCGTCCCGAAGACCTTGATCGAAGTTGGAAAATCCTTTGTGGCCCCGGACCTGGTGATCCTGCGACGTATAGTGCTGCCCGCGACGCTGCCCTACATCATGGCCGGCGTGCGTCTTGCCGTCGGGCGCGCCGTCGTGGCGATGGTGATTGCGGAATTCTTCACAACCATTTCCGGCCTTGGTGCCGTCATTATCAATTCCGCCAACAATTTTGACACCGCCACCATGTTCGTCCCGATCATTATTCTGATGTTGATGGCCGTTGGCCTGAATTGGCTGATCGGCTGGGTCGAGCGCACCGTCGCGCCCTGGCAGGCAGAAATCGCGGGGCGTGAAAGGGAGTAAAATTTGTGCCCCGGACGCGTCGCAGCGTGAAGCGCTGCGACGCAGATCCGGGGCCGTACCAGACTCGGAGTCCATAACGGTCCCGGATCTGCGGTGCACCGCTAGCGCGTTGCACCGCGTCCGGGACACCGCAATTCACACCAGCGCCCCGATCGCCCCCAGCAAATCGCGCACCTGACGCTCCGAAATGTTCCGTGTGATGAAAACCACGCGGCTTCGCCGATTCTCATCTGGCCATTTTTCCAGTTCGACCGGTGGATGGGCGAGGTGCTGCACGAACTGAACCACGACCGGTCCCTTGCAGCCTTCCACGTCGAGAAAGCCCTTAACGCGCAGCAGATCCGCTCCGCGCAGCTGCATAAGCGTATCCATCGCGCGGGCAAACACGGCCCATGCCAGGGGTCCGTCGCCAGTGAGCACGAAGCTGCCGATATTGTCGCTGTGGGCGGCCTCGGCCACGAATGCGTTGCGCTGATCGAAAACCGGCTCGGTTAGCCGCGTGGGATCGATCTCAC
Source organism: Pseudolabrys sp. (assembly GCA_035519415.1). Lineage (GTDB taxonomy): Bacteria > Pseudomonadota > Alphaproteobacteria > Rhizobiales > Xanthobacteraceae > Pseudolabrys. The sequence continues at coordinate 34,447 of DATIWJ010000011.1, forward strand.
CGTTGATGGCCTCGTGAATTTCGGCGCCGGGGTTGAGCGCATGTAATTTTGCAGCAAGCGTCGCGCTGGCGCCTTCACCGGCGATGTCCGTTTTGGTGATGATAAGACGATCAGCGAGGATCGCCTGCTTGCGCGCTTCTGGGGACGATTGGAGGGTGTCGTCGCCGGTGACGGCGTCGATCACGGTCACGATCGCCTCCACGTGGAATACGCTTCCGAGGGCACGGTCGGTGGCGAAAGTTTGCAGGATAGGACTTGGATCGGCGAGACCGCTGGTCTCGATCATGATGCGATGGAAATCGGGTACCTCTCCGCGCTCGCGTTCCACCACCATCCGGCGTAGCGCCTGCTGCAGGTCGGTACGGGTAATGCAACACAGGCAGCCGTTACCGAGCAGCACGGTTTCGTCGGCGCTCGATCGCATCAATGCATCGTCGATACCAATCGCGCCGAATTCGTTGACGACGACAGCGCTGCCTCGTCCCTCCGGTGTCGCCAAAAAACGCTTGAGCAAGGTGGTCTTTCCGGCGCCGAGAAAACCGGTAATGAGCGTGACCGGCACACGCGGCCCGCGTTCGCGCTTGAGCCTGCGCCCGAAGCGTCCGGCAGCAGGTGAGGGAAAGAGTTCGTTCAGAAATCCATCTCCAGCGTGTAGAGCCCGCCGGTGTGGCGGTCGACGGTGTACACAATCTGCCGTTCGTCCACGAACACGTCATTGAGTTGCACCGCGCCGGCCGGCGTACCTTTAGGCGGCGGTGGTACGAAAGTGCCGACTTCCTTCGGCTGGTACGGATTGGAAATATCATAGGCGCGCAAACCGCCATTAAAAAATGTGCCAAGTACGATCTGGTCCGACTGCCAGGCTGTCGGCACCGTGGCGTTTTCATGGATGTTGTGCGCGCCAAAACGGCCGCCCCGATCCTTGTAGGCATCGACCGGCGGCATCGGGCATGTCGAGATCGGCACCAGGTTCCTCTCGTCGCGCGCGTCCAAAACCCAGATCAGCTTCGGCCAGTCTTTGCCGGCGTTCTCGGTCGCTTCATCAGTCACGAGCATCAGTCCGCGGTCGAACAACGGAACTGCCGTATGCATGAAGCCGGTATACGGCGGCGAATTGGTCCAGTGTGAGATCACCTTTGGGTTGGCCTTGTCCTTGATGTCCATCACGAACATGCCGCCGTCGATGTAGCAGAGATAAAGCCTGTCCGGCCGCTGCGGATAGACATTGGTATTGTGCGCGCGATAGCCCTTGTCGAGGGGGTGGCGCGGCGGCGGCGCGACATTGTCGGTGGCCGACGTCCCCGGCATCCACCAGCGGCCAACCTCCACCGGTTTTGCCGGATTGCGCACATCGATGCAGCGGTAGAACTGATCATCTTGCGGGTGGCTCGGCTTGAAGTCGGGACTGCCTGAGGCCATGTGCACGTATTCACCGTCGCAGAACCAAAGCTGGTGTACGCCGCGCGAGGTAGCGCCAGAGCAATCGAAGAACGCGATCGAGCGCGGCTTTTCAGGTACCGATACATCGAACAGTTCGAGACCGGCCGGCTGCTGGTTGACCTTTTGCGTCTGGTAAGCGACCGCCATAATATCACCGGAGAGCTCCAGCGAGTTCGATCGCATGTACGGCTTGGGCAGGTCGGTTTGCACCACGACTTTCGGTTGGCGTGGATCGGAGACGTCGACGGCAGTGAAATTTTTCGGCGCGCTTTCATGCGCCAACCAGATAATACGCCGCCCGTCTTTGGCGAGCTGTACCGACATGCCTTCGCCCATGCCGCCGAACCCGCCAAGATCGTTCTGCGCGAGCAACTTGAAATTCCAGGTGACGGGTTCACCGCTTTTGTTGAGCGGATCGGTGGCAGCGGACATGCATAGCTCCGATGTTGGTCAGTTCTTGCAGAAAGGCCGGCGCGGGGTGCGCCGGCCTCCAGTGTCGTAGCGCAACGCGGGTCAGGCGCCAGCCTGCTTGAGGAACTCCGTGCGCAGCACCTTGTCCCAGTCGGGGATCGCCTTAATCTTGTTTTCCTTGAGCAGGACTTCGGCCTGCGCCTGCATATAGGGCTTGAGGTCGCTCGGCCAACCGGGCTGAACCTCGACGCGCGCGAGCGCCTTGCTGAACGTGTCCTTCGACATCGTGTAACCCTTCGATGTGTAGAAGCCGTAGATTACATCCGCCACCTTGTCCGGCTTGGTCTTGAAGTCCTTCGCGACTTCGAGCCAGGCCTTGAGGTAAGCGACCACGGTCTGCGGATTCTTTTCGACGAACTCGGGTGTTGCTGCCATGAACACCGGCAACTTGTCGAAACTATCGAACTCCGAGATCGTCACGGCGAGACCGTCGGCCTCCGCGATCGCGTTGTAAGGTTCGACATTGCACATGGCGTCCACGGTCTTGGCGGCCAGGGCGGCCACCATGTCGTCGACGTTCATGCGAACTTCCTGGTAGTCGCCCTTTTTCAGGCCAGCCTTGGTTGCAATCTGGTCGACAAAAATATTGCCGGTGGACGAGCCGGTCTGGTTGGCGACCTTCAGTCCTTTCAGTTGCTCGACCTTGGTGATGCCGAGATCTTTGCGCGCCATCACGCGCGCGGTCTTGCCGACATATTCGATCATGGCAATGGCGACCATGCCGCCTTTGTCGTGGCCAAGTGCCAGAGATGGTCCCGCATAGGTGCCCATGTCGACCTGGCGCGCCACCATCTGTTGCATGGTGAGGTTGCCGGACGGCACCGCGAATTCCTCAAATTTGACGCCGTTCTTTTCGAGCAGACCGGAGCGCAGGAGATAATAGGTCGGCATTCCCCACATGTTGGTCTGGTAGCCCTGCCGCACGGTTTCCAGTGCCAGCGCGGGGCGTACGCCCATTCCGGCCGCAAGCGCGCCGGCTCCGGTTATCGCCAGATAGTGACGGCGTGTTATTCCGCCTTCCTGAGCCATTATTGTTCCTCCCTTATGCGTTTGTCTTGCCGTTAGTTTTCGTCGCCTCATTCGCGCCGGTCTCGTGGCCGAGATGGCGTAGCAACTCTTTTTGGCATTCAATGAATTCCAAGCTCAGCGGGTCGCGTGGCCGGGGCAGGTCGATCCTCATCTCGGCCTTCACCGTGCCAGGATGGGGCGACATGACGATAACGCGGTCCGCCAGGTAGACAGCTTCTGCGACGTTGTGTGTCACGTAGATTACCGTCTTGCGAGTTTCCCGCCACACATCCGCGAGCAGCCGCTGCATGTCATCGCGTGTGAGCGCGTCGAGTGCCGCGAACGGCTCGTCCATTAAAAGTACCGAGGGATTGTACGCCAGCGCACGGGCAATGGCGACCCGCTGCTGCATGCCGCCGGACAGATGGTGCGGAAACGCGCCCGTGAACTTCTCGAGTTTGACCAGGCGCAATTGCTCGCGCGCGATCTTTTCACGCTCCTGTTTGGGCACGCCTTTCATTTCCAGCCCGAATGAGACATTCCCGAGCGCGGTCCGCCACGGGAAAAGCTGGGCGAAATCCTGGAACACGACGCCGCGGTCCATGCCGTGGCCTGTCACCGGCTTTCCGCCGATGCGGATCTCGCCTGACGCCGGTGTCAGGAAGCCGGCAATGATGTTGAGCAGCGTAGACTTGCCGCAGCCGGACGGCCCGACGATGCAGAGAAATTCGGAGGCGTCGATGTCGATGCTGACGTTCTTGACGCCGGGCACCTTGCCGCCCGGCGTGTCGTAGGTGAGCGTGACGTCACGGATGGCGATCGGCTGCATCGTTTACCCTTTAGCCGCGCGCGTCATGCCCCAACGCTGGACCGTCGCCTTTTCGACCGAACCGAAAACCAGACGCTCGAATACGTAACCGATACAGCCGATGACGATCAACGCGGCCAGCATAACGTCGGTATTGAGGAATTCCTTGGCGTCGAAGATCACCCACCCCAGCCCCCAATCGGACGCCGCGATCATCTCCGCGCCGACCACTGCGATCCAGGCGCGCAAGAACGACTGGCGCATACCGGTTATGATGAAGGGCGAGGCGCCGGGAATGATGACCTTCCAGAACAGAGAATTCTCGTCGGCGCCCATGGCGCCGGCCGCACGCAGCCAGAGTGGATTGACCGACCGCACGCCCGACCAGGTATTAAACACCATCGGAAAGGTCGCGGCATAGAACACGATCAGCACGGTGGTCAGATTGCCGATGCCGAACCAGAGCATGAACAGCGGCACCAGCGCGAACGAGGGAATCGGCATCAGCGCGCTCACCAGCGGCAGGAAAAAATGTTCGACGCGCTGAAACCGGGCCATCAGGATGCCAAGCGGTATCCCCACAACCACCGCCAGACAGAAGCCGAACAGCACGCGATACAAGGTGAACGCCGCGTGCGCAATCATGGTCCCGTCGGTAAGGCTTGCGAACAGCGCGCGTGTGACATTTCCCAGCGTCGGCAACAGCGCTGGTGCGAAATATCCGCTGCGTGCCAGCGCCTCGTAGGCCGCCGCCGCTACGGTCAGCGTGATAGCGGCGCGCATAATTGAACGCAGGCTTTGTCCATTTTCGGTCATGAGGTGATCATTCCCCAGCGCACCACCGTGTAGTCCTCGATCTTGCGGAATACGAATTTCTCCAGCGCTAGGCCAATGACAGCGATTACAACAATGCCGGCCATCATGACGTCGGTATTGAGGAACTTGCGCGCGCCGAAGATCATCCAGCCGAGGCCCCAGGGAACGGCTGCGAGCATTTCGACTGCCACCAAGATACGCCAGGCCTGCGCGAGGCCGAGCCGCAGCCCGGTGAGGATGTAGGGCAGCGCGCCGGGCAGAATTACGTGGCTGAACAGCCGACGGTCATCGGCGCCCATCGATTGCGCCGACCGCACCCAAATTTCCTTCACCGCCTTCACGCCGGTCCAGCTGTTGAAGATGATCGGGAACGCCGACACGAAGCCGACCAGCAGCACGGACGACAAATTCCCGAGCCCGAACCAAAGCAGAAACAGCGGCGCATAGGCGAGTCCCGGGATCGGCGCGCAAATGCTCACCAAGGGCAGAAAGACATCCTCGGCGCGGCGTGAGCGCGCCATCAATACACCAATGGTGATGCCAAAGATGCCGGCAAGCGCAAAGCCGGAAAGCAGGCGGATCACGGTATCGATGGTGTGGTGCGGCAGAATGCCGGAGATTGTGAGCTGAACAAAAGAGGATGCCACTTCTTCGAGAGTCGGAAACAGCCTGCGCGGAAATATGTTCGTCCAGGCGATGATCTCCCAGATCCCGCCCACGACAACAAAAGGAAAGACGTTGCGTGCAATCAGCCGAAGCCGCTCGCCGCCCGATGATCGACCGAGCGTGCGATCCACCGCGATGGTCGTAGCTGCGTCCTGCATTGGTGCCCGGCTTCCTCCCATGCACCGCGGCAACTGGCGTCTTGCGCGGGCTTCCGGCTTCTGAGTGATTTTGGTCGGAGGATAGCGCTTTGAGTGCCCGCCACAAGCTGGCGCGATCGCCCGACGCCGGGACGCCGCTACTGGCGCAATTACGGCAGAACGGCTAAAGCCCGGTCATGCGCCGCGTCAGGTTTTTAACGGGAGAGTTTCGTGATGTCGAAAAATGCACAAAAGATCGGTTGGATCGGAACCGGCCGCATGGGCTTACCCATGGCGGAACGTCTGCTCAAGGCCGGCCACGATGTAACCATCTGGAACAGGACTCGCGCCAAGGCCGAGCCACTGGCCGCCAAGGGTGGAAAGATCGTCGACAAGCTTTCCGATCTGACATCGTGCGATGTTGTGTTTTCGATCGTGTCCGAAGGCAAGGACCTGGAACAGGTCTTGTTCGGCAAGGACGGAGTTGTTTCGGGCTCCGGCAAAACTCCGGCCGTTTTCGTGGATTGCTCGACCATTTCGGTCGAGGAATCTGCCGACATACGCAAGAAACTGAGGGCGCGCGGGGCCGATTATGTCACGGCGCCGGTGTCGGGCAATGCCAAGGTGATCAAGGCTGGTCGGCTGTCGTCGGTCGTCTCGGGACCTGAGGCGGCGTGCAAAATGATAATGCCGCTCATGGAGGTGATCGCGCCTCAGGGCGTTTCCTATGTTGGTGACGGTGATCTCGCACGCGTGTGCAAGATTGCGCACAACGTCATGCTCGGCGTGGTGATAGAAAATCTGATCGAGATCACACTGCTTGTGAACAAGATGGGTGTGCCACGCCACGCATTTCTCGCCTTCCTGAACAACGGCGTGATGGGTTCGATGTTCACCCGGTACAAGTCGCCGGCGCTGGTCAATCTCGACTGGACGACGACTTTCACTCCGGAATTGCTGCGCAAGGATCTTGATCTCGGACTAGAGCTTGGTCGCGAGATGGATGTGCCGATGCCAGTGACGGCGGCTACGCGCGAAGTGCTGCAAGGTCACTTCGGCCATGCCACGCTGCAGCCAGATCCGCAGGCCTACCTGAACAAGGACTTCGCGGCACTAATGGAGACGATGGCGCTCGCGGCCGGCATGAAGCTCGCACCAGAAAACAAGAACGTGCCGACAGGATTGGAAAGTTGATCTCCATCGAGAGGCGCCGTGCACATAAAAAAAAGGGCCCCTTGCGGGGCCCGTGTGCATAAGGTGGAGGATTCACGCCGCCGTCTAAGCCTGAAGGGAGGAAAACGGCGGCTGCGCACGTGTCCCACTCAAGAGGCCCGGCAGGCCTATCACAAGTAAAATGGCCATAAATTTCATAGTTGATATGCAGCAGACACATACCACACCTCATTCGATCGAATGATGGATGAGACGGGAGCTTTAAATGACATTCAGGCTCTACAATGCGCCCCAATCGACCTGCAGCCAACGTGTTCGCTTTGTCCTCAACGCCAAAAAGCTCTCGTTCGATGAGGTCAAGCTCAATCTGCTCGAAGGCGACCAGCTCAAGCCCGACTATCTCAAACTCAATCCCAACGGCGTTGTACCCACGCTCGACCATGATGGCGCCATTGTCATCGATTCTACAGTCATAACTGAATACCTCGACGAGGTCGCACCGGATTATAGTTTTACGCCCGAGGATCCGGTTGCACGTGCGCACATGCGGGCGCTCATGCACTTCATCGACGAAATGCCGGCTGCGGCCGTGCGAGTGCCCACTTTCAACCTCGCTTTCCTGCCAAGTTTCCAGAAGATGCAGCGTGAGGCTTTCGTCGCCATGGCGGAGAGCAAGCCATTGCGCCGGGAATTCATGCTCACAATGGGCCAGACCGGCTTCCCGAAGGAAGAGATGGACGCGGCGCTTGCCCGTCTGCGCCGCACCTATGAGCGCATGGACAGGGAGATCGAACGCAGTGGCGGTCCCTGGCTGCTCGGAAAAGAGATTACGCTGGCCGACGTGGCCGTGATGCCATCGCTCATACGCATACACGATCTCGGCAAGCCGGACTGGCAGGATTTACCGCGCGTCGTCACCTGGTTCGACAACATCCGTGCACAGCCGGCTTTTACGCCGACTTTCTATCACGGCTCACTCTTGAGCGAGCGCTTCCCGCATCTGAGGGAGAAGGCGCCGGCCTGACGACCGGGCTGCGTGGAGCTCAATGCATCACGGCCAGGACGTGCCCGGCCGTGACCGAATCTTATAGGCAGTATCGCTTAATACTTCGCACTGATTGGCAGTTCTTCCGCGGGGAACAGCGAAATCAGGCGGCAGCCCTTGTCGGTGACCACAACCTCTTCTTCGATGCGCGCGGCGGAAAATCCGTCGGTGGCGGGGCAATAGGTTTCGATCGCGAACACCATGCCTTCCTTGATCTCCGTCGGATGGTCCATCGATACGACGCGCGAGATGATCGGCCGCTCGTGCAGGTTCAGGCCGAGGCCGTGCGCGAACTGCAAGCCAAACGCCGCCATTTCGTCGGGGAAGCCGAACTCGTTCGCCTTCGGGAAGACCTCGCAAATATGCGCCGTGCTGGCGCCGGGTCTGATACGTTCGATAGCGTTGTCCAGCCATTCACGCGCCTTTCTGTAGGCGTCGTGCTGTGCCGGCGTGGCGCGTACGACGTTGAAGGTACGGTAGTAGCACGTGCGATAGCCCATGAAAGCTTGCAGGATGTCGAAGAACGCCTGATCACCGGGGCGGATCATGCGGTCGGTGAAATTGTGCGGGTGCGGATTGCAGCGCTCGCCGGAAATCGCATTGACCGCTTCCACGTCGTCGGAGCCGTGCGTGTAGAGGAACTTGTTGACCTCGGCGACGATGTCGTTTTCGCGGACGCCCGGACGCAGCATTTCGTTGACCACGTCATAGGCGCCATCGACCATTGCGGCGGCGCGGTTGAGCAGCGCGATCTCGTCGGCCGATTTGACCTCGCGCGCACTTAGCATGATTTGCTGGCCGTCCTTTATCTTGAGCCCGGCCTTCTCGAGCTCGAACATCATCGGCGGTTCGATGATGTCAACGCCGATCGGCATCTTTGCGACACCGGCTGATTTGAGAATCGAAGCCATTTCCTCGGCGTGACGCTTCATCAGGCCGAAGGCGGGATCGACGGTACCACGCAGGCCGACCAGGCCTGCCTTGCAATTTTCCGGTTTAAGCCAAGGCGAATAGAGCTTGTGATGGACCGCGGCCGAGCCGAAGTCCCAAAGGATCGGGTCGCCGCCGCGCGTGAGCAGCACCCAGCGCGAAAGCTTGTCGCGTGCCCATTCGCCGATTTTGGTGGAGGTGACGTAGCGGATGTTGTTGTCGTCGAACAGCAATAGCGCGCCAAGATCGGAGGCTTCAAGCGCGGCTTGTGCGCGGCCAAGGCGATAGCGGTGCATGCGACGGTAGTCGACACGCTCCTCGAAATCGACGCCCATGGTGCCAAGCACCGGCAGGTGCCGGCCCCAGTTGTAGCGCGGGTTGATATCCTCGGCGGTGATCTTCACCGGGTCGCGCGTTCTCTCGTCCATGGTCGTCTCCTTACGCGGTATTTATTGCCGGCGTTATCGCCAGTGACATGGCCGCACTATACCACGATATCAATTGGCCTCCACGTGGGCATCCTTGATCACGCCGCCCCAAACCTCGGTTTCCTTCTTGATAAAGGCGGCAGCCTCCGCCGGTGAACCGCCGACGGCATGCAGGTTGATCTTGGTGAAATGGTCCTGCGCCTGCGGGCTCCGAAGCACCTCGTTCACCGCCTTGTTGAGCTTTGCAATCACCGGGGCGGGAGTTTTCGGTGGTGCGGCGAGCGCATTCCAGGTCCCGGACTCGAAGCCCTTAACTCCCGCTTCGTCCAGTGTCGGAATGTCGGGCAGGCTGGGTATGCGTTTGTTAGTGGCAACCGCGAGGATGCGCGCCTTGTCGGCCTGGTGGAGTTTGATCGCTGAAGCAAGCTCCATGAAAATGAAGTCGACATGGCTCGCAATGATATCGTTGAGCGCAGGGGCCGTGCCCTTGTAGGGCACGTGCACCAGCTTGGTGCCGGTGACACGCTCGAACAATGCCGCCGTGAGATGCGACGTCGTACCGATACCTTGCGAGGCGTAGTTGACCTTGCCTGGGTTGGCTTTGACGTACGCGACGAATTCCTGCGCGGTCTTGGCCGGAAAATCCGGGCGCACCAGAAGCACATTGGCGATCGAAGTCATGATGGCCACAGGCTCGAACTGCGCCGGATCGAAATTCATCTTTCTGTACAATAGAGGATTGACCGTAAGGGGCGCAGGCTGCGCGGCTAGAAGCGTGTAGCCGTCCGGTTCAGAGGTAAACACGAATTCGGCGCCGATATTGCCGGCGGCACCCGCCCGGTTTTCCACCACGACTGGCTGGCCCAGTTTTTGGTGCAGCCCTTCGGCAACGATGCGCGTCACCGTATCGACGCCGCCACCGGCCGGCACGCAGACGACGATCTTGATCGGCTTGTTAGGGAAAGTGGCTACGGTATCCTGCGCCACAGCGCCGGAAGTCAACAGCAACACAGACGAAATCAACGCTAGAAGTATGCGCACTCTTTCCTCCATTCACCCTGTACTCGGCTTATGCGACGCGGGCCAGCTTTTGCGCCGGCAGTTTAAGGTTGAACAACTTCATCGCGTTGCCGCCTAGTATATTGCGCTTGGCCTGTTCGTTCAGGAACGGCAGATCATAGATAGTCGACGGTAGATCAAAGTCCCAGTGCGGATAGTCGGACGAATAGAGCAGTTGGGTCTCGGCCTTGACCATGCGGAACGTCTGCTCAAGCATCGCTATATCGGTCATTTCCATCGGTTGCGACGAAAAGTACATGTCGCGCATGTAATCGCTCGGCTTTTTCTTCAGCGCCGGTGCTTCGGACGAGCGCATCATGTACTCGTTGTCAAAGCGTTGCATCATAAACGGAACCCATGCGAGGCCGCTCTCGACCCAAAGCACCTTCAGTTTGGGAAACCGTTCCGGCAGTCCATTGGTGATCCAGTTAGCGAGATGCACCATGTTGTAGAACACGAAGCCGAGGGCGTGCACCGAGATGAACCGATTCATCATGCCGACGGTCTGATCGTTCCAATTGTACCCGGCGTGAAACGCAAGCGGCAGACCCATTTCTTCAAGCAGCGCATAAGTCTTCATGCAGGAATTGTGGTGTACCGGCCGATTGCGTGCCGACGTCACCATGAACCCGACAACGCCTTTGTTTTCGCCGAATTCCTGCACGGTCCGAAAAGCGGCGTCCGCGTCGTTGAATGGCAAATAAAGCATCGAGCGGATGCGTGGCTCATGCGCCAATACCCGTTCTGTGAGCCATCGGTTATAGGCGCGCGCCAACGCCACTTCGACCTCGACTTGCGGATGCAGGCCGAGTTGGAGCATCGGTGTGGGAAACATCACCGCCACATCGATGCCGATGGCATCCATCCAGCGGCGGGTCAATGCGATGTCGCGTTGTACGCCAGTTTCGGTTTTTTCCAGACCGCGCACCGCGTAGCGCATCACGCGCCCGCCCATGTCCTGGTAGCCGACGCCGGATGGCAGCATGCCGACACTTTTGGCATTGGCCTGGCGGGCGCTGCGCGCGAGTTGCTGCAGCACAGGATCATCCATGTAGTCGAGGATCTCTCCGATCGATTCGCTTTCGTAGTGGTGCGAATCCACATCGATGATGGGAAAATTTTTGTAGCCGCGTTCAGTTGCCTGCTTGGCTGCGTGCGCCAGAAGCTTGCGGGTGTCGAACTCCTCGACTTCCATCCGACGAAAATCACTTAAGGGAAGATCCATGATTATCGTTCCTCCCGCATGATCTTATCCGAAAACCAGTTCCTGCTTTCCGGGATCACGCTCTATCTCCCCGACCAGGCTTGCCACATGCCAAGCTCGAACACTTGCAAATTAACTGCCTTGAGCATGGCAGTAACGGTTACCATCGCCTCCGTCGCGGTTACAGCGTCGGGCGCAAACGCGGGCAGGGCGCCATCGCGCTCCGCTGCGCGTTCGGCGTAGAGCCGAACGGCGTTCGCCAGCATGCTTTGAATTTCGGCGTCACTCAGGCGCCCCGTCGCGCGTGCAGTTTCAGCTTGCGACGACATAGATATCCTCCCCACGCCGGACGACTTCAAAGCTCTTAAGTTTAAGGCTTCGGTCGGACGCGCATTCGCCTGTCATGAGATCGTATTCGTAGCCGTGCCACGGGCAGACGAAATGGATCTCATTGCTGGAAAACTTCTGGCCCACCCAGCCGCGATCCGGGCCGATGACGTCCTCGACCTTGTGCATGATGATGCCCTCGCAGGCGGGACCACCCTGATGCACGCACAGGTTCTCGTAGGCGTAGAACTTGCCCTGCCAATTGAAGACCCCGATTTCGCGCGCACCATGGGTGACAATGCGGCGTTCGCCGTCGGGAAACTGCGAGACTTTGGCGACAAATACTTCCGGCATGTGGCCCGGCTCCAGCTCGTTGAACGACAGAAAAGTATGGCACCGAACCGCACAGCGCGGCAACGAAGCGGCTTCGCGGAAATCAGAACCAGGGTTGCAGCGATCCGCATTGTCTTAGTGGATGGCATCACGCAAGGTCCACCGCCAACGGGAAAGGGGGCCGGGTGGACTCTGCCGCAATGCTCGCTGCCACTGCGGGCGCCTTCGTGCTGGCAGGCTTCGTCAAGGGCGTGATCGGCCTGGGGCTGCCGACAGTGGCGATCGGCCTCCTGGGGCTACTGCTGACACCAGCGCAGGCAGCGGCGATTCTGGTAGTGCCGTCGCTGGTCACCAATATCTGGCAGGCTGCGGCCGGCGGCGGATTGCTCGCATTGACGCGCCGGCTATGGCCAATGCTTGCCGGCATCTGCATCGGCACCTTCGTCGGCGCGGCGTCGCTGCCGCGCGATGACAACGGACGTGCGACGGTGTGGCTTGGGCTCGCACTCGTGCTTTACGCGGCTTTTGGATTGGTCAAAGGGCATTTCGCAGTCCCGCGGCGCGCCGAAACCTGGCTCGGATTGCTCGTCGGTGCGGCGACAGGTGCGATCACCGTCGCGACCGGCATCTTCGTCATGCCTGGAACACCCTATATCCAATCGCTGGAGTTCGATCGCGACAAATTGGTGCAGGCGCTCGGCCTGTCATTCACGGTGTCCACAGTCACGCTTGCTGTGGCGCTTGCCTATGCCGACCAGGTGCGCACCTCGCTGGCATGGCCTTCGCTGGTCGCGCTCGCCGCGGCGCTTGTCGGGATGGGTCTGGGACAACTCATCCGCGGAAAAGTGAAAGAAGAAACGTTCCGGCTGTGCTTTTTTGTCGGACTGCTGCTGCTTGGGGCGCATCTGGCGCTGCGCGGGCTCTTGTGATCGATTAGGAACGGCCATTTGCAGTTATTAGGACTGGTGCGATGAAAATCGTCGATCTCTCCCACGTCATGAATGTGCACACGCCAGGCTGGGTCGGTTACGCCGGCAACAAGATGTATTACGCGCAGAATTTGCAGACTCAGATGATCGTGGCACAACGCATCGACACGGCGCTGCATGTGGGAACCCACTTTGACGGCGCCATGCATGCAACCGACAATCGGAAAGGCGATATGGCCTCGCTGCCTCTCGACTATCTCGTCAATCGCGGCGTGGTGGTCGACATCTCAAAACACATGCACGACTGGGCGGTCATTACGCCGCAAATGATCGAGGGCGCCGGTGCCGACATTCGTGAGGGCGACATTCTTATCTTGCACACCGGCTGGCACAAACATTACGAAGGGCAACCGCAGCAGGATCTGGTGAAATACTTCTGCTATCACCCAGGGCCGAATCTCGACACCTTGCACTGGATGTTGAAGAAAAAGATCAGGTGGTGGGGCATGGATTGCGGCTCCTGCGATCACGCAATGAACACGTCGATCCGCCGTATGCGACCCGATCTTGCCGAGGAGTTCACGAAGAAACACGGCAAAACACCGGCGGAATTCTTCGGCACTTTTGAATTCACGCACAAAAAATCCGGACGCAAGGTGCGGCAGGACATGTTCCCGTTCCACAGCTGGGCCTTCCAGGAAGGACTGCTGCACGCGGAAAATCTCGGCGGCGACATCGAGATGATGCTGGGAAAACGCTGCGTGGTCGGCGCATTTCCCTGGCGCTACGAAGGCCTTGAGGGGTGTCCGTGCCGGATCGTCTGCTTCCTTGATACTGACATGTCGGTTGAGGCCGTCGGCGACGCCGCCAAGGCGATCTTAAAAAGCTAGCGCTTCTTCTTACGCTTCGGTTTTGTACCCGGATCTTTCAGCCTCGGGTCAGGATGGTTGCTTTGCAATGTTGACTGGATCACTTCGCGCAGCAATTTGTATTTCGATTTTGGCCAATGCGCGACGTGAATGTCGGCGAGCAGTTTCGCTGACTGCCCGAACACCACGATGCGGTCCCCGACGCTAATCGCCTCTTCCAGCTGGTGCGTGATCAAAATCGCGGTCGACCCGCACTCACGCGCCAATTCAAGGAACGTTTCGCGGAGTTCTGCCGCAGTCACCTCGTCGAGATGCCCGAAAGCTTCGTCGGCGAGCAGGATATCGGGCTCGACCGCAAATGCGCGCGCAATAGCCACGCGTTGGCGCATGCCACCGGATAATTCGTGCGGATAGGCATTGGTGAACTGGCCGAGGCCAAGCCGCTTGAGCCAGGTCAGTGCGCGCTCGCGCTGCTCTTTTTCGGGCAAGCCAATGAGTTCGAGCGGAAGCCTTGCGTTGTCGAGCGCAGAGCGCCAGGGCAGCAATCGATCCTGCTGGAACACTGTCGCGATCCGGCCGCGGAAAAAATCGAAATCGGCGTGAGGGCTTTTGTCCCCGATGTGGATCAACCCTTCGCTCGGTGCTTCCAGCCCGATCATCAGGTCAAAAAATGTCGACTTTCCGCAGCCAGTCTGGCCGACGATGGCCACCACCTCGCGTGGCGCAATGGCGAGATCAAGATGATCGATCGCCACCACGGATTGCCCTGTGGTGGTCTGGCGGAAAACCTTGCGCAGGCCGCGAACTTCGATCGGCGGCGGACCACTCATGCGCGCCACCGCAATACACGTGCTTCCGCGCGCGCGACCATCGCCTCAAGCAGGAATAAAAGTGCGACCAGCACCAGCGTCCAGGCAAACACGTCGGCGACGGAGAACAATTCCTGCGCCACGGACAGTTGATGGCCGATGCCGGTGACGGCGCCGACCAGTTCTGCGATGGTGACGACGCGGATCGCCAGGCTGATATTGACCTTCCAGCTGGTGAAGATCGTCGGCACGATCGCCGGCAACATCAGTTTAAGGAAATATTGCCAGGTCGTTGGCCGGAATGATTGCATCATATGGCGCAGTTCGCGTGGCACGCCGTGCATGGCATCGAGCGTATCGATCAGGAACACCGGGCCGCACACCACCACCAGTACGAAGCCGATACGGAATTCCACGCCCGGAAACCACAGCACAGCAAACAAGATCCACGAGACCACCGGCACCGCCATCAGCAGGCGGATCATCGGGTGCAGATACTTATCGAGCGAACTCGAGCGGTACATTGCCATCGCCAAAGCGAGGCCCAGCACGAACGAAACGAGAAGAGCGGCAATCACACGCGCTAGAGTCACTGCGACGTCGATCGGCGTGATGGTCGTGAGGCTTCGCGCAATACGCGCGAAACTCGGGATAGCAAATGGGGGAATCCCGAGATAAGGCGCCAGATGCGACAGTGCCTCCCAGGCGACGGCGAAGACAAGAAGGGAAACGAGAGTCTGACGCGGAAAGGTCAGGACGGGTACAGACTCCCGCAACTCCTCATGGGGCATAGATGATCTTCTCGTCCGGCATTTTTTCGTAGAACCCGGCCTTCACCGCACGTTCCATCATATCGGTAATAGTCTTGCGGGTGGCCGGCTCCCAGGCAGGCTCAATCACCATTTGCAGGCGCTTGCTCGCCAGTGCGGCGGTCAGAATACCCGGCGGGAGCTTGAGCGTTTCGTTGGCGATCTTGTCGGCTTCCGCCGTATTCGACTGCAAGAATTTAGCGACGTCCTGTAACGCGGCGATCAGCATTCTTGGTCCGTTCGGATTTTTCGCGATCGCATCGGCACGCATCGCTGTCACGATTTCCCATCCGTCCTGTCCGGTGATTTCTTTCCAGCCTTGTGCCCCGTTGAAAATCACTTTCCAGTCCGGATTTTGCTTCAAGATGATGCTTGCCAGGGGCTCGATCACCAGCGCGGCGTCGACGCGGTCAGCCTCAAGTTGCGCGCGAGCGACGGCGAAGTTGGCATTGACGACGATGATGTCCTTGCCGAGGTCGATTCCCTTCGCAGCCGTGTACATCTTGGTGACCTGGAACTGCGAACCGCCCATGTCGATTGCGAGTTGCTTGCCCTTCAGATCGGCCAACGACTTGATTTGATCGTTTTTTGTAAAAATGACGAGGTCGGCAAGCGTGAAGCCGGTACCGATAATACGAACCGGCACACCTTCCTGGTAAAGCTTTTGCAGGATTGTCGGGCCGCCGATCAGCACGTCAGTTTCGCCGGTGGCAAAGCCGGCATAGAACGCCGCGATCGACGGGTACGCGTGAATATCCAGCTCGAAACCATTCTTGGCGTCGAAGCCTTGCGCTTTCATGATGTTCCATACCAGCGGGTTGAACACCGGCAGTGTGAGGCTGGAGACCTTGATCACCGGTTTCTGCTGTGCGTGCACCGGGGACACAATTCCGACCGCCGCAATTGCGACGGCGGCGGCGAGCGCGGCAAGGCCGCGCCGAGACAAACTGGACATGGACAATTCCCCCTCGTGGTCGCTCAAACCGTGATCTTGCTCGTCACATGGCTTGAATGCGAGCGCGACTTTACTCCGCTTTCATTTGTGTGCAAATAATCGACCGGTTGTACCCGGAGGGCGTGATGCCGCACATCACCGCGCGAGATGGGACGCGGCTCTACTACGAAGAAGCGGGCAGCGGCTCACCGGTGATATTCGTCCACGAATATGCCGGCGATTATCGCACCTGGGAAATGCAGATGCGTTTTTTCTCCCGCGCGCATCGCTGCATCACTTACAGCCAGCGCGGTTATCCGCCCTCGGACGTGCCATCCGTTAGCGCAAAATATAGTCAGGACATCGCACGCGACGACGTTGTCGCCATCATGGACGCGCTGGAAGTCGACAAGGCGCACGTGGTTGGCCATTCGATGGGCGCTTACACGGCGTTGCATGTCGGCATCCGTGTGCCGGCGCGGTGTATTTCGGTGGTCGCCGCCGGCTGCGGCTGGGGCTCGACCCCGGACGCCAAGAAACGCGAGGAAATGAAAGCCCTGGCCGCGGAGACCGGCAAAATGTTTGTCGAGGAAGGTATCGCATCGGCGGCTGCGAAATATGCCGATGCCCCGATGCGTCAGGCGCAGAAAAACAAGGATCCGCGCGGTTACGCTGAATTTGCGCGCATGTTGTCCGAACATTCCGCCGAAGGCCACGCGCAAATCATGTTCAATCTTCAACTCAAACGGCCGACCCTGTGGGAGATGGAGACGGCGCTGAAGAAATTCGCCGTGCCGCTGCTGATCATCGTTGGTGACGAAGACGAGCCCTGCATCGATGGCAGCGTTTTTCTCAAACGAACAGTGCCGACCGCCGGCCTTCTGATGATCCCGCGCACCGGACATAACGTTCCGACTGAAGAGCCGGCTGCGTTCAATGCAGCGCTCGCTGATCTGTTCGCCGCGGCGGAAGCCGGCCGCTGGCTTGCGCACAAACCGTCCAAATAAGAATCGGGAGGAAGCGATGGACCTCAAGCTGAAAGGCAAGACCGCGCTGGTGACTGGTGGCAGCGAGGGCATCGGCAAGGGCATTGCCCGCGCCTTGGCCAAGGAAGGCGTCGACGTCGTGATCTGTGCCCGGCGCAAGGAACCACTGGAAGCCACGGCGGCCGAAATTGCCAAAGAGACGGGACGCAAGATCGTCGCAATTCCCGCCGATCTGCGTAAGGACACCGACGCCAAGAATTTCATTGAGCAGGGCGCCAAGGCGCTTGGCCGTATCGACATCATGGTTAATAACGCCGGCTCTGCAGCGGGCGGCGTCATCGAACATTTGACTGAAGATGACTGGGAGAAAGGGCTTCAACTCAAGTTCATGGGATATGTGCGGTGCTTGCGATACGCGCTGCCGATCATGGTCAAGCAGGGCGGCGGTCGCGTCGTCAATCTGATCGGCAACGACGGCGTGAAGCCTTCGTATTGGGAAATCTGCCCGGGCGCGGCCAACGCCGCCGGGCAAAACCTCACACTCTCGCTCGCCGGCCAATACGGCAAGAATGGCATCAGCTTTGTCGCCGTTAATCCAGGCCCGGTTCGTACCGAGCGTTGGGCCGGGCTGGTTAAGGCAATGTCACGCGATATGAAAATTTCGTACGAACAGGCCGACAAACTGGCGCCTGCCTCGATCCCCATGGGTCGCATCGCCGAGGTCGACGAAGTCGCTAATCTGGTCGTTATGCTGGCGTCACCGCTCATGGAGATGGTCAACGGAACGATGATCGAAATCGACGGTGGACAGGACAAGCCACTGATGGACCGATTCCGCGACAAGCCGACGGGATAGCTGTTCTGCCGGGGCAGCGACACTCTCGCTTGACAAGCTCGGCCCGCCGGTCGGACTATTTGCGTACAAACAAGCTCGCCAGCCGGAGGCGACAGGACGGAGAGATTCACGCACCGCATCGATGATGTGGCCAGCCGCTACGCAGGAGTTTCAGTCATGAAATCTACGCGTCACCTGTTCACGTTCGCGCTCGCCGGCTGCTTCGCCGCCGGTCTTTCCTCCTACGCCTTGGCGCAGCAAACCATCAAGATTGGCGAGCTCAACAGTTACAAGGCTCAGCCTGCCTTCCTCGACCCGTACAAAAAGGGCATGGATCTCGCGATCGACGAGATCAATAGCAAAGGCGGCGTGGTCGGCAAGAAACTGGAACTGATCTCGCGCGACGACGGCGCCAATCCGGGCGAAGCCGTGCGGGTCGCCGAAGAGCTGGTAACGCGCGAAGGTGTTGCCATGATCGCGGGCACTTTTCTCTCGCATATCGGCCTAGCAGTGACGAATTTTGCGGGCCAGAAAAAGGTCTTCTTCCTCGCCGCAGAGCCGTTGACCGACAAAATCACCTGGCAGAATGGCAACAAGTACACCTATCGCCTGCGGGCAACGACCTACATGCAGACGGCCATGCTGATGCCGGCCGCCACCGCGGCGAAGAAAAAGCGATGGGCTCTGGTCTACCCCAATTTCGAATATGGCCAGTCGGCTGCCGAGAACTTCAAAGCGCTGATGAAGAAAGCGCAGCCAGATGTCGAGTTCGTCACAGAACAGGCGCCACCGCTCGGCAAGATTGATGCCGGAGCAGTGGCGCAGGCGATCGATGACGCTAAACCGGACGCGATTTTCAATGTGCTGTTCGGCGGGGATCTGGCCAAATTCGTGCGCGAGGGCAATACACGCGGCGTGTTCAAGGATCGCACGGTGGTGAGCCTGTTGTCTGGCGAACCGGAATATCTCGATCCGCTCAAAGACGAGGCGCCAGTCGGCTGGACGGTGACCGGCTATCCCTGGGACAAGATCAAGACGCCGGAGCATCTGGCTTTCGTCACGGCCTATCAGAAGAAGTTCAATGACTACCCGCGTCTTGGTTCCGTCGTTGGATATGTGACGATCAAGTCGATAGCGGCCGGCATCGCCAAGGCGAAGTCGACCGACACCGACAAGCTGGTGGCGGCTTTTGCCGATCTGAAGGTCGACAGCCCGTTCGGGCCGTTCCGCTATCGCGCCAGCGACCATCAGGCCACAATGGGTGCCTATGTCGGCAAGATCGCGCTCGAGAATGGCAAGGGAACGATGGTCGACTTCAAATACGTCGATGGCGCATCGGTGTTGCCAAGCGACGCCGAGGTCAAAAAACTGCGTCCGGCCGAAACGAACTAAGGTTCCCGCGCGCGATGTCCTTGGCTAACCTTTCCCCGCGTCGCGGGGAGAGGTTATTCGTCTCATGACCTTCAGCGGGTTTCTGTTTCAGGCGCTCAACGGGCTCTCCACCGCTTCGGGCCTGTTTTTTGTCGCCGTCGGATTGTCGCTGATTTTCGGCGTTTCCCGCATTATCAACATCGCCCACGGGTCCCTCTATATGCTCGGGACCTACATCGCGTATTCATTTGCAACTCATGTCGGCGGTGCGTTGGGATTCTGGGGCGGGATCATCGCCACCGCTCTCATCGTTGGCGCGATTGGCGCATTGATCGAGATCCTGCTGCTGCGGCGGATCTATCGCGCGCCTGAGCTGTTTCAATTGCTCGCCACCTTCGCTCTGGTTCTGGTGATCAATGATGCCGTGCTCTGGCTGTGGGGGCCGGAAGATCTGCTGGGACCACGTGCCCCCGGTTTGCGGGGATCGATTGAGGTGCTTGGCCGCCAATTACCGAGTTACGATCTTTTCCTGATTGTCATCGGCCCGCTGGTCCTGCTGGTACTGCATTTTGCGCTTGCCCGCACACGCTTCGGCCGCTTGGTGCGCGCGGCGACGCAGGATCGCGAAATGGTCAGCGCGCTGGGGGTTAATCAGGCGGTCCTGTTTACGTCGGTGTTTGCACTTGGCGCGGCGCTCGCCGGGTTCGGCGGGGCGCTGCAGGTCGCGCGTGAACCCGCCAATCTTGCAACGGATCTGGTCGCGATCGGAGATGCTTTCGTTGTTGTGGTGGTCGGCGGCATGGGCTCGATCACCGGCGCCTACCTTGCGGCGGTGATCATTGCCGAGGTGAAAGCCGTTTGCATCGCCATTGGCGTCGTTGATTTCAGCTTCATCACTGTCAATTTTTCCAAGCTCACGCTGGTCGCCGAATTCCTGGTCATGGCAGTGGTGCTGATCGTAAGGCCTTACGGGCTGCTCGGTCGGCCGCAAGTCTTTGTGCGTTCGATCGCCGAGCCGGAGGACCCTATCCGCCCCGCGACACCCGCGCTCAAGGTGCTAGGCGTCGCAGTGCTCGTGCTGTTGTTGTGCCTGCCGCTTCTCGCGCAGGCCTCGCCTTATATTCTTATTCTCGGCATCGACGTATTGATCGCGGTGATTTTCGCAACCTCGCTGCACTTCATCATGGGTCCTGGCGGCATGCATTCCTTCGGACACGCAGCCTATTTCGGACTTGGCGCTTACGGCGCGGCACTGTTGGTCAAATGGGTGGCTGTCCCGATGGGAGGCGCATTGGTCGCGGCACCTTTGGTTGCGCTCGGTGGCGCGTTATTGTTCGGCTGGTTCGCCGTTCGGCTTTCCGGCGTCTATCTCGCAATGTTGACGCTCGCCTTTGCGCAGATCGTCTGGGCATTGGTTTTTCAGTGGGAGACGCTGACCGGTGGTTCCAATGGCGTGATCGGTGTCTGGCCGCCGCCGCCATTCGACAAAGCCTGGGTCTATTACCTGCTTACGCTCGTCCTCGCGGTGATCGGCGTGCTATTGTTGCGCCGGTTCCTGTTCGCGCCCTTCGGTTACGCCATGCGCGCGGGGCGCGATTCCCCGCTGCGCGCAGAGGCCATAGGCATCGACGTCAAACGCGTCCATTGGCTTGGCTTTGCCATCGCGGGCTGCGTGTGCGGCATTGCAGGCGGGCTATTCGCATTTGCCAAGGGCTCGATCTCCCCGGAAACGATCCATGTCAGCCGCTCGATTGACGGCCTTGTCATGGTGCTGCTCGGCGGGATCCAGACGCTCACCGGCCCGATCGTCGGGGCATCCGTATTTGCCACGCTGCAAGACACGGTGATGCGGCAGACCGAGTATTGGCGGGCTTTGCTCGGCCTCATCATTTTGATGCTGGTGTTGGCTTTCCCGCAGGGGATCGTCGGTGCGTTTTCCTCACTCTGGCGTAAGTCTGGTGCAAAATCATGAGTGTGCTCGCGATCCGCTCGTTGTCGAAGACTTTTGGCGGCGTGCGCGCGGTCAATGATGTCAGCTTTGAGATCGCGCAAGGCGAATTTCTAGCCATGATCGGCCCGAACGGTGCCGGCAAATCGACCTGCTTCAACATGATCAATGGGCAGCTCGAACCGGATTTCGGGGAAATCATTTTCGCAGGCCGCGATATTGTCGGGCTTGAGACGCGCGAGGTCTGGCGGCTCGGAGTGGGCCGGACCTTCCAGGTCGCCGCCACATTCGGTTCGATGACGGTTCTCGAAAACGTGCAAATGGCGCTGATATCGCACGCGCGCGAGATCTATCATTTGTGGCGTGCATCCGCGGAACTGCATCGCGATCGTGCGCTTGATCTTCTCGGCCAGGTCGGCATGCGCGAGGCTGCCGAGCGCCCGAGCCGTGAGCTCGCCTATGGCGACGTCAAGCGCGTCGAGCTCGCCATTGCGCTTGCGAATGAGCCACGCCTATTGCTGATGGACGAGCCTACAGCGGGTATGGGGCCACGTGAACGCAATGATCTGATTGCACTCGTCAAACGGCTTGTGGTGGAACGTGGAATTTCGGTGTTGTTCACCGAGCATTCGATGGACGTCGTATTCGCCTTTGCCGACCGAATTATTGTGCTGGCGCGGGGGCGACTGATCGCCGACGGCAACGCCGCAGCGATCCGCGACGACGCGCAAGTGCGCGAAGTTTATTTTGGCACCGGCAAGACCTTCGCGGGAGCGGCGCCATGAGCGAGGCAATGCTCACGGTAGACCGTTTGAGCGCCTGGTACGGCGCCGCGCGCATCCTCTACGAGCTGAGCTTTGAGGTTGGCCGTGGAGAAGTCGTAGCGTTGATGGGTCGCAATGGCGCGGGCAAATCCACCACCATGAAGGCGATCATGGGCCTCATGGCTCAACGCCAGGGTACGGTCCGCTTCAACGGCGAGGATATTTCAAGCTGCAAACCTTTCGAAATTGCCCGCCGCGGGCTGGGGTTTACACCGGAAGACCGCCGTGTCTTTGTCGATCTGACCGTGATGGAAAATCTCGATGTCGGATCCCAACCCCCGCGCCGGTTTGCTGATGGAAAACCCGCTCCGTCCTGGACTCCAGAGCTATTATTCGCACTTTTTCCCAATCTTGCCGAAATGCCGGACCGCCTCGGCGGACGCATGAGCGGCGGTGAACAGCAAATGCTCACGGTGGCCCGCACGTTGATGGGCAACCCGTTGCTGGTGCTGCTCGATGAGCCGTCGGAAGGCGTGGCGCCGCTGATCGTCGAACAGATGGCTTCCACGATCACCGCTTTAAAGAGACAGGGACTGTCAATTTTGCTGTCGGAACAGAATATTCATTTTGCCCGGCTGGTGTCGGACCGCGTGTATGTGTTGGAAAAGGGCCAGATTCACTGGCAAGGCTCGGTCGCGCAACTCGATGCCAACCTGGATGTGCAAAGGACGTATCTCACGGTATAGGATAGCTTGGACAAACGGGGCGTAAGCATGAAGAGTTTGCGGGGGGAAAAACTGAAGGTTGTGGCAAGCCAGGCTGAACCGTCGGAGCAGGGGCGCTATGTGCTCGACGATCAGGTTGGCTTTCTCATGCGCGTCGCAATGCAACGTCATACATCCATCTTTACCTCGCGCATGATCGAGGGGCTGACCCAGACCCAGTTCGCCGCACTCGCCAAGCTCCATGAGGTTGGCCCCTGCTCGCAGAACTATCTTGGCAGGCTGATCTATCTGGATGCGGCGACCATCAAGGGCGTGGTCGATCGGCTGGACCTGCGTGGCTTCGTCACGGCCCTCAACGATCCAAAGGATCGCCGCCGCCGCGCCGTTGCACTTACGGATCGTGGGCGGCAAGTCACAGAAGCCGCAATGCTGGTTGCCGCCGAAATAACCGCTGCAACCCTGGCTCCGCTCACCGCGGACGAGCAGCGGC
This sequence comes from Pseudolabrys sp., assembly GCA_035519415.1. Lineage (GTDB taxonomy): Bacteria > Pseudomonadota > Alphaproteobacteria > Rhizobiales > Xanthobacteraceae > Pseudolabrys. The sequence continues at coordinate 57,761 of DATIWJ010000011.1, forward strand.
AGGTCGCAAGGTTGCTACGCAAGTTGGGATGAGTGCGTAGTCAAAACCGACTACCAGAGACCCTTCAGCCGCCCGCCGTCCAGATTGACCGACACACCGGTGATGTAGCTCGCGCGCTCCGAGCATAAAAAGACAGTCGCGTTGGCAAGTTCTTCCGGCTTGCCCATGCGGCCGAGCGAGTTTTTCTTCGCCGCGACCTTCCGCGCTTCGGCTTCACTTGTGACGCCGAATTCTTTTTTCATGCCTTCGGTGTTGCGGACCCAGAGATCGGTTGCCACCCAGCCAGGGCAGATGGCGTTGACCAGCACGTTGTCCTCGCCGAATTCTTCCGAAAGCGATTTGGTCAGATTCAACAACGCGCTGTTCGTCATTGCGCTGCCAAACATGTAAGGGTCAGGTTCCTTGCCGGCTCCGCCGATCGTATTGACGATCCGGCCCCATTTCTGCGCCTGCATCATCGGATAGACCGCGCGGATCGCGCGCATGAAGCCGAACAGCTTGGTTTCCAATTGCGTCTTGAGCTCGTCATCCTTGATTGCCGAAAAGCGGCCCGAATACATCTGGCCGGCGTTGTTGACGAGAATGTCGACACCGCCGAGTTTCTGCTTTGCGGTCTCTACCATTTTCGCGATGTCAGATTCCTTCGTCATATCGGCCACCACGGCGTGCACTTCGCCTCCGGTGCGCTTGGCAAGATCGTCGCGCGCTTTGTCGAGTTTCTGCTGATTGCGCCCGGTAATCAGGACGCGCACGCCTTCTTCGAGGAACTGCCGCGCAGTTTCGAAGCCGATGCCGCTCGAACCACCGGTAACGATTGCGCGGCGGCCCTTGATTCCCAAATCCATCTCACTCTCCCGTTGACGCCTTCAGACCCAGCATAGAGTATCGCTCGCGGCGGCAATGCAACAAGAAAACGAGGAACGCAATGCAGCTCGGCCTTAGCGGCAAGGTCGCTGTGGTCACCGGTGGCTCGCGCGGCATCGGCAAGGCGGTGGCGCAAGTGCTGCTGGAGGAAGGATGCGTAGTTGCAATTTGCAGTCGCAACTCTGCGCAGCTTGACGCCGCGGTAGCTGAGTTGTCGAAAAAAGGCCGTGTGCTCGGAGTGCCGACCGACGTCACCGATGAGAATGCGGCAAAAAAGTTCATCGATAAGGTGCTTAAGGAATTCGGCCGCATCGATATCCTCGTCAACAATGCCGGCACGCATCTGCGTGGTACCGTCGAAAGCACCACGCTGGATATTCTTGAACGGCAGCTGCGCGACAAGGTCTTCGGATTTTTCACAATGATAAAAGCCGTGCTGCCCACCATGAAGGCGCAGCGTGATGGGCGCATCGTCAACATCGTCGGGCAGGCGGCGCGTCATCCGCATCCGGACCGGTTTCCGTCCGGTGTCACAAATGCCGCGCTGATGGCATTGAGCAAGTCGGTGGCGGATTCGGTTGCGCGCGACAACATCCGCGTCAATGCAGTATGCCCGCAATATATCGAATCCGAATTGCTCGCGTCATTGATTCAGAAGGAGATGCGCGAACGTGGCGTCGACCGTGCAACGGCAGCGGCTGGCTTTACGCGCGCCAATCCGCTCGGCCGCACCGGCCGGCCTGATGAAGTAGCCGATCTGGTCGCGTTTCTCGTTTCAGACTGCGCCGGATTCGTCGCCGGCAGTGCGGTCAGCATCGACGGCGGCTATCACCGTTACGTATTCGGGTGAAATGGCATGCAGCTTGGATTGACAGGCAAGGTCGCACTCATCAGTGGTGGGACCAGTGGTATCGGACTGGCTATTGCGCAAACGCTTGCAGCAGAAGGCTGCAGCGTGGCCATTTGTGGGCGGGACAAAGTCAGGCTCGACAAGGCCGTAACCGCGATCAAATCCGCCACGGCCAAAGGCTTTGTCGCGGATATCTGCAAGCCCGCCGATGTCGCTACGCTCGTCGATAATGTCAAGAAAGCCTTCGGTGGCATCGATATTGTCGTAAGCAATGCCGGCACGCATTTGCCCGGCACTCTCGACGCGATCCCGGATGAGGCGCTGCAGCGTCACTTCCAGACCAAGGTGGTCGGCGCCTGGGAGCTGGCGCGTCACGTGGTGCCGGTCATGAAACAACGCGGAGGTGGCCGATTTATCGTCATCATCGGCCAGGCCGGCAAGGTGCCGCAGGCGAATGCTATCGCTTCCACTGTGGTCAATGCTGCGCAGCACGCCTTCGTGAAATCATTGTCGGATGAACTCGCGCCGCAAGGCATTCTCGTCAATGCGGTATGTCCAAGCCGTATCAAAAGTCCGCTCACCGAAAGTCTCACGTTGCACAATGAAATGTACTACGGCCGCAGCCTCGAGCAGCAGGAGAGCAAGTGGGGCGCCGAAGTACCACTCGGCCGCTGGGGAACGCCGGAGGATATTGCAAGAGCAGTGGCCTTCCTTGCCTCGGACCGCGCCGCGTTTATCGTCGGGGCCAATATCGACGTTGACGGTGGCCACCAGCGGTCGATCTTTTAGGGAAGCAGTGATGATCGACGTGCGGCATGTCTCCAAGACTTTCCGGAAGCGGGACGAATTGGTCGACGCGGTTCGCGATATCAACCTGACTATCGCGCAAAAGGAAATTGTCGCGGTCATCGGTCCAAGCGGATGCGGCAAGTCGACCCTGCTCAACATGATTGCCGGCCTGTACGCGCCTTCGAGCGGTTCGATCGCGTACAAAGGCGTGCGAGTGTCTGATGTAAACACCGACGTCGGCTATATGACTCAGAAGGACAACTTGCTGCCGTGGCGTACCGTACGCGACAATGTGGCATTCCCGCTCGAGTTGGCTGGGGTGACAAAGCCGGAGCGCGCCAACCGCGCCGACCAAGTGATCAAACACGTCGGGCTCGACGGCTTCGCACACCGGTATCCTCAGGAGCTCTCGGGCGGCATGCGCAAGCGCGCGTGCCTTGCGCGGATGCTGCTTTACGGGGCTGAAACCGCATTGCTCGATGAGCCCTTCGCGGCGCTTGACGCGCAGCTGAAACTCGCAATGCATGACTTGCTGCTCAAGCTGGCTGCCGAAACCGGGCAGACCGTTGTGCTGGTCACCCACGATTTAATGGAAGCCGTGACGCTTGCCGACCGCGTTGTGGTCTGTACCCGCCGTCCCGCCATGGTGGCGCTCGAGCAGCGCATCGAGCTCCAGCGTCCGCGCGACGTACTCAACATCCGGTTCACCAACGCATTCAAGGAACTTTACGATACGTTGTGGGAAAGGCTGCGCGTCGAGTATCACGAGGAGCGCGTATGACTTTGCCCGATGCCGTGCCGACAAGTCCGCGCGATGGCGCCGTGAATGTTGCTGCACGCGGTTTCGGCAGCGGCTTTATGGTGATCTGTCAGGTGACGCTCGGCATCGTGCTGCTATTGCTATGGCAAGGGGCATCGGGTCGGCTCGTTGACAGTTTCTTTATTTCCAATCCGCTCGACGTCGGTACGCGATTGATAGGGTGGATTGCCGATGGTTCACTGTTTCTGCACATCTGGGCGACAGTCTACGCGACCATTATGGGATTTCTGATTGGTTCCGTTGGGGGGCTTATTCTCGGAATTTGGCTCGGCGTCTCTCCTTTCACCGGCCGGCTGCTCAACCCCTATCTCAACGCACTTAATGCATTGCCCAAGGTCGCCCTGGCGCCGCTGTTCGTGCTGTGGTTCGGGCTCGGTATCGAATCCAAGATCGCGCTCGCCGCAGTGCTGGTGCTGTTCCTGGTTTTTCTCAACACTTATGCCGGCGTCCGCGAGGTCGACAAGGACCTGATCGACTGCGCACGGCTGATGAAGGCAACGCGCGCGCAGGTCATTACCAGGGTGATCATTCCTTCGGCGATGTCGTGGGTTTTCGCAGGGCTGAAAATCTCCGTGCCCTATGCATTGATCGGCGCCGTGCTCGGCGAAATGATTGCGGCGAACCGCGGGCTCGGCTACCTCGTTCAGTTCTCGGGTTCGCAATTCGATTCAGCAGGGGTGTTCGCCGTATTGATCGTGATTGCACTACTTGCCGTTGCACTTAATTTCCTCGTTGAAATCGTGCAGCATCGTATGGAGCAATGGCGGATCGTCGGCCACTGAACAAAAATATCGGGAGGACGCGCAATGAGGTTCGTGAAATTGGCAGCGGTCGTTGCAGCCACGCTGTTCGTGAGTGCGGCGTCAGCCGAGACCGTGAAAATTACCAATATCGGCCATGGTTATTACTCCGGAGCGCTTTACGTCGCGGTGCAGGAGAAGTTGTTCCAGAAATATGGTCTGGAGCCGGAAATTTCTTACGTGCAGGGTGGTCCGCTCGCCCTGCAAGCCGTCCTTACCAAACAGGCCGATGTCGGCATCCTGTCGTATGAGCACGTGCTCACGGTCGCGGTGCAGGGCAAGCGAATCGTCGCATTTTTCAATATCGCGAACCGGCCCGTGAACAACGTTATCGCCAGCGACAAGTTGATGGCGGGCGCGGAAAAACTAAGCGTGGGCGACAAAATCAAGCGCCTGAAAGGCCAGCGTGTGGCAATGCCGTCGGCCAACGGTTCCGGCGAAAAGATGCTCGGAGTGCTTGCAAAGAAATACGGCCTCACTTTGCCCGGTGATATTTCGAGTGTTTATCTCGGCGCTGAGGCGCCGTCCTATGTCGCGGCGTTTCAGAAGGATCTGATTGACGCCGCGTTGCCATTCGAGCCGGCTGGCGTGCTTGTGCAGCAGTCCGGTAAGGGAAAGATCTATCTCAATATGATGAACGGGGAGATTCCCGAATTCCGCGACATCCTGTTCATGACGCTGGCCACGCATCCTGACATCATGAAGGAACGGCCGGACATGCTTCGCAAGGTCGCCCAGGTCTTCACTGAAGCGCAGAAAATTCTCAAGGATGATCCCAAGCGCGGCATGGCGATCTTGGGTAAGGAATATCCAAGCATGACACTGGAGACCAACGCGGAGGCCTACAAAACCGTCAGCCAGATCTGGACCCGGGATGGCGGGATGACCGAAGTGCAAGCGCGCGCCACCTTCGCCTATCTCCAGCCGAAGGGGCCGGCCGAGGTCGATTTTCCGTCGACTTTCACCAACGACTTTCTGCCGAAGAAATAGCCCGGGAGGTGCCTGTGTTCAGCGTCGGCGATGCCACTATCACGCGGGTCGAGGAAACCAATCTCCCGAGCTATCCGCTCGAAGATATCTTCCCGGAATTTACCGATGCGCATATGGCTGAGCACAAGTCATGGCTGGCGCCGCACCATTACGAAGCCGAGACAGGCAAGATCAAGCTCGCTGTCCACAGCTGGCTATTACAGGTCGGCGGCAAGAAAATCCTGATCGATTCATGCTGCGGCAACAACAAAGTGAAACCCGGCCGGCCGTTCTGGCACATGCTCAATATACCCTACCTCGAACGGCTCGCTGCCGCTGGCGCACGGCCGGAGGAAATCGATCTGGTGATGTGCACCCATTTGCATCATGACCATGTCGGATGGAACACGCAGCAGAAAGACGGCAAATGGGTGCCGACATTTCCCAATGCTCGTTATGTGTTCTCAAAGCCGGACGTCGACTACTTCTCGAAGATCGATGCCGATCCCAGGGAAGGACCGGCGGAGCTCGGTACGTTCCGCGAATGTGTCGTGCCGATACTCGAATACGGCCGCGCCGATCTCGTGAGCGCCGGCCCGTACCGGCTCAACGACTTCATCGAGATTGATTCGGCCCCCGGCCACTCACCCGGTCACGTCTTCTTCAAGCTGGAAAGCAAGGGCAAGCGCGCCGCTTTCATCGGCGACGTGTGGCACCATTTGCTGCAGGTATACTATCCGGAGTGGAATTTCCCGAAAAACTCGGACGCAGCGCAGGCGCGGGTCAGCCGGCGCAAGGTGCTCGACTATTGTGCCGCGAGCGGAGCGCTGGTGTTTCCGGGTCATGTCGGTTTGCCTTTTGCGGGCCGCGTCGAGGCCGCGCAGAAGGGATACCGGCCGCATTTCGAGCCGTGACCGCTCAAAAGCCGTAAAGCCGGGCGGGATTGTCGACGAGCGCCTTGTTGCGTGCGCCCTCGTCCGGCATCCAATCAAGAAGCATGTCCAGCATCCAGGCGTCGTCGGGAACGGGGACGCCAGGCGTTGGATGCGGCCAGTTTGTGGCCCATAACATGCGTTCTGGCGCGGTTTTGGCCAGTGCCTTGGCGAGCTTGCCGACATCGTCATAGTTCGGCGGCCCGACCTTGGACACCTCGTAAGGTGCCGACAGTTTGACCCAGGTACGACCGCTATCGACCAGTCCCTGCAGCGTGCGAAACCCGGGGTGATCGAGCGGAACCGGTTCGAGAAATTTCCCGACGTGGTCAATCACGAGCGTGCTGGCGAGCCGTTTAAGCATGGTCGCCCGTTCGGGCAGGTCGCGGCCATCAAGCTGCAACTGTACGTGCCAGCCGAACGGCGCCACGCGGGCCGACATGGTTTCGAGGATATCCCATGGCAACGGCGCACCGGCCAACATGAAGAAGCGAATGCCGCGCGCGCCCAGTCTGGTCAGCCGATCGAGCTCGGCGTCGGTCACGCTTTCGTCGACGACAACGATGCAGCGCGCATTGCGCCCGATAGTAGCGACCGCTTCCAGCGTGCAGCGATTGTCCTTGCCGTAGGTTGAAGGCTGCACCACGACAGTCCGCTCGATGCCGAGACGCTCACATATCTTCCGATAGGCGGAAACGGGCGCCGCGGGAGCATCGATCTTGGCCGTCGGTGCTTTGGGATATTTTGGATCATAAATGTGCATATGCGTGTCGCAGGTGCCTGGAGGCGCCCTGAGTTTCGGCTTTAGCGTGCTGTCAATGTATGGCATGGCGAAGGCCTAGGGGCAGATATAACCCGGGCCGTTCGGGTTGCGGAAGCAACCGACAGATTGCGGCAGCAATTTTTTCGGCAGCCACAACACGACATCCGGGAAAAAAATGCAGAATGCGATAGCCGCAAAGAAAACGACATAGATCGGGAGCGAAGCAAGCATTGCCTTGGAGAATTTTATGCCGACGAACTTTGAAGCCATCAGCAGACACAACCCGTAAGGTGGCGTGATCAGGCCGAACGCGAGCGTGGTTATGATTACTACGCCCATGTGGACCGGATTGATATCGGCATTCTTGGTCAGATCGATGATCAAGGGCATGAATATGATAATCGCGGGGACGGCATCGATGAAATCGCCGACGATAATGAACAGAAGCGTCAGCAGCAGCATGATCCTGAACGGATCGTTGCCCGCCGCAGCCGCGATCCAGTCCGACACCGTTGCCGGTCCGCGCAAGTAGGCCAACATCCACCCGAATGCCGAGGCCGCGCCAATTGTGATGAGCGGAATGGAATAAAGCAGTCCGGTGTGCGCCATATCGCGCGGCAGGTTACGCAGGTGCCGGCGGTTGAGTAGAGGAATTGCAACAAAAATTATGTAGGCAACCGCGATCACGCCCGCTTCCGTCGGAGTAAATTGGCCGGTGAGTATGCCACCCATGATGATGATCGGAATCATCAGCGGGATAGCAGCTTCCTTGGTCGCTGTAGTGAACTGTCCGAACGTCGCTCGCCTGCGCTTGATGCCGACCGGCCCAAAGAAATGGCTGTAAATCATCAGCCCTAGGCCGACCAGCACCCCCGGCACCACGCCGCCCAGAAACAGCCCGCCGATCGAGACATTGCCAGTGGCGCCGTAAATGACCGCCATAATGCTGGGTGGAATGAGGTTCGCCATAGTGGCAGCCGATGCGATCAGCGCCGCCGTGAAGCCGCGGTCATAGCCTTCGCGGTTCATCTCTGGCGCAAGCGTGCGCGTCAGCACCGCGACGTCCGCAGCCGAGGAGCCGGAGATGCCGGCAAAGAACATGCTGAATAGGGTTACGACCTGCGCCAGACCACCACGCAGATGACCGACCATTGTTTGCGACAGCGTGATCATTCGCAAGGTTACGTTTGCCGACGTCATCAGGTCGCCGACCAGCAGGAAAAACGGGACCGCCAATAGTGCCTCGACGTCCATTCCATTGAAAATCTGGGCGATCATCGAGGCTTCGCTGACCGGCGTGAAAGCGGTTACCACCAGCACTGAGGCGATCAGCGCGAAGGCGACGGGCACACCCATGTAGCCGAGGACAAGAAACAGGAATCCCATCAGGATAATGAGTGTGCCGTTTCCGGTCACAGAACTTCACTCCCGATGCTTTCATGATGCTGTGCGCTTTTCGGGTCAGCGAAGCCGTGACGCCAGCCGTTCACTATTTGCTCGATGGTGAAAAGGGCAACCAGTGCACCGCAAAACGGAATGGCGATGTAAAGCGTTGCCATCGGGATCATCGACGGCATGCGCAGGCTTTTGAAGCCGTCGAGAAAATTCAGGTAGCCGAAATAGATCATGCAAAATGCGACGCAAAGCACGACCGAACGGTTGAACATTTCGAAGAACAAGCGACGATTGCCGGTCATCGCCTCCGCAAGAACAGCGAGATAAAGATGGTCATTGCGGCGAGTGGCTACGGCAACTCCAAAAAAAATCCCGTAAATGAAGAAGCTCATCATCGCTTCCTGCGCAAAAAGCCACGGGTATCCGATCGCGCGCGTGATGACATCGCCAAGCACAATGACGCTGAAACCGGTAATAGCGATCCCGCAGAGGATCATCAGAAGATTTTCGAGGGGGTCGAGCGCTCGCCATTTCAAATGACGCTGCTCCCTCAAGACCAGCCCGTCGAAGCGCATCGTGCAATCCTGGGAAATTGAGGCGGGCACAGTTGCGGGGAGCCGATAAGCTCCCCGCTTTCACAATGGGCGGCTATTGCACGTTGCGGACCAGCCCAAGAACCTTCACCGCATTCGGGCCGAGATCCGATGCGAGCTTGTCCTGGATCGGCTTGCTGATCTGCGCAAAGCCGGTCTTGTCGACATTTTTGACAACCTTGACGCCCATTTTTTCGAGCTTTGCCAAGGCTTCATGCTCGAGCTTGAATGCGACCGTCGGTTCATTTTTGCTGACTTCGTCTGCAGCCGCTTGCACCCATTTCTTTTGCTCGTCGGTCAGACTGCTCCATACCTTGTCGCTTACGAACAGAGCAGCGTTGTTGGCCTCGTGCTCGGTCAGCGAAAGGACCGGCGCTGGCTCATAGTGCTTGTTGATGAGGTAGTTGTTGATGCCGTTTTCGGCCATGTCGGCGACGCCGGTCTGCAACGCGGTGTAAACCTCGCCAAAAGCCATATGCACGACTTGCGCTCCATAGGCCGGAAATGTTGCGTCTTCCGTTACGGTCGCTTGCACGCGCATTTTGACGCCCTTGAGGTCGGCGACCTTCTCGATCGGCTTCTTGCCGTACATGTGTCTCAGGCCCTGACAGCCAAGCCCGATCATATGCGCGCCTTTGATCTTGGCCGCATACAATTCCTTCATTGCCGCAATCACCGCAGGATCCCCAAGCACCTTGATGGCATGATTTTCGTCACGGAAGATGAAGTGGATGGAGAACACGCCAGACTCCGGCTGGGCGGTCGAGGCGTTGGCGGTCGACAACATCACAAAGTCAATGTCGCCGGTCTGCACCTTCTGCATGGTCTGAGCTTCGGTACCGAGCTGGGCGCCGGGATATTGGTTGATTGAAAACGTGCCCTTGCTCACTTCTCTTAACTTCTTGTCAAACATTTCCGCGCCAGCGCCATATCCGCTCGATTTTGGCTGGTCGTAAGCGAAGGAAAATTGCCGATTCTGCGCGAACACTGCGGTTGACGCCATCGCAAGCGCGGCGCCGAGCACGACGCCGCGCAGCAACGAAAGATGCGTAACTGACATGAAGACCTCCCCGGATAAACATTGCGTCTTGCGCGGCCAGACGGCCGCGTGACGCCATTTGCGCTTGCAGGCGCTTTTGTACGGCAAGGGTGTGTCGGCGGGTCCGGCGAGTCAATGCTGTTTTAGGCCGACGGAAGCAGTAACGCTGGCGCTGTCGTGCAATATTACTTTGAGCCGCTGCGGCGTAACAGGAAGTTGTGTCACCAGCCCCGGATGCTGAAGTGCGTCGTCGATTGCCGAGGCGATCGCGGCGCCGACTGGATTTGCGCCGCCTTCGCCGGCGCCTTTCAATCCGAGTGGGTTGAGCGGGCTTGGTGCGTCCTCTGACACCAGGATGGAAACGTCCGGCACTTCGCGCGCGGTCGGCATCAGGTAGTCGGCGAAGGTGACCGAGAGTGGTTCGCCATTCTCGTCGTAAAGGAATTCTTCGAGCAGTGCTCCGCCAACCCCTTGCGCCAAACCGCCGACAATTTGGCCTTCCACCAGCTTCGGATTCACGGCCTTGCCGACATCATAGGCGATGACATAACGCTCGATTGCGACGCTGCCGGTGTCGGCATCGACGCGCACCACAGCCACATGCACACCGTAGGGATAGACCATATGGGTCGATTCGAACGTGTCTTCGGCGCTCAAGGTGTTGGGCAGTATTCGCGCAAGCTCGGCCAATGGCATTGACGGTCCGGGTCTGCCATGGCGGACGATTTCTCCGTCCACGATATCGAGCGCATCCGCGCGGCTCTGCATGAGCTCGGCCGCCGCCTCGAGTATGCGTGCGCGTAATTTAGTGGCGGCAAGGCGAGTGGCCTCTCCACACATTACCGTGACACGCGAGGCGAACGCGCCCATGCCGCGTGCAATGCGATCAGTCTGACCATGGGTGACACGGATATTCGTGTAGTCGACGCCGAGGGTATCGGCGCAGATTTGTGCGATGACGGTCTCCACGCCCTGGCCTATGGAGGCCACGCCCGTGACGACTTCGACCGTGCCGTCTGGCCTGATCTCGGCGCGCGCGGTATCAAAGGGGCCAAGCCCGCTTTTCTCGACGAACATCGCAATACCGGCGCCGACTCTTTCGCCATTTTTTCGACGTTCGCCGAGTTGCTTTTGAATCTCGTCCCACCGCGCCGCTTTGAGTGCCTTGTCGAGCAGCATGGCGTAGTCGCCCGAGTCGTAGACAATTTGTGTGCCTAATGTATCGAGCCCGAGCGCATAAGGCATCGCGCTCTTGCGAATGAGGTTGCGCCTGCGAATCTCGACCTTGTCGACGCCGACCTTTGCGGCGATCGCGTCCAGCAGCCGCTCGCGCACGAATGTCGATTCGTAGCGGCCGGGTGCGCGGTAGGTGCCGCAGGGCGTCTTATTGGTCAATCGGATGTGGCCGGTGGCGCGATAGGCCGGCACGCGATAAGGGCCCGGTAACATGGCGGCGGCGAGGTCGGGGACGGTGGCCGCGTGCGTGCGCATGTATGCGCCATTGTCATGAAAAAATTCATCGTCGACCGCGAGGATGCGACCCTGCGCGTCAATGGCGGCCTTTACGCGATGGTGCTGCTCGCGCGAATGGTTGGCGGCTATCAGATGTTCGCGCCGGTCCTCGATCCATTTGACTGGCCGCCTGAATTTCAGCGCGGCAACGCAGACCAGGATGTCTTCGGGATAAATTTCGCCACGAATGCCAAAGCCGCCACCGACATGGCCTTCGTAGAGCTGGACGGAGTCCTTTTTCCGCTCCAGCATTTGGGCAATCGTATCGCGATTCCAGTGCGGCACCTTGGCTGCGCCGTGCAGCTCAAGGACATCGCGTGCTTCGTCGTAGCGAGCGATAGCGCCGCGCGTCTCCAGCGGGACGCCGGTGTGACGCCCGATGGATAGCTCCAGCGAGACTACGGAATGGGCATCGCGAAAGACGGCGTCGACATCGCCATATGTTTTACGCAAGATGCCGGGTTCTGTATTTAGCTCCTGCCCGTAAGAGCCCGGCGGTTCTGTGGCGAGCATCGTCGCCTCGAGGGGCTCGCTCGCAAGCTCGACCAGCTCGGCAGCGTCTTCGGCGACATACGCGTTTTCCGCAAAAATCGCAGCGATCGGCTCGCCGACGTAGCGCACGACATCCTTTGCCAGGATCGGTTGGCGATACGGCTCCAGCTGCTTGAGTCCGGTCAGCCGGAACGGGATCGGAGGTATCTGCGCGATATCTTTATGCGTCCATATCGCGTGCACGCCGGGCAACTTCAGCGCGACCGAAGACTCGATCGATTTTATTCTCGCATGGGCAATCGGGGAGCGGACAATACGCATCGTCCACTGGCCGGCAAAGGAAATATCAGCCGCGAAGCGGCCCTGGCCGGTGAGGAGCGGGCGGTCCTCCAGCCGCGGAACCGAACGTCCAACGAATTTTTGTTTGGCGGACATGAGCGTAGCCGCTCAGCCTTTTCGCATGTCTTTCGCGGCTGCGTGGACGGCCTTGATAATGTTCTGGTAGCCGGTGCAGCGGCAAAGGTTTGACGAGAGCAGGTCGAGCAATTCGTCGTCGCTGATATCGGGCTCGCGCTCCAGCGCGCCGACCGCGAGCATCAAAAAGCCCGGCGTGCAAAAGCCGCACTGCAAGCCGTGGTGATCCATGAAGGCTTGTTGCATCGGATGCAACTTATCGCCATCGGCAAGGCCTTCAACGGTTCGGATTTTTTTGCCGTTCGCCTGAACCGCGAACATCAGGCAAGAGCGTATAGGCTCGCCGTCGACGATGATCGTGCAGGCGCCGCAGATACCGTGCTCGCAGCCGATATGGGTGCCGGTTTGCCCGCAATCGTCGCGGATCGCGTCTACCAGGGTGCGCCGCGACTCAACGGCGATCGCGTAGTCGCGACCGTTGATGGTGAGCGTGATTGCGATTTTTTTGCTCATGCGAAACTCTCTACAGCGTCAACATTTCCGCTCGTCCCCGCGAAAGCGGGGACCCAGGGCAAAGTATTTTGACCATTCATCATAGTGCTGGATTCCCGCTTTCGCGGGAATGAGCGGGGTGTGTGATTCGCTCATGATGCTTTTTCCCTTTTGCGCAAGGCGGCACGAATGCGCTGCGGCGTCGCCGGGATCTCGTCGATCTCTACACCAAACGGCGAAAGTGCGTCGTTGATTGCATTGACCACCGCCGCGGGTGCGCCAATACAGCCGCCTTCGCCCAGGCCCTTGGCCTTGGTGATCGAATTTGGGCTCGGCGTTTCGATGTGATGCAGTTCTATCGGCGGAATTTCGTGCGCGGTCGGTGGCAGATAGTCGGCAAGCGTCGCCGTGAGAATCCCGCCATTGCTGTCATAGATGATTTCCTCGAGCAGCGCGTTCCCGATGCCTTGCGCGATGCCGCCGTGAACCTGGCCGTCGGCGATCATCGGATTGATGATGCGGCCGGCGTCTTCCGCGACAATGAACCTTTCGATCTTGACGTGCCCCGTTTCCACATCCACGTCGACGATTGCGACGTGGCAGGCATTGGAGAAGGTGCCGGGCGGATCGTAGTGGCCGGTTTCCGTCAGCCCCGGCTCGATTTCGCCTTTGAAGCGATGCGTTTGCGTGTAGGCTTCGCGTGCAAGTTTTGCGATCGAAATAGCGCGGTCCGTCCCGGCCACCTTCGCCGACCCGTCGGCGAGGACAATGTCGTCGGGCGCCGCTTCCAGCATGTGACTAGCGATCTTGATCAGTTTGGCGCGAACTTTCCGCGCGGCGATCAGCGTGGCTCCGCCCGAGATGACGAGCGAGCGGCTGGCAAACGTACCCCAGCCATAGGGCGCGCGGTCGGTATCGCCGTGCACGACTTTGATCATCTCAGGAGTGACGCCGATCTCATCGGCGATAATCTGCGCGAGTGTCGTGCGCAGGCCTTGGCCATGCGGGGAGGAGCCGATACGCGCTTCGACGAAGCCCGAAGGGTCGACTGAAACGATCACCGTTTCCCAGCCGGGTGTAATCTCCATGCCACGCGCCGCGAACGCGGGACTGCCATAACCGGTACGTTCTGAGAAGGTCGCGAAACCGATGCCGAGATGCCGGCCTTTCGCTCGCGTTTCTTTCTGGCGTGCCCGGAAGGCGGCTACGTCGACGGCTTTCACCGCCATTTCCAGGGTTTCTTTGTAGGTCCCATCGTCGTATTCGAGGCCCATGGCGGACTTGTAGGGAAATTTGTCGAGTAGATTGCGCCGCCGGACATCGACTGGATCGATAGCAAAGGCGCGCGCGGCCTTGTCCATCAGCCGCTCGAGCGTGAACGTGATCACCGGCCGTGATACGCCACGGTACGGCGCCATCGTACAGGTGTTCGTGATAACGCCGCGGGCGAGACAAGCATATTGCTGAACGTCATATGGACCCGGCATCTCCGCCATGGCCATCAGCGGCTCAACTCCGCAGGTTGTTGGGAAGCATGAATAAGCGCCGACGTTGGAAACAATGTCCGCCTTCAACGCGAGCAGTTTGGCGTCCTTGTCGAAAGCGCCCTCAAGCGTGATGTATTGATCGCGTGAATGGAATCCGGCGATCAGGTTTTCCCGCCGGTCCTCCGTCCACGCGACAGAGCTTTTGAGTTTCCGTGCAAGCCACACCAGGACAACGTATTCGCTCGCGAGCGACATTTTCTGCCCGAAGCCGCCGCCGACATCGGGAGCGATCACGCGCAAGTCGGATTCCGGAAAGGCGAGCACGTCGCAAATTGCCGTGCGCGTCAGATGCGGCATCTGCGTGGTGCAGGTTAGGGTTACGCGCCCGGTCGATGCGTCATAGGAGGCGTGGGCACCGCGCGGCTCCATCGGCGTCGCATTCTGGCGGCGCGAGCGCGCCTCGACCTTGATGATTTTGTGCGCACTTTTCCATACTGAATCGAAGTCCGGAGTCTTCACCTTTCCTTCGAGGATGACATTGCCCGGAGCTTCGGCGTGCACCCGCGGTGCGCCAGCGTCGAGCGCCGCACGGGCATCGGTCACGGACGGTGTCTCGTCGATCGAAAGCTCGACCTGATCGGCAATGTCTTCCGCTTCCTCTTCGCTCGCCGCCACGACGGCCGCGACCGGCTCGCCGGTGAAACGGACCACACCGTCGGCGAGCGCCGGCTGACCGACCGGCTTGTAATTGAACTTGTGCAGCATCGGCGTGATTTTCTTCACGCCCTTGAGATCGGCGGCCGTAACGACCATTACTCCCTTTGGAGCGCCGATGTTCGAAAGTTTTCCTGCGCCGACCGGGCTGCGCACGAAGCGCACCCAATGAACGGCGGGGAGATCCGCGGTAAATCGCCCTTGACCTGTGATCAGCGCCGGATCCTCCAGCCGCCGAATAGCGCGTCCGACCCAGGTCATCCCCGAGCCTCTGGTGCCATGCTTGCTCATTCGGCGCTGCTCATGCGCTTTGCTCCAGCGCACGCCGCACCACCGCGCGGACCAGGTCGCGACGGTAATCGGCATTGGTTTGATGATCTTCCAGCGGATCAATCGCTTTCGCAGCGGCTTCGGCCGCGGCGCGGAACACCGCATCGCCCGGAGTTTTATTGTTGAGCGCTGTTTCGGCTTCCACGATGCGGCGCGGGAAAGATTCGGCGCCACCGACACCAACGCGTGCGTCGACGATCTTGTCTGCATCCAGGCGATATGTGACGAGCGAGGCGGCCATGGCGAAATCGCCGGCGCGGCGATTGAATTCGTTGAAGCCGAATTTGGCGTCATGCGGAAGCAGAGGTAACCGTGCTTCCGCAAGCAATTCGTTCTCGGCCAACGCGGTCGACATAATGCCTGCAAAGAACTCTTTTGCCGCAATCAGGCGCTCGCCGCGCGTGCTTTTGGCAACAAGCGTCGCGTCAAGTGTTGCCGCGACCAGGCACCATTCCGACGCCGGATCGGCATGCGCGAGGCTTCCGCAGAAGGTACCCCGCATGCGAACTGGATAGTGCGCGATGTGCCGCGCCACGACGCTGAGCAATTGGCCAAGCGGATTGGCGACCACGCGCTTGTGAAATGCTGCATGACGGACGCATGCGCCGATCGTCAGCACTTTTCCATCGCTGGTCATTTTGTCGAGACCGGCCACTTCGTTGATGTCGACGAGGTGCGCCGGTTTGGCCAAGCGGAACGCCATTATCGGAACGAGACTCTGTCCCCCCGCGAGAACGCGGCCATCCTGCGGCGCAACGTCGGCAAGGATCTTCAGCGCCTCATCAAGTGTCTTCGGCACGTGACGGACGAAGGGCGCGGGTTTCATGCGGCATCCCGGCAATGGCGGAGCTAATTATTTGTATGCAAACGATAAAGCGTGTGCCCGGTTTGTCAAACAGCGATTATTCGCGGCGTCAGGTACCCACTTTCAATTCCGACACCAGCGCACGCAATGCAGCGACGGTCGATGGCGCCACGCTTTTTCCTGTGCGCGGATTTTCGGATGGGATGTTTTCGATGGTCATCGTGAAACGCGCGGTGTCGGCGTCAACGCTGATCGTGTGCGTGTTTCGCGTGACATTCGGGTCAGCCCAGATTTCAAGCTGCGTGCGGTCAGGGCCGATGCCGGCCAGGCTTAATGCCGCCGCCACGTTGACGTTGGTCGGAAAGCCGCGCGCGCCTTCACGTGCCGTGCCACCGAACACCTTCAACGGTTCTTTCAGGCCACTCACCGAAATCTTGTGCTGGATCAGATAGGGCGCCCCCTCGAGCCCCGCCGGGGGCTTGCGCGTCACCATCTTGACCGAATGAATGGTGCCTTCGGCGGCTGCACGCACGGCGTCAAGACCGATGAGCGCCCCGGTCGGCACCAGGATACGCGCGCCCTTAAATCTGGCCCGTTCAATCAGATCGTCGTTCTCGAGCAGTTGCGCGACCGAGAGCGGCATGAAGATACGGCTCTTGTCGATGGCGCTGATCGCGACGTCGCGAAACAAGGCTGGCGGCAGGCATTCAACGACGATGTCGCAATCGTTTGCGAGCTCGGTCGCCTTGCGAACGGAGATACTGCCGCCAACTTGCGGTAGCGCGCGCTGCGCTTTTCCGACATCGCGCACGGCGACGGCCGCAAGCGACAAGCCGGGGATGCCGGCGATCAGGCGTTTTGCGACCTCCAGTCCGACCGCGCCGAGCCCGGCAAGGCCGACACGCAACGGCGGTTGGTCCAACTTCTTTGTCATTTCTTGCGGCCGGTAAAATTGGGTCTGCGCTTATCCATGAAGGCGCGCACGCCCTCGGCATAGTCCGGTGTGAGGCTTGCCGCACGCTGAAAATCCCGCTCGAGGTCGAGCTGGGCATCGAGCGTGTTTGTTGCAGATGCGTTGAGCGCCTGCTTGATCAGCGCGAGGCCCTGCGTCGGCGCCATCGCGAAATGCTCGCAGATCCGCGTAGCTTCGTGCATCAGGGTCTCATCGTCCACGGCGCGCCAGATCAAGCCCCAGCTCGCCGCCTTTTCCGCGGACAAGTCCTGCGCCAATAGCGCGAGTCCACGCGCGCGCGCGTCGCCTACAAGGCGTGGCAAAAACCAGGTCCCGCCAGAATCGGGAACCAGGCCAACGCGCGCAAAGGACTGGATGAAGTTCGCCTTCAGGCTGGCGATCACGATGTCGCAGGCAAGAGCGATGTTGCAACCAGCGCCGGCGGCGACACCATTGACCGCCGCGACGACAGGAAAGGGGAGGTTCCGCAGTTTCCGCACCAGCGGATTGTAGTGCGCCTCCAACGCGCCCCCGAGGATCACAGTCTCGCCCGGTTTAGGGAGACGGTCGCTCAAATCCTGACCGGTACAAAAACCACGACCTGCTCCGGTGATCATCAAGGCGCGGCAGCTCTCGTCGGCTTCTGCATCGTCAATTGCTTTGCGCAGTGCCTGATGCATCGCCTCGTTGAAGGCATTGAGCTTGTCCGGCCGGTTCAAAGTGATGACGCGGTAACCGGAGCGCTGCTCGACAAGGATGGACGAGTCAGTCGTCATGACTTGTTAAGGAAGCGGTCTAATGCACCGATTTCCTCTTTTTCTCCTTCAAAATCCTCCGCGAGACGCTCGTAGAGGTGGGCAGCGGCGGCCAGCATTTCGTGCTCGGCGCGCTCGTCGCCAACGAAAGACGCTATCTCATCGAGTTCGGCCACCCAACGATAGGCCTTGGAATACATGGCAGGTACCTGGCTCGACAGATAGCGAAGAAGGTCGGGCCGGCTTTCGGCAAGTTCGGCCTTGAGCGCCTCGGCCGAACCGCCACGTGTTGCCGCGAGCATCATGGCGGCGCCCAGCGCGGTGAAGCCTTTGGTGATTCCAGCGTAGGACATCTTCAGTGCCGAGGCGGCGGTAAGCGGGCCCTCGAGGACGCGCACGATCAACCCATAGTCATTCAGCGTCGCAAAGTTCTTGGCTGCCGGTCCGGATGCATAGATTTTTGTGTTGGTACTCCCCGGCTTTGGCGGCGGGCCGATGATACCGGCGCCGACGAAAGGGCAACCGGTTGTTGCAATCGTGTCGGCAATCTTCAGCATCGTCGGCGGGCTCACCGCGTTGCATTCGACATAGATCGGCTTCTTGTTGGCGGCGGTGAGAACGGGCGAAAGGCGCTTGGCGAGCGCCAGCGCCTCGCCCGGCGGCACGATCGACATCAGGAAATCGGCTTCTGCGAGTGCGCGGTCTTCGACCGGCCGCATGCCGGCTTCCCGTGCGCGTTTTGCACTTGCTTCGCTGCGGCCGCTCAGCGAGGTCAACACCGTGACCTTGTATTCGGTCAGGCGCTGGCCGACACCGGCGCCCATATTGCCCGGCGCGACGATGGCAACGGTCGGGGTCATGAGCCCGTCACTCCACCGTCGAGATTGATGCTTTGGCCAGTGACAAAGGATGACGCCTCAGAGGCCAGGAACAAAACGGCGCCGACCAGGTCTTCCGGAACTTCCGCGCGCGGCACACACTGCATGGCGATGATGCGTTCCTTTTGTGCCGGCGTAACGGTCTTGCGCTCGATCTCGGTAAAGGTCGCACCCGGTAAGATGGCGTTCACGGTAATTCCGTCAGGTCCGAGTTCGCGTGCCATCGACAGGCTCATGCCTGCAAGCGCCGCCTTGGTCGCGATGTAGTGCAGATAGTTGGGCCGCCCCAGGCGTACCGCGCCGGATGCGACATTGATGATGCGACCCCACTTGGCGCGACGCATGGCAGGCAGAACCGCGCGTGCGCAAAGAAACGGGCCGGTGAGGTTGACCCGTAACACCCGCTCCCATTCGTCCAGGGGAATTTGATCGAATGGACGCATCTCCAGCGTGGAGAAAATACCCGCGTTGTTGACCAGCACATCGATCCGGCCGTATTCGTCTTCGACCACTTCGATCATTTCGTCGATCGAGGCCGGGTCCGAGACGTCGGTTGTGACAGCCAAGGCCTGGCCGCCGGCCGTCATGATTTCCTCGGATACCGCGGCCGCCTTTTTTTCATTCAGTTCGGCGATGACGGAACGCGCGCCGGCCATCGCAAAGGATTTCGCGAACACCCCGCCGATGCCTTGCCCGGCGCCGGTAATGATGACAACGCGATCCTTAAGGCCGGGAAACACAACGTCTTGCAGACTGGCGCTCATGCCGCGCCCCGCTCCAATTGCGGTAACTGTTCAAGCGCTGCACGTGCATCCCACGGTGTCCACCACGGCTTGAGACCGAGATCGCTGGCAACAATGCCCGCGCTGATGTAGCCCGCGCCTCCGGAAATTGCCCCACCGGGATGGCCCGCCGAACCGGCGTTATACAAATTGGGGATCGGTGAACGGTAACCGAAGTGGTTGTACATCACCTGCTCGGCATTGAAGGCACCCATGAAGATGTCCCCGCCGCGCATGTTGATCATTTCCTGCACGTATTCGCGGCCGGTATAGACATAGCGCCCGAGGATATTTTTGCTCGTCATGTTCGGGCAATAGCGCGCGAAGCATTCGATAATCTTGTCGGAGAATTCGTCCTTGAAGCTCTCGTAGCTTTGGCGGCCCAGGTCGGGATCAAGCGGCATTACATGCCAGCAATAGGTCGTGTGTTTGCCGGGTGGCGCCTGCGTCGGGTCGAGCAGGCTGAGCGGTCCCGAGCCGAACTGCACCAATTTCGGCACGCGCCCCGCCTGTACGTCTTGATGTGCCGAGAACAGATCTTCCATGGTCTCGGCGCCAATGCTCCATTTCAGCGAACAATTGATATTGGGATCGAATTTTTCTGCCTTGAACCGCGGGCTCTCGTTGAGCGCCAGATGCAGGCCGAAAAGGCTCCAGGCGGTGTACTGGAAATCGTCAAGTTTTTTCAGAAAGGCGGCGGGCAACTGTTCGCGTCCGATGAGCGTCTCGAATGTCTGATGTACGTCCAGCGTCGACGCCACGAACTGTTTTGCGCGAACAACGTGGCCGTCGGCGAGCTCAATTCCTGTTGCGCGCCCATTTTCGATGACGATACGGTCGATATTGACCTGTGGCTGGAAAGCGCCACCGGCGGCGATGAAGCCTTCCATCAACCCGCGCGCCAAGTTGAACGAACCGCCTTGGCAGAGTTGATAACCGCTCTCCAGATCGAAAGCGCGGATCACTGAACCCATCGGCGATGTTTTCGAAAGCGTATCAACCAACCAGGTCCCGAACAGCGACACCTTGAACAGAAACAAAAGCCGCACGTGTTCGTTCTCGAACAGTTCACGTACGACATCGAGCGGCTGGCGATTGGCGACTTCCAGAAATTCGCGACCCAGGGCTGTTCGCGACAGCAATGCTTCGCGCTCTTTCCGGGGCAACGGCTCGGCATAACGCTCGGGCAGAAAAATCTCCGCGGTGATTTTTTCGGCTTTACGGTTCCACTCGCGGAAAGTCGCTGCATCTTTTTTGGAGAAACGCGCGATATTGACAAGCGATTCCTCCAGGTCGCGACCCAGCACCAGGGCGGAGCCGTCGTGGTGGGCCTGACCGAATTCGTAGCGCGGCGTGATGTAGGTGACGCGCTCGCTCAGATTCAGGTCCTTGAACCAGGGTGTCTCGCTGATGTGGAAATGATTGATCGAATGCAGATTGTGATAGAAGCCCGGCAGCGTTACTTCGCGCGTGCACAGGCCCCCGCCATAGGTCAGCCGTCTCTCAACCAAAAGGATTTTAAGTCCGGCGCGGGCGAGATAGCTGCCAAGGATGAGCCCGTGATGTCCGGCGCCGACGATGATGCCGTCATAGGTTTTTTGCAGCGCTTCGGTCACTAGTCCCCTCAGGCTGGGCGGTGGAGGCGGCCCAAGACTGCGGGCACTGCTCGGGGCGGTCAATGGTCCGGGCCGCATGGCCCATAAGCCCGAAATGCTTGCCATTTCGGCATTAGGCGTCCGCTGCGACCTTGGTGGCGGTGGACCTTTGACGGCCTGTCCCGCTAGATTAGCGGCCTGCAGACAAGGGCGAAAACAGCCCCGGGGAGGAACGTCATGCGTCAAGCCTTATTGGCGGCTAGTGCCGCCATGCTGCTCGCTGTGAACCCAGCAGCGGCCCAGCAAAAATCCATCAAGATCGGCTTCATCAGCACCTTCAGCGGCCCCGTTGCCGTCATTGGCAACGATATGCGCAATTCGTTTGAACTTGCGCTGGACCACATGGGTCGCACCATGGGCGGCCTGCCGGTTGAGGTTATTTATGAGGATGACGGCTTCAAGCCGGAAGTGGGCAAGCAGAAAACCGACAAGCTGATCGAGGCTGACAAGGTCGATTTCATCGTCGGCTATATCTGGTCAAACGTGCTGCTTGCCTCCATGAAATCCGCAGTTGACTCCAAAACCTTCCTGATCACGTCAAATGCCGGCCCGCATCAGATCGCCGGCGAACAGTGTTCGCCCTACATCTTCTCGACCTCCTGGCAGAACGACCAGACGCCGCAGGCCATGGGCCACTACATGAACCAGAAAGGCGTGAAGACCGCCTTTTTGATTGGCCCGAACTATGCCGCAGGCAAGGACATGCTTGGTGGCGTGGCGTCCACGTTTAAAGGCAAGATCGTCGGACAGGAATTGACCAAGTGGCCCGACCAGCTCGACTTCTCCGCCGAACTTGCAAAAGCCAAGGCGGAAAAGCCGGACGCAATTTTCGTCTTTTATCCGGGCAAAGCGGGTGTGCAGTTTTTGAGCCAGTACGCACAGTCCGGTCTCAAGGGCCAGATTCCACTCTACACCGCGTTCACAATCGACGAGCTTTCATTGCCGTTGCAGAAGGATCTCGCGCTCGGCGTGCCTGGCGCGCAGGAGTGGGTGAATGATCTGCCAAACGACGCGAACAAGAAATTCGTTGCTGACTACATGAAGAAATACCCGGGATTGCGGCCGTCGTTTTACGGTGCCCAAACGTATGACGCGGCGAACCTGGTTGCGTCGGCGGTGGCGGCGACCAAAGGCAACCTTTCCGACAAAGTGGCCGTGCAGAAGGCTTTGGAGAAGGCCGATTTCAAGTCGGTACGCGGGAAATTCCGGTTCAACACCAACCACATCCCGATCCAGAACTTCTATCTGCAGGAACCGGTGAAGGATCAAGACGGCAACTTTGTACTCAAGACGGCCGCAACGATCGTGGAAGACAACCGGGATCGTTTCGTCAATGAATGCCATATGAAGTGATCTTGCGCTGATGCAGAACGGCGGCGGCGCATTGGCGCTGCCGCCGTTTGCTTATTGGCCGATGTTCGAATTTGCGATCGGGGCATCATGACGCTTTTCATCGAGCAATGTCTGAACGGGTTGCAGTTCGGTCTGCTGCTCTTTCTGCTCGCGGCCGGACTGACGCTCGTCTTCGGCATCATGGATCTGGTGAACCTGGCGCACGGCTCACTTTATATGATTGGCGCCTATTTCGCCGCAACGTTTGCCGCCTGGACCGGCAGCTTCGTGCTCGGCGCGGTGCTCGCGCTTGCCGCCACTCTGGTGGTCGGCATGGCGGTGGAAGTGATCGCGATGCGGCGGCTCTATGGACGCGACCACCTCGATCATGTCCTTGCGACTTTCGGTCTTATCCTTTTTTTCGATGAGCTGGTGCGACTGATCTGGGGGGCGGGCGGCATGAGCCTGCCGTTGCCGTCGTGGCTCAATACCTCGGTCCGCGTTCTGCCGGGGTTCGATTATTCGGCTTACAAGCTCTCGATCATCGTCGTGTCGCTTTTCGTTGCGGCGTTCCTCTATTTCCTTGTCATGCGCACACGCCTCGGCATGCTTATCCGCGCCGGCGCATCGAACCGTGAAATGATCGGCGCGCTGGGTGTCAACATCAAGCTGTTGTTCACGATGGTGTTCGGTCTCGGTGCCGCGCTTGCGGGGCTGGCTGGGCTAATGCAGGCGCCAATTTTGACCGTTCAGATTGGCATGGGCGAAAACATCCTTATCCTTGCCTTCGTCATCACAGTCATCGGCGGCATCGGTTCAATTCGTGGCGCATTCCTTGCGGCCATTCTGGTCGGCTTCATCGACACGCTTGGCCGAGCCTATTTCACCGATTTATTGCGGCTTGCTTTCACCAAGGAAACCGCGGCGACTGCGGCGCCGGCGCTTTCCTCGATGCTGATCTATCTGCTGATGGCGATTGTCCTGGTGCTGCGGCCGGAAGGCCTGTTTCCGGCGAGCAGCAAATGAACCGCGCACTCAGCCTGCGTACGATCGTTGGTATTGCGCTGCTTGTCGCTCTGATCCTGCTGCCGGTTTACGTCGAGGTGACCGGCAGCCGCTTTCTGCTGACACTGTTCACACGTATCGTGATCCTCGCGATCGCCGCGGTGAGTCTCAATTTCATCCTGGGCTATGGCGGCATGATGAGCTTCGGCCATGCCGCCTATCTCGGCATCGGCGGCTATGCAGTCGGTATCCTGGCCTTCGAGGGCGTGACGTCGGGTTTCGTGCAATGGCCGGTGGCGCTTCTGGTCTCCGCACTGTTTGCGCTCGTGACCGGCGCACTCAGCCTGCGCACGCGCGGCGTTTATTTCATCATGATCACTTTGGCGTTTGCCCAGATGACGTATTACATCGTCGCGGGACTTGCCCGTTACGGTGGCGATGATGGACTGACCATCCAGAAGCGCAGCCAGTTCATTGCGCCGATCAATCTTTCCAACAAGGTGCAATTTTATTACATCTGCCTGGCGTTACTTTGCGCATCGATTTATCTGATCTGGCGCATTGTCAACTCTCGTTTCGGACTGGCGCTGCAGGGCGCGCGCTCGAACGACACGCGCATGCGCGCGATCGGTTTCCCGACCTACCGCTACAAGCTGACCGGCTTCGTAATTGCCGGCACGCTGTGCGGTCTCGCCGGTGCGTTGATCGCCAATCACACTGATTTCGTCAGCCCTGCGATGATGTATTGGACACGATCCGGCGATCTCATCATCATGGTCGTGCTTGGCGGGATGGGCTCCACCTTCGGCCCGCTGTTCGGCGCGGTGGCGCTGCTTGTCCTGGAGGAGGTGCTGTCCGGCATCACCGAATATTGGCAGATCATTCTCGGGCCATTGCTGCTGCTGGTGGTCCTGTTTGCGCGCGGCGGCATTGACGGCTTGCTCGGCAAGGTGCGCCAAAGGTGAATCATGGCTGATTTGCTGCGAACCGAAAGTCTTGCCAAGCGCTTCGGCGGCATTGTCGCCACTGACGATCTTGTTCTCAATATCGCCAATGGCGAATTACATGCGGTGATCGGCCCGAATGGTGCCGGCAAGACCACGCTGATTGCCCAGCTGAGCGGACAGCTCGCGCCGGATTCCGGGCGTATCTACTTTGCGGGCAACGATATTACGGCGATGCCGATGTACGTCCGGAGCGCGCTTGGGCTGGCGCGATCGTTTCAGATCACATCGCTCTTTCTCGATTTGAGCGTACTGGACAATGTGGCGCTGGCCGTGCAGGCGCACACCGGGCATTCGTTCCACTTCTGGCATAATGCACGGCGCGAGCCGGAACTGCGCGATCCCGCTCGTGCGGCGCTTGCGCGTGTCGGTTTGAGTGCACGCGCCGATTTGCCGGCATCAGCGCTCAGCCATGGCGAACATCGCCAGCTCGAGCTCGCGATGGCGCTTGCGTCCAAGCCGCGCATGCTGCTGCTCGACGAACCGATGGCGGGCCTCGGGCCACAGGAGTCGGCGCGCATGGTGGCCACGCTGCGAGACCTGAAAAAGGAGCTGACAATCCTGTTGGTCGAACACGACATGGAAGCGGTGTTTGCGCTCGCCGATCGGATCACGGTTCTGGTCTATGGACGCGTGATCGCCTCCGGAAAGCCCGGAGACATTCGCAACAATGCCCAGGTTCGCGACGCCTATCTTGGCGAGCAGGAGGCCGTCCATGCCTGAACCTGTGCTGGCGCTCGAAAACATCGAAACCTGCTACGGCCTCAGCCAGGTTTTGTTCGGCGTTTCGTTCGCTATTGCGCCTGGCGAGATGGTGACGCTGATGGGACGCAACGGCATGGGTAAAACCACCACCGTGCGCTCGATCATGGGGTTGACGCCAGCGCGCAGCGGCGCAATTCGCTTCCTGGGTGAGGAAATCCGCAGCCTGCCGTCATATAAAGTGGCCCAACGCGGGATCGGTCTTGTGCCGGAAGGCCGGCAGATCTTCCCGAATCTCTCTGTACGCGAAAATCTGCTGGCTACCGCGGTTAAGCGCAATGGCGAGGCTTGGACGCTTGCCAATGTCTACGATCTGTTTCCGCGCCTGGCCGAACGCGACGACAGCATGGGCAACCAGCTTTCGGGCGGCGAACAACAGATGTTGGCGATCGGGCGGGCGCTGATGACGAATCCCATGCTCCTTATCCTCGACGAGGCGACGGAAGGCCTGGCGCCGTTGATCCGTGCCGAAATCTGGCGCTGTCTCGCCAGGTTGAAGGAGTCAGGTCTTTCGATTTTGGTGATCGACAAGAATGTCGGTGCGCTTTTGCGCGTTGCCGACAGGCACTTCCTGATAGAGCGCGGGCGCGTGGTGTGGAAGGGCTCGTCGCAAGAGCTCGCCGCGGCGCCCGACGTGCAACACCGGTATTTGGGAGTGTAGGGTGCGTTCGCTGCCGTCGTCCCCGCGTAGGCGGGGACGACGGTAACGAGCAGACCAAGTGCCGCACCGTGTCCGAGGCGTGCCCTCTTCTCCGTTGTGCCCGCGAGAAGCTGCATCATTCCGCCGGCTGCAGCGGTGGGCCGCGGCGGCGGACAAAGGTAAAGGTTGTGCCACCCAATCTACGGTGCAGCCGATCGAGCAGCAGGTAGATGACCGGCGTGGTGTAGAGCGTAAGCACCTGTGATACCAGCAGCCCGCCAATGATCGTGATACCGAGCGGCCGCCGCAGTTCGGAGCCCGGACCTATCGCGATCACAAGCGGAAGCGCGCCGAGCATGGCAGAGAGTGTCGTCATTAAAATCGGCCGGAATCGTTCGAGGCATGCATCGTGAATGGCACGCTGCGGCGACAAACCAAGCCGGCGCTCGCCATCGAGGGCGAAGTCGACCATCATTATGCCGTTCTTTTTCACAATTCCGATCAGCAGGATGATGCCGATGAAGGCGATCACCGAGAGTTCGGTGCCGGAGATCTGCAAGGCGAGCAGCGCGCCCAGCCCTGCCGACGGCAGCGTTGAGATGATGGTCAGCGGATGCGCCAGGCTTTCATACAGGACGCCGAGCACGATATAGACTGCGATTAATGCCGCCAGCAGCAGTAGCGGCTGTGCCCCGACAGCTTGTTTGTAGGCCTGAATGTCGCCGGCAAAGTCCGCGTGGATCGTATCCGGGATGTGCATTTCAGCGACGGCCTGCTCGATCGCGGATGTAGCGTCTTCGATCGGGGTATTGGGCGCGATATTGTAGGTAATGGTCACCGAGGGAAACTGGCCCTGGTGGTTCACGACAAGCGGCGCGATGCCGCGATCCATCGTCGTGACGGCCGATAACGGAACTTGCGTATCGTTGTTGCCGGCAACATACACACGGGACAAGTCCGTCGGGTCGCGCCGATAAGCGTTGTCGACTTCCAATATCACGCGGTACTGGTTGCGGGGCGCGTAGATCGTTGAAATCTGACGCTGCGAAAAAGCGTTGTTGAGCGCATTGTCGATGTCCTGCACGCGTACGCCGAAACGCGAGGCGGCGGCGCGGTCGATGCCAACATTGGCCTGCAAGCCACCCTGCTCACGATCGCTGGTGACATCGACGAGTCCGGGCAGCTGCTTCACGCGGTCGATTACGCGCGGCACCCATTTCTGCAGTTCATCGATGTCGGCGCTCCACAGCGTGAATTGGTACTGCGAGTCACTTTGTCGGCCCCCGGCCCGCAGATCCTGCGCCGGAAACATGAACACGCGGATGCCGGGAATCTGATTGAGCTTGTTGCGCATTCGCCCAATTACCTGCAGCGTGGTGAGATTGCCGCGCTCGTTGAGCGGTTTGAGACTGATATAAAGACGGCCGCGATTGACCGAAGCATTGAACGGGTTCGCGCCGACCGAAGATCCGAGACCGGCGACCGCCGGGTCGGCGAGCACTACGTCCATCGCCTTCTGCTGCAGCTGCTTCATCGCCTCGAACGAAATGTCGGTTGAAGCCTCGGTACCGCCGAAGATGAGACCGGTATCGTCCTGCGGGAAGTAGCCCTTGGGCACCTTGATGTAGAGCCCAATAGTGAGTGCGATAGTAGCGGCGAATACGATCAGCATAAGCGCGCGATGACCAAGCGCGAATGTGAGCGTGCGGTCGTAGAAACGGATCAGGCGCGACAGCAGACCCTCAACGCGGCGGTCAAGCCATGTTGCATCCCGGCTTGGCGGCTGTCGCACGAAATAGGCACATATCATCGGCGTCACCGACAGCGATACCACGGTGGAAATGGCGATGGCGAAAGCCAGCGTCACCGAGAATTCGCGAAACAGCCTTCCGACAATGCCGCCCATGAACAGCAGCGGAATGAATGCAGCGATCAACGACACCGAAATCGAAACCACTGTAAAGCCAATCTGCTTCGCGCCCTGCAAAGTGGCCCGCAGCGGCGACGCACCCCGTTCGAGGTAACGGAATGCGTTCTCGATCATAACAATGGCGTCGTCGACAACGAACCCGACGCTGACGGCGAGCGCCATCAGCGACAAATTGTCGATTGAAAAGCCGGCCATCCACATCGCCGCGCAGGTGCCGGAGAGCGCGAGCGGCACCGTGATGCCAGCCGCCGCGGTCGGCGCTATCCGCCGCAGGAAGAGAAAGACGACGAGCATTACAAGCCCGATCGTGGCGGCGAGCGTCAGTTGCATGTCATGCACGCTGGCACGGATGGTCTGTGTGCGGTCGGTCAGCACCGAAATCTCGAGGCCCGCCGGTACCCATTGTCTGAGCTCGGGAAGCAGCGCATAAATTCGATCGACGGTGTCGATGACGTTGGCGTTGTTCTGCTTGGTGACGATGAGCAGGACCGACGGGTCCCGATTGTACCAGCCCGCGGCGAGCGTATTGCGCACGCTGGGACGTATTGACGCGATATCCGAGAGTCGGATCACGGTGCCGTTCACCGTTTTCACCACCAGCGGGTCGTAATCGGTGGCGTCGCGCAACTGATCGTTTATTCCGATTGTCGTCCCGCGCTTGTCGCCATTGAATGTGCCGAGCGGGCCGGCGGCGTTCGAGTTGGCGATCGCCGTGCGCACGTCTTCCATCGCCAGCCCCATTGCGGAGAGCCGTGCCGGATCGACACGTACGCGAATCGCTGGCTGTTCGGAGCCCGCCACTGTGACGTCGGCGACGCCATCCACTTGCGACAGTCGTTGCGCAATTATGCTGTCGGCGGCGTCGTAAATTGCGCTCGGCTGCATGGTCTTGGACGTAAGCGCCAGGATCAGGATCGGCGCCGCCGACGGGTTCGCCTTGCGAAATGTCGGGAGCTGCGGCATGTCGGTCGGCAGATCGCTGAGCGCGGCGTTGAGCGCCGCCTGCACGTCGCGCGCAGCGCCTTCGATGCTGCGGCTCAGGTCGAACTGCACGGTGATGCGGGACTGGCCGAGCGAAGTGACCGAGGTCAGTTCAGTGACGCCGGAGATCTCGCCGACGCGCCGTTCCAATGGGGCTGCAACAGTTGCAGCCATAATGTTGGGGTCGGCGCCGGGCAGACTTGCCGTAATATTGATTGTGGGAAATTCAACGGTCGGCAGGCTCGCGACGGGCAGAAAAAAGTAGGCAACAACGCCGACCAGGAACAGCCCGATCGCCATCAGCGTGGTGCCGATGGGCCGCCGGATGAAGGGGGCGGAGAAATTCATGGCCGGCCCCGGGCCGGTCGTGCGATCCGGCGCGGCGCGGGTGGTGGGGCCGGCGCAAGCCGGGCTCGCAGGCGCTCCATGTAAAGATAGATGACCGGCGTCGTGTATAGCGTCAGCAACTGCGAGAGCAGCAGGCCGCCAATAATTGTGACGCCGAGCGGGTTGCGCAGCTCCGAGCCCGTGCCGGCTTCGAGGGCCAGCGGCAGCGCGCCGAACAAGGCTGCCAGTGTCGTCATCATGATTGGCCGAAAGCGTAAAAGGGCCGCCTGCACGATCGATTCTTCGGGCGAGAGGCCCTGATGACGTTCGGCGTCGATTGCGAAGTCGATCATCAAGATCGCGTTCTTCTTCACGATACCCATCAGCAGCACGATACCGATCAGCGCGATCACCGAAAGGTCATAGCCAAACATCATCAGCGCGAGCAGGGCGCCGACGCCGGCCGAGGGAAGGGTGGACAGAATCGTGAGCGGGTGGATGAAGCTCTCGTACAGCACGCCGAGCACAATGTAGATGGCAATGGCCGCTGCAAGAATGAGCCACGGTTCGCCGGCCAGAGATTTGGCAAATTCGGCGGCGTCGCCGGAATAGTTGCCAGTGACCGACGTCGGCATGCCGATCTGCAGCTGCGTAGCGCGGATGAGTGCGACCGCGTTGGAAAGCGCATAGCCTGGTGCAAGATCGAAACTTATGGTGACGGAGGGGAACTGCTCCTGGTGCGCGATAGCAAGCGGTGCTGAGGTCGGTATGAACCGGGCAAAGGCGGCCAGCGGCACCTGGGCGGTGCTGGTGATGGCGTTTGGCGTGGCCGTGGTGTTGGTGTTGGTATTTCCACTCGCGGTATTGGCGACGGTTGCGGCCGTGCCGGTCGACGTGCTGGCGCCGGTGACATAAAGCTTCGTGAGTGCGTTGGGGTCCTGCTGGTAGCGTGGCTGCGCTTCCAGAATGACGCGATACTGGTTCGCCTGCCCGTAGATTGTCGAAATCTGGCGCTGTCCGAACGCATCGTTGAGCGTGTCGGTCACGCTTTGCATGGAAACGCCCAGTCGTCCGGCCTGTTCGCGGTCGACGTCGACCTGCACACGCGGACCACCCTCTTGCGCCTCTGACGCAACCTCACGAAATACCGGATTGCCACGCAGAGCCCGCACCAGCTTGTCGGCCCATTCGATCAGTTCGTCGCGGTCGGTCGAAACCAAAGTGTATTGATACTGCGCGCGGCTCGCGCGGGTCGAAATCTGGATGTCTTGTGTAGCCTGGAAATAGACGGTCATGCCGGCGATGCCGGCGACCGCATCTTTGAGCCGCGCAACGATTTCATCGACTCGCGCGTGACGATTGTCGCGCGGCTTCAGCGTGATCGTGAGTCGGCCGGCATTTGGCGTCGCATTGAGCGGGCTGACGCCGATGACGGATACAACCCCGGTTACGTCCGGGTCGCCGCGGATCGCGTCCTCCACCAGTTGCTGCCGCCGTTGCATTTCGGTGAATGAGACGTCGGTGCCGGCTTCCGTGACCGCGGTGATCAACCCGGTGTCCTGCAGGGGCAGGAAGCCCTTCGGTACGACAACATACAGAAAGATAGTGGCGACCAACGTCGCCAAAGTGACGATGAGGGTCTCAGGCTGGCGGCGCAGGACCCACTCGAGGCTTTGCCGATAGAGCTCGACCGTACGTTCGGTTAGCTCGTGGAAGCGGGCAGTGAACGCGTTGGTGGCGGCGCCCGCGGACTCGTCTCGTGTATGCCGCAGTAATCGCGCGCACATCATCGGGGTCAGCGTCAGCGAGACGACCGCCGAAGCCACGACCGCGATCGTCAGGGTCAGCGCGAATTCGCGAAACATACGGCCGACCAGGCCGGTCATGAACAGCAATGGGATGAACACCGCAATCAATGACAGCGTGAGTGAAATCACGGTGAAGCCAATTTCACGCGCGCCGCGCAAGGCCGCTTCCAGCGCGTCTTCGCCGTCCTCCATGTGACGCACGATGTTCTCGATCATGACGATCGCATCGTCGACCACGAAGCCGGTTCCGATGGTGAGCGCCATCAGCGATAAATTGTCGAGCGAAAAACCGCAAAACCACATGACGCCAAACGTCGCGATCAGCGACAACGGCAGCGCCACGCCGGCAATGATGGTGGCGCGGATGGTCCGCAGGAAGATCAGCACGACCAGCACCACCAATGCGATGCTGAGCACCAGCGTGAATTGCACATCGTGAATCGAGGCGCGAATGGTTGTAGTGCGGTCGTTGACGATGGTCAGCGTGGCACCCGCCGGCAAAGCGCGCCGCAAGCGCGGGAACTCGGCGTACACGCGCTGCACCGTCTCGATCACATTGGCGCCTGGCTGGCGCTGAACGTCGATCACGATCGAGGGCTTGCCCCGGTACCAGGCCCCGACCTTGGTGTTCTCCAGCCCATCGACGACGTCGGCGAGGTCGCTGATTTTAACCGGCGCACCGTTGCGGAATGCCACAACGATGTCCCTATAGGTTTCGACCGCAGTGATCTGGTCATTGGCGGCAATGGTGTAGGACTGATGCATGCCGTCGAGCGAGCCTTTTGGGCCAGCGACATTGGCACCCACGATGGCCGTGCGAAGGTCCTCCAATGCGAGGCCGTAGGCGGCAAGCCGCGAAAGGTCGGCCTGGATCCGGATCGCCGGCCGGATACCGCCTTGCACCGAGACGTGGCCGACGCCAGTCACCTCGGAAAGCCTCGGCGCCATGATGGTATCCGCCATGTCGCTGAGCGCGCGCAGATCGATGGTCTCCGAGGTCAGCGCGAGCGTAATGATCGGCGCGTCGGCGGGATTTACCTTCGAATAGAGTGGAGGGTAGGGAAGGTTACGCGGTAGCGTGGAGCCGGCCGCATTGATTGCCGATTGCACGTCTTGCGCGGCCGCGTCGATGTCGCGGTTAAGATCGAATTGCAATGTGATCTGGCTGATGCCGAACGAGCTCGACGACGTCATTGTCTGGAGCGCCGGGATCTGGCCAAATTGACGCTCGAGTGGCGCTGTCACCAGTGCAGTAATGGTGTCCGGATTGGCGCCGGGAAGCTGCGTGGTGACCTGGATCGTCGGAAAATCGACCTGCGGCAACGCGGAGACCGGCAGCCACCAATAACCAAGAAATCCACCTAGCATCACCGCGACGCCGAGCAGGGAGGTAGCGATCGGCCGGTGAATGAATGGCGATGATACGCTCATTGCTGCGAGTTCGGCCTCGTGTTGCTGCCGCCCCGCTGCTTGCGCTCACTTTTTGTGTCTGGACGCTGACCGCTGCGTGGCCGGGCGCCTTGCGCCGGCATCGAGTCAGCACTTCCAATCGAAACCTTGCTGCCGTCCGTCAGCCGCACGAAACCGGTAGTGACTACGCGCTCGTTGGAGTCGACGCCGCTTTTTATTACCGTTTGAGATTCATCCTGTTTCTGCACCACAATGGGCCGCACCGCTACCGTGTCGTCGTCCTTGACCACATAAACGAACGTGCCGTTCGGTCCGCGCTGCACTGCACCGGTTGGAATCACCAACACCTGCTTGAGCGTGTCAATCAGCAGGCGAACATTGACAAACTGCCCGGGCCAAAGTTGCAAGTTTGCATTTGGAAATTCGGCCTTCAGCTTCACGGTTCCGGTGGTCTGGTCGACCTGATTGTCCACGACCTTGAGCGAACCTTGATCAATGACGGCGTCATTGTCCGAACGCAGGGCATCGACCGCGAGTGGGCCCTTGCCGAAAGCTGCGTTCACTTGCGGCAAATCCTGTTGCGGCAGGTTGAACATCACCGAAATGGGTTTGAGCTGGGTGATCACCACAATGGCCGGCGAACTGGCCGCGCGAACGATATTTCCTTCATCGACCTGACGTATGCCGGTGCGACCATCGAGCGGGGCGGTGATGGTGGTGTAGCTGAGCATCGCCTGTGCGTTCTCGATTGCCGCCTGGTCGGCCTGCACGATTGCGGTGTTCTGTGCCACCAAAGCCCGCTGGGTATCGGCCTGCTGCTTGTTGATCGCATTGGTCGCCGCGAGCTTTTCATAGCGCTCGAGGTCGAGCTTGGAATTGGCAAGCTGCGCTTCGTCCTGTGCCTTCTTGGCAACCGCCTGGTCGAGCTGGGCCTGATAGGTGACCGGATCAATCCGCGCCAGGATGTCGCCTTTCTTGACATCCTGACCTTCCTTGTAATTGACGCTCAGCAGCTTGCCGTCGACCTGCGGACTGACCGTCACGGTATTGAGCGCCTTGATGGTCCCGACCGCGTCGAGATAGACCGGCACGTCCGCGCGCGCGACGGTGGCCACGACCACGGGCACCGGACCTTCAGCGCCGAAGCGACTCGCCCGCCGCTGCTGCGCGCCAGGGCCACCAAAGACATAATAAAGTGCACCGATGACAGCGAGCAAAACGAACCCGATCGCAAGCGTGCGCCGTGTGCTGTCGCGAGCCTTCGCTAGAAGTTGCTTGGGGAACTCACCGTGCATCGGCCGTTTCCGCCGGCTTCGGCAGCCAGCCGCCTCCGAGCGCCTGGTACAGGCTTACGATCGCCTGTAATCGTGCGAGCCGCGCCTGTGCCAGGGCATCCTGTGCCTGGAACAGCGTCTGCTGAACCTGAAGCAAGGTAATGAGGTTGACGGTGCCCGCACGCAGCTGCTGGTCGGAAAGGTCGAATGCGCGTTTTGAACTCGTGACCACTTTTTGTTGCAGTTGTTCGGCGCGCGCGGTCTCGCGGATAGCGATGAGCGCCTTGTCAACGTCGGTGAATCCGGAAATGACGGTTTTTCTGTAATTCTGCAGGAGCTGATCCTGCATCCCCTTCTGCAGATCGAGATTGCCGAGCAATTGGCCGCCATGGAAGATCGGCTGGGTGAGGCCGGCTGCCACCGTGTAGATTGCAGATTCCGGCCGCAGCAGCAGCTTGAGGATCGCGCTTTCATAGCCGCCGTCACCGGTGAGGGTGATGCTCGGCAGAAATTGCGCGCGTGCGTTCTGGACATTGGCATCGGCGGCCGCCAGCTGCGCCTCTGCCTGGCGGATATCCGGGCGCTGCGCTATCAGCTCCGACGGCAAGCCGGGCGTAACGCGTGGAATTGCAATCGAGTTCATGCTGCCGCCGCGGATGACGACACTCTCCAGCGGCCGCGCAATGAGCAGCGCGAGCACCGCCTTGTTCTGCTGGAGCGTTTGCTCGAGCGGCGGGATCGCCGCCCGTTGTGTGTCGACCAGGCTTTCCTGCTGCGCGACATTGAGGTCGGAAGCAGTGCCGGCGGAATATTGCTGTTTGATCAAAGTCAGAATGCGATCCGCGCTTGCCACGTTCTCGCGCGCAATGCGCAACCGGTCCTGCGCGGCCAGTACCTGGAAATAGGCGTTGGCGACGCTCACAACGGTCGTAAGACCGACCACCTCTTGATTATAGCGGCTGGCAACCGCCGTCTCCTCGGCCGCGCGAACGAGCGAGCGGTTTTTGCCCCAGAAGTCGATCTCGTAGCTGGCGTTGAGCGTGGCCTGCAGGTTGTTCTGGATGATCGCGACGCTGGCGCCGGATCGGGAAACGCTGATGACGTTTGTGCTTCCGGTGGTCTTTGACTGCTGGTTGTGTTGGGCATTGGCGTTGAAATCGACCACTGGCAGCAGCGCAGCGCCGGCAATACGCGCCTGTGCGTCGGCTTGGACGATCTGTGCGACCGCGACGGCGATGTCGAGGTTGCTGACGCGGGCTTCCTCGATAAGCTCGGTCAGTTCGCGCGAGCGAAACGAGCGCCACCAGTCGAGCGGCGGCATCGCCGCTTCCGCTGCCTTGTGATTGCGCGGTCCGGCACTATAGCTTGCCGGAATATCTAGTCCCGGCTCCGGCTTGTCGCCGGTCAGCAGGCAGCCGCCAAGGGGCACCATTACGCATAAACTCTGGAGCATGATCCAAAACGGGCGCGCAAGCGCTTTCGTTCCCTCCTCCTTTACCCTCCCAGCCCCTTGCATTCCAAAGACTTTCAAAACCCGGTCAAAGCGACTCGGCAGGCAATACTACTACCGTTTGTCGCTCGTAGGTTTGCGTCCGGGCGGCCAATTGGCCAAGGCAAGCCGGCCGGCCGGCGAAATATTCGCGGCAATTCCCGCAAAAACACCCTGAATTGTCTGGTCGAAGGCCTGTCGGCCCGCCCGTGTCCTCGCCATCGCGGCCCTCAGCGCCTCGACGTCGAACGGCTCCTGTCGCAGGACCTCATGAATCTGATCTTGCGCTGTGTGGTAAGCGGTCTGGGCCTGCTCGATTGCCGGGCGGCTGGCATTGATCCGGCTGCGAAGAATCTCGGCGTCGGCCGGTGGCAGGGTAGCTGCGAGCCGTTCAACGCGGACAAATACGTTGCGATCCCAATAGGACGGCGCGGGTGCCCGCACCGCCAGGGCGATCGCAAGACCGACGAAAAACAAGTTGAGCGCCAACGAAGCCAATAGCAGCCAGCGCGAGGAACCGCCGCTTGCGGTGGGAAAAGCCTGGGCGATGCTCATGGCCGTTCTCCCGTGAGTGAATCCGGCTCGGAGACGATCGAGCCGATGTCGCGGCCGCTGACCATGGAAGGCGCCCCAAGTTGATCGAAAGAGCGATCCAGTCCGGCGATGCCGATGACAAAGCCAAGCGCTGCACAGCAAGCGAGCGCCGCCATGCGCGGCCAGGCCGGCGCGAACTCCCAATTGAGCAACACGGCGGGCAGCCGCCATAGCGGCTGCTTCTGCCGCGGCAGCGGACCGCCCAACCGCTTGAGCACGCGGTCGATGGCGGCCTCGTCGGCCGCCGGCGCCTGCATTTGCCGCTTCAATGTGGTTTCGATGAAATTTTCAAACTGCTCGTTCGTCATTTCAGTCATCCTTGCCGATCACACCTTGCAGCGCGCGACGCAGATTTTGCTTGCCGCGAACCAGCAAGGTTTCGACCGCCGACACCGACGTATCGAGAATTTCTGCTACCTGCGCGTTGCTCATGCCTTCACCGTAGGTGAGGACGATGGCGCTGCGCTGGCGCGCGGGAAGTTTTTCAACCGCCGCGGCGAGCATTTGCTCGCGCTCGCCTTTCTCTGCCTTCTCGCCGGCACCGGGAGCCGGGTCGACGATGTCGCCTGCCGCTTCCAGTTCGACCCACGGCGCGCGCCGTTTGCGATCGAGGCAGAGATTGACGACCACGCGCGTGAGCCAGGTCCGGAACTGCGCCAGTGGCTGCCAGCGCGGCGCATGGGTCCAGACCCGTATGAACGCCTCTTGCGCGACGTCCTCCGCTTCCGCTGCATTGCCGAGAATGCGGCGGGCAAGCCCGAGCATGGCCGGCAAATGACGGCGCGAAAGCAGCTGGAACGCCCGCTCGTCGCCTCGCGCGACCCGGGCCATGAGCGCCTCGTCGCTGTCATCCATCGCAATGAAGTGGTGGCTGCCATACGGAACGCCCGTCCATTTTATCGACCTATCGGTTTAACGGGCGAAGTGTCCGAATCCTGTGCTGCCGGTATAGCGGGGAATCCGGGGAAAAGCTGGCGAAAATACCAGCCTAACTTATTGAATTATCGAGCCTTCGCAATCCGGCGTTGGGCCGCGAGCTCAAGCCCTTTCAACAGCCGGTACACCGCCTTGCAGTTCGGCACCGGTACTTTCAGCCGCTCGCCCTCGCGCACAATAAAACCGGTCAATTCATCGATTTCGGTGGGCGCGCCGCGCTCAATATCGAGTGCCATGGAACCCGCATGCCTGGACAAGGGGATTTCCCCGGCGCGCACCTTGCCGACGAAATCCATGGGTGGAAAGGCGAAGGTGCCGCCCAGCGCCTGCACGACTGAAATGCATTCGGCCGCCATGTCATCGATCAGCGCACGCATCTCCGGTGAATCGTAGCGGGCGGCATTGTCACCCATCATCAGCGCGCCCAGCGGATTCATCACGCTGTTGAACACGAATTTCGACCAGACCGCGCCCATCGGGTCGGCGATGACCTCGGTGTTCATGCCGCCTTTGCTGAGAAGTTCTGCGAGCGGACGCGCGTCTTCGGCGGTGCCGCGCGCGGGCCCGAGCCAGGTCTTGCCTTCGATAAGGCTCTCCACGCAACCTGGCCCCACATAGCGTCCCGCATTCATGGTGACGCCGCGCATGACGGTCGCGCCGGGATCGGCCAGCAGCACCTCCGCATTGCCCATGCCGTTTTGCAGCGTCACCAGCACCGGCTTGCCGGCAAGCACCGGACGCAGCTGTGCGAATGCCGCACCCGTCATTTTTGATTTGATGAAAAACATGACGGCGTCGAACCGCGTGCCCTTGAGCGCGTCCGGATCGTCGGTGGCCTCGACGGCTGCCGTTCGTTGATTCTTGCCGATGAGGCGCAGGCCTTGGGCGTTGATCGCCTTGACGTGCGCTGCGTTGGTGTCGAAAGCAAAAACCTTTGCGACGGATGACAGCGCGGCGGCGAACAATCCGCCGATGGCGCCGCAGCCGACGATGAGTATCTTGGCCGACATGGATTTTACTTACCGGGCAAGGGCCGTATTGGCCAGAGATCGCTTCTTTATATTGATATGCTCGCATCGCATAATTCGGAGCCGGCTGCGACGAGCTGGCTGCTCCGGTTAAGCGAATACGCAATCAGCAGTCCCAATCGACACTCAGCGACTAATAACCGATGGAGAGATGCAATGGACATCAAACGCAGCGGTTCGCAGCCATCAGGCAAAGGTCCGTCGGATTGGTTCACCGGCACCGTTCGTGTTGACCCGCTATTTCAATCGCCCGAACCTGCACGGGTTGCCGGAGCGAGTGTCACATTCGAGCCAGGCGCACGTACAGCCTGGCATACACATCCATTGGGTCAGACTCTTATCGTCACGGCAGGCTTTGGCTGGGCGCAGCGCGCGGGCGGACCGATTGAGGAAATCCGTCCCGGCGACATCGTTTGGTTTCCGCCCGGCGAGAAGCACTGGCATGGCGCAGCACCGACCACCGCTATGACGCATATTGCCATTCAAGAACGACTGAACGGCAAGGCGGTAGATTGGATGGAGAAAGTCACGGATGAGCAATACAGCAGGTGACGTTGATTTGTCCGCTATCGGCCCTGACCGGTTACCGTACCGAAGGACGTTGCTTGCGAGCTGGCTTCCCCGTAATAGTCAGGCAGCGGCTGTTAGTGAACGATATTGATCGTGCCACTGATTGATTTCTGCTTTTGGGGCAAACCGGACATGGCTTGGACATCGGAGAATCTCCGCTTGTGCCCCCAAACCGGGCGCTTGGACTTTAGCCCCTGGGAATATCGGCGCCTTTTGCCGGAGGCTTCAATAGTTCTTTCCTTAGCTGCTCATAGCAAGCATTGCGGTCCGTTACATTCTCGATCGCGCTACATTTCTCAAAACTTGGGCCGCGTACAAACCAGATCGCCGCAATAAAAAATGCTATGCAGAACAATATTAATGCAGATTGGATCCCGAACTGATCTGCCAACTCCTCTGGGGATTTTGGCTGCAGGATATCTCGCGCGTCGTTATCTAACGTGGTGTCGAAATCCCATTCTGTACGCGTCATGGCACGCACCCGATTTCAGTCAGGTTTTAAAACTATTTATCGCAGCATAAAGACAGATGCGGACAAAGCCTCACGGGCAGTAATTTGTGTGCGGTCGCATAGGAATTCGATTGGGAAATCGATGCGCCCTTATAAAGATGTTATAAAGGCGGTTTTCCCTCGGGCATGCACGCCGGCTCTTATGAGCTCTTTATAGCGGCTCTATTCTTTTCCAATCGAACCTTTATGGGGGTGCAATCACATAACGGGTGCAAGAAAAAGCGAAATAAAATATAGGAGAGTTCCGTGCTGGACCATGACAGGTTTGCCACCTTACTTCTTTGTCTCGGCCTGTTCGGCCTGTTTGCTGTCGTGTTCAATATGCAAATGGTGCTCGCAGCACTTCGGCAGATCATTCACTATCTGACCCACAGCAAGAATACCGCCGTTCGTTCGATGCACCATCGAAGGAAAACTCGGCACGCTTAATCCCGCATCCGTTTCTTTGCTTGTTGAGCGATCTTGTACAGACCCCGGGGTCCAGTTCTACGGAAATGTGTGCCGATTGCTCGTATCCGAAAGCGCCTATAACGGCCGCACAACTGCGGGCGGCACGCGCTCTATTGGGTTGGTCAGCTCGTGAACTGGCTGGCCATTGCGGGGTCTCTCACTCAGCCATTTCGAGAGCCGAACGATTCAACGGTTCATCTCATATGCAAATGCGTAAACTTGATGCGATACGTGCTACATTTGAAAAACATGGAATTGAATTCTTAGGGACGAATGGAGTGCGGCTCAGAAATTGAGGCGGTAGCTAGTCCTTCGGGGCCGCCGTGCCAACGAATGCTGCGAGCATTGTTCAGTAAGCGGTCGACAACGCGAGATAAAGAGCGAAAAGGAAGCCCGCTACTGTTGGCAGCACAACAATCGAGCCGCCTCCATCGATCGCTTCTGGAATCATGGCATGAACAACGAGGGCTAGCACGGCGCCGCCAGCGATCGTCTGAGCGAAGATAGCTATCAATGAGTCTGGGCTTCCGATGAGCAGTTTCCCGGCCATGGTAGCAAGGACACCAGTTATCAGAACAGTTGACCATAATCCGAAGATAGTTCGTGCGCGGTAACCGGCTTTCCTCAGCATCGATGCGCTGGCGGCGGCCTCAGGAATGCCTCCTAAAAACATTCCGAGCATCAAAGTAAGCGAGAGACTTGCGAGTCCGTTGAAGCTCG
The DNA here is from genome assembly GCA_035519415.1 of Pseudolabrys sp. Lineage (GTDB taxonomy): Bacteria > Pseudomonadota > Alphaproteobacteria > Rhizobiales > Xanthobacteraceae > Pseudolabrys. The sequence continues at coordinate 97,614 of DATIWJ010000011.1, forward strand.
CGCCAATCACCAAACAACCGGGGATCGTGTCAAGAATATTCCCGAGCACGATGGCCAGACCGGCCCCGTGACCGGTCTCGACCAGAAGAGTGCGCGCTTCGCTGCGAGTGAGATGCTGAACGTTGCTTCTGGCGATACGTGCCCACGTCGAAGGGTCTAGTTCGGTGGAACTCAAATTGTGGATTGCCCGTTCGTGGCTCAGGTGTTGAACGGCATTGGCAAGAACCCGGTCTTTTTTGACAAGCCGGTCAAAATCGTGTTTGCCGATCTGCAATAGTTCCGTTTCGGTCTCCGCACAGATCGTCGCGGTTCGTGGCCCGCCGGTGAGCAAAGCCATTTCACCAAAGGCTTCGCCTTCCCCGAGAGTGGCAATCGAGTGCGATCCGCTTTCTGGATTCTTCCGGGAATCAGCCAGGACCTTAACTCGCCCGTACGCGACAATGTACAAAGCATCGGCTTGATCTCCCGCGTGGAAGAGAATCTCGCCGGCATGAAGCCTGCGTGGGCGAATGTAGGGCAGGATGGCCTCAATCTCCTCCGGCGGCAGATGCCGCAAGAGGTTGCATTTGGAAAGCAATCCAAGAAGTTCATTGACATCCTTTTGCTTACACCCAACCGCATATTCGCGAAATCGAGTCGGAAGGCGGACTGCTGCACCCCTGTTTTCGAGAAAGAGCGTCGCCGAGTAATAAACCACAGCTCCAAACGCGAATCCGCTGCCGACGTAAGCCCAGGCTGATTGCATTGCGTACGCCTGCTGATGAAGTTTATGCGCGCTTTCATAAGCAAGCTCTATGGCAAGTGCGCTGATCAAGGCTCCTGCAGCGAAGGCGAGGATGGCGGCAAGCGCCCGCTTCGGAAAGCGTACGTAAAGACCAATAGCGGCACCCAAGAAATTTGATGATGTCGTAAAGAGGCCGACTAACGAGACCGCGGCTAACTGGGAAATATTTGTCAAGCGTTAGTCCTGCCGTGCTCGGCTTCGCGTTGCGCCAGAATCATGTCGATGCGCCGGCCGTCCACGTCGACGACTTCGAACCGCCAGCCGGCCCATACAACGTGATCTCCCGGCTTCGGCATTTCATGCAGCTGCGAGAGGATGAAACCGGCCAGGGTCACGTAGTCGCCGGTCGGCGCCTTGCTCATTCCTATGAGCTGTATCACATCGAGGAAGGGGACCGAGGCATCGATGAGGTAAGAACCGTCATCCCGCCGTGTGACTTTGGGCCGTGCAGGCGCGTCGATTATTGGCAAGTCGCCAGCAACCGGCTCCAACAAGTCTGTTCGGGTGACGATGCCTTGCAGCGCTCCGAATTCGTCGACCACAATGGCGGCGTGAACCGGTGTTTTTCGGAAGAGATCGAGCGTTCGCAGTATAGCGGTCGATGCCCGACAGATGCCGCAGTGTGGGGTGTTGTCGGCGCTACGTTTGCCGTCGGTTTGAGATACATCGTCCGCGCACAATAGTTCACGCCCCGCACCAGCCCACTGCCCGCTCTGGCGAGTGTTTGCGGACATCGCATTTACATCACCAAATGTCCGTCGCGCGGCGACCTTTATACCTGCTTTATAAAACATAGCTCAATTCAATCTCGAACCTTTATGCCCTCGTGCCGATGTTCGCGGCACGAATTGATAGAGGTTGTCGGATCCAAAAATGTCACTCGCAAGCCATATTGGATGGAAACGTCCATCGCTTTGGTCTTCGGCGGGCAAGAGCCGCATTCTTACCAAGCGTCTACGCGCGCCTCGCTTTGCAGCGCCAGCTTTTAAGGAATTGTGCAAAGCTGCGCTTGTATTGGCGATCCTCCTATCGATCATGATCGCACTCGTAGCATTAGACATTTGGATCTGGGTCCCTCGCGCATCTATTGTGCTGCATACCGTTCATTAAAGACTTTAAAGCGACAGGAGCGAGCAGTGGGAATCGCAAATTCGGCACGCGGGTTGGTGCCGTTGTTTTCGATGTCGAGTTCAAAGGGTCGTAACAAAAACGTCTTGGCGCATCCCCCCGGCGGAGTGTTTCTGTCGGCGAATTTCATGGCCGATTGTTTACGGCAAAAAATTCCAGCAATCTGCCCGTGGACATTACGAGCCACCCAAAAACCATCAGAATCCTGGCCGATAAGAAATAGCGGGAGTGCCTCACTCAGGATGGGTCACCGGGACAATCTTGTCGCCGTTCTGTGCTGAACCGGCGTCGCCATCGTGCTGCTTTGCCAACCGTTGTCAGCGCGATGAAATGATTCTGCCCGAGCCGTCGATCCGCATAGGGGGCTCCCCCTGCGTAGCGCTAGTGCGCAAACTGGCGTGCTTCTCGTGCCATTTCGGGCCGGGTCCGCGCATGTAGTGTCGCTCAGGATTGTAAGCGGTCCAGATTGTCCAAAACTTGGCTACCCCTGAACTGAAGAATGAAAACACCTGGAGCATTCGGTCACCCCTTCGTCAGGCACGCTAATGTGCGGCTTTGGGTCATAGGGTTTCGATTAGGAAATCAACGCTGTTCTATAAAGACGTCATAAAGCGGGTAGCTGCTTGCTGGTGGCCGCGTTTTAGGGTGAAAGCGGCAGGACCATTACTGAAAGATGTCCGCACCCGGTCCAAAGGATCCGCGACCTCAGAACCGCTCGTTGTGGTGAGCCACCCTTTTTGAATTGGGCTATCCGGCGCGTGCCAAAGCGGAACCATTTTGATTTTCGCCAGCGAAGTGCGAAAGGCCGATAATAGAACCGACCAGCAGGAAGAGCATGATGAGCTTCAAATTTTGGAGCAAAAGGGCAGTCATCGAAGTTACTCTTTTCACGGACACCCATTTGGGCTCCGCGCTCGATATCTGTGCGCCGCTGCGTAGGAATTCGATTGGGAAATCAAAGGCTAGCTATAAACGCATTATAAAGAACGATCATGGGTCCATTTCAAAAATCGATGCGCGAGACCTAATAGGAACTGCCTAGCGACCCCAAGCCGAGCGACAAGCGGATTTCCTTTGTTCTCGATGTCCAGTTCGAAGCATTCCGATAAAAACATTGTGGCGCATCCCCCCGGCTGGGTGTTTCTTTGGGCGAACCGCAGGGCTGACTGCTTGCGCAGGAATACGCCGCCAACCCGCCCCTCGGATTCACGAGCAACCCAAAGCCCGCCTTTGTTGCGGAAAATCAAAAACAAGGGGATCGCTTCACTGAGGACGTCGGGGTCAGGCCGCGACGGAAATTTTGTTACCTCAACGGGGTGAGGCGTCGACAACACGCGAGGACTATCGCCGCTTCTCTGGCGAGCAACGGCAAAACGTTTTGCGTGGCGTCGCTTTGGGTGCAAAATGGCGCGGCGTTGTAGCGGCATTACGAGCTCCACGCCGCCAGACAGGCAATAACGGTGTATGCCGCCGCCTCGTCGAAATGAGTCAGCTCGCGACCAAATGGCTGCTCGCGCCGCAACGCAGCGGCAACAAGGCAGTAGATCGCCCCAAACGTCAGCAGGCTCTCAAGTGTTTTCGCGAACCCCGTGCTGCTAAGCGCCGCGAAAATGCCGAAAACGATCAACCGCAGAAAAAAGCGGGTCAGCACTTGCGCTGACCCGAAGGCGGGGAAAATGTTCGGGGTATGCCGCATTTTAACGGGCCGGAAGCCGTTCAGATGAAGTTTTCAACCGGCCATAGCCTGACATCGGCTGAACTCTGCGTTACCGATCGTTCCGATCATGTAGTCGGGATACAGATCATATATTTGGCTCAAAACGGCCGAGACGGCGGCGCGCGATTGGTTGGTTAGTTCGACCAATGGCAAGCGGACTTTGGCTGACATGAAACCGAACAGGCTCAACGCATATTTGACTGGAGTTGGGCTCGCCTCCCGAAACAGAACCGTTGTCAGTCGGGCGATCGCAACCGAAAACTGATGCGCCTGGGTCGATCGCCCCTGTCTGCTGCCGAGATACATGGCCCGGCACAAGCCCGGTGCGATATTGGAAGTGACGGAAATGCAACCGTGTCCACCCTGCGCGAAGAAAGCCGATGCGGTGGCATCGTCGCCCGATAGCAGCCGGAATTGCGAACCAACGAGCGACCGCAGCCGCCCCGGCCGCGTTACATCTCCGGTCGCGTCCTTGAGGCCGATAATTTGCGGCAGCTCGGCCAATCGAGCAATCGTTTCATCGGCTAAGCCGCAAGCTGTTCTCGAAGGGACGTCGTAAAGGATCATCGGCAATCCCGTCGATCGGGCGATTTCGCTGAAATGAGCGTAAAGACCGGCTTGAACGGGTTTGTTGTAGTAGGGCACGACCGACAGGATGGCGTCGGCACCGCCTGCCTCTGCGTCTTTTGTCAGTTCGATGGCGTGCGCTGTTGAATTGGAGCCCGTTCCCGCAATGACCGGAACGCGGCCTCGCGCTACATCAACGGCGATACGCACCAGAACGTGGTGTTCTGAGGGGCGCAATGTTGGTGCTTCGCCTGTTGTTCCGCAAACAACGAGGGCGGTGGCCCCCTCGGCGATCTGGCGCTCACAGAATCTTTCGAAGGCCTTCGTGTCGATATTCAGGTCATTATCAAATGGCGTCGGCAGCGCAGGCGCGTAGCCTGCCAGCTTCGATACGTGTCGGCCGATACTTATTGTCATCGCGGCCCTCAGGCGACTTTCCGATGGCTCGGCACGTTGCCGTTGACCGGATGATATGCGGGGGCCTCACGATTCATGTCGAGCTCGAAAACGCCTGGAACCATCACGACTGCTTGCGGGCGGTTGCCATTCTCAAACATCGCGAAACGAAGCGCTTGAGTTCGGTCAACAAACAATCCGCCGCAGACACCCTGATCATCCTGCACCACCCAATTGCCTCGACTGTCTTTGCCGATCTGGAATTGCAGAGGTCTCGAACATGGCACTATCGAGGGAGGTTCAGCCTGTTTCATGACACGTCTCCATAGTTGAAGATGTTGCTCCGTGGATCAGAACGCCTGCCTAGTGAAGGAACATTGGTAGCCGAGCGACGACGCGTAAAACGATGATTGCAGCAAAAGCGGCCGCGAAAAGTCCAAACGCGAACAGAACTACCTGCGCGCGGTAACGCCGTGATCTGCGGTATCCGCTGCGGGGTTGAATCTGAACACCTGGCGATCCGCTAAACGGCGATAGCTTCGCGATTTTTGGCTTGGCATAAGGGCGATCAATTGTAGTCATATGGATCACCTTGCGCTTGCACTGGAGACCTCAGCGGGCGACCGGAAGATCGTCGTCGTTTTTCGACGTGTGCAGATAGCGATTGCGATAGAGCTCGGCTTCGATCACTGCTTTTTGCATGCGCGCTTCGGCGATCGCTTCATAGACGGTGACGAGCAGCCGCCCAGCAGCCGCGAACGTCCTCTGCAAGCGCCTGCCGAAGGTCGGGATGACGGCGGCCCGCGCTTCGTTCTTTTTGACTGCGTCGCCGGACGTCTTTGACTTATTCGAATTTGGATATGTGACGAGCGACATGGCCCGCTCCTCTCTAAAATGGCCGGCCGAAGCCGGCCGCACCTGAGGCTCTAACGCCTCGTGCGCCGAAATCTGTGCACCGCCGCATAGGAATTCGATTGGGAAATCAAAGGCGCGACATAAACGGGTCATAAAGACCGCTGGGGCCGAGGTATTTTTGTAGAAACCTTTATTTCTTCTTGATGCATGTCAAAGGCGATTCACATCGCTTCTTTATCCTCCCCCACCTAATTGACCTTTTGCTCCATCGCATCAAGCGAATTTGAAGGGGGCGACCATGCTTGACGTCATCCTGCTGGCTCTTGGCCTCGGCTTCTTCGTGTTGTCGATCGGCTACGCCTATGCCTGCGACCGGCTCTAAGGGGAGGCTGCCATGATCTTTGATTATTCACTCGCCGCACTCGTGACCATAGGGCTGATGATCTACCTCGTTTACGCGCTGCTCAGGCCGGAGCGGCTCTGACCCGCATAATCCCTGAAAGCCGTCACGCGCTTTCGAAAACGATGACCAGACAACAAGGCTTCGTGTCATGACGATTAATGGTTGGCTACAAATCGTATTCTATTTCGTGGTTCTCACCGCGCTTGTCGTTCCGCTTGGCCGTTACATGGCCCGCGTGTTCGAGGGCGGGCGCACATTCATGTCGCCACTGCTTCGCCCTGTCGAAGTTGCTCTCTATCGAATTGCCGGTGTCGACGAAAAGCGTGAGCAAGACTGGATCACCTACACGGTGGCGATGCTTTTTTTCAATGCGGCAGGTTTTTTGCTTGTGTACGCGATCCTACGCCTTCAGGCGATATTGCCATTCAACCCGGCGGATCAGTCAGCTGTCCCGGCAGATCTCAGCTTCAATACTGCGGTCAGCTTCACCACCAATACCAACTGGCAGAACTACGGCGGCGAGAGCACGCTCAGCTATTTCAGCCAGATGATCGGTCTGACGACCCAGAATTTCGTGTCGGCAGCGACCGGCATTGCGCTGCTGATCGCGCTCATCCGCGCCTTCGCGCGCGCATCAGCCAAGACGGTCGGTAATTTTTGGGTCGATCTGACTCGCACCACACTGTACGTATTGCTGCCTCTGGCGTTCATCGGTGCACTCATTCTTGTGTGGCAGGGTGTACCGCAGAACATGGGCGCCTACATTGATGCCACAACGCTGGAAGGCGCCAAGCAAACGCTAAGCCAGGGGCCGGCCGCATCACAGATCGCAATCAAGCAGCTCGGCACCAATGGGGGCGGCTTCTGGAACGCGAACTCTGCGGTTCCTTACGAGAACCCAACCGCCATCAGCAACTTTCTGGAAGTGCTCTACATCCTGCTGATTTCCGCGGCGCTGACCCACACCTTTGGACGCATGGTCAGGGACGAGCGCCAGGGTTGGGCTGTCTACGCGGCGATGTCGATCCTGTTCTTTGCCGGCGTGCTGGTTTGCTATTGGGCAGAAGCACGTGGCAATCCGATCTTTTCTTCGCTCGGGATCGATCCGGCCAATATGGAAGGTAAGGAAGTTCGTTTCGGCATCACCAACTCCAGCCTATGGGCTGTAGCGACGACCGACGCCTCGAACGGCTCGGTCAATTCCATGCATGACAGCTTCACGCCGCTCGGCGGCATGATCCCAATCATCAACATGATGCTCGGCGAGATCGTTTTCGGCGGCGTCGGCTCCGGACTCTATGGCATGCTGATGATGATCATCGTTGCGATGTTCGTTGCCGGTTTGATGGTTGGCCGTACGCCGGAGTATCTCGGCAAGAAGATCGAAGCCAAGGAAGTCAAGATGGCAATGCTCGTGATCTTGATCTTGCCGCTGTCCATGCTGGTCTGGCCCGCGATCTCGGTGTTGCTGCCCTTTGGCCTGTCAAGCATGCAGGATGCTGGCCCGCACGGATTTAGCGAAGTGCTTTATCTGTACGTGTCCCAGACCGCGAACAACGGTTCAGCCTTTGCCGGCTTCACTGGCAACACCCTCTGGTACAATACGACCGGCGGCATTGCGATGCTGATCGGGCGCTACCTCGTCATTGTCCCAATGATGGCAGTCGCCGGATCGCTCGTCGCGAAGAAAATCGTCCCGGCGTCGGCAGGTACGTTCCCAACCCACGGCGGATTATTTGTCGGCCTACTGGTCGGAGTGATCGTTATCGTCGGCGGACTGGTCTACTTCCCGGCGCTCGCCCTCGGCCCCATTGTCGAGAATTTCGCGATGCAGGCGGGCACTGTGTTCTGAACCGGATTCTTCGGAGTTACGAATATGGAAACCTCAAAAATTCGCAAGCGGATGCCGGTGGCAACTTTGCTGGACCCGGCTATCGTCTTCCCGGCGATCGGCCAGGCCTTTGTGAAGCTCAATCCGGCCACGCTGATCAAGAATCCGGTCATGTTTGTGCTGGAGATCGTGACGGCGCTGACGACCGTCATCCTGGTCCGCGACCTGTTCATCGGAGGTGGAAGCCTTGGGTTCGAGTTCCAGATCGTTATCTGGCTCTGGTTCACCGTGCTTTTCGCCAATTTCGCGGAAGCGGTGGCGGAAGGCCGCGGCAAGGCGCAGGCCGACACGCTGCGCAAGGCGCGCACCGAAACGCAGGCCAAGCGGATCCAGTCGCCGAGCAGCTACAAGAAGTTCGAGACCGTTGCCGCTGACAAGCTACGGGCCGGCGATCTGGTGGTATGCGAGGCCGGCGATGTCATCCCCGGCGACGGCGACGTGATCGAGGGCATTGCCTCGGTCAACGAGGCCGCGATCACGGGTGAATCCGCGCCGGTGATCCGCGAGTCGGGCGGCGACCGTTCGGCGGTCACCGGCGGCACCACCGTGATCTCCGACCGTATCATCATCCGCATCACGTCTTCGCCAGGCTCGTCATTCCTCGATCGCATGATCAAGCTGGTCGAAGGGGCCGAGCGTCAGAAGACTCCGAACGAAATCGCGCTCGACATTCTACTGGTCGGCCTGACCATTATCTTTGTGTTAGCGACCGCAACAATCCCAAGCTACGTGACCTATGCTGGCGGAGCCATTTCCGTAGTCATTTTGGTGGCCCTGTTCGTCACATTAATTCCCACGACAATCGGTGCGCTGCTCTCGGCGATCGGCATTGCTGGTATGGACCGGCTGGTGCGCTTCAACGTATTGGCGATGTCCGGGCGCGCGGTAGAGGCCGCCGGTGACGTTGATACACTTCTGCTGGACAAAACCGGCACTGTGACCTTTGGTAACCGGCAGGCGACGGAAATCATCGTGGTGCCGGGTGTGACCGAGCGCGAGGCCGCCGAGGCCGCGATCCTCGCCAGTGACGCCGACGAGACCGCGGAAGGCCGTTCAATCATAACGATGGCGCAGGAAAAATATAATGTGAAACGCCAGGTGGCGCCGGCCAACGCCAAATTTACCGAGTTCTCGGCGACGACTCGGATGTCGGGGGTCGATATCGGAACCCGAAAAATCCGAAAAGGCGCGGTCGATTCCATTCTCAAATTCGCCCGTGACCAGGCAAGTCAGAATGTGCCGGAGCCACCGGCCTTCCGCGCCGCGGTTGACAAGATCGCCCGCACGGGCGGCACGCCGCTCGGTCTGGTGGAGAATGACCGGATTCTCGGCGTCATTCACCTCAAGGACGTGGTGAAGCCGGACGTGAAGGATCGGTTCGCGGCGCTGCGCCGGATGGGCATCAAGACCGTCATGATCACTGGCGACAATCCGGTGACGGCGGCGGCGATTGCCTCCGAAGCGGGCGTTGATGACTTCATTGCCCAGGCAACACCGGAGGACAAGCTGCGGTATATCCGCGGTGAGCAGGCGCAGGGCCGGCTGATCGCCATGTGCGGCGACGGCACCAATGACGCGCCGGCGCTGGCACAGGCGGATGTTGGCGTGTGCATGCAGACCGGCACGCAGGCGGCGCGCGAAGCCGGCAACATGGTCGACCTCGACTCGGATCCGACCAAGCTGATTGAGGTGGTTGAGATCGGCAAACAGCTGCTGATGACGCGCGGTGCGTTGACGACCTTCTCCATCGCCAACGACGTGGCGAAATATTTCGCCATCATTCCGGCGATGTTCCTCGCGTTCTATCCGCAGCTGGCGGTGCTCAACATTATGAAGCTCGCCACGCCGCAGAGCGCCATATTGTCCGCGATCATCTTCAATGCGCTCATCATCATCGCGCTCATTCCGCTGGCGCTGAAGGGTGTCAAATATCGTCCCATCGGCGCGGCAGCACTCTTGCGACGCAACCTTTGGATCTACGGCGTCGGCGGCGTCATCATTCCATTCATCGGGATCAAGGTCATCGATCTCCTGGTCAATACCCTGCATCTCGTGTGAGGAGACAAGTCATGTTGAAGGAAATCCGTCCCGCGCTCGTCCTTATCGTCGCATTGACGATAATTACCGGCCTCATCTATCCGCTGGTCATCACCGGGATTGCTGAAACCATTTTTCCGAATCAGGCCTATGGCAGTCTGATCGAGAAAGACGGCAAGGTCATAGGTTCGGCGTTGATTGGGCAGGTGTTTGCCGATGACAAATATTTCCATGGCCGCCCGTCTGCAACTTCGGCGCCCGATCCGAAGGACCCTAGTAAGACGGTTGACGCGCCATACAATGCGGCAAATTCGAGCGGCTCTAACCTCGGCCCCACGAGCAAGGCCTTGATGGAGCGGATCAAGGGCGACGTTGAGAGTCTCAAGAAAGAAAATCCGTCAACGCAGGTCCCGACCGATCTGGTGACTGCCTCTGGCAGCGGGCTCGATCCGGACATCTCGCCCGAGGCGGCGCTTTTCCAGGTGCCGCGCGTTGCCAAGGCGCGTGGCCTTGCGGAAGCGAGCGTCCGCGCTCTCGTGGCAAGCCAGACCGAAGGGCGCACTCTGGGCTTGCTCGGCGAGCCGAGAGTTAACGTCCTCAAGCTCAATCTCGCACTGGACGGGCTGAAGTCCTAGTTGCGCAAAGCGTGGTCCTCCCTGTCCCGTCCCGGATGCAAATCCGGGGCGGGATTTTTCATGTATGATGCGCTAGAGGAGCTGTATGGCTCACCAGGAAGCACAAAGAGCTTCGCCTGACGCGCTGCTGGCACTCGCCAAGAAAGAGGGGCGAGGGCACCTGAAGATATTTCTCGGCGCCGCGCCTGGCGTCGGCAAGACTTACGCCATGCTTACGTCCGCCCGCGCCGAGAAATCGGGCGGGCGCGATGTTGTTGCTGGCCTGATCGAAACCCACGGCCGGCGCGAAACGGAACATTTGGTCGAAGGGTTCGACGTTCTTCCGCGCAAGTCCATCGTCTACCGCAATCAGGTCATGAAGGAGTTTGACCTGGATGCCGCATTGGCGCGGCGGCCGAAGCTCCTGCTGGTCGACGAGTACGCGCATACCAACGTGCCCGGCAGCCGCCATCCCAAGCGTTGGCAGGACATCGATGAATTGCTGGCTGCCGGCATCGACGTGTGGACGACGCTTAATATCCAGCATCTTGAAAGCCTCAACGACGTCGTCCAGAAAATCAGCAAGGTTCGCGTTCGCGAGACCGTGCCGGACACGGTATTCGATAAGGCGGACGAAGTGGTCCTGGTCGATTTTCCGCCTGATGAACTTCTCAGGCGGCTGGCCGAGGGCAAGGTCTACGTGCAGGACACCGCAGCGCGCGCGGTTGAGCATTTCTTCAAACCGCAAAATCTGACCGCGTTGCGCGAACTAGCCCTGCGGCGCGCCGCCGAGCGCGTTGATGCCGCCTTGATCGAACGCATGCAGGCGCAGGCGATCGAGGGCCCTTGGGCGGCAGGCGAGCGAATTCTCGCCTGCATCGGACCCGATCCCGTGTCTCCAACGGTCGTGCGCACAGCGAAGCGGCTCGCCGACCTGATGGACGCACCGTGGATCGCAGTCACCGTCGAGAGGCCGGGAACAAGCCTCGATGCCGCCGCGCGCCAAAGGCGGGACGATGCAATGAAGCTGGCCGAAAGCCTCGGCGCCGAAACACAAACGCTGACCGGTTCGGACCTGCCGGCCGAATTGCTGCGCTTCGCAAAGTTCGAGAATGCGACTCAGATCGTGATCGGTCGGGCCGGCGATAGTTTCTGGAGCGAGATATTGCATCGATCGCTTCCGCACGAACTGGTGCGCCGGACCAAGGACATCGCGATCCACGTGGTCACGCACGAGTCCGAAGTACCGGTAAGACCACGCTGGTTACGTTGGCCAGAAACTCTCGCGTTTGTGCCGTCGCATTTCTTCTATGCGACGCTGGCCGTTGCAGCCGCTCTCGGCGTGGGTGAAATCCTCACCGAAATTACGCCCATCCCAAACCTGTCGATCGTGTTCCTGCTGGCCGTGCTCGTGACGGCGATGAGCTTCGGCATCTGGCCGGCGATCTTTGCGTCGGTCCTCTCATTTCTCACCTACAACTTCTTCTTCATCCCGCCGATCTACACGTTCACCGTTGCCGAGCCATACGAATTGCTCGCGCTGGTGATCTTTCTGGCGGTCGCGGTCATCAGCTCGGCGCTGGCCGGACGGGTGCGCGAGCAGGCGAGAATTTCGGCAAACCGCATGCGCGCGACGCGCAGGCTCTATGAATTCACCAAGCGGCTATCCGGTTTGGCAGCGCTCGATGCCGTCGCCGAAGGCGCTGCCAGCGAAATCCATGCAAGTCTGGGCCGGCCGGTGGTGGTCTTACTGGGGCAGGGCGACGACATCACTCTTACCGCTGCATGGCCGCCGGAGGATGCGCTAGATCCCGCTGCAATGACAGCCGCGCGTTGGGCCTATAGCCATGTTGAGCCAGCAGGTGCCGACACGGGCACTTTACCGATCATCCCCTGGTATTTCGTGCCGCTCACGGTTGGCAAAAAAACACTTGGTGTGATCGGCGTAGCAAAACGGAAAGATTCCGAGCCGCTCGATTCGGAGGCGCGCGCCCTGCTGGACACGCTTGTCGAACAGACCGCTTCTGCACTGGAACGGGCGTCGCTCTCTCGCGAAATGGTCATTGCAAAGACGGCGACCGAGACCGAGCGTGTTCGCAATACATTGCTCGCTTCGGTATCGCATGATTTTCGTACTCCGCTGTCATCAATCCTTGGTTCGGCTACGAGTCTGATCGACTACGGCGACAAACTCAGCCCGGCGGCGAAAAAAGACTTGCTCGGCCAGATCAAGAAGGAGGCCGAGGACCTCGACGAAATGGTGCGCAATCTTCTGGCGATCACGCGCATCGATGCGGGCGCGCTGGAATTGCGCCGCGATTGGATCGATTTGAGGGAGGTCGCGGAGCGCGTGGTCAGCGCCGCGCGCCGTCATGGCGCAAGGCAGAAGATCGAGATCAATCTACCTCCCGATTTGCCGCTGGTGAAGGCGGACGCGACGTTGGCAGAGCAGGTGATCGGCAATGTAATTGGCAATGCAGTCGTGCATACGCCGCCGGATACGCATGTTGTGCTGGACGCCGATGTTGCGGCACGCGCGGTTACGCTGCGCGTCACGGATGACGGCCCCGGCATCCCGGTGGATGAGTTGCCGCATGTTTTCGAAAAATTCGTCAAGGGTGGCGATTCCCAGCCATCCGGCGCAGACGGGAGCCAGGGCACGGGTCTTGGCCTCGCCATCGCGAAAGGCATCATGGAAGCCCATGGCGGCGGGATTGCTGGAGAAAGCCCAGTTCACAATGGCCGCGGCGCGCGTTTCGTCATGACTTTCCCGCGCGAAGAGGCGCCGGCATGAGTGCCAAGATTCGTGTCCTTGTTATCGATGACGAGGCGGCAATCCTGCGCTTCCTGAAACCGGCGCTTGAAGCCAACAATTATGAAATGACCAGCGCGGGAACGGTTGCCGAAGGCATCAAGCGTATTGCCGCCGAAACGCCGGATGTCGTCCTGCTCGATCTTGGGCTGCCGGATGGCGACGGCAAGGACGTGATCCGGCGCGCCCGGGAATGGTCCGACCTTCCGATTATTGTGCTGTCGGCGCGCGAGCGGGAGACCGAAAAGATCGAAGCGCTCGACCTCGGCGCCGACGACTATATCAACAAGCCCTTCAATGTCGGCGAACTCCTGGCGCGGATGCGGACAGCGCTGCGGCACCGGATGCAACGCAAGGCAGAAATTCCAGTCTTGCGAACCGGCAATCTCGAAGTGGACGCCGTGCGACACCGCGCGACGCGGGCGGGCGTAGAGCTGAAGCTCACCCCGAAGGAATTTGAGCTTTTATCGTTCCTGGCAAAGCATGCCGGGCGCGTCCTGACTCACAAGCAGATTCTCACCGCGGTGTGGGGCCCCGCACATACCGAAGATACGCAATATTTGCGAGTCTATATCGGTCAGCTGCGGCAGAAGGTCGAAGAGCATCCCGATGACCCGCGAATTATTCTGACAGAGCCGGGCATCGGCTATCGGATTGCGGAGAACTAGCGGATCAACCGCGCGGTGCGACATCGGCGAGCGCAAAACCAGCGATGCTCTTGTAGCTCTCCGACAACGCACGCAACTCATCTTGCGTGATGTACTTGTCGAGGTTGTCGAAGGGCTTGTCGCCCACCAGTTCCTCGACCTTGATATTGATGAAATCCGGCGGCTGTTCGCGATTGGTGCGCACGACCTTGGCGGCCGGCGCAACCCGTGCGGTCTCGTACGCTTTGAGGGCTTCGCGCGGATCGGATTTTTTCTGCAGCAGGTCGGCGAGGGTACGCGCATCGATCGCAGCCTGTGCCGCGCCATTTGAGCCGCGCGGATACATCGGATGCGCGGCATCGCCGGCAAGCGTGACGCGCCCGAAGGTCCAGCGGTCGATCGGGTCCTTGTCGACCATCGGATATTCGAGAATCTGGTCGGCATCGCGGACCATCTGCGCCACATCGAGCCAGTCGAAACGCCAGCTCTCGTAAAGCGGAAAGAAATCGGCAAGATTGCCCGGCTTGTTCCAGTCGTTCTGCTCGGTCGTGTCGCGCTTGATCTCGGCCATCCAGTTGATCAGCTGGTTACCTTCGCCATCGACATTTTCGATAATTGGATAGATCACCAGCTTGCCGGTGAGGATTGAGCCGACCCGCATATAGGTGCGGCCACCGAGGATCGGCTTGTGCCGGGTCACTCCACGCCAGGTATTGATGCCGGAAAACGCGATCCTGTCGTTCGGATAGAATTGCTTGCGTAGCGCTGAATTGATGCCGTCGCAGGCGATGACCACATCGGCACGTACGCTGTCCCGCGTTTTTCCTGTGCTGGTTTGCTTGAAATGCAAGCTCGCACCGTGGTCATCTTGTTCGATGCCGACGCACTCACAATCTGTGAGCACCGCACCCATGCCGAGCCGCTTCTGCACGGCTTGATACAAGATGACGTGCAGGTTACCGCGATGGATGCCGACTTCCGGAAAGGGATATCCCGCGAATTTGCCCCGATCTTCGCGATAAATCAGTTGCCCAAAACGATTGAAGAAACAGCATTCGCGGTTCTCGATGCCGGCCTTGAGCAAAACATCGCCCAGGCCAAGCGCGCTGAATTCGCGCATGGCATGCGGCAGCAAGGTGATGCCGACGCCAAGCGGCTTGATATCTGGCGCGCGTTCATAGACGCGGCATGCAATGCCGCGCTCCTTGAGATTGAGGGCGAGCGAAAGCCCGCAAATTCCCCCGCCGACGATCGCTACGTCCATTCGGTCACGCCAATCCGCCCGCCTCGCTATAGCGGTTTGATTTCCACTTTCCGGAACTTGATTGCCCCGGCGCCGTGTTGCAATGCGACCGGACCTTCGTCGAACATGCCGTTACGCAGCGTCGCAGTCGTCTGGCCATTGAGCACGACCGTGATGTCTCGGCCCTTGGCGGTCACCTCGATTGTGTTCCATTTGCCGCCGGCCTTCGGCATGTCCTTGATCTCAACGTAACGGGTGATCGAACCCGTGCCATAGCTCGGGTCGGGCCGTTGGTCGAAGATATTGGCCTCATAGCAGGTGCGGTCGGTAATCTTCTTCGGATCGAGACAGCGAAAATAAATTCCACTGTTGGCGTCGTCGCTCGGCCAGAATTCGACGCGCACGACGAAATTCTTGTACGAGTTCTTGCTTACCAGGTAGCCGGCTTCCTTGCCCGGCATCTTGTCGACGACGATCGCTCCATCTTCGACACGCCAGTTGGATTCGCCGACCTGGTTCCACCCGTCCAGGCTTTTGCCGTCGAACAGGGTTGTCCAACCTGCATCCTGGCTCGCGGCCTCCCTTACGGCGTAGGCGGTGGTGAAGCCAAGGACACCGAGGGCAAGAGCGATGGTCAGTCCCGAAATCGTTCGCATGGCGGTTCCTCCTCGATCCCGTTTGAATTTATTGTTCGACCGGCCGCAAGAATGGACGAAATCGTCCAATCTCTGTCAACATGCGCCGACCAAAACGGGAATTCACCGCGAAAAGGGAGGAAACACTATGGACAAGGCACTCTATGACCGTGGAATGGCCATGCGCCGCAAGGTGCTCGGGGATGAATACGTAGACCGCGCCGTCGCCAATACCGACGACTTCAACCGCAAGTTCCAGGATCTGCTCAACGAATTCTGCTGGGGTGCGGTGTGGACTGACGAGGACCTCAAGCCGCGCGATCGCAGCCTGCTCAATCTCGGTATGATCGCTTGCCTCGGCCGGATGCATGAGTTCGAAGCACATTTCCGCGGCGCGCTTCGAAACGGGCTCACCCCCAAGGAACTGTCGGCAGTCTTGCGGCAGGTTGCGATCTATTGCGGGTTCCCGGCGGCGGTCGATGCCCACCGGGTGGCCAAGCAGGTTCTGGCGGCGGAAGGCAAGAAAGCCTGAAACTGCACGACAAATTCACGTTAACGAGATAGTCGTATTCTGGTCTTGAATGTGCCTTCATCACGGGGCAATCAGGGCGTGATTTGGCGGCTGCTTCGCCGCCGAGGGTGGACAATGATCCGGATTTCGGCTGCTTTTTTGCTGACGCTGCCTGTGGTGGCGGCTTTTACCGCTGCACCGGCTTTGGCGCAGTTGCCGCCACCTGGCGTCTACCAGGAGCGGCTGCCGCCCGTTATGGGCGGCTACGACGATGACGAAGATGGTCCGCCGCGTGCCGGACGCTGGTATACGCCGCGACGTGCACTCCCTGATCCCGACGAGGACGCGTCCCAGCCACCACCGCCGCGATTTTTCCGTACGCCCGACGGGCGTCCAATTGGCTACGGTCATCAGCTTGATCCGCAACTGCCACAGCAACAGCAACCACAGCCACAGCCGACAGGGACGCCGTCCCGTGCGAATAATGATCCGGACGCGCTGCGTCCGCCGGCCGCCGTTGGTCCGGCCCCGCAGGGACAGCCTCCGTCGACGATTGCGTCACTGCCGCCGGAGGATCAACCGGAAACCGGGAAGCCGAAGGAACTGCCGCCCAACCTGAAAAAACAGCTGGTCGATTTTGCCACCAAGGAACCAGCCGGAACGATCATCATCGATACGCCGAACACCTACCTTTACCTCGTGCTCGGTGGCGGCAAGGCCATGCGTTACGGCATCGGCGTAGGCCGCGAAGGCTTTACGTGGGCCGGCACCGAACGGATCAGCAGGATGTCGGAATGGCCGGACTGGCATCCACCGTCCGAGATGATCGATCGTCAACCTTATCTGCCACGTTTCATGGCGGGTGGTCCGGGCAATCCGCTTGGCGCGCGCGCTCTCTACCTTGGCAAGACGCTGTATCGCATTCACGGCACCAATCAGCCCTCGACCATCGGTACCTTTGTATCGTCGGGCTGCATCCGTCTTATCAATGAGGATATCGAGGATCTGTTTAGCCGTGTGCAGGTTGGCACGCGTGTCGTCGTTTATCCGGGCAAGCCGCCTGAGCTTGCCAATGCGGGGGTGCAGCCTCCCGCGATTGGTCCCGCGCCCCCAGGCACCCCGGTTCCCGCCGCGCCAGTCAACGCGGGTGTCACGCCGCGCAACAACAGCAACGCAATTTCATCCGCGCCCTTGCCGCCAGTACGCTAGACGTACGGCACCCGTAGCGCCTCCCGCGCCGCTGAACTAACATTGTCAATCTGCCTGGTCCGCGGATCATCGCCATCCATGACCGGGTATATTGCCGGAGGCGGATATGGCGCGTGTGTTGTCTCGGATCCGATTGAATCGACGCAAGTTCGTGGCGGGCGTCGCGCTCGCCGGCGCGGCGGCTCCATTGCCGATAGACGCCGCCAGCGCAGCGGCCCCGGCTGTTTCGCCGCCCGCACCGCGGCCCTCGGCGCTTCGCCCCACTGCGGCAGTCGCCGCCGCAGAAACCGGCACACCGCAGATACTGGTGCAAACCGCGGGCGCACCGAACTCCGATTTCATGGTCGATGTCATCAAGTCGCTCGATATCGACTACGTGCCATGCAACCCTGCCCAAAGCTTTCGCGGTTTACATGAATCATTGATCGACTACGGCGGCAACAAGAGGCCGGAATTTCTCACCTGCACGCATGAAGAAGCCTCGGTTGCGATGGCGCACGGTTATTTCAAGATCGCCGGCAAGCCGCTGCTCGTGCTCTGCCATGGTACGGTCGGCCTCCAGCACGCGGCGATGGCTATCTACAATGCATGGTGCGACCGCGTGCCGGTCATCGTCATGGGCGGCACCGATCTTGATGCCGCCAAGCGGCCACCGGGCGTGCCGACATTCCATTCGGCTCAGGACATCAACGCGCTGGTGCGCGACTTCACCAAATGGGACGACCAGCCGGTGTCGCTGCAGCATTTCGCGCAGTCATTTGTGCGCGGCTACAAGCTCGCGATGACACCGCCGCACGAACCGGTGATGATCGCGCTCGATTGCGGATTACAGGAACAGACGCTGCACGATCGTTCGAAACTCACGATCCCGCGCTACGTGCCGACCGCGCCGCCGCAAGGCGAAATGAATGCTGTGCGGGAGGCGGCGCGGCTACTGGCAGCTGCAGAACATCCGGTGATTGTCGCCGACAAATACGCACGCACGGCGAACGGCATGAAACTGCTTGTTCAGCTTGCCGAAAGCCTGCAGGCGCCCGTCATCGATCAAAAAGGCCGGATGAATTTTCCGAACACCCACCACCTGTTTCAGAATGGTCGTGCACAAGCCCTGCTCAAGGAGGCCGACGTGATCCTCGGTCTCGAATTGGCCGACTACTGGAACACGGTGAACGGATTCATCGACAACGGTGAAAATGATGGCGCGGGCCTGCAAGAATCGCACATCCGGCCGAATGCGAAACTCATCAGCATCAGTTCCGTGGTGCTCAATACAAAATCGAACTACCAGGACTTCCAGCGCTTCCAGGTCGTGGATATCGAAATGGCGGGCGATGCGGAAGCGACTTTGCCGGCTCTGATCGAAGCGGTGAAACAGGCCTTGCCGGCGAACCGCAGCGTGGCCATCGAGGCACGCGGCGCTGCTATGAAGAAGGCATGGGCCGACACGCAGGAACGCACCCGGCAGGCCGCGTCATACGCTTGGGATGCCAGCCCGATCAGCACCGCGCGTATGGCAATGGAAGTCTATGCGCAAATCAAGGATCTCGACTGGTCTTCAGTCGGCGGCGACCGTCAGCTGTCATCCTGGCCGAGCAGGCTTTGGCCGATGGACAGGCACTACCACCACATCGGCGGGCCTGGTGGATACGGCATCGGCTACAACGCGCCGGCGGCGGTTGGCGCCGCATTGGCCAATCGCGCGCTGGGGCGGTTCTCGATCAACTTCCAGCCCGACGGCGACATGATGTTCGGGCCGGGCGTGTTGTGGACGGCCGCCAAGCATCAGATCCCGTTACTCTCCGTCATGCACAACAATCGCGGCTATCATCAGGAATCGATGCACGTGCAGCGGATGTCGAGTCGGCGCAACCGCGTTGCGAGTCTCGGCAAGGACATCGCCCCCGTCGGCACGCGCCTTGAAAATCCAACGATTGATTACGCCAAGCTCGCGAGTTCGATGGGTATGTGGTCGGCCGGGCCGATCACCGAAGCGAATGAACTTGCGCCAGCATTGAAGAAAGCGGTGCAGGTGGTCAAGGCCGGCGAACCGGCGATGGTCGACGTCGTGACGCAGCCCCGTTGAAGGTGCCGTGATGCGAATGTGTGCGCTCGCAGTGGGGCTTTTGGTCAGCGTGAATTTTGGACAGAGCACCGCTTCTGCCGCGTCCGCCGAACATGGCAAGACTGCATTCATTCAGAACGGTTGCTGGCAATGCCATGGCACGATGGGGCAGGGTTCGATCATGACCAGCGGCGGCAAGCGTCTCGCGCCGGACCCGCTGCCTTGGGAGACATTTTCTGCATTCGTACGCTCGTCGAACCGGGCGATGCCGCCGTTCAGCGAGACGATTCTTTCGGACGGCGATCTTGCGGACATCTATGCTTATTTGCAGTCGATTCCGAAGCCTCCGAACACCGCCAGCATTCCCCTGCTTAATCCGTAACGCGGTCGCGCCCTTCTGCCTTGACACGGGCGAGTCGGGTAATCGCCTCGATTATTGCTCCGGGATCGGCTTGGCCTTTTCCAGCGATGTCGTGCGCGCTGCCATGTGCAACCGACGAAAACAGGATAGGTGAGCCGATCGAAAGTCCCGCAGTGCGGTTGAAGGCCTGCAGCTTGGCGGCGATGTGGCCCTGATCGTGCAGCATAACGATAAAGGCGTCGCAGCCCTTCTTGCGAAACATGGTGTCGGCACCGAACGGGCCCGATGCTTCGATTCCGTCGTCAGCCGCCTTGTGGATTGCCGGCTCGATGATTTCGATCTCCTCCCGGCCGAACATTCCATCTTCGCCGGCGTGAGGATTGAGCCCGCTGACAAAAATCTTCGGGCGGACAATGCCGAGCTTTTTCAGCGACGCGTCGGTAACCCGGATCACGCGCTCGATCCGCTCTCGCGTAATCAATGCGACGGCCTCGCGCACGCTGACGTGCAAGGTCGCGTGGACAATGCGGGACTGGTCGAAGCAGATCATCAGATAGACGTCGTTGACCGGCGTGCCGGTCTCGCGTGCGACGAACGATGGATAACCATCGAACGCAATGCCCGCCGCCGCGATCGAGCGCTCGGTCTGCGGCGCCGCCACCACGGCTTCTACTTCGCCGGCAAGCGCGGCCTTGATCGCCCGGCTTGCGCTCGCCAACGAGGCGCGCCCGTAAACGGCATCCACAGTGCCCAGTTTTACGGGCGTGTTGCTTCCGTCACATGCATCAAGCAGGTTGACGGCGCTGTCGGTCCAGTCTGCGTCGGCAGCTTTGCCGACCAGATGCAAGTTCGGCGACAGGCCAGCGCCGCGCGCGTGCTGTTCTACGACGGCCGGGTCGCCGACGAGCAGCGGCCGGCATAGCTTGCGCACGCGTGCATCGAGCGCGGCCTTCAGCGCGATTTCCGGCCCGATGCCGGCCGGGTCTCCCGTTGCAATGGCGATACGCGGCAAGAGCATGGCACTTGGCTTCCGTCGGCGGCACGGCTGCTTATAATGGCGCCGACACCTGCAAGAAACATAGCAAAGACTTGAGGAAACGTCGCCATGATGTCGCGTGAACAAAACGATCAGCTCAGCCGCGTCGGCCCGGGAAGCTTCATGGGCAAATTATTTCGCCGCTACTGGGCGCCATTCCTGCTGACATCAGAAATTCCCGAACCCGATTGCCCGCCGGTGCGGGTGAAGTTGATGGGCGAAAGCCTGATCTGTTTTCGCGATAGCAAGGGCCGCGTTGGTCTGATGGACGAATTCTGCGCCCATCGCGGCGTGTCACTCTGGTTCGGCCAGAACGAGGAATGCGGGCTGCGTTGCCCCTATCACGGCTGGAAATACGATGTCACCGGACAATGCGTCGACCTTCCGTCGGAATCCGAGGAAAGCGGCTTTCGGAAAAACATCAAACTGAAATCCTATCCGTGCATCGAGAAGGCCGGAATCGTCTGGGCCTATATGGGCCCGCCCGCCATGCAGCCGCCGCCACCGGCACTGGAATGGACCGACGTTGAGTCTTCGCATCGCTTCGTCTCAAAGCGACTGCAGGAGTGCAATTACCTGCAGGCGATGGAAGGCGGTATCGATTCCAGTCACGTGTCGTGGCTGCACGGCAGCGAACTCAACAAGGATCCCCTGTTCAAAGGCTCGAAGGGAAATGTCTACAACGAGCAGGACCGCATGCCCTTGTTCGAAGTGGCCGAGTTTCCCGGCGGCTTGCTGATCGGGGCGCGGCGTAATGCCGACGGCGGCAGGTACTACTGGCGTATCACACCCTGGATCATGCCCTGGTATTCGATCATTCCGCCGCGCGCCGGCCATCCTTTGGGTGCGCACGCCTGGGTGCCGATTGATGATGAGACGTGCTGGGCCTGGAGCATCAACTATCATCCCAAGCGCCCCCTCACGAAATCGGAAATTTCAGCGATGCAGGACGGTGAGGGCATTCACGTCAAATACGTGCCCGGCACTTTCATTCCGCTCGCCAACAAGTCGAACAATTATCTGTTGGACCGGGAGTCGCAGCGGCACGGCCATTCCTCGACCGGCGTCGATGGCATTGCCATGCAGGATGCGTCCATCCAGGAAAGCATGGGACCAATTCAGGATCGCACCAAGGAGCATCTCTGCGCGACCGACGGTGGCATCGTCATGACACGGAAAATTCTGCTGCGGGCGGCGAAGGCGGCCGCCGAAGGTGGCGCGGTGCCGGCAACCGAGCCGGCAGCGCAGCGCGTGCGTTCGGCCTCGGTGGAGCTGGATAAGGATGTTTCATTTACGCAGGGCGCCAAACACGGACTCTATGCCGCGCTGGGGACGGATCCGTTGTCGGTTTAGGCATCGATCCAAATTCCGCTCATTCCCGCGCAAGCGGAATCCATAGCTTTGATCGCAATGTCAGTGAGGATGCCTTGGGTCCTCGCTTTCGCGGGGGACGAACAGAGAGGGCCACTACTCAGCCGCGGTCTTGGCTGGCTTTCCGATTGCCGCATTCACGCGCGGCATCACCTCTTCGGACATCAGTTGCATCGAGCGCTTGGCAAGCGCCGGATCGACCCAATCCATACCGGCATAGACAAGTTCGCCGAAATCGCCGGTCTCCTCTCGCATCTTGAGGATTTCATCGACGACTTTGTTGACGGTGCCGAACGTCACGCAATTGTCCACAACATAATCGTCGGTGATTTCTTCGTCCGATTGCTCCTTGTAACTCTTGAACACATAGAGCCGATTGCCGCGCTTCATTTTGGCGCGCATCTGCTCGAAGTAGAACCGATACGGACTCTTGGCATCATGGCGTCCGTAGCGCGCCGCCACCTTGTCGTCGTCGGCGACGAAAATCGTGCGCGCTACACGCCAGTCGGCGATATTGGCTTTGGCCCCGGCCTCCGTCTTGCCTTTGGTGTAATTGGTCCAGTGCGACTTCAAGTGTTTTGCAAGCAGGAAGTTCGCCGACAGCGGATGAAAATCGCGTTTGCCCATCAGCACGACGCCCGGCGAGAATGGTGCCACGACCGTGCCGACGATTTCCGGCCTTGGCTTCTGGAAGGGCTTCGCCAGGACGCCGACGCCGAGCTCAAGCGCGGCCGTGCGTGCGAAGCCGACCTTGAAGCGGTTGTCGGGGAAATCGATGTTATAAGGCGGATTGCGTTCCCACACCGCCAGAATTACGTCGATGGCTTCAGCGAATATTTTGTTGCGATCGAGGTCAAGAATGCCGATCGCTTCCGAATCGGACGTGAGGGCGCCGGCGCTTATCCCCATTACAAAGCGGCCCTGCGACAGATGGTCGAACATCGCGGCATTCACCGCAATCACCACCGGGTGCATCTGCGCCAGATTGGTGGTACCGGTCGCGAGCTTGATGGTTTTCGTGTCGTGGATCAGCGTGGCCAAAAACAGCATGCTGTTGGTGACGTTCTCGCAGGCGTCGGTCAGGTGCTCGCCCATAAAAGCATCGTAAAAGCCGAGCTTGTCGGCGAGGACAATCGCCTCGCGATCCTCGCGCAGCGTTTGCGACCAGTCCCGCCCCATCGGATGAACGGGCATGGTAAAGTAGCCCAACCGCATCATAAGTCTCCGCTTCGCATTCCCTGGCCCCGAAAACTAGCCGACCCAGCCGACCGATGCAGCAATCTTAGCGCCTATGTGCTGGCCCGCTGATTCCGCCAGGTTGACGAATCGGGCCATGACAAGGATCAATTTTGAAAGGGCGAAAATCTGCTTATTTGGTTGGCGTCTGTCAGTATGACGCCGAATGGGGGGAAGGGGGACGCCATGCTGCGATGGTTTCACGCATTGATGCCGAAGGAAGAGCGCTTCTTTGAGTTGTTCGCGCGACATTCCGATGCCGTGTTGGCCGGTGCCAAAGCTCTGCGTGCCATGCTGGAAGGCGGTGCTGCGGTCAAATCGAATTATCAGATCGTGATGGATCGAGAGCATGACGCTGACGACATTACTCGCGAGGTGCTGATCGCGGTGCGGCGCACGTTCATCACCCCGTTCGACCGCGGCAACATCCGCGACCTGATCACCTCGATGGACAACTCCATCGACCAGATGCAGAAGACCGCGAAGGGCGTCCTTTTGTTCGATGTAACGGAATTCACGCCACAAATGAAGGAAATGGCCGATGCGATCGTGAAATGCGCGGAGCTCGTGAAGCAAGCAGTGCCGCTGCTGCGTTCGATCAGTTCCCAGGCCGTGCATATCAGCGACTTGACCGCGCGGATCTCGCAACTCGAAGGACGCGCCGACGATCTGCACGATATCGGCTTGCGGGAACTCTATCAGGCCAAATCAAAATCGGATCCGATGGCATTCTTCGTCGGCAATGAGGTCTACGATCACCTCGAAAAAGTGGTCGACCGCTTCGACGACGTGGCCAACGTCATGCACGGAATCGTCATCGAGCACGTCTAGCGCCTCCGGAGTTAGCCAAGAATGGATGTCGCCCTGACATTGCCGGTCTTAATCGGGCTGATTGCGGTTGCACTGGCGTTCGATTTTCTCAACGGGTTGCATGATGCGGCCAATTCCATCGCGACCATCGTCTCAACCCGCGTGCTGCGGCCTCAATACGCGGTGGCTTGGGCGGCGTTCTTTAATTTCATTGCTTTCCTGTTTTTCGGACTGCATGTGGCCAACACTCTTGGTACCGGCATCATTTCCGCAGCTATCGTCGATCCGCACGTGGTGTTTGGCTCGCTCATGGGCGCGATCATCTGGAATCTGATCACCTGGGGCCTGGGAATTCCGTCGAGCAGCTCGCACGCGTTGGTCGGCGGACTGGTCGGTGCCGGGCTCGCCAAAGCTGGCCCCAGCGCCATCGTGTGGCATGGCCTGGTGCCAACGTCCCTCGCGATTGTCGGCTCGCCGCTGATCGGATTCTTCCTCGCGCTGCTGATGGTCCTGCTCTTATCTTGGTTGTTCATACGTTCGACACCATTCGCGGTCGACCGCACCTTCCAGCATCTGCAATTTGTGTCTGCGTCATTCTATTCGCTCGGCCACGGCGGCAACGACGCGCAAAAGACCATGGGCATTATCGCCGTGCTGCTCTACTCCCAGGGGCACCTCGGCGCCGAATTCCACGTTCCGTTCTGGGTCGTTATCGTCTGTCAGATAGCAATGGCACTCGGCACGTTGATTGGCGGATGGCGCATCGTAAAGACGATGGGGTCGAAGATTACTCGCCTCACACCGATGCAGGGTTTTTGCGCGGAAGCCGGCGGCTCAATGACGCTGTTCGCGGCCACCTGGCTGGGCATTCCGGTTTCAACCACCCATACGATTACCGGTTCAATCATTGGTGTCGGTGCCGCTCGCAAACTGTCGGCGGTGCGCTGGAGCGTTGCCAACAACATTGTCGTGGCCTGGATCATCACGATACCCGCATCGGCGGTTATCGCAGCGCTGTTTTATTGGCTGAGTGGGGTTTTTGGCTAGGTTCGCCGTGTCCCGGGCGCAGCGCAGCGTGGAACGGGGCGCTGCAGAACCGGGACCGTGAGAACTCGGGACCAGATAAGGCCCCGGATCAGCGGCGCACTACTCCGCCGCGCTGCGTGCCGCGCCGCATCCGGGGCACGAGGTGGGTTCAGGCTGCGACACGCGCCAGGAAGCCTTCGACTTCTTGACGCAGATCGGCGGCTGCCGCTTCCACCGCCTGCGAGGCCGTGAGGACGCTTTCGGCCGATTGCCGCGTTTGCGACGCGGCGCCGGAAACGTCGCCCAGCACCGAAACCACAACTTTCGCCCCATCGGAGGCGCTGGCGACATTTTGCGAAATCTCGCCCGTGACGGCACTTTGCTCTTCGACCGCTGCGGAAACGGCCGTGGCACAACTGTCGATTTCCTGCATGCGGCCGGAGATGCGGCCAATTGCGGAAACCGCGCTCGATGTCGCGCCCTGCACGGCCATAATCAGCCTGGAGATATCTTCAGTCGCCTTGGCAGTCTGCACGGCCAGCGATTTGACTTCGGAAGCCACCACCGCGAAGCCTTTACCGGCCTCGCCGGCGCGTGCCGCCTCGATCGTGGCATTGAGCGCCAGGAGATTGGTCTGCCCGGCGATGGCCCGGATGAGCTTGATCACGTCGCCAATTTTCTGTGCGGCCTCGGCCAGCGCCGTAATTTGATGATTGGTGCCCTGCGCCTCGCCGACCGCCCCGCGTACGATTTCAGTGGTCCTGGCGAGCTGACGCCCAATTTCGTTGATGGAGCCGGCCAATTCATCGGCGGCGACCGCGGCGGTCTCCACGTTCACGGACGCTTCGTTCGAAGATGACACGGCGCCGTCCGCGCTCTGCGAGGTCTGGCCGGAATTGCTGAAAAGCGTGGCGGCAGTGGAGCGCATCGCCTTGGCGCCTTCAGCCACGGTCTTCAGGTGATCCTCGACACGGCGGCGGAAGGCGGCGATCGCCTGGTCTATCGCGGCGCGCCGCTGTTGTTGCTCATGCATCTCGATGCGTTCGCGTTCCGCGTCGCGCCGCTTGGTGATGTCTTCATGCGTCGCCACCCAGCCGCCACCGGGCATCGGCCGGTTGATGACGGAAATCGAACGTCCATCCTTCGATTTGATCTCATTGTTGGTCGTATTACCTGCAGCTATTGTGGCGACAAGCTCGCGCCGGTAGGCGACCGGTTCACGCGAAAAGGTACCGTTGCGGATGCGATACTCGAGCAAGCTTTGCAGCGTGCAGCCTCGTTTCACGATGTCGGCAGAGAGATTGTACATCTCCATGTAGCGCTGGTTGCAAACCACCAGCCGCTCATTGCCGTCGAACATGCACAAACCCTGCGACATGTTGTTGATAGCGACCCGGATACGCAGGTTGTCCACGCGAAGTTTTCGAGCAACGGCAGCGATCGTCGCAGCCGTCGCCAGCATTGCAATGAGGGCGGCGAAGAGCAGGGACACCGCGAGTTCGGGAGCGGACGCGATCCAGCCACTCACCGGCAAGACGAAATGGAGCACGGCAAAACCGAGTGCAAAGCTGATGACTCCGGTCAACACGACCATACGCCAATCGCGCGCAGTTGCGTGTACGGACGTATTCTCGACCATGTTCGCGCCCAGGTATGGGCGCACGGTATTCCCCAACCCGTTTTTTTGCAGTTAATTGCCGGGGATAGTGGGTTAAGCAAAACTTAATAGGCAGGGCTGGAGGGTCGGCGATGGCCAAGTTGCGTGCTGCGGAGTGCCGTGAATTCATCAAGGCGGTGGTGGAAAAAGCCGAAGCGATGGGCGTGCCGATTTCGATTGCGGTGGTTGGTGCCGAAGGCCACCTGATTGCCGTGGAGCGCATGGACGAGGCCGGGTTCATCACGCCGGAAACCGCCATCGCAAAGGCATTCACCGTGGCGGCATTTCGCTCGATGAGTCCGCGCTTTCCCGACGGGCTTGTCATTCAACAATGGTTCAAGGAACGCAATCCGCAATTGCTGGTCAGCCTGGCCGCGATGACAAACGGGCGCATCGCCGCCAGCGGCGGCTCAGCACCAGTGTTCAAGGGCGATGAAATGGTCGGCGCCTACGGGATTTCCGGCGGTACCTCACAGCAGGATGAGGAGATGGCGGTCTATGCGCGGACCAAGGTTGGTTGGGCTCATGCTCCCGAACACGACACCACCGACCCGGATGTGAAGGCGCACATCAACGCACTCTACGCCAAAGCCGGCATCACCGACCGCAAGCTTTGAGCTCGCAGGCCGGCCGGGCCGCGGTCGCTATTGCGCCACGTCAATCGTTACTGCACCGGTGATCGTCTGCCAATGCTTCATCTCGCCGTCCAGCCAGCTCTTTGCATCGGCAAGTGATTTGTTTGGCACGACGTTGAAGTTCTGCTTGGCGAGTTTCTCGATTCCCTCTGGCGAACTCAGTGCCTTATGTATCGCCGCGAACAGCGCTTCCAGCACCGGCTTCGGCGTTGCCGCCGGTGCGAACAAGCCGTTCCAGGCGACGGTGCCCACATCGGCGTAGCCGACTTCCTTCATCGTTGGAATGTCGGGATATTCCTTAAGCCGCGTGTGATTGACCACAGCCAATGCGCGGAAGTTTCCTGACTGTACTTGCCCTGCGGTCGAGGCGACGTTGAGGAACGCGGTCTGCACGTCGCCGCGCAGCATGTCCTGGATCACGCCGGCGGCGCCATTCTTGTTCGGCAATCCGACGAGATCGAGATCACCTGCGCGCTTGGCAAAATAGGCCATGTCGTAGTGTGGATAGGATCCGATACCGACCGTGCCGTAGCGAACCTTGCCCGGATTTTTCCTGGCATAGGCAATCAGTTCGGGAACAGACTTCACCGGGAAATCGTTTGCCGTCGTGACCAGCAGGAACGCCGGTACATCGATCAGGTTGGTTACGGCCACGACACTTTTGGCGTAGTCGAGATTCATTTTTTTGGCATAGATGATCGGTGTGATCGCATTGGTCGAAACATTGCCGATCATCAGCGTGTATCCATCGGGTGCCGCCTTTACCATTTCGTCAATCGCCAGCATGCCGAAAGCACCCGGCTTGTTGAGGACGACAAAGGGCTGTCCGGTAATTTTCTGAAACTCGTCGCCGACGATGCGAGCAACGATATCGGTCGCGCCGCCCGGCGCGTAGGGCACGATCACCTTGACTGGACGGCTCGGATATTTGTCTTGCGCAACCGCCGCGCCGGCGTTCAAGGCAAGCGTTGCCAACAGCACCGCGATGAACCGTTTCATGCAATCCTCCCAGTATTGCCGCGCCGGAATTTTCTTATCGTTTCCGTTGCGCGTTGCTCAGGTCGCTTTTACGCCGTGCAAGCTGTGTGATGCGTCCTTGACGGTGAAGAATACGACATCGCCATCCGCCGTTGCCTTGCCGGCGTGCACGGTGTTGGCGGGAATGTAAACGACCGATCCGGGCGTCACGTCGATTTCCTTCCCACCGATATTGGCGTGAAAGGTTCCCTCCAGGATGTAGATCCACTGCTCGTTCGGATGCGAATGCGGCTCGGCACCCGTGCCGGCCTTCATGCGCATCAGGCCGACGATCATGCGATCGCCTTCGACGCATGGTCCATGTGCAGTCGAATAAGCGGGACCGCCCATGATTTTGTGCATTGTGCCGAGATCGAAGACATATTCGCCTGGAGCTGCGCGTTTGGCGCCCGGTGTACGTGCGGCCGGTTGGTTGGACATGGCGTTCTCCTCAACTCAACTCGTTTTGCAAGATGTTAGTTGACGCTGCGCGGAGGCGCCAGTAGAGGCGGGGCACGCAGTATTGCATTTGGCGCGGCGGCACGATTCGGCGAGCTTTTGCGATTCACGTTTCGGGGAACGATCACTGATGATGGCGGTTCGTTTTGCGGCAATAGCGCTGGTCTTGGCCTGGCTTGGCGGTTGTGCAGATACCTACGCCCCCAAGGGAGAGCCGAGTTTCTATCGAAACCTGGCGCAGCCGGGCGCGGAACTCGATGCCGCCGCTGCCGCCTCGATGATCTCAGGATACCGCGCCAATAACGGGTTGCCTGCGGTCGCGCTCGATACCGAACTGATGCGACTTGCGCAGGCGCAAGCCGAGATCATGGCCAAGCGCGACAAGCTTGATCACGGGGCCGGCAAACCATTCGTCCAACGTCTAAAGGCCTCCGGTTACGATGCAAAAACGGCAGCTGAGAATATCAGCGCCGGCTACCACACTCTGGCCGAGGCATTCTCCGGCTGGCGCGATTCGAGCCCGCATCGGGCCAACATGCTGCTCGCAGGCGCATCGCGCATGGGCATCGCCGCGGTTTACACGCCTGACTCGAAATACAAGGTCTACTGGTCATTGATCCTGGCCGAGCCGGACGAAAACAAAAGCTAGCAACCGGTTTGCTCGTTGGCATTACATCAGGTTGAATTGAGCCGCCGGTAAGAAAGGGACCGACTATGAGCAGCCTCGGCCTCGCAGCGATTTCGTTTGCATGCATTTTCGGAACGACGCTTCTCAGCATGTATCTTCGCGACCGGCTGTCGCAACATCATCTGACCCCGGAAACGAAAGATGCAATCAGGCTCAGCATGGGTGTTATTGGCACCATGGCAGCGCTTGTGCTTGGTCTTCTCATCGCCTCGGCTAAGAGCACGTATGACGCCAAGACCAACCAGATCAGGCAACTGTCGGTGAATATCATCATGCTCGATCAACTTCTGGCTCAATACGGTCCTGAAACACAGCCGCACCGGGAGCTTCTGCGGCGGGGAGTCGCTTCGCTGGCCGACAGGATCTGGGGAGAACGCGATTTCGCGACCGCCGCCAAAACAGCTTTCGCCATGAGTACTGAGGCAGAGATCTTTCTTCACAAGGTTGAAGAGTTGATGCCCCAATCCGAGGTTCAAAAATCCATGCGCGCACGTGCGATCGCGACTATCACAGACCTTGCGCAAACACGTTTGTCGCTATACGCGCAGGCGGGCAATGCGATTCCAATGCCGTTCCTCGCGTTGCTGGTATTCTGGCTCGCAATCATATTCGGGAGTTTCAGTCTCTTTGTGCCGCCAAATCCGATCATCATAGCGGCGTTTTTTGTGTGCGCGTTTTCCGCATCGGGCGCGCTTTTTCTTATTTTCGAGCTGGACAGGCCATTTACCGGATTGATGACGATTTCAGATTTTGCGCTGCGCAATGCTCTCGCGCCACTTTGATGCTCACCCGGCGGTGGCCGATGCCGTCGGCCGATATAGGCGGGCTGGACCTCACGCTGTCCGCTGACTAGTTTTGCGCCATGCCGTTACTGCCTCGCGTCAAGGACTACGATTCCCTCTATCGCCAATTTCGCTGGCAGGTGCCGGCCCGCTACAACATCGGCGTCGATGTCTGCGACCGCTGGGCGGCGCAGGAGCCCGATCGTCTCGCGATACTGCATGTGCGTCCGGAGGGATCTGACCAGCAGATCACGTACGGCTGGCTGCGTGAAACGTCCAACCGGCTTGCGAACACGTTGCGCGCGCACGGGATCGGCCGCGGCGATCGCGTCGCGATCCTGCTGCCGCAGTCGCCGGAAGTGGCTGCCGTCCATATCGCCATTTACAAGCTTGGCGCCGTGGCACTGCCGCTGGCTGTGCTGTTCGGGACCGATGCGCTGTCGTATCGGTTGCAGAATTCCGGTGCTGCCGCGCTGATTACCAATGCGCGCGGCGTGGGACGCATTGCCGAGATCAGAAAGGATCTGCCTGCGCTCAAATTGCTTTTGTCTCTCGACGGCGCCGCGGACGACGCACTCGGTTTTAAAGATGAACTGGCGCGCGCTTCGTCCGAATTCACGCCGGTGGAAACATCCCCCGACGATCCGGCGATGATGGTTTACACCTCCGGCACGACCGGCCAGCCGAAGGGCGCCTTGCACGGCCACCGCGTTTTGATTGGCCATTTTCCGGGTGTCGAAACTCATCACGATTTTTTC
The DNA here is from genome assembly GCA_035519415.1 of Pseudolabrys sp. Lineage (GTDB taxonomy): Bacteria > Pseudomonadota > Alphaproteobacteria > Rhizobiales > Xanthobacteraceae > Pseudolabrys. Next base: position 128,961 of record DATIWJ010000011.1, read on the forward strand.
CCGCAAGCGGGCGACCGCATCTGGACGCCCGCCGATTGGGCCTGGGCGGGCGGCTTGCTCAATGTTCTTTTGCCAGGTCTGCACTATGGCGTTCCGGTCGTGGCGCGGCGGTTCGAGAAATTCGATCCGGAGGAGGCCTTTGCGCTGATTGCGCGCGCGCAAATCCGCAACGCTTTTATTCCGCCGACCGCGTTACGCATGTTGCGCGCGGCGCCGAATCCGAAAGACCGCCATGCGATCAAAATGCGCTCGATCGGTTCGGGCGGAGAGTCGCTTGGCGTCGAAACCTATGAGTGGGGTAAGTCGGTCTTCGGGCTGACGATCAATGAGTTCTACGGTCAAACCGAATGCAACATCGTACTTGCGGCTTGCAATGCGATCGGCGTCTCAAAGCCGGGCGCAATCGGCAAGCCGGTCGCCGGCCACACGGTTGCGATTATCGATGACGCCGGGAATCCGTTGGAAGTCGGGGAGCCTGGTCAGATTGCCGTTAAACGCCCCGATCCCGTGATGTTCCTCGAATACTGGGGCAAGCCGGAAGCGACGCGCGACAAGTTCATCGGTGAATGGATGACCACCGGCGATCAGGGTGTGATGGACGAAGAGGGCTATTTCAGTTTCGTCGGGCGCGATGACGATGTCATCACGTCGGCCGGGTTCCGCATCGGGCCGGGCGAGATTGAAGATTGCCTCATTCGACATCCCGCGGTGGCTCTCGCCGCGGCGGTCGGCAAGCCCGACGCGCTGCGTACCGAAATTGTCAAAGCCTTCATTGTGCTCAAGAAGGGCTACGCCGCGTCCGACGCACTGGCCTCCGAGATCCAGGGCTTCGTCAAAACGCGATTATCGGCGCACGAATATCCGCGCGAGGTCGCCTTCATCAACGATATGCCGATGACAACGACGGGCAAGGTTATCAGGCGTCTGCTGCGCGAGCGCGCCTAGCGTGCCATCCGCTCAGCCATCGAGTTTTGCGACGTCAGCAAGAATGCTTTCGACAACCTCGCGTTCCGCGGGCCCGAGTGCGGCTTGCGGCGGCAAAGGTTCGCCGACTGCGTAACCCTGGATCTGCAATCCGGCCTTGATACACGCCGCAAGATTGAACCGAGCAAAGGCCTCATTGATGCGCCAGAGGTCGCGCTGGAGCTTCATCGCCTCCGGCCATTTCCCCGCGCGGCACAGATCATAGAGCCGGACACTCTGGCGCGGCACGATGCAGGCGGGGCCTGCCATCCAGCCGACACCGCCTATCAGCATCACTGCCGCGGGGATATGCGCGGAGGCCGAAAAGACTTTCATGCGCGGCGCACGATTCATGATCGACAGGAGGCGCCCGGTATTGGTGGAAGCATCCTTGATGTACTGGATGTGCGGATGCTCGGCGAGACGCGCGATAACATCGAGCGACAGGTCGCTGCGCTGGAACTGGGGATTGGTGTAGAGAACGACGGGAATGTCGACGGCGTCTGCGATTGCACGAAAGTAGGCTTCGATCTGCGCGTCCTTGAGCGGAAAGTATGCTTCCAGAATGGCGAGGATGCCGTCGGCGCCGAGCTTTTGGCAGGTTTTTGCCTGCTCGATTGCATCTGCGGTTACGGTTGACGCGACACCGGCGATCACCGGTACCCGTTTTCCAGCGGCTTCAACGGTCGCCTGCACGACCGCCTCGCGCTGCGCGCGATTGAGATAGGCAAATTCGCCGGTCGAACCGAGCGGCGTCAGTCCATGCACGCCTGCCTTGATCAACTCGGACGCGAGTTTCCCGAGCACGTCGGTGAGGATTTTGCCCTTGGCGTCGATGGGCGAGACGAGATAGGGAAAGACGCCGTGGAAGTCGCTCATGCGTTGCCTAAAATACCCACAGCGCTTCGGTCGGAAATTCAACGTAGTGTTCGCCCGGCTCGAGCGGCGCCGATGCATAGGCGCGCACGGAGAGTGTCTCGCGCGCGAACACGAGCTCCCATCGCTCGCCAAGGTACATTGGTGCTTTGAGCTCCATTTTCAGCCGATTGGGACCGGGGCTCGAGGCACAGCGCACGCGTTCGATGCGAATGATGCCTGTCGCCTTTCCGCCGGCTGCTGCCTTGGTGCGTGCGATACCGGAAAGGCGCTCTCCAAACAATTCGATCATCGCGCGTCCGCCCGAACTTTCCGCCAGTTTTCCGTCGAGTCGGTTGTTGCTGCCCATGAATTCTGCCGCGAACAGCGTCGCAGGCTCATTATAGAGCGCGGTCGGCGGGCCTTCCTGCGCGATCAGTCCCGCATCGAGCAATACAATGCGATCGGCGATCGCCATTGCTTCCACCTGGTCGTGGGTGACGTGAATTGCGGAAAGTCCGAGTGTGACGATGAGCGTGCGCAGCCAGGCGCGCGCTTCCTCGCGGAGCTTTGCGTCGAGGTTGGACAAAGGCTCGTCGAGCAGGATGACCGGCGGCTCATAAACAAGCGCCCGCGCGATGGCGACGCGTTGCTGCTGTCCGCCCGACAATTGATGCGGGTACCGTGCGGCCAGATGGCCAAGTCCGATCTGCGACAAGGTTTTCTCGACCCGTGTCTTGATCTCCGCGGCCGACACCCCGCGCAGCTTGAGACCGTAGCCCACGTTGTCGAAAACCGTCCTGTGCGGCCATAAGGCATAGGACTGGAAGACGAGCCCAAGGCCGCGCTGTTCCGCCGGCAATTCGACGCCGCGTGCGGCGTCGAAAAAGACGCGGTCGCCTATGGCAATCGATCCCCTGTACGGTGTTTCGAGGCCCGCGATGGCGCGCAACAGTGTGGTCTTGCCGCTGCCGGAAGGCCCGAGCAGTGCCACAACCTGGCCGGCCGGCACAGCGACCGAGACGCCCTTGAGGATTTCGTTTTCACCCAGGCGAAGGGCGACGTCCTTGACGGTGAGGTCAACCATGCAGGCGCACTCCAAGTCGGACCGCGACGGCAAGGCCGACGCCGATCATGACCACGTTAACGACGGACAACGCCGACACCAGATCGATGGCGCCCGTGCCCCATAATGACACCAAAAGCGAGCCGATCACCTCCGTGCCCGGGCCAAGCAGATAGATGCCCGTCGAGTACTCGCGCACAAAGATCAGGAAAACCAGAAGCCAGCTCGCCAGCATGCCATATTTGATCAGCGGCACCGTGACGTCGCGTTTGACGCGCAGATCGTTGGCGCCGGCGGTGCGTGCGGCTTCTTCCAGTTCCGGAGCGACCTGCAGCAGCGTGCCAGATACGAGTCGCATGCCGTAAGCGAGCCACACAATTGTGTAAGCAAGCCAGATCGACGCCATCGTCGATTTCAGCGGCGACAGGAACGGCACAAAGAGAAACACCCACAGCAGCGCGAGGCCGGCGACGAGGCCAGGCATGGCGCGCGGCACCATCACTAGGTAGTCGACAAGCCGCGTCCAGCCTGAATTCCAGCGATGCACGGCAAGCGCAATTGCGGTGTACCAGGCGACGGCCACCGCGCCGCCGATCACGCCGATGCCGAGTGTATTGAGGATGCCGCGGATAACGTTCGGATATTCGGTGAGTTCGCGATAGTGATCGAGCGTGAGTACGTCGAGCAGCTTCACGCCTTCGCCCCAGGTCACCACGAAGGAGCGCAGCGTTATGCCGAACAGCGGCACAACGACGGTGACGAAGAGCCACAGCATGATGGTTGCGAAGGCAAACCAGCGCCAACCATGCAGGCGCAGCGGTTGCGTCTTCAGGCCTTTGCCCCGCACCGAAACATAGCGCTGCGCCTGCCGAAGCAGCAGGCGTTGCATGAAGACCAGTGGCGCCGTGACGGCGATGATCGCGACCACCACGACGGCCATCAGTTGGTAGGACGGGACCCCCAGCTTGTTGGTGAGTTTGTACAGATAGGTCGAGAGCACGAGCACGTCCTGCGGATCACCCAGGACCAGCGGCAATCCGAACAGTTCAAAGCCGAGGAAAAACACCAGCACGCCGGCAAACAAGATGGCCGGCAGGATCATCGGCAGGCTGACATTGACGGCGACGCGAAACGGATTGGCGCCGGAGACGCGCGCGGCTTCTTCGAGGTCGGTGCTCAGGCCACGCAAGGCGGCGGCGCTGTAGAGATAGACGTGTGGGACGTGCGTCAGGCCCGCGATCACAATCAGGGCGAGGAGTGAATACAGATTCCATGGCACGAAGCCGAGGATGTCTTTGGCGAGTGTCGAAAAAATTCCGACCGGGCCAATCGCGACCACATAACCGAAGGCGATCACCACCGCCGAAACAAAGATCGGAATCAATATCAGCGGTTCAAGATATTCGCGTCCCGGCACATCGGTGCGCACCATGAGGAACGCAAGGAGCGCGCCGAGAGGCACCGCGATTGCAGTCATGCCGCCAGCTATCGCGATAGTCGTCCAGAATGCCTGCCAGAAATCGGGGTCGGCAAATACGAAGGAATAGGCGAGGAACCCGGCTTTCGCCGAAGGATCGAAGAAGGGCGCGGTGAGGAAGCTTTGGTAGATGACCAGCGATAGCGGCGCGACCACGGCGAGTGTGGTGATGCCGAGCACGAGCAGGCGATACACGACAATGGGCATGGTCGCCCTTGGTTTGCCGCACCCGAGTGGGGCTGGGTGTAGTACTTACTGTCCCTTTTTCGCCTGCTGCCACTTTGACAGGAAGGCGAGCCGTTTAGCCTGATCGAGATTTTCCAGCAGCGTCTGGTCGATTGCCACGGGGCGCGCTTTGTCGCCGATCAGCTGGGTAACGCCCTTGATCGTTGCCTCGCCTTCGACGTCGGAGCGTAGCGAATAAAGATCGGCCTTGTTTGCGATGATGTCCTGACCGCGCTTCGACAGCACGTAGTCGAGGAACAGCTTGCCGGCGTTCGGGTTCTTCGCCTTCTTGGAGACAAAGGCGACGCGCGACGTCACCATCGTGTAATCCTTCGGCAGAATGATGCCGAGGTTGGGGTCCTTCTTCGAGCGTCCGAGCGCGTAAGAGCCGAAGATGCCGTAGGCGATCAGATGCTCGCCGGAGGTGACGCGCTCCATCATTGCGCCGGCGCTGGTGTAGAGTTTCGCCTGCGCCTTGCCCATGGCTTTGAACAGATCCCACGCCTGCGGAAAATTCTTGATGTCTTCGGTGCAGAACAGATAGCCGACGCCAGAACGCTCCGGATCGTATGCCGTGATCTTGGATTTGTAGAAATCGGGTTTGGCGTTGAGAAGCTTCAGGAGATCGGTGTGATCCTTCGGCACGTCGCCTTCGGGCACGAGACGTTTGTTGTAAACAAAGGTGATCGGCTCGTAAGTTGTGCCGTAAGCGGAGTCCTTCCACACGGCCCATTTCGGCAACGCCTTTATTTCGGGCGATGCGTAGGTCGCGGCTTGCCCGTCGGCGACGAGCTTCACCTGCAGGTCCATGGCTGATGACCACAGCACGTCGGCCGTGCCGTTATTGGCCGCCGCTTCCGCGATGAACCGGTTGTACAACTCGGTGGAATTGAGGTCGGAATATTCGACCTTGATGCCGGGGTAGAGCGTCTCGAAATCCTTGACCAGGGGATTTGCGGCTACCGCATCCGTGGTCGCATAGATCACTACTTTGCCTTCCTTTTTGGCGGCGTCGACGATCTGGGCATAGTCGGCCGGATAGCCTTGCGGCACCTGCGCCCGCGCGCCGCTCCCCAAAGTCAGCGCGATTGCGGTGAAAGCCAAAGATACGGCGTGTCGCATGGGAACTCCCTGATGACGTTTTCTCGGCGTCTGCCCCACGACGCCATTGCTTGGATGCTACTCCAGCACTTCCGCGCCCGCCTAGGGGCCAGCCGAAAACGAAAGCCCCCGTCGCGTCATGCGACGGGGGCCATTCGCTTGTTACTCGCAATACTCAGTGCGCCAGCGGGTCAGGGCGAACCTGGATATGCACGGCACGCGGGCTCGAACCCTTGCCGGTTTCCATCAGCCACGGCGTTCGATCACCATTGGTGCTCCACAGCCCGCGACCTTTCCAGCCGGCATTCGGGTCGTCAATGCGTGCGTCCAGACCCTTGGCGTAGAAGCCCATGGGGTACGGAATGCGCAGCATGACCATCTTGCCGTTTTTCAAGGCCACGAAGCCGTCATTGAGATTGGCGGTGGAAATCGGGATGTTTTCGCCAAGCCCGACCGCGTTGTGCTGGTCGACCCAGGTGTAATAGCTGGCCTCAGCGCTCCGGTCCTCGAAGCCTTCGAAGCCGGGGCCGGGATATTTGTAGAATTTCCAGCCTTCCGGGCAGTGATTGCCAGTCGCACTCGGGCCGTTGAGCGGGCCCTTGCACAGGGTCCGGTCGAAGCTGACGAGATGGCCGCTCGACTCCGAGCCCCACGCAACACCGTTGGCGTCGATATCACCGCCGCGAACGCCGACGCCGGGCTTCGGCATAGCGAAAAACTCCGACAGCTGCGTTTTCGGATCGAAACGCATGAAGCCGGCCTGGCCACCGAAAACGCCGACCGTGTACCAGATCGAGCCGTCTTTCGGGTTGGGCATGACAGCGTAAGGACCCGAACCACCGGTGATGCGCGTGTCCTTGGCGGCATCGGCCGGCTGACCGGGCTCGGTGTAGTCATCGCGCTTGCCGTTGCCGTTGGTGTCGAGAATGAACGGCGTCCAGCCGACTGCCTTTTGCGCGTCGTGCGTTTCGTCCCACACTTTTGTGTTGACCCAGCCTGCCACGGGGCCGGTGCCGGAGAGCCACAATGTATTGTCGGCGTCATAACCGAATTGCGGGTGATGGGTGCCGAAACAGGTGTCGATGAATTCGTATTTCATCGTCTTTGGATCGAGCATGGCGACCTGACGCGGACTTTTATCAATCGGGAATACCTTGGCGTACTGGTTATTCGAGCCTTTCTTGCACCAGTCCGGGTTGTCCATGCCGCGTACAGTCGCCGCAAGCCAGATGCGGCCCTGCGCGTCGAACATGGAATTATGGTTGTTGGCGCGCGTGTCCCACAGAACTTCGCTCCCCCAATACGGAGAATCCGCCGTCGGCTTGACCGCGCCGGCATGGCCCGGCCCGAGCGATACCGGCATTTCCGGATCGCGCACGGGCATCTTGAAGAACGACACCTTGTTCGTCTTCGGATCGAGGATCGGCATGTTGTCCGTCGAATATTCCGGCGAGCCGTACAACGGCCCGTTGGCATTCACGGTCGGGTTGCGACGGTCGGACGAAATCAGATCGTGCAGATACTTGTCCGGTTTTGACCATTCCCACGATGTGATGACAACATTGCGCTCTTCGCCTTCAGGCCGTGGTGGTTTGGCTTTGGGCAATTCACCCTTGGCGACGCGGTCGGTCCAATCGCCGAAATATTTGTACGGCACGCCGCCGAATTGACCGGCGATGCGGTTTGTCATCATCTCACCGGATTGGCCGGATAAAATACGGCGTTGCCATGCCTCAGCGCCTGAATCGAATTTGCCAAGCGATGCGGGGATCGTGCGCGTGGCTTCCTGGCCGAGTTGATGGCATCCGATACAATCTACGTTGTTCATCTGCCGCAGCCAGTTGTCCTGCGTGATGTTTTTTGGAATGTCGGTTGAGCCGCCAAAATCGCTTGCCGGCGGAATCTTCATCATCGTGTACCAGTAGATTGCCGGATAGTAGTGAGCAGCGGCCGCTTCGCTCGGTGCGATCGTCGCTGCAAGGTTGAGGATCGCTCCCGGCTTTGCGCTCACCTTGGCAGAGTCGACCAACCCGTATCCGCGCACCCAGACACTGTAGTTTGCCGTCGGAAGATCGGGGATCAGATAGCGGCCCTGGTCGTCGGTCACGACGATGCGGGCAAATTTCGTGGGCAAATCTGTTGTTTCAGCTATGACCCAGACGCCCGCCTCGGCACCTTTCGAGCTGGTGACGACACCACCGATTTCAGTAGCGCGGACATCCATGCCCTGCTGCGCGTGCAGAACGGTCGACCACGCGACTGTGAGGATGGAAAGGAAAACAAAAACCAGCAAGCGCCGAAGCGCTTCAACAAAAAACAACATGGGTCGCCTCCCTGGCACTGAAACCGGCTGGCCGCCGGCCTTTTGTTTGCGCAAGTCTAACAAAGCCAATGGGCAGCGTCCCGTGGTTTTTGGCGCTGAAAATTTTTCAGCCGGCGAAACCGCCATCATCAAGGAATGCCTGCTCCTCCGGTGTGGTGGTACGGCCGAGCGCGGCGTTGCGATGGGGGAACCGGCCAAAGCGCCGGATAATGTCGGCATGGATCTCCGCCCACTTCAGATTGTCGGCGTCGCCGATCGCCTTGTTGAGCGCGATGCAGCGTTCCTGGTCGGCGAGATCTTCCGAATGCTCGAACGGAAGATAGAAAAAGCCGCGCAATTCTTTCGGCACCTGGCTATCAAAGCCGCGAATGATAGCGCCGGCGGTAATCGCGCGGGCCAGGGGGTCCGTGGCGAAGGCGCGCGCCTCGCCGCGGAACATATTGCGTGGGAACTGGTCGAGCAAAATCAGCAGGGCTAACGCGCCTTGCGCGCTTTGCTCCCAGCCAGAGAGCTTCCCCGCGGCGGCCGCTTCGTAGGTGTCGAAGAATCGCTCGTGGACTTGTTTGTCGAAGGCAGCGTCCTTGGTGAACCAGCGATCCGGCCCGGCCTCTTGCCAGAATGACACAACGTCAGCGGCGCTCGCGACCATTGGCATTCCGCTTTAATTTACAGGCGTTTGGAGGGTTTCGTCGCGTAGGGCGCGCCGCAGGATCTTTCCGACATTGGTCTTCGGCAATTCGCTGCGGAATTCAATGTACTTTGGCACCTTGTAGCTGGCGAGCCGGCTGGCCAGGAAGGCGCGCAACTCGTCAGCGGTGAGGTCAGGGTTTTTCTTCACCACAAACATCTTGCCGGTTTCGCCGGAATGTTCGTCAGGAACGCCGACCACCGCGCATTCCATCAAGCCGCCCTGGCTCATGGCCACGTCCTCGACCTCATTGGGAAAGACCTTGAAGCCGGAAACGGAAATCATGTCCTTCTTGCGATCAACGATACGTACCCGGCCCTGGATATCCATCACGCCGATATCGCCGGTCCGGAAGAAGCCGTCCGCAGTCATTGCCTGGGCCGTCTCATCCGGGCGCTGCCAATAACCGGTCATCACCTGCGGGCCACGCGCGCAAATTTCGCCCTGCTCGCCATTGCCGAGCTCCCGGCCATCGTCGTCGCGGATCGAAATTTCCGTCGAAGGCAATGGCAATCCGATGGTGCCGGTCCACTCCGGTATGTCGCCGCGGTTGCATGTGAGCACCGGTGAGGTTTCGGAAAGGCCGTAACCTTCAATGATCGGCTTGCCGGTCGCCTTGATCCACGCGTCCGCAACAGATTTCTGCACCGCCATGCCGCCGCCGATCGCAGCCTTGAGCATGCTCCAGTCGATCGTGCCGAAATCGGGGTGATGCAGCAGCGCGTTGTAAAGCGTGTTCACTGCCGGGAAGAAGTTCACTTTGTAATGACGAAGTTCCTTGATGACTCCGGCAATATCGCGCGGATTTGTGATGAGGATGCACATCGAGCCTGTGCGCACACCAAACAGGAAACACGCCGTCAAGGCAAAGATGTGATAGAGCGGCAAGGCGGTGACGATAATCAGGCGGTCGGTTTTTGGCGGAACATCGACCATCGGCTGATTCCACGCTTCCACTTGCAGCATGTTGGCAACGAGGTTGCGATGGGTCAGCATGGCGCCCTTGGCGACGCCTGTGGTGCCGCCGGTATATTGCAGGAACGCGATATCACTGTTCTCGATCGCGACCGGTGTGAAACCGGACTTGCGCCCGGCCGCGAGAGCGTCATTGAACATCGTGGCCGCGGGAATTTCATAGGCCGGCACCATTTTCTTGATGTGACGAACCACGACGTTGACCAGTGTGCCCTTGATGCTGCCGAGCATGTCGCCCAAACTTGCGACCACGACATGTTTGACAGGCGTGCGCGGCAGTGCCTGCTGGAGCACCGCGGCGAAATTTTCCAGGACGATGATCGCTTCGACCCCGGCATCGGTGAGCTGGAATTCGAGTTCACGCGGCTTGTAGAGCGGGTTGACGTTCACCACCGTGCAGCCGGCACGCAGGATGGCGGCAATCGCCACCGGATATTGCAGAACATTCGGCATCATGATGGCGACGCGGGCGCCGCGCTTCAGTCCGCGGCTTTGCAGCCAGGCGGCAAACGCGCGTGAGGTCTCGTCAAGGTCAGCATAGGTCATGACCTTGCCCATGCAGACGCAAGCGTCGCGCTCCCGATAGGCCTTGAAGCCTTCCTCAAGCATCGCCACCAGCGAAGGGTAGCGCGACGGATCAATTTCGGCGGGGACGCCCGGCGGATATTGCCGCAGCCAAAGCCGTTCCATGACGCGTCCCCCGCGCCGGCCTTTTGAGCATGCCGGCAACCGATTCCCCATCAGCATGAGTCTAACCAGTCCGGCATGCAAGGCCGGCGATGCGAGGCCGCTGCGAGTTACCGGCCACCGAACGGTATCAGCGGATTTTCTGTCAGGGCCGCACGATCCGGGCGGTCCGGAGCCACGACGCCGAGAAAAGCCTCGAACAGCTCCCGCACCGTGCGTTCCGGCAGGTCGCGGGTAATGAACACCAGCCGGGTCCGGTGGTCGTCGTCCGGCCAGCTGTCCAGCCGCGCGGTCGGATGAAAGACATGCTGAACGCCATGCACGACGACCGGGGTGTCGGGCATTTCGGCGAGCTTCACGATACCTTTGATACGCAAAAGCTTGGCGCCATGCGTGGCGCGCAACAGTTCGAGGAACATTTCCAGCGTGCCGGCGGGGATCGCTTCGTCGCTGATCAGGACAAATGACCCGATATGCTCGTCGTGCCGGTTGACGTCGTGAGGGTGATGATGGTGATCGCCCGCATAGGCTTCGGCTGCGAGCCATTTCTTGACGTCAGGGATTTTTTTGCCGGGATCGTAAAGACCGCTGCCGAGGATACGATCGGGCTTTGCCTCGCCCCTGGCCGCGTCGAGGATGGGCGCCGCCGGGTTGAGCGCCCGCAACCGTGCCACGATGCGCTCGCATTGTGACGGATCTGCCAGGTCGGTTTTGGTCAGCACGATACGGTCCGCGACCGCCGCCTGCTTGACCGCTTCGGGATGCGCATCGAGCGCTGCTTCGCCGTTGACCGCATCGACCACAGTCACTACTCCGTCGAGCCGGTAGCGGAGCAAGAGATAAGGATGCGACATGGCGGTGTGCAACACCGGCGCCGGATCGGCGAGCCCGGTCGTCTCCAGGAGAACGCGCCGGAATTTGCAGCGGCGGCTATCGAGATCGCGCAACAGCGTTTCCAGTGCATCGACAAGGTCGCCGCGCATGGTGCAGCACAGGCATCCGGATTGCAGCATCACCATGTTGTCGCTGACATATTCGACCAACAGGTGGTCGAGCGGTATCTCGCCAAATTCATTGATGATGACGGCGGTCTCCGCGAGCACGGGATCCTTCAGCATCCGATTGAGCAGCGTGGTCTTGCCGGCGCCGAGGAAACCGGTGAGGACGGTTAGCGGGATCGGCGTCGGCGGTTGGCGCCGTTCGGCGCTTTGGCCGGGTTCGCTCATTGATTGGCCGAGGTGACTTTCGGTTTGGCTTGCTTTGTTGCCGGCTTGGCGGCCTTGGCCGGTTTGGCCCGTTTGGCCGCATCGCCGGTCTTGGCCGGCTTTTCATTGCCTTCAGTCTTGGCGGCGACGGCTTTCTTTTTCTTCTTCGGCGCGGCGCTTGCGGTCTGCGCAACCGTATCCGGATGGTCGGCCGGTCCCGTGAACACGACGACGGGTGGCGCGGTTTCCACCGGTGGTCCGAGCACGAATTTGCCGTTCGCGGGCTTCAGGCTCGACAGCAAGAAGGCTCCCTGGCCGCCTTCGGATTCACCGCCGGCGGCGGACGTTGATTCCTCCGGCTCCTCCTCGTTCTCCTCGGAGGGCGGCTTGCGGCGATGACCGCCGCACATTTCTTCACGCAGGTTGGGCGGCTGCGCATCAATCGGCGCCAGCGCATCGACCGTGCCGAGCGAGGGTGTGAGCCAGGACAAGCCGGCGCTGTTGAAGCCGCGTTCGAGCAACTGGGCCGCCTTCTGTGCGCGCACCGCGCCCGACCAGGACCCGAGAACGACCGCAATCAACCGGCGGCCGTTGCGCGTAGCGGAGGCGACAACGTTGTAGCCGGAGGCACAGATGAAACCGGTCTTCATGCCGTCGGCGCCGGGGTAGCGATCGATCAGCGCATTGTAATTGCGCATCACGCGATTGCCGTAACGGATCGACGAGATGTGCCAATAACTGTCGTACTCGGGAAACTCGCGGATGAGCGCGCGCGCCAAGATTGCGAGGTCACGCGCCGAGGTCACGTGATTTTCCGCTGGCAGTCCGTTCGGGTTGACGAAGTTGCTTTGCGACATCCCGAGACGCCGGGCATTGGCGTTCATCAGGTCGGCGAAGCCGCCGATCGAACCGCCGACGCCTTCAGCGATGGCAACTGCCATGTCATTGGCGGATTTCACCATCAGCATCTTCAGCGCGTTGTCGATCGTGACGGTCGTGCCGACGTTGAAACCCATTTTTGTCGGCTGCTGGGCTGCCGCATTGCGCGACACCGTGAGCAAAGTATTGAGCGAGATCCGCCCTTCTTTAATGGCGCGCAGCGTTGTGTACGCCGTCATCAATTTGGTCACCGAGGCGGGGTACCACGGGTATGTGGCGTTCTCGGCGTGCAGCACCTTGCCGGTGGAAGCCTCGATCAATAATTGTGCTTCGGCTTGTGCGCGGTCCACGCCGCCGAGCGACAGCAGGCCGGCGGCCAGGCCGAGGATCAGGACGCGAGAGCTGCGGCTTGAATGAGCAGTCATTGTTCGCGGTTCAGGGTCCAAAGGCCTCAGAAACGGCAAGTTCCATAGGCGACTGCGCTAGGCTATCTAAGCTTTGGATGCTAGGCAAAGCCAGCGAACTGCAACTGTATATTTATGGTGACTCGTAGCTCATCGCCGAGGAAAGCGACCAAAGTTCGGCAAAGGAGGCTTCAATGACCGCCTGTATTGTCGGGTGGGCCCATACCCCCTTCGGTAAATTGACCGGCGAGACCGTCGAAAGCCTCATTGTACGGGTCGCTGGCGAGGCACTGGCCGACGCCGGCATCGGCCCCAGGGACGTCGACGAGATTGTCCTCGGTCATTTCAATGCGGGCTTTTCTGCACAGGATTTTACCGCCTCGCTGGTCCTGCAAGCCTCGCCCGATTTGCGGTTCAAACGGGCGACGCGCGTTGAGAATGCCTGCGCAACCGGCTCTGCGGCGGTCCATCAGGGAATCAAGGCGATCGAGGCCCGTGCTGCGCGTGTCGTGCTCGTCGTCGGCGCCGAGCAAATGACAGCAACGCCGGCGCCGGAGATCGGACGCAATCTGCTGAAGGCATCGTACGTGCGCGAGGAAGCCGACATCGACGGAGGCTTTGCGGGCATTTTTGGCAAGATCGCCGGACTGTATTTTCAGAAATGGGGCGACCAGTCGGACGCGCTGGCCATGATCGCCGCCAAGAACCACAAGAATGGCGTCGGCAATCCCTACGCGCAGATGCGCAAGGATCTCGGTTACGATTTTTGCCGTACCGAGAGCGAGAAGAATCCGTTCGTTGCCGGTCCGCTCAAACGCACTGACTGTTCGTTGGTGTCGGATGGTGCGGCAGCGGTCGTACTTGCCGACGTCGAAACGGCACTCAAGTTGAAAAAGGCGATCGCTTTTCGCTCCGCCGCACACGTGCAGGATTTTCTGCCGATGTCGAAACGGGACATCCTCAAGTTCGAAGGATGCGCTCACGCATGGCAACAGGCGCTCGCGAAGGCGGGACTCTCACTCGGCGATTTGTCGTTCGTGGAGACGCATGACTGCTTCACCATCGCGGAATTGATTGAGTACGAAGCCATGGGCCTGACCAGTGAAGGGCAGGGTGCGCGTGCCATCATGGAAGGTTGGACCCAGAAAGACGGCAAGCTGCCGGTGAATCCCTCGGGAGGATTGAAGGCGAAGGGCCACCCGATCGGTGCGACCGGCGTGTCCATGCACGCGCTTTGCGCAATGCAGCTCACGGGTACTGCCGGGGACCTTCAGGTGAAGAACGCCCGTGTCGGCGGCATCTTCAATATGGGGGGAACGTCGGTGGCAAACTACGTGAGCATTCTCGAGCGCATCAAGTAGCGCGGCAATCTATTTGAACTTGCGTTCAGCGGGAGATGGCAGGAACGACGAGTCGAAAACATCGTCGGGTTTTGGCTTTGCCGCCTTGAACTTGTAGGTTAGCGCAATTTGCTCAACGGCGCGGGCGAAGCGGTCCTCATCGATGCCGCCAAAACCATTCGCCTTTACTTCGGGCGTAATGATGTTGTCGCGGAGCGCTATCGTCAGCCGTTCCAGTTCGACACTTTTCTTGGCTTGAGCATTGCGTTTGAGCACTGACTCGATGGCGGTTGAAGGTTGTTTCACTGTGTCCTTCAGGCTCTTCAGGAAAGCGCGCAGAAACCCTTTGACGGCGTCCGGGTTCTCGGCCGCGAATTTCGGGTTCACGATGATGGCAGTGCCATAAAGGACAACGCCATAGTCGGCCATCAGCAACACGTTGATATCGTCGACTGGAACGCCTTTGTCTTTAAGATCGACATAGGTGGAGAAAGAAATGCCGGTAACGGCGTCGACCTGGCCGGCTGCCAGCATCGGCTCGCGGACAGGGAAGCTGACGTTTTCGATTGTCACCTTGGATGCGTTGATGTTGTTCGCCTGCACAAAGATCGGCCATTGTGCGAAGGAGCTGTCGGCTGCCGGTGCACCCAGGATTTTTCCTTCCAGATCCTTGGGCATATAAACTCCGCGGCTCTTGCGCCCGATCACGGCGAAAGGCGGCCGGTTGTAGACCATGAACACCGCCTTGATCGGAATGCCCGGCTTGGCGTCGCGGAACTTGATCAGCGCATTGATGTCAGCGAAACCCATGTCGAAGTCGCCCGACGCAACTCGCTCGATCGATTCAAGCGAACCTGCCGATGGCTCTATGCTGACGTTGAGGCCTTCGGTCTTGTAATAATTCCTGTCGATTGCCAGCAGGAACGGCGCCGAGGGCCCTTCGATCTTGAAGTCGAGTGTGAACCTGACGGGAGTTTCCGCCGCCGCGGCGCCGGTCATCAGCGTTGCGGCGGATATCAGCGCCACCCGGGCCCATCGGCCAATGTGGTGAGCGCTCATTACTCATTTCCCTCTCAGACGGCCTGCGCATCAGGCGAGGCGATGCCTCAGCAAAGGATACGACGCCGCAAAGGGCAAGACATCGACGCACAACCATCGAACAATTTGCCGCGATATGACTAACGTTACGACCGCTTAGTCTCGAGTTTACCAATCTCGAACGCGATAAAGGCGCATTTGGGATAGACTTGCCGACCTAGCGGAGAGTCAGCCGATGCCACCGGTGACGGCCAACAGGGTTGCACGCGACATTCCGCCGCTGCGGGCGCCTTATGCTCCGCCGGACGAAATGATTGCGAGGTCGCTAATTGCGACAGCCGCCCGTCCCGAGAATGCCGAAGCGCGCATCGACGCCCGTGCGCGGCGTTTGGTCGAGGCCATTCGCGCCCGCACAGGGGGGGTGGGTGGGGTAGAGGATTTCCTGCACGCTTATGCTCTATCCACCAAGGAAGGTCTGGCGCTGATGGTGCTGGCGGAGGCGCTTCTGCGTGTACCGGACGCAGAGACCGCCGACCGGTTGATTGAAGACAAGCTCAAGGCCGGCGACTGGGCGCATCACGAGGCGCGCTCGGCCTCACTTCTGGTGTCGGCGTCGGCCTGGACGCTCGGTCTCACCGCCCGCGTTATCCATCCGGGTGAAACGCCGGAAGGCATCGTCGAATCGCTGGTCAAACGGCTTGGATTGCCGGCGGTGCGCGCGGCCACGCGTCAGGCTATGCGTTTGCTTGGGTCGCATTTCGTGCTCGGGCAGACGATTCAGGAAGCTCTGTCACGCGCCGGCTCGCACCGCGAGTTTCTCTATTCATTTGACATGCTCGGCGAGGCCGCGCGTACCGGTGACGACGCTGAGCGTTACTTTGAGTCGTACACCAATGCCATCGATGCGATTGGCAGAAGCGCCGGCAACGACGCGTTGCCGAAGCGGCCAGGGATCTCTGTAAAATTGTCGGCGCTGCATCCGCGCTATGAGCCATTATCGCGCGACCGTGTACTCGACGAACTGACGCCCAGGCTGCTTGAATTGGCTCAACTTGCGAAACGGCATGAGCTTAATTTTACCGTCGACGCCGAAGAAGCCGACCGGCTCGAACTCTCGCTCGAGGTAATCGCCGGGGTGTTGCGCGATTCCTCGCTCGCGGGCTGGGACGGTTTTGGTCTTGCGATACAATCCTACCAGAAACGGGCTGGCGCCGTGATCGACTGGGTCGCGCAAGCGGCGCAAACGCTTGACCGTCGGCTGATGGTTCGCCTCGTCAAAGGCGCCTATTGGGATACCGAGATCAAGCGTGCGCAGGAGCGGGGGCTTGCCGACTATCCTGTGTTCACGCGCAAGGCGATGACCGACCTTTGCTATCTCGATTGCGTGCGGAAATTGCTGGCGGCACGGCCGCGACTCTATCCGCAATTCGCAACTCACAATGCGCTGACCGTGGCTTGCGTGATCGAGGATGCCGGCGGGACGAGCGGCTACGAATTTCAGCGGCTGCACGGCATGGGTGAGACTTTATATGAGGCGTTGCTTGACGATTTGCCGGATCTGACATGCCGGGTCTACGCGCCGGTCGGAGGTTATTCTGATTTGCTCGCTTACCTGGTGCGCCGGCTCCTGGAGAACGGCGCCAATTCATCCTTCGTGTCCGTCTCGGCCGATCCGAATGTGCCGATCGAAACCATTCTGCGGCGGCCACAGTCCTGGATTGTCGACGAATCTCATGCGCGTCATTCGCATATTCCGCTGCCACGCGATTTGTTTGGCGCCAACCGGCGCAATTCGACGGGCGTTGAATTCGGCGACCGCGCTTCGCTCGACACGCTGCTTTCCGAGATCCACGCGGCCCCGCAAAAGACGCACGCACAGGCGCTGATCGACGGCGTGGCAATCGCGGGACGGGAGCGGCCGGTCAAGTCGCCGATCGATGGCAAACCCATAGGCACGGTGCAGGAAGGCGATGAAACCATCGTCGCTTCGGCCATCGCAGCGGGTTGCGCTGCCTTTCCCGCCTGGGACACAACGTCAGTTGCGGACCGTGCCATCGCCCTCGAACGCGCCGGTGATCTGATTGAACAGAATCGCGGCCGTTTGATCGCGCTCTTGCAGAAAGAAGGCGGTAAGACAATCGACGATTGCGTTTCGGAGGTGCGTGAGGCGGCGGACTTTTGTCGCTATTACGCCAGCGAAGCGCGCCGCACGCTTGCGCCAAGGCTATTGCCGGGCCCGACCGGCGAGAGCAATGAGCTGCGCGCGCGCGGCCGTGGCGTCTTCGCTTGCATCAGTCCGTGGAATTTCCCTTTGGCGATTTTCACTGGTCAGATTGCCGGTGCACTCGCCGCGGGTAATTGCGTTGTGGCCAAGCCCGCTGAACAGACGCCGCTGATCGCCTTCGAGGCTGTGAAACTCCTGCACGCGGCCGGTGTACCGGTTGGGGCGCTGCAGCTGGTACCGGGCGACGGCAAGATCGGGGCCATGTTGACCGCGGATCGTCGCATCGCCGGAGTAGTTTTCACCGGCTCGACGGAAGTTGCTCGCATGATCAACCGCGCGCTCTCGGCCAAAGATGGGCCAATCTCGCCACTGATCGCCGAAACCGGCGGCATCAACGCGATGGTCGTCGATGCAACAGCCTTGCCCGAGCAGGTGACCGATGACGTAATCACGTCGGCGTTTCGATCCGCCGGGCAGCGCTGCTCCGCGCTGCGCTTATTGTGCGTACAGGATGACGTAGCGGACCGTGTCTTTGACATGGTCGCCGGTGCGGTCCGCGAACTCAGGCTTGGTGACCCACGCGATACGGCCACCCGGGTCGGCCCGGTGATCGACGCCGAAGCCAAGGGCAAGCTGGACGGCTGGATTGCCGCCATGGAATCGCGCGGCGCCGTATTGTTCCGGCACGACGTCGAATTGCCGAAGAGCGGTACCTATGTTGCGCCGGCCATCGTCGAGCTCGACAGCGCGCGCGAGCTCAAAGAAGAAGTATTTGGGCCGGTGCTGCATGTGATGCGCTGGCGTGCGGGCGAACTCGATCAACTTCTCGATGACATCGCAGCGAACGGCACGGCGCTCACCCTTGGTATCCATTCACGCATCGAAGCGACGGTCGCGCATATCGCGGAGCGCTTGCCGCATGGCAACGTCTATGTGAACCGCAATATGATCGGCGCCGTTGTCGGCTCGCAGCCATTCGGCGGCAGCCGATTGTCCGGCACCGGGCCAAAGGCGGGTGGCCCCGACTATCTGCATCGTTTCATCACCGAGCAGGTTGTGACCGTGAATACGGCGGCGTCCGGCGGCAACGCCACGCTCCTGTCCGAAGACGAGTAGTGACGGCCTTTCGGCGAGAAATGCCGCTTTTTGGACCCATTTAACCTGTTAATCGGCCAATAACCGTGGCTCCGCGCAATGCGGCCCCGGTCGTGTGCGTTAACCGGTTTTGGCCGGGGATCGGATATTGTGGGTGTTATGAGTGATTCGGTCGCCCGACTTTATGACGCTGTGATCGCCGTTCGCGGCGGCGACCCGGCAAAATCGCGAACGGCTCGGCTCTTCCGTGCCGGCCGTGCCAAAATGGCGAAGAAGCTCGCGGAAGAAGCGGTCGAGGTCGTCATCGATGCGATGCACGGCCAGCCCGAAGCCGTTGTCAAGGAAAGTGCCGATCTCCTCTACAATCTCGTCGTGCTTTGGGTTCACGCCGGCGTCCATCCTGACGAGGTTTGGGCTGAAATGCGCCGGCGCGAGTTGATGTTCGGCATTGCCGAAAAAATACCGAAAGATTTGGTGCGGGTCGCGGCGCGGCGTAAAGTGGTGGCGCTGGAGACCAGACGCATTCGCAAGCGTCGCTGATCCGTCACAATTCTCCTCACGAGTACTTCGATGACTGCTGAGGCCGCCGAGCCGCGTTCTTTGTTGCGCCGACTTTATGACTGGTGCCTGGCCGCCGCCCATAAACCGCACGCGCTGTGGACTATGGGCGCCGTATCATTCGCCGAGAGTTCCTTTTTTCCTGTGCCGCCCGACATAATGCTGATCCCGATGGCGCTGGCGCGGCCGGAGCGCGCCTATGTGATGGCGGTCTGGTGCACAGTGACATCGGTCGCAGGTGGTTTGCTTGGATACAGCATTGGCGCGCTCCTTTATGACTCGGTGGGCGCCTGGCTGATTCATCTCTATGGCTATGGCGACAAGGTTGAGGCCTTTCGGGAGGCCTACGCGCAATGGGGGGCCTGGATCATCCTGCTCAAGGGTCTTACCCCGATCCCGTACAAGATAGTGACGATCACCTCGGGATTTGCCGGCTACAATCTTGGACTATTTCTGCTTTTTTCGATTATCACGCGCGGGGCACGGTTCTTTGTGCTGGCATTTCTGCTGCACCGCTATGGCGATAGGGCGCGTCATATTATTGAAAAGCGGTTAGGCTTATGGGTAATGCTCGGTGGCACGATTATCGTGATTGGTATCGTGGCAGCCGTGTATTTGATCTGAGGAACGGCGTTCCTCAATTTGGCCACCGGCTCGCTTTAGGCCGGCGGCGAAAAGGGGCCGACCGCCTGCAAGGCGGGCGAACGGACGCCGGTTTTGGCCATTTATGGGCATTAAACGGACATTGACCCTTCATCGGAATCGCGGCGCGGGTCCGTGCGCACTCGCCTTTTTATTCGCGACCGGCTTTGTACTGATGTCGGCCGTGGCAATTGCGCAGGACCAGCCGACCCCGACGCAAAAGCCTCCGCAGAGCGAGGGATTTCTCGCAACCATTAACCGTTGGTTTGAAAAGCAGAGCGCGAACATGAGCTCGTCGTTCAATGACGCGCGCAAGAAGGTAGAAGGTCTCAGCAGCGCTGCCGGCGATGCCGCCAAGACGACGGTCGAAGGTGCCAAGGATGCCGCCGGTGCTGTCGCGCGCATTCCGGCGGCTCGCGCGATCAGCGGCCACGAGAAATGTCAGCTGGCGCCAAATGGCGCACCCGACTGCGTCGCTGCCGCCAACATTATGTGCAAGGGAAAAGGCTTCGACTCCGGCAAAAGTCTCGACATGACGACGGCCGAGGTGTGCCCAGCCAAGGTTTATATGTCGGGGCGCTCGAGCGGACCCGAGTGCACGACCGAAACCTTCGTGTCTCGCGCCTTCTGCCAGTAACATCCGCGCGGCTTCG
Organism: Pseudolabrys sp.; assembly: GCA_035519415.1. Lineage (GTDB taxonomy): Bacteria > Pseudomonadota > Alphaproteobacteria > Rhizobiales > Xanthobacteraceae > Pseudolabrys. Next base: position 149,359 of record DATIWJ010000011.1, read on the forward strand.
AGCTGTTGACGCTATTGACGCTATTGACGGATGGAATGCGCGGCGACCGTCGCGCCAGGACCAGGCCAATTTTTCGCAGGTTCCTCGGTCCTTCACATCAACTAATTTAGCGTGAAGAACTCTCCGCTTTGGGGTCGTTTTGAACCAAAAGGTTAAGCCAGTTCTGTGCGATCAGAAGCCAGGCAGCTCTGTCAGCATCGTCGGGAGCGCGTTCCAACTGTTCCTGCGCTTGTTGGGCGTACTGCCGATATTTCTCGTTTTGCGTCACATGAACCAGCCCAGCCCCACGCAGAGGCATCCAGCCAAACAAACCGCACCAAGAGCCGACAAGGCCAAACTGGCGATTTCGAAACTCATTGACGCCTCCCCACGCTAGCGCGGCCGCGTTAAAATTTTACCAAGCGTGTGCCGCAGCCGCCTGGCCTTGTGCAGCCAAAGCCCGTCCTGCGCTCAAGGAGCGATTGTTCGCGCCATAATCTCACTCAGTTCGCAGGGGCGATTGAGGCATCGGCTGGCGGGATCCGGACGTAGCTGCTGAGAGAGCCTTTCGATGTGCTCATCGACGGCGCCGTCGAGTAGCTGGCCCACATAGGCGGAAACCCGCGTGAATCCGCTCGAATTGGTCAGATAATTGAGGTTCATCGTCGTCTCCTCTGACCCGGCAAGTAAAATGTGGATGTTCCGATGCTGAGAATAGATGACTGGGATTTGCGCGCTGTGTTGACCGTCACAAAAAGGCGCATTTCAGCAGCGCCTGTGATCCTTCGCACAGCCAACCTGCGTGGCCCGGGCAATGGTCCACATGCGAGACGCCGAACGCTCACAAAGTAGGGTTGGTCCCCTATTTCGGCCGATCGTAGGGGGTCGCTGTATGCCACACGCAGCGGTCCCCTTTTTTATGTCCCGGTTGTGAAGACGCCGTACCGGTTCAAAGACACGAGGTGCCTGGTTTGGCCTCACTGAGCGGCTGACCGGTGCGCGCTTGTGTCGTCGCCGAGCCTGTGTTTCCGTTTCGCGCATGAACCTTCATGCCAAGTTGATGGAACGCGAGAGTGCCGGGCGGCCGGTAACCGTCGGCCTTATCGGCGCCGGCAAGTTCGGCACCATGTTTGCGGCGCAAGCGCGGTTGACGCGTGGTCTTCATCTTGTCGCCGTCGCCGATCTCGACATTGCGCGTGCGCGCGGCCAGCTCAAGAGTGCGGGCTGGCCGGACGATGCCTATGCCGCAGCCTCGCTTGCCGACGCACACAAAAAACGGACGACTTTCATCACCGACAGCTCCGAAGCACTGATCGCCGATCCGCGGATCGAAGTTATCGTGGAAGCGACCGGAGTGCCGGGTGCGGGCATCCATCACGCGCTCACTACGATCGCCAACGGCAAGCATATCGTGATGGTGAACGTCGAAGCCGACGCAGTGGTGGGCCCGCTGCTCGCACGCCGTGCCAGGGCCGCCGGCGTCGTCTATTCACTTGCTTGGGGCGATCAGCCCGCGTTGATTTGCGAGCACGTCGATTGGGCGCGCGCCGCCGGGTTCAAGGTGGTCTGCGCCGGCAAAGGCACGCGGTACGAGCCGCACTATCACAAATCGAATCCCGACAACGTATGGGACATTCTCGACAAATATCTGAACATCTCCGATCGCAAGTCGATCAATCCGAAAATGTTCAATTCTTTCGTTGACGGAACCAAGTCCGGTATCGAGATGACCGCCGTCTGCAATGCGACCGGTCTGGTGCCGCAAACGAGCGGGCTGGGTTTCCCGCCGGCTACGCGCTTTGAACTGGCCGATATTTGCAAGCCGAAAAGCGACGGCGGCACGCTTGAAAAGGCGGGGGTCACCGAAGTGACATCATCTGTCTATCGCGACGGTCGCGACGTTCCGCATCATCTAGCGCTCGGCACCTATGTCGTGTTCGAAGGTGATACCGACTATGCACGCCGGTGTTTCAAGGAATACTCCATGTTGCCGGATAAGACCGGCCGATACGCAGCGCTCTACCGGCCGATTCACATGATCGGGCTCGAGTTGGGTATTTCGGTTGCGAGTGCGGCGCTGCGCAACGAACCCACCGGCGCCCCCACCGGATTTCGTTCCGACGTGGTGGCCACCGCCAAACGCGATCTGAAGTCCGGCGAAATGCTGGACGGAGAGGGCGGTTTTTGCGTCTGGGGCAGACAGACGCCGGCCGACGTGTCGCTTGAACGTGAATTGCTGCCTCTCGGCCTCGCGCATAATGTCAAGCTCAAGCGCGATATTGCCGAAGGGCAGCCGTTGAGATGGTCTGACGTTGCCTATGATCCAAACGATTCGGCGGTGAAAGCGCGCCGCGAGATGGAAGCGGCGTTCGGGCGGCGGAATGTCGGCGCCGAACCGGTGTTATGATTTCACGGAACAGAAAAAAACAGACTTCAGGGAGGACGTGATGAAAAACCTGCTTGCGGCAGTGGCGGCGCTTGCTCTCATGGCTTGGGTGCAACCCGGACGCGCGGACGATACCAAGCTGACGGTCATCGTGTTCCCCGGAGTTCAGAACCTGCCGATGTTCGCGGCACAGGCAAAGGGTCTCTACGCCAAGCGCAACCTCGACGTTGATATCAAGTTCACGCCCAACTCCGATGAGTTGCGCAACGGTCTCGCCGAAGGCCGTTATCAGATCGCGCACTCGGCAATCGACAACGCATTCGCTCTCAGGGACAAGGCCAATGCCGATATCGCGGTCGTGCTCGGGGGCGATAACAGTTTCAATCACCTGATCGTGCAGCCCGACATCAAGTCGCTCGCGGACATCAAGGGCAAGACGGTGGTGGTGGACGCGGTCAACACAGCTTACGCATTCCAACTCTACGAAATGCTGCGGCAGAAGGGCCTCAACAAGGGTGACTACGAGGTCAAGTCGGTAGGCGGAACCGGTTTTCGTCTGGAGGCGATGACCAAGGACAAGGCGATGGTTGCCGGGATGCTCAATCCGCCGTTTTCGATTCGTGCCGAAAAGGCGGGCCTTAAGGATATGGGCACGGCGGCCGCGGCGCTCGGCGCCTACCAGGGCACATCCGCCTTCGTACTGCGCGGCTGGGGCAAAGCCAACACCGACGCACTGGTCAAATACATAGAAGCTTATATTGAGGGGAGGCGCTGGAGTTTTGATCCCAGGAACAGAGATGAAGCCATTGCGCTGTTGGCCGAGAGGTTAAAATTGCCGGCGGAAATTGCGGCTCTCGCCTATGACAGCACGAAGGACGATTTCAGTCCTGACGGGGCGATCGATATGGCGGGCGTCAGCAACGTGCTCAAGCTGCGCGCGCAATATGAGGGCGGCACTCCGGCTGAGCCGGAGAAATATCTCGATTTGTCCTACTACCAGAAGGCACGTGCCGGGCTTTAACGCAGCGCTGCCGACGCGCTAGCCAAGTTCGATCGTGCCGTCGATTTTGTGCGCGAGACCGACCTTGCCGATAGTGAGCACCATCTGCGCCTGGACGGTCTCATTGCCCTTCAGCCGGCCGTCGGCCACCGCGGCGCGGATCGCCTTTTCAATTTCTTGCTGTGAGGTTACGCCCACGATCTTGAGGAATTTGCGCAACGACATATTGAGGGCTTCTTCGTTCATCTTTGGACTCCTTGAAAACCAAGTTTCCGCCATGCTACGGCGCGACTCGTACCCGCACCAAGCGGGTTATTTCGTCAAAGGCATGGCCTGCATTTTTGTTTGGCGGCCCAGCGACTTGACGCTATAGCTAGGCCTCCAGCCGGTGTGGCGGAATTGGCAGACGCGCACGACTCAAAATCGTGTTCCCAAAAGGAGTGTCGGTTCGACCCCGACCACCGGCACCACCTAACTCCAGGCCTCGCGCAGACGATGAACAGTTATGTGGCATTGCTTTGGCGCGACCCGCCACTCGCCGCTGCGGCGATCGTGACCGTCGTCGGCGCTTTGACAATCTGCGGATTTTTCTTTTTCCAATACGTACTTGGCTATCCGCCGTGCCCGCTCTGCCTCGATCAACGCAATGCCTTTTACGTCAGCGTTCCGCTCGCGGCACTGCTATGGCTGGGGGCCAACTACGGCGCCTCGAGCAAGGTCATGATCGCGGGCTTTGCCGTAATCGCGGCGGTCATGCTGTGGAACACCGGGCTCTCCGCGTATCACGCGGGGGTCGAATGGAAGTTCTGGCCGGGGCCGACGGATTGCTCGGGGCCCATCAACAGCCTCGGTTCCGCGGGCAATTTGTTGAAGCAGCTCGAGAACATCAGAATCGTGCGCTGTGACGAGGCGGCATGGCGCTTCCTCGGAATTTCACTTGCCGGCTATGACGTGCTGGTGTCGCTGTTTCTCGCGGCAGTCGCCGCCTGGGGCGCCAAGGCCTCGCTGGCGCGCCGAAGTCAGTCCGGCTAGAACCCTCGCCGAAAGGTCGGTCACCCATGGAAGTTCTGATTATCGGCGCCGGCATCGGCGGACTGACCCTCGGACTGATGCTGCATCGCGCCGGTATTGCTTGCCGCATCTTCGAGGCCGCGCCCGAACTCAAGGCCGTCGGCGTCGGCATCAATATCCTGCCGCATGCTTCACGCGAATTGTGCGCGCTTGGGCTGGAAGAAGCGCTCGCCAAGGTAGCCGTCACCACGCGCGAATACTGCTTCTACAACCGCTTCGGCCAGTTCATCTATAGCGAACCGGCAGGGCGCTTTGCGGGTTACGGCGTCCCGCAATTCTCAATTCACCGCGGCGACCTGCAGATGGTGCTGCTCGACGCTTTTGTTGAACGCGTCGGCAGCGACAAGGTCATTACCGGCTGGCGTTGCACCCGCGTCGAGCATGACGGGCCGCAGGCCGTTGCGCATTTCGAGGACAGCGATGGCAAACCGTTGCCGCCCCAGCGCGGCAGCGTCGTCATCAGCGCCGAGGGCATTCATTCGGTGCTGCGCAAGCAGCTTTATCCAAACGAAGGGCCGCCAAAATATTCCGGTATCAATATGTGGCGCGGCGTCACGCGTTGGAAGCCGTTTCTGTCCGGCGCCAGCATGATCCGCGTCGGCTGGCATCACCCGGCGAAGCTGCTGATCTATCCCATCCGCAACAATGTCGACGGCGAAGGCCGTCAGCTCGTCAACTGGGTTTGCGATATCGAAACGCCGCAGTACCAGGCACGCGATTGGAACAGGCGTGGAAAATTGGAGGACTTTTTGCCGGCCATGGCTGACTGGCATTTTGACTGGCTCGACGTGCCGAAATTCATCAGCAGCTCGGATGCGATCCTCGAATATCCGATGGTCGACCAGGATCCCCTGCCGCGCTGGAGCTTTGGCCGCCTGACGCTCTTGGGCGATGCCGCACATCCGATGTATCCGCGCGGTGCCAATGGCGCGGCACAAGCCATCCTCGACTGCCGAGCGCTGACCGACGCGCTGTCCGCCAATGCCGATCCGGTTGCAGCGCTCAAAGCCTATGAAGCCAACCGTCTGCCAGCGACCAGTGAAGTGGTCCTGGCGAATCGCAAGGCGCCGCCCGACGCCATTCTGCATGAAGTCTACCGCCGCACCGGCGACAAGCCGTTCAAGAATATCGACGATGTCATCAGCCGCGAGGAGCTCGTCGCTCTTTCGGAGGGCTACAAGCGCGTCGCCGGGTATGACAAGGAACGGCTGAAGACACGGGCGTGACACCCAAAATACTGACGACCACGAAATGCTAAGGCGCGCGTACATCCGGCGTCGCCCACTGCATATCGTGGCCGCTCGATGACGGAACCTTGCGGCTCGACATCATCGCTAGACGGCATGTAGGCACTATTTGTTCCAAAACAAGGGCGCGAGGAATAATGGCTAAAGCCGGCTACTCGACCACCGCGAAATCACTGCATTGGCTGATCGTAGCGTTGCTGCTTGCCCAGTTCGTCTTTGCCTGGACCATGCCGCATATCGGTCGCAACACGCCCGTTACGACATTGATCAGTCTGCATTTCACCTTCGGCATAATAATTTTGGTGGTTGCGATTGTGCGTCTCGTATGGCGCGGAATTCAGGGCGAACCGCCACCACTTGACGGCTTGCCGCCCTGGCAGGTGCAAAGCGCGCGCGTCATTCACTGGCTGCTTTACGGGCTGCTGCTGGTGATCCCCATTCTCGGCTGGATCAATGCGTCCTGGCGCGGCATGCCGATTATTCTGTTTGGGGCCGAACTACCGAAGCTGATCGCAACACGTATGCCCGGCTGGGGCTGGACCGGCGACGTGCACAGCCTGCTTGCCTATTATGTGATGTTGACGGTGATCGGCCTGCATATCGCATCGGCCCTTTATCACTACTTCATCCGCCGCGATCGCGTGCTGCAAAGGATGTTGCCGGACGGTTGAGCTTTACGGCTTGGGCATCACCTTTTGCTTCCAGCCCTCCCACGTTCGTGCAAGCCCGTGCCCTTCGCGCTCCTCGATTTTGCGCGCTTCCTCCGGATCCATGTAGGTGATCGGTCCTCCCATGCTCATGGCCTGAGCCTGGAGGCTGGCATTGAGGGCGAGGAAGATGGTGCGGCCCACCACGCGCGGCAGCGACGGTCCCGTGATGACCGCACCATGACCGCGCATCAGCGCAGCGGGATGATCGCCGAGCGCTTCCGCGAGGCTATGGCCGAGTGTGGGGTTGCGGATCAGCATGTCCGTCATTCCGGCCCGCTCGCGGATTTCAAAAACCGGAATGCCGAAACTGATGAAGGCCGAGCGATGGTACATCGGCTTGAGCGGCACCTTGGTGACCCCGAACGGGATCAACGACGGCGCATGCGTGTGCACGATCGCGATCACATCCGGGCGCATTTTGTAGATCTCGCCGTGGATATAGCGCTCGGTGAAGAGCGCCGACATCGGCAAACCGTGCGTGTCGACGGGCCGGCTATCGAGATCGAATTCCAGAATGTCCTTTGCAGTGACGAGGTCGGCGGACATCCCTCGTGCCATGAGAAAGCGGTTGGGATCCCGATTGTGCCGAACAGACACATGGCCCCAGCCGTCGAGCAGGCCATGATCGGCGAGGATGCGGTTGGCAGCGACCAGATCTTCTATCAGTTGCGGGTCAGGCGGTCCGGCCGAGACCGGCGCCGGTTGGGCAGCGGCAAGGCTTGCGATGCACGCAGCGGCCAGCGCCAGCAAAATCACGCTCCCGCTGCGACGCGCGTGCAGCTTGATGCTCATGACAAACTCCAATGCAGAACGGGCGCGATGGCTTAGGGCTCGAGTTCGGTATCCCAATAAAGATAATCGAGCCAGCTCTCATGCAGATAATTGGGCGGGAATAGCCGGCCGTTTCTGTGCAGATGGTGCACGGTCGGCTGGAACGGCATCTGCGACGGCCACATCTTGGCTTCGGCGGGAGTCAAGTTGCCTTTGCGCAAATTGCAAGGCGAGCAGGCGGCGACCACGTTGTCCCATGTCGTGTGCCCGCCGCGGGAACGCGGCAGCAAATGGTCGAACGTCAGGTCGTCGCGGTCGCCACAGTACTGGCACGAGAAACGATCGCGGAGGAACACGTTGAAGCGAGTGAAAGCTGGATGGGTCGAAGGCTTCACGAAGGTCTTGAGCGAAACCACGCTTGGCAGCTTCATCTCGAAGGAGGGGCTGTGTACCGCGCGGTCGTAGTTGGCGACGATATTCACGCGTTCGAGGAAAACCGCCTTGATCGCGTCCTGCCATGACCACAGCGACAGCGGGTAATAACTCAACGGCCGGAAGTCAGCGTTGAGCACCAGGGCCGGAAAACCGGCGGGCGAAACATGCACGTTCAAGCGACGCTCCTCGACCTCCTTGGAACGCTGCCGCCACGCAGCTTGGGCGGGCTAGTAATAGGGCAGCGTGACAGGATTGTGAAGCCGGAACGGGGAGTTACCCGCAGACCTGCTATTTGCGCCGCGCAAAGCATTTGGAGAGGAATTCGCCGCCCTGGCGCAGGCCTTCCTGGTCGATGCCGTGGCCAATCCCGGCGGCGATGTGCCATTCCGCGGGTATGTCGAGTGCAGCCAATCCCTGCGCCGCATGAAGCAGCGCCTGCACCGGAATGAGCTCGTCGGCATCCCCATGGATCAGCAGGACTGGTGGCCGGCTGCGGATATCGGCTGCAAAGACGTTGGCCTCGATGTCCTCCGGCACCACAAGCATGCCGGAATATCCAACGATTGCCGCTGGCGGGACGCTCCGCCGCAAGCCGACGTGAAGCGCCATCATGGTGCCCTGGCTGAAACCGACCAGCGCAAGCGCAGCGGGCGGAAGGTTGCGCCGCTTGAGCTCGGTGTCGAGAAAGTTTTCGAGCGCCGGTGCAGCCTGGTTCACGCCGGTCCAACGTTCATCCGGATTGCGAAAAGTAAGTGGAAACCACTCACGGCCGGTTGGTGCCTGTCCGCACGCACGCGGCGCGTGCGGCGAAACGAAGGCGGCATCCGGTAGGAGTCCTTGCCAGGCGCGGCCGATTTCGATCAGGTCGTTGCCGTCCGCGCCGTAGCCGTGCAGAAACACCACAAGCTGGCGCGCGCGTCCGGAACGCGGCTCGATCCGCGGGCCATCGAGTTCAGCCATTCTTCCTTTTTCCTTTCGCTGTCTTCCTCTTGTTCCTCTTGGCCGTCTTTTTCGGCCGGCCATTCGGCTGAACCGGCACCACGTCACGCTTCTTTACTGCATGATAGTAGGCCCAGAGCAAATGCGCAGCCACGCCGCGCCAGGGACGCCAGACCTCGGCCATCTTTGTGAGCGCCTTGGCATCCGGCCTTTTGCGCAGGCCAAAAGCAATGCGAGCGGATTCCTGAACCGCGAGATCGCCGGAGGGAAACGCGTCGGCATGACCGAGGCAGAACAGAAGATAGATGTCGGCGGTCCACGGCCCAATTCCGTGTAACGCAATGAGCGCTGTATGGGCTTGATCGGCATCCATGTTTCCGACCGCGGTGAGATCGATGTGGCCTTTGGCCACCGCTTTCCCGATTTCCCGGATCGATTTGATCTTCGGGGCGGACAAGCCAAGCCGTTTGAGCTTGTCGGTGGGAGCCCGTCGGACCGTATCGTGATGAAACGGATCGAAGGCAGCGAATAGCCGCGCGCGGATCGCCGCGGCGCTTGCGGTTGAAAGCTGCTGGCCGCACACGATCGCGCACAGGCCGGAGAAGCCTGCTTCGCGGCGGCGCAGGCTGAAGGTTCCGGCCTTTTCTGCGATCGGCTTCAGCCGCGGATCCGCGACGATCAACTGCGCGAGCCCGGCCTGCAAATCGGCTTCGGTGTGGAGGAAGTGGGTCATGGTTTCCTTGGTAATATGCCACTCGTCCCTGCGGAAGCAGGGACCCAACCAAGCCCTTGACTGGATTCCCGCTTACGCGGGAATGAGCGGAGAGCCTGGCACCGCCATATAGGAACCATGCCACCCGTTTTCCGCTTCGCGCCATCGCCGAACGGCTATCTGCATCTCGGTCATGCGCTGTCGGCACTGCTCAATGACGAGATGGCCCGCGCCAAGGGCGGACGGCTGCTGTTGCGGATCGAGGATATCGATACGACCCGTTGCCGGCCGGAATACGAAACGGCGATTTACACCGATCTGACGTGGCTTGGGCTCCGGTGGGAAATGCCGGTGTTGCGGCAGTCCGAGCATTGGGACAACTACCGGGCTGCGCTCGCTAGGCTTGAGGCGATGGACCTGGTTTATCCGAGCTTCGAAACGCGAGCCGAAATCACGCGCCTGGTGGCGGCACGCAAAATCGAGGGCGCCTGGCCGCGGGATCCCGATGGCGCACCGCTTTATCCCGGCAGCGCAAAGGACATGTCGGATGGAGAACGCCGGCGCCGCATGGACTCCGGCGAACCTTATGCGCTGAGACTCAATATGCAGGCCGCACTGGCGCGTGTCGGTCCGCTGACGTGGGCCGAGAGCGGTGCCGGTCCCGCCGGCGAAACCGGCGACATTGCTGCCAACCCTGCCGCGTGGGGCGACGTGATCCTGGCACGCAAGGAGACGCCGACGAGCTATCACCTTGCGGTGGTTGTCGACGATGCGGCGCAGGGTATCACCGATGTGGTACGGGGCAGCGACCTGTTTCATGCAACCGCCGTCCATTGTCTCCTTCAGGCGCTACTGGACTTGCCGCGACCTCGTTATTGCCATCACCGCCTTATCCTCGATGCCGATGGAAACAAGCTCTCGAAGTCGACGCAGTCCACCGGCTTGCGCGAACTCCGTGCGCAAGGTGCATCGCCAGCCGAGATCCGCCGGCTGGTCGGGCTCGATTGACCGGCGCTTCCGTGGCATTGTCCGTGTCGGGGTGAGGGTATGTCGATACGCAGGCGAAAGAGCAGGCCCGGCAAGCGGCCGCGCGCGACAACGCGCGCATCGTTGCGTGCGGGCGTGACAAATGCACACAGCGTGCAAATGCGCGCGATCGAAGCCGCGCTCGCCGGTATCGCGCACGACATTCGCACGCCGCTCACCGGAATTGTAGCGCTTGCCGAATTGCTGGCGTCCTCCGATCTGGGCGCGCGTGAACGCGAATGGGCAAATGCGATCAAGAGCGGTGCTGACCATCTGTCTGTACTTGCGACATTGATCGTCGATGCAGCCAAGGCCGATGTCAGCGGCCTAGTTTTACGTAATGAGCCATTCGCGCCGCGCGTGCTCGTCGAAACCGTCGGCGCGGCACTCGCCGCGCGCGCCAGCAACAAGGCCATTGCGGCCGAGACAAAGATTACCGGCGATCTGCCCGACATGGTGCAGGGCGATGCCTTGCGCCTGCGTGCGGCGCTGGAAAATCTTGCCGACAATGCGGTGAAGTTCACGGATCAAGGCGCAGTCATTTTCACCGCGGGCGCCGAGCCGGCCGCACGCAATCGCTTGCGGCTGATCTTTACGTTCACCGACAGCGGCATCGGCATGAGCCAGGCTGAGTTAAAGCAGCTATTTCGTCCGTTCGTGCAAGGGAGCGCGGAAATCGCCAAGCGTTACGGCGGAGCCGGGCTGGGATTGTCCTTTGTAAAGCGCCTGGCGAATGCACTGGGCGGGGATCTCGCCGTGCGGAGCAAGAAGGGCGCCGGCTCGACGTTCCGCCTGACTGCATTGGTCAAGCGCGCAGACACCAATTCCAATGTGGCGCGCACGGATGCGCGCCCTGCGGCCACACGGCCACTGTCGATCCTGTGCGCCGAGGACAACCCCTATGGTCGTGTCGTGATGAACACGATCCTGCGTGAGCTCGGCCACCGCGTTGATTTCGTCGAGACCGGCCAGACGGCGGTCGAGGCGGCTGCCCGCGGCGACTACGAGGCCGTGTTGATGGACATTACGCTTCCCGGCTTCGACGGCGTGGAAGTAACGCGGCGCATCCGGGCATTGCCGGGAAAAGCGGGGAAGGTGCCGATCATCGGCATTTCCGGCCATAGCAATGCCACCGACGAAGCCACCGCCCGAGCAGCCGGCATGAATTTCTACTTCGTGAAACCGGTTGGCCCGGCCAAACTCGCACAGGCACTGGCGAAACTCATTTGATGGTTCAAACGTTATTCGCGCCTTTGGCGCGTTCGACGATGCGCACGACGTCCGACATAATGCGGTTCAATTCAAAGTCTTTCGGCGTGTAAACCGCTGCCACGCCCGCCTTTTCCAGCTCGGCCGCATCCTCCGGAGGGATAATGCCGCCGACCACCACTGGCACGTTAAGCCCGGCCTGCTTCATGCGGTCCACGACGTCCTCCACTAGGGGCAGGTGACTGCCGGAAAGCACCGACAGCCCGATGACGTGGGCCTTCTCCTTGCGAGCGGCGTCCACGATCTCCTCCGGCGTCAACCGGATGCCTTCGTAGACGACCTGCATTCCGGCATCGCGTGCGCGCACGGCGATTTGCTCGGCGCCGTTGGAATGACCGTCAAGGCCCGGCTTGCCGACAAGAAACGTCAGGCGGCGCCCAAGTTTGCGTGATATGCGGTCGACGTCGGCGCGAATGTCGTCGAGTCCGGTGACGTCGTTACGCATCGCGCGGCCGACGCCGGTCGGTGCACGATATTCGCCGAAGGCCTCGCGCAGCGTCCAACCCCATTCACCGGTGGTTACGCCGGCTTTGGCGCATGTGATCGACGCCGGCATGATGTTGCCGCCACCAGAGGCGGCTCGCTTCAATTCTTTCAGCGCTTCGGCAACCGCTGCATTGTCGCGCGCCGCGCGCCAGGCCTTGAGCCTCTCGATCTGCCTGCGTTCGGCGTCTTCCGACACAGTGAGGATGGCATCCGCCGCGCCGGCCAAAGGCGAGGGCTCGCTCTCGAGATACTTGTTGACGCCAACCACGATCTGTTCGCCCCGTTCGATCGCTTCCAGGCGCGCAGTGTTTGATTCGACCAGCTGTTGTTTCAAGTAGCCGGTATCGACCGCGGCGACAGCGCCGCCCATATTCTCAATGCGCTTGAGCTCTTCCGTGGCCTGCCGTTTCAAATCGTCAACCTTGCGCGTAATCTCATCCGAGCCGTCGAAAATGTCGCCGTAGTCAAGCAGGTCGGTCTCGTACGCGAGAATTTGCTGCATGCGCAGCGACCATTGCTGGTCCCAGGGCCGCGGCAGGCCAAGCGCTTCGTTCCAGGTGGGCAATTGAACCGCGCGCGCACGCGCGTTCTTTGACAATGTGACGGCCAACATCTCGATGAGAATGCGCGCCACATTATTCTCGGGCTGCGGCTCCGTCAGTCCAAGTGAATTCACCTGAACGCCGTAACGGAACAGCCGTTGTTTCGCGTCGGCGACCTTGTAGCGCTCGCGGGTAATTTCGTCCCACAGTTCTGTGAAAGCGCGCATCTTGCATAGTTCGGTAATGAAGCGGAGGCCGGCATTGACGAAGAATGAGATGCGTCCGACTACGTCGCCGAATTTTTCCGGCGGGACCTCGCCGGACGCTTTCACGGTGTCGAGCACGGCGATTGCAGTGGCGAGCGCAAAGGCAAGCTCCTGCACCGGCGTCGCGCCTGCCTCCTGCAAGTGATATGAGCAGACGTTGATCGGATTCCATTTCGGAATTTCTTTGGTCGTGAAGAGGATCACGTCCTTGATCAGCCGCATCGACGGCGCCGGCGGGAATACATAAGTGCCGCGCGAGAGGTATTCCTTGATGATGTCATTCTGAATGGTGCCTTGCAGGGATGCCCGCGGCGCGCCCTGCTCGTCGGCAACTGCGATGTAAAGCGCCATCAGCCATGCGGCGGTCGCGTTGATGGTCATCGAGGTGTTCATGGTGTCGAGCGGAATACCGTCGAAGAGCGCGCGCATGTCGCCAAGGTGGCTGATCGGCACGCCGACTTTGCCAACTTCACCTTTGGCCAGGACGTGGTCGGCGTCGTACCCCGTCTGCGTCGGCAGATCGAAGGCAACCGAAAGGCCAGTCTGCCCCTTGGCCAGGTTCTTGCGGTAAAGCGCGTTGGAATCCGCGGCCGTCGAATGGCCGGCATAGGTGCGGAAAATCCAGGGTTTGTCGCGTTGGGTTTTGTCGCGCATCTGTCGCCTGACAGAGACAGTGTGGCCCAGCATTTGTTGCAACGCAACATCGACCCGCCGAGCCATTCGGTCCGGCGGCCAGTTTTAGGGCTAAATACTGTGAAAAGCGGAGTTTAAGCCCGCTTCACCAGGCCAATGATGAACAGCAGGATCACGGCGCCGATCGTGGCGTTGATGATGGAAGCAATCATGCCGCCCCCGATCATGATGCCGAGCGCGCCAAGCACCCAGGTGCCGATGAAAGCGCCAACGATGCCGACGATAATGTTGCCGATCAGGCCGAATCCGACCCCTTTGACAATGAGGCCAGCGAGCCAGCCGGCGATAGCGCCGACGATGATGAGGATGATCAATGCGTCCAATGCCATGGCGTCCTCCCCCGAATTGCGACACACCCCCGGTGGCGGTCGCTATCGGGCAATTGAACACCAAAGCCGAGACGGCGTCGACGGCTATACGCGGGGTCTGATCGTCAAGGGAATTCGCCGCGTGTGCACGACGGCGATGTCGTCCGCATAAACGCGCTTCCAGTCCGGCAGCCGATCGAGCAAGGCGACGGCCGGCGTTGATGGCGCGAGCAAAGTCGCGCCGATGCGATATTCATCGAGGAGCTGGAGGAAGTCCGGCAGGTTTTGCAGGCTCAGCGCACGATCGTGACGGAGCATATAGCGCTCACCGTAAAGCTCGGCGCGGCCGTCGATGAAAGGTGGAATGCCGACGAAATCGAGATAGCCGCCAAAATCGTAGCCATTGAGCACTGGACCAATTTTGCTCGTGTCGATCGAACGAATTGCAGCGGCCGGTGTAATTCTGGCGGGCGGAGACACGTCGTTGCGCAGGGATGCCAGACCGGTGACGCCGATCAGCAGCAGCAAGGTCACGACCGGAGGCCATGCTGCGCGCAAGGTCGTTTCGGTTCGGTTGGCGGCAATCATCGCAAATTGTTCGGCTAAAGGCCGGGCCAGAAATATCGGCGCGAGCATTCCAAGGAGATCCGCGTGACGCACCTGCGACAGGCTCAGATGCAGGACACCGAGCAGCATCACGATTCGCAGCAACGGCAAGGTCACGCCCCGGTAGAGCGTCAAGCCAAAGGCCGCCAGCAGGATGATTTCGAATGCGCCGAGGTGAGTGAAATCCTGCGATCGCCATTCGGTGACCACCGTCAGCGCCGCGCCCAGCGCGACTGTCCGGAACGTCACCAGGATCGCTTCCGGGCCATAGGGATTGAGGCACGCAGCGCCCAAGGCAAGGACGGCAAAGAGCGCCCATTGCCGTGCCACGCTCAATCGCGCCGAATGCGGTGCGCGCCAAAGCGCGTCGCACGCGATAGGCGCGATCATCGCAAGACCGAATGTGAAGCTGCCGTGTAGATTTGCCCATAACATCATGAGCGGGAGCAGGTACCAGGGGGGACAGCTGCGCGTATCAACGGCGCGGATCAGTGTCGCAATCCATCCGACCATGACCGGCAGTGCAAGAATGTGCGGACGTGCCAGCATATGCGGCGACGTGAGCAACATGGCGCAGAGCACCGCGATCAGCACGGCGTTCGGTTGCCATTCGCGCAGCAGAAATCGGGCGAGCAGACCAAACGCAGCGGCGACCGCCGCCGATGTCAATGCGACGACGCCCGTCCATCCGCCAATCGAATAAGCCAGCGCAAATATCGTCTGCGAGAGCCACTCGAACGCGACCCAGTGCGTTCCACGCAGCGTGGCTGAAAAGGGATCAGTCGTCGGAACGGTGTGGTGTTCGAGGATCCATCTGCCGAGCGCGATGTGCGAATAAGTGTCCGGGTCGGACAGCAGCCGCGGCCCGAGCGCGATCAGCAAAACATAGACGCCCGCGGCAATGACCCATGGCATGGCGGATTGCGCATCCACCATCCGTCCCGCTCGGCGAACGATCTGTTCGGACATCTGCGCCCTGACGTGGTTCGCGCCACGCTAGGCCGGCCTGCATTGCAAAACTCTTAAGCGTGGCGCCGGCAATCAGCCGGAGCGATTCGTAACGGCGCGCTAACGTCTTGCGAAATCGATTGTATTTTCTGTGAAAAACGCGATGTTGCGATGCAACATAATTTGCGTCAGACTGTTATCAGGGCAGGGAGAATGTCGATGCCGGCTGTCGCGAAAGCGAAAAGCGTTGCTCCACTCAAGGACCTCTACGATATTGGAGAGATTCCGCCGCTTGGGCATGTGCCGCAAAAGATGCACGCCTGGGTGATCCGCAAGGAGCGGCACGGTCCCCCCGATACATCATTCCAGCTCGAGGTGGTGCCGACCTGGCCCATCGGCGAGGACGAGGTTCTCGTTTATGTCATGGCGGCCGGCGTCAACTACAACGGAGTGTGGGCCGGCCTCGGCGTTCCGATCTCACCACTCGATGGTCACAAGCATCCGTTCCACATCGCCGGCTCCGATGCAGCCGGTATCGTTTGGGCGGTTGGCAACAAGGTGAAGCGCTGGAAAGTCGGCGACGAAGTCATCGTCCACTGCAATCAGGACGACGGCGATGATGAGGATTGCAATGGCGGCGATCCGCTGCTGTCGCCGTCGCAGCGCATCTGGGGCTATGAGACGCCGGACGGTTCGTTCGCGCAGTTTTGCCGCGTGCAGTCACGGCAGCTGATGCCAAAGCCCAACCATCTCTCCTGGGAAGAGTCGGCCTGTTACACGCTCACGCTGGCAACGGCCTATCGCATGCTGTTCGGGCATTCGCCGCACACCCTCAAGCCCGGCGACAACGTCCTGGTGTGGGGTGCGTCGGGCGGTCTCGGCGTGTTCGGTGTTCAGCTTGTCGCCGCATCCGGCGCCAACGCCATTGCAGTCGTTTCGGATGCTTCGAAAGGCGAATACGTTCTCAATCTCGGCGCCAAAGGTGTTGTCAACCGCAAGGACTTCAAGTGTTGGGGCCAGATGCCGGCCGTGAACTCGCCCGAATACAATGACTGGACGAAGGAAGCGCGCCGCTTCGGCAAGGCGATCTGGGACATCACAGGTAAACGCGACGTCGACATCGTGTTCGAACACCCGGGCGAGCAGACATTCCCGGTGTCCTGCCTCGTCGTGAAACGCGGCGGTATGGTCGTGTTCTGTGCCGGGACCACTGGCTATAACCTTACGTTCGATGCGCGTTACGTCTGGATGCGCCAGAAGCGCATTCAGGGCTCGCATTTCGCGCACCTCAAGCAGGCGTCACAGGCCAATCGGTTCGTGCTCGAGCAGCGCATCGACCCTTGCATGAGCGAGGTGTTCGCGTGGGACAAGATCCCGCTGGCCCACATGAAGATGTGGAAGAACCAGCATCCACCCGGCAACATGGCCGTAATGGTGAATGCGCCGCGCACGGGATTGAAGACGTTCGAGGATGCGCAGGAAGCCGCCAATGGCTAGTTTTTCTCGTTGCGGCTTTGGGCGATGACGGAATTCAATTCGCCGCCATAGATAAAGATCGACGAGCAAACATAAAGAAACACCAGCGCCACCATGGCCGACGCCAGGCCGGCATACATCGAGACGTAAGCAAAGGCGTAATTGGCAAGATAGCGCCCGAAAACGGCACCGCTGATCAGCCATAGGGCAAGCGTGGCAACGATCCCTGGCGCGATCTCGCCAAAGGAGCGGCGGCCTGCGGGCAACCAAAGATGCACGATCATTAACGCGGCGATCAGCACCGCGGCTGCCGATGTGTAGCGCGCGAAGGTGATGACATCTCCAAAATCATCGAGCGCCGGCACATATTGCACGAGCTTGGAGAGTATCAACGGCGCCAGCACCACCAGAAATGAAAACGCCAAAATCGCCACTGCGCCCACCAGCACATAGACGATCGACTCAATCCGGAGCACCCACCAGGAGCGCGCCTCCTTCATGTTGTAGGCGCGGTTGAGCCCGATGCGGAGACTCTCGACCCCACTGGAGGCGAAATAGAGGGCGAAGGCCACGCCGAGAGTCAAAACATCGCCGCGCGTCGACGTCAGCACGCCTGTTATGTCGGTCGCAATCGGTGCTGCCACCTGCTTTGGCCATGTGTCGAGCAGGAGACGCGCGGCCTCGTCCGCCAGTTGCTTCGAGCCGAAGAAAAACCCGGCGAGCGCGGTGACCACGATCAGAAACGGAAACAGAGCCATCAATGTGGACAATGCGATGTGACTCGCGATTGCCCAGCCGTCGTCAGCGATAAAATGCCGAAAAGCCTCGGCTGCAACCCGCAATGATCGCTCAAGAGCGCGCAATGGGAACTCCCCGCGAGGCACGCCTTCAAATTGTCTATTGCCGCGGGCTTTGCAAGCCCGTTCTCCATTTCGCACAGAGAACGAAATTATGCCGCCTGTACGTTGCTGAGGAACTGACGGACCTGTGCTTCCAGGCCTTCAGCTTCGACCGCGACCGAATCCGCGAGATCCTTGACGCCCGACGCCGTGGCGCGGGCATCGGCAGTAACCTCGGCCACGCGGCTCATTGCTTCCGCTCCGACGCGGGCCTCGCCGGAAGCGCGACTGACCCCTTCCGCGATTGACGCGACGGCCGAGTTCTGTTCGTCAACGGTCGCGGCGACCATTGTGGCGATCGATGACATTTCGCGGATGATGGCGTCAACCTGCTCGATGGCCTGCGAGGCATCGGCCGCGGCAGACTGGATCGAGCCGATCTGACCGGCGATTTCTTCGGTTGCCTTGGCAGTTTGACCGGCGAGTGACTTCACCTCCGCCGCAACCACGGCGAATCCTTTGCCGGACTCACCGGCGCGCGCGGCTTCAATGGTCGCGTTGAGCGCGAGCAGATTGGTTTGCCCCGCGATCGCCTGGATCAGGCCCACGACCTCGCCAATGCGATTGGCCGCACCGCCAAGTTCGCTCATGGTTTTGACAGTGCGCTGGGCTTCCGAAACGGCGCGGCCGGCGACGTCGGTTGATTTTGCCGCCTGTGAGGAGATTTCACTGATCGAGGCCGCCAGTTGCTCTACCGAGCTGGCGGCGGCCGTGACGTTTTCCGACGCGGCGGTTACGCGGCTTTTGGCCGTGTTGGCTTCCGACGACACCGTGTCGGCGGCTTTGTTGAGGTCCGCCGAGCTCTTTTCGAGGTGTATCGACGCTCCACGCAGTTTGCCAAGCGCGCTTTCGACCGAATCTTTGAATTTCGAGATGGTCGAGGCGATCATGTCGCTGCGTTGCTCGCGCGCGCGGCTCGTGTCGGCTTGCATTTGCGAGAGGCGATCGCGCTCAATCATGTTGTCGCGGAACACAATCACGGTGCGCGCCATCTCCCCGATCTCGTCGCGCGCGTGCGTGGCCGGTATGCGGGCGCTGGTATCACCGTCGGCAAGACGTTTCATGACCGAAGCAAGGCCGTTGAGCGGCCGTGTAATACTGCGGCCGATCAGCCAGCTAAAGCCGAGACCAAGTGCGACCATGGCAATGCCGACGGCGATGATGCCGTTGCGCGTGTAGCTCTGCGAGGCGGCAAGGATCTCCGTTGCCTTTTCCGCGGCCTGGTTCGCTGATTGTATGACGGCGTCCGCCCGGGGCAGCATGTTCTGGCTGTCGATGTCGATCAAGGCACGCAGCGGATAAGCGCGGTCACTCACCTCGATCCAGTTCATAAAGGTGTCGACATAGAGCTTCACGTCGTCTTCGAGTTTCGCTTTCATCTCCGGCCGGCCGTCGATATTGCCGTAGATGTCGTTGAACTGCTTGTAACCTGCAAGAAACTGCTGCCGTGTTACCTCGGCGGGAGCGAGCCGATATTCCGCCTCATGATGCCGCATGTTCAGCAGTGTCATCATCAGCTTCGTGGCGTCAGCCTGGGCCACCCAGGTCATGTTTTCGTTGAGGGCGCGCTCGATCCTGTAGCCAGCCTCCACCAGCCCGCCGCGCAGACCTTCGCTGTCGCTGAAACCAAGTGTGCGCTGCTCGGTGACCAGCGCATCGAAGTTCTTTTTCAGTACGCCGAGTTCTGCACGGAGAGCCTTGATATCGTCGTTCCGCATGTTGCTCGCCGACGCTTCGATGGTATCGAGACTTTGGTCTGCCTGGTTCTGCGACTGCTCGAACATGTCGACCAGCGCGCCGTGCGGCGAGGCACCGAAGTCCTTGACTGCGATCCGCATGCTGTCGACGGCGATCTTGAAATCGCGGCTGGCATCGGCGAGGGCACGGGCGTTGCCGACCGATCGGAAGGCGCCATCCACGTCGGCTTTGCCCGATACGTAGGTCAGGCCATTGGCGAGAAATCCTACAACCGGGATCAACGCCAGCACGACGATACGCGTGCGCACCGAAACGGAGGTCAGCGCCCGCGCCAGCCGGTTGAGCGGTTGCGATAGATCGATTGTGCGCATGCAGCTGGTCCGGGTCTCGCCAGGGGCAGGAGCGCCGCGCAGAGGTAGTTGTGTAAGCCGGAAATGGTTAATTTTTATAGCAATTTGCATTAAGCCCAGGCGCGGCGAGAGCCCGAAAGCCCTGAATTTCCTTGGCACTTTGCTTTTGTGCACTGCACGCGTAGTGTCATCAGCGCCGCGGATGTTCAGCGCTGAGACACTCATGCCAATCGCCGCTTCCCGACCCGCCAAGGACAATGACCTGATCGAGCTTGCTCAAGAGGCGAGCATGGCCCTCGACACCGTGCTCGTCGATGCCATGGCAAAGGTGCGCGAACGGGTGGTGGTGGAAGGCCACGTGGTTGGCCGCCTGGTCGACCGCGAGCAGCGCGCCACGCATGGGCTGGCCTGGCTCGCCACTTATGTCGAGGCCGTGCGCCAACTGGCCGCCTATGCGAGGCGTATGGCCGCTGACGATACGCTCGGCGAGGCCGAGGAACTTCTCGTTCGCATTGGGCTTGGCGAATATCTGGCGCAAGTCGCCGGTGGCATTCCCATGAGCCAGGGCGAAGTGGTGCGCCCATCTGATCTCGGGTTGTCGCCGACGCAGGTGACCGCCCGTCTCAATCCGGTGCTTGAGAATCTCGTCGCTGGCGGCAATACCACGGAGCACCGCGCGCGCCTGATCGAGCTGATACGGACAAATCACAATGCCACGATCGGAACGTGCGGACTCGACGAGACGCTTGAATCGATCCGGGAGGAAATGCGCAGGTTCGCCGACAGCGAAGTGATCGGCCATGCGCAGAGCTGGCATCTCACCAACAGTTACGTTCCGCTTGATGTCATCGCGCAGATGTCCGAACTCGGCGTGTTCGGTCTCACCATTCCCGAAGAATTCGGCGGCATGGAGCTCGGCAAGGAATCCATGTGCGTTGTGTCAGAGGAACTTTCACGCGGCTATATTGGTGTTGGCTCGCTCGGTACGCGCTCGGAAATTGCCGCCGAATTGATCCTCGGGAGCGGCACCGTCGCGCAAAAGCAAAAATGGCTGCCCAAGATCGCCTCCGGCGAAGTTCTGCCCACGGCCGTATTCACCGAGCCGAATACCGGTTCGGATCTTGCTTCGATCAAGACGCGCGCCGTACGCGAGGGTGGAGTCTACAAGGTTTATGGCAACAAGACATGGATCACCCATCCGGTGCGCGCCGACCTGATGACGCTTCTCGTGCGCACCAATCCAAAGGAGGCCGGGCACCGCGGCCTGTCGATGCTGCTTGCCGAAAAGCCGCGTGGTGACGACAAGAATCCATTTCCGGCGCCGGGGATGAGCGGCACTGAAATCGAAGTGCTCGGCTATCGCGGCATGAAGGAATACGAGATCGCCTTCGACGGCTTTGAAGTCAAAGCGGAGAATCTGCTCGGTGGCGTGGAGGGGCTTGGGTTCAAACAACTGATGCAGACGTTCGAATCCGCCCGTATCCAGACGGCCGCGCGTGCCATCGGGGTCGCACAGGCTGCCATGGAGCAAGCGCTTGTCTATGCGCAAAACCGTGTGCAGTTCGGCGGCCCGATCGTCGGGTTCCCGCGAGTCGCCGACAAGATTGTGATGATGGCCGTGGAAATCATGATCGCGCGTCAGCTCACTTATTATGCCGCGCGGGAGAAGGATTCCGGACGCCGCTGCGATCTGGAGGCAGGAATGGCCAAATTGCTGGCGGCGCGGGTCGCCTGGGCCGCCGCGGACAATGCCGTACAGGTGCACGGTGGCAATGGTTTTGCGCTGGAATTTCCAGTCTCCCGCATTCTGTGCGATGCCCGCATTCTCAATATTTTCGAGGGCGCGGCAGAGATCCAGGCTCAGGTGATCGCTCGCCGGTTGCTCGACGGCACGAACTGAGCGCTGCTTTCGCAACGAAATGCGCGGGTAATGACGTTTGATCCAGGACAAATCGCGCGCTCCCGCGTCGCGCTAGATATATGTTGCGTTAAATTGAGGAGGCCGGTTCATGTCCGAATTGCTGATACGTCACGGGGAATGGGTGGTCGTTTGCGATGGTGCCAAGGCGCTTGTGCTTGAGAACGCCGGCGATGCGAAATTTCCCAATCTCAAGACCATCGAGGTCTTCGAACAAAAGGATTTGCCGACCCACTTGCTCGGCACTGCTGTACCTGGCCGCACCAACAGTTCGGTTGGCCGCAATCGCAGCGCATACGAGCAGACCGACTGGCACAATCAAGCCGAGCAGGCGTTTCTGGCGCATCTCGCCCAGCGTCTCGACGCCGCCGTCACCGCGGGCAAGACCAAATCAATGATCGTTGTGGCTTCGCCACGCGCTCTCGGAATGATCCGGCCGGCTTATTCTCACGCGCTGAAAAGCGCGGTGCGTGTAGAAGTGCATAAGGACTTTGTCAAAATGCCGGTGCACGAGATCGAGAAGCACCTGACCGGCGCTTGATGGCAGCAAGCGACTCTGCGTGATGTCGATGATTATGGCTGGCCCGCCGCCATGGCGATGCTAT
This sequence comes from Pseudolabrys sp., assembly GCA_035519415.1. GTDB lineage: Bacteria > Pseudomonadota > Alphaproteobacteria > Rhizobiales > Xanthobacteraceae > Pseudolabrys. Next base: position 171,699 of record DATIWJ010000011.1, read on the forward strand.
GGTCGCCGCGATTCACGGTGAAAGGCCGGCGGATGAGGTTGCATTCGAGTATGTGCTGGCGTGCCGGTCTTGCGTGCGCGCTTGTTGCGATGCTGGCGGCATCGCCGGCGCACGCGCAGGCAACAAGGCGGGCGCCCGGGTCGCCCCCGGCTGCCGGCTCGGTGCCGCCCGGCGCGGCGGCGGCTACCGCAGACCCGATGGCAGTGCCCGGTTTCTGGGATCCGCGCCGGCGGCCGGAACGGCCGGATCTTTCGCGCATCAGCATCATCCGTTTCCTTACGGAAACCGACTATCCGCCCTTCAATTATGCCGGGCCGGATGGCGCGCCCGCCGGCTTCAATGTCGATCTGGCGCGCATGATCTGCGAGGAAATCAAAGTTGCCTGCACGGTGCAGATGCGCCGGTTCGACACTTTGATTGCAGCGCTCAATAGCAACAATGGTGATGCCGTTATCGCCTCGATCGCCGCGACTCCGGACATGCGAGCGCGCGTCGATTTTAGCGATCCGTATTACCGGACGCCGGCGCGGTTTGTCGCGCGCCGCGACAGCACGATTGACGACATCCGCCCGGAAGCGCTCGAAGGAAAAAAGATCGCAGTTGTCGGTGGCACCGCGCACGAGGCTTTTCTCAAGACGCTTTTTACCGAGGCCGAATTGCATCCTTATCCCGATGCCGATGCGGCTCGCTTCGCGCTGAAGCGGGGAGAGGTCGATCTGCTTTTTGGTGACGGTGTTTCGCTTGCCTTTTGGCTCAATGGAACCGACTCGATGAACTGTTGCATGTTCAAGGGCGGGCCTTACCTGGAAAGCCGGTTCTTCGGCGAAGGCGTCGGCATCGCGGTGAGACGCGGCAATGACCTGTTGCGGCAGGCGTTCAACTGGGCGCTGTTCCGGCTGTGGGAAAAGGGACGCTTTACCGACCTCTGGCTGCGCTATTTTCCCGTCAGTCCATTTTGAACGGCGCATTTGACGCAAGGCTGCGGCATTCCTAGTGTCCGCGGCCCGGAGACCATGATGTCTGTTGCCGATACCGCTGCCTCCTTGCGCCAGCTCGCCGAGCAATCGAATGCCTGGCCGTTCGAGGAGGCGCGCAAGATTGTCACGCGGCTCAAGAAACATCCGAAAGACGAAGTGATCTTCGAGACCGGCTACGGTCCGTCCGGCCTGCCGCATATCGGCACGTTCGGCGAGGTTGCGCGCACGACCATGGTGCGCCACGCCTTTCGTGTTCTGACCAATGACAAGGTGAAGACGCGGCTGATCGCTTTTTCCGACGACATGGATGGCCTGCGCAAAGTGCCTGACAATGTGCCGAACAAAGAGATGCTGGAACACCATCTCGGCAAGCCATTGACCAGGGTGCCGGATCCGTTTGGCACCCACCCGAGCTTCGGCGAACACAACAACGCGCGCCTGCGCGCTTTCCTGGATCACTTCGGCTTCGAGTACGAATTCCTCTCATCGACCGAATGCTACAAGTCGGGCCGCTTCGACCAGGCCCTGCTCAAAGTGCTGGCACGTTTCGACGAAGTGATGGCGATCATGTTGCCTTCGCTGCGTGACGAGCGGGCCGCGACTTATTCTCCGTTCCTGCCAATATCGCCGAAGAGCGGTGTCGTATTGCAAGTGCCGATCATCGCGCATGACGCCAAAGCCGGGACCATCACCTACGAAGACCCCGATACCAAAGCGCCGGTGGTGACACCGGTGACCGGTGGCCGCTGCAAGCTGCAATGGAAGCCCGACTGGGCCATGCGCTGGGTTGCGCTCGGCGTCGACTACGAAATGGCCGGCAAGGACCTGATCGATTCTGTAAAGCTCTCGGGCGAAATCTGCCGCGCCCTCGGCGGCACTCCGCCGGAGGGATTTAATTACGAGCTGTTCCTCGACGAGAAGGGCCAGAAGATTTCCAAGTCGAAGGGCAATGGGCTGACGATCGAGGAATGGTTGCGCTACGCCAGCCCCGAGAGTCTGTCGGTATTCATGTATCGCGAGCCGAAAGCTGCCAAGCGACTTTATTTCGATGTCATTCCGCGCCACGTCGACGAGTACTATCAGTTTCTCGACGGCTTTGGACGGCAAGACGCGCGCCAGCAGCTGTCGAATCCGGTCTGGCATATTCATTCCGGCAAGCCGCCGAAGATCGACATGCCCGTCTCATTCGCCATGTTGCTCACGCTGGTGTCGTCGTCGAATGCCGAGAACGCCGACACGTTGTGGGGCTTCATTGGCCGCTACCGGCCGGGGGTGACGCCCAAGACACATCCCAAGCTTAACGAGCTTGTCGGATATGCCATCCATTATTTTCGCGACTTTGTTTTGCCGGAGAAGAAATTCCGCGAGCCAACTGATACCGAACGTGCGGCGTTGCTCGATCTGCGCGACGCGCTCTCTCAGTTAAAGCCGGATGCCAGCGCCGAGGACATTCAGAACGTGGTCTACGAAGTCGGCCGCCGCGATCCGTTCCTTGACCAGAAAAAGAAGGCCAAGGACGGCAAGCCCGGCGTCTCGCTCGACTGGTTCAACCTGCTTTACCAGGTGCTGCTCGGCCAGGAAAAAGGCCCGCGCTTCGGTTCATTTGTGGCGGTCTACGGCTTGCAGAACACCATCGATATGATCGACGGGGCGCTGGCGCGCAGCGCTTAGAATTTAAAGGTGAGGTGCGGAAATACTATTTCCGCTCACCCTCGCGAAAGCGGGCGTCCAGGCCCGCCCTCTCATCCTCGAAACTTAACAACGGGATTCCCGCTTGCGCGGGAATGAGCGGTAGTGGGGATGCGGGACTGAGCGGGCGTGGGGGACGCGGGAATGAGCGGGTGGTATTCGTTACTGGCTCGCCCAGACGATGCGGGCGACCCAAACGACATCGGACGCCGACAGCGTGCGATCGCGGTGCTCGGCATTGAGCGACTTGAGTTCGACTGATTTCGCAGTCTTGCGTTTGAGTTCCTTGACCATGACCTCGCCGTCTTTCGTCTTCACGACGACCCGATCACCCTTTCGTACCGTCGCGCCTGGCGAAACGATGATAACATCGCCGTTGCGGTAGGCCGGCTTCATCGAATCGCCGGAAATTTCCAGTGCGTAGGCGTGTTCGTCACTGACCGAGGGAAAGGCAATCTCTTCCCAACCTTTGCCGACGGGAAAACCGCCATCGTCGAAAAACCCGCCGCCGCCGGCCTGCGCGAAGCCGATCAGCGGCACGTTGTGCATTGCCGACTTGCCGCCATCGGTGATCAGGGTCACGAAGGTATCGAACTTGGTGTTTGTCGCCTGTAGCGCCTTGGCGACCGATTCCGTCGATGGCCAGCGCGGCCGCCCTTCCGCTGTGATGCGCTTGGATTTGTTGAACGTGGTCGGGTCGAGCCCCGCCTTCTTCGCCAGACCCGATGGCGTCAGTTTTGCGCGCGCGGCCAGCCGGTCAATGGCGGTCCAGATCTGACTGTGGGTTAGCATAGCCATGGGGAACGCGAGCACCATCTGCAACTGAAGGACCGACGAATAGGAATTATAGCCTTGAGTCGCCCCCCTCCGGCAATAGTTTCCTTTGCGTCCGCCTTGAATAAGCCTTGCCGGGACCGATAGGGTCGAACGCCATGCGAATTCGGAGTCCCGCACGGTGATCGGCTTTTTTGACCGCCTGTCGCGCCCCTTGTTGCGCGCCCTCGATCCCGAGGACGCGCACGCGCTCGCGATCAAGGCATTGCGCTACATGCCGGTGGTCAAGGCGTCACCCGACGGTGACGAATTGGCGGTGCGCGCCTTCGGACTCAAATTCCCGAATCCGGTCGGTCTTGCCGCCGGGTTCGACAAAAATGCGCAGGTGCCGGACGCGCTGCTGCGTTTGGGCTTCGGGTTCGTTGAAGTCGGCACCATCACCCCGCGTTCGCAAGCCGGCAATCCAAAGCCGCGTCTGTTTCGACTCGACGCCGACCAGGGCGTGATCAACCGGCTCGGCTTTAACAACGATGGCGCTGCCGCAGCTCATCTGCGGCTCGCTGCGCGCCGCAACGCTGGCGGAGTGGTGGGAGTCAATATCGGTGCTAACCGCGATTCGATGGACCGGGCCGAGGACTACGCCCGGCTGATCGAAACCTTCTCCACCGTCGCCAGTTATTTCACTGTCAACATCTCTTCGCCGAACACGCCCGGTCTGCGCGATTTGCAGCAAGGGAAGGCGCTGGACGATCTGCTCGCCCGCGTCATCGCCGCGCGCGAAAAAATTCGTCCACGCGCGGGCCTGACGCCGATACTTGTCAAGATCGCGCCCGATCTCACGCTGCCCGATCTCGATGACGTGGTCGGCGTTGCCCGCAAGCATCGCATCGACGGCATGATCGTCGGCAACACCACCATCTCGCGGCCCGGCTCGCTGCGCGAGCGCGACAGAGCGCGTGAGCAGGGCGGGCTCTCCGGCCGGCCGCTGTTCAAGCTTGCAACGCGGATGCTGGCGGAAACGTTTGTACGCGCCGAAGGCGCGTTTCCGCTGATCGGCGTGGGCGGCATCGACTCCGGCGCGACCGCGATCGCCAAGATCAAGGCGGGCGCCACGCTGTTGCAACTCTACACCGGGTTGATTTATCGCGGGATCGGCGTGGTGGCGGAGATCAAGGCCGATCTCACCGCGGCGATCAAGCGTGGTCACCGCAACTCGCTGGCGTCCATGGTCGGCAGCGATGCGGCCACGATCACCGCCGAAAGCTGGCCAGGTTAGACGGTCCTGTTCCCCGGACGCGGTGCAGTGCGAGCGCGAAGCGCGAGTGGTGCGCCGCAGATCCGGGGTCTTAGCAGATTCCGTTTTTGTAACGGTCCCGGGTCTGCAGCGCATCGCTTTGCGCTGCGCTGCGCCCGGGACAAGACCTAGCGTCCGCGCGGCGCGTTGAACACGCGCATCAGAAGCCAGATCGGAATCACGATGACTGCGCCGAGCAGAAAATAGCGCCACACCCAGCGCACGGCGTCCCAGCCCATATTCCAGATCGAGCGGATCAGCCGCTCGACGCTATGGATGATGTCGAATGGATCGAGGCCGAGCGCCGAGAGGATCACGCCCACCAGGACCGATAACAGAACGAGGCGCGCCAGCACGGCCAGCGGCGAACCACCGAAAACCTTGGTCACGGTCTCGTTGCTCATGCGTGATGTGTCCTCTCCAGGGCGGCAATGCTAGCACGCGCGCGGGCTTCAGATATGCCCTAAAATTGCAGCAGCAAGAACCGGGATTTCAAACTTGCAGCCGCAGCCGATCCATCTGTCGTCAGGCAATCTGATCGCCGACCGCCGCCTTGAATGGGCGCGCGATCGTGAATCCAAAGGCGATCTTCAAGGCGCCGCCGATTTGCTGTCGCAGGCGCTCGAGCTGGCGCCGGCCTATGCCTCCGCCTGGTTCATGCTTGGCGAGCTACGTGAAAAACTTGGGGATCGCGGTGCCGCTATTGCGGCTTTCGAGCAGGCGCGGGACGCCGACCCGCAGGATCGGCACGGCGCCGCCCTGCATCTTGTTCGTCTGGGCGCTCAGCCTGTCGGCGCCATGCCGGAAGGTTACGTACGCGCGCTCTTTGACGGCTATGCAGCAGGTTTCGACCGGGCGGTGACGGAGGGCCTCAATTACCGCGCGCCTGAGCTCCTGTTCCGCGCTGTTGAATCAGCGCATGCCGGACGGCGAATGAAATTCGGCTCGCTGCTGGATCTCGGCTGCGGCACGGGGCTTGCCGCCTTGCCGTTCCGCCCGTTCAGCGACTGGATGGTGGGCGTCGACCTGTCGCCCGCCATGCTCGCACAGGCGCGTGCAAAAGGCCTCTACGATCGGCTGATTGAAAGCGACGCGCTGGCTTTCCTTTCCGCCGAGGCGAAAATCAAGGCGCGCTACCATCTCGTGCTCGCCGGCGACGTATTCATGTATCTCGACGACCTCGCCCCGGTGCTTCAAGCGGTTGCGCAGGTGCTGGCATCGCCGGGCCAGCTTGCCTTCAGTGTCGAGACGCACCAGGGCGACGGTGTCTTGCTGCGTGACACCCTGCGTTATGCTCACGGTGAAGCGCACATCCGGGCCGCTTTGGCCGCCGCCGGATTAAAGGCGATCCGCCTCGATTTTGCTTCTGCGCGCACCGAAAAAAGTGTTCCAGTTCCCGGGTTGATCGTGGTGGCCGGTGGCGCATGATCCCGAAAAGTGAGAATCAGCCTTCGGGTAAGATCATGCGCAAACAAAATTAAGCCAATGGAACCCGCGCGCGATCTCTTCGACAGCACGCCGCAGTTACCGGACATCTTCGCGCGCTGGTTTGCCAGCCGCGATTGGCAACCGCGCGCGCATCAGCTTGAGCTGCTGGCCAAGGCCAAAGCCGGCCGCTCGACCTTGCTCATCGCGCCCACCGGCGGCGGCAAAACCCTAGCGGGGTTTCTGCCGACGCTGGTGGAGTTGAGCGAGCGAGGCATTCGTCCGCGGAATTTAAAATCGGCGGGGCGTGCGCTGGTGCGTTCGCAGGGTCTGCACACGCTTTACATTTCGCCCTTGAAAGCGCTTGCCGTCGACATTGCGCGCAACCTGGAAATCCCGGTGCAGGAGATGGGGCTGCCGGTGCGAATAGAAACGCGCACCGGCGATACGCCCGCCTCCAAACGCCAGCGCCAGCGGCGCGATCCGCCCGATATTATGCTCACGACGCCTGAGCAGCTGGCGCTGCTGCTGGCAAGCGCCGATGCGCCTTATATGTTTGGCACGCTCAAGCGCGTCATTCTTGACGAAGTGCATTCGCTGGTGACCTCCAAGCGCGGCGACTTGCTGTCGCTCGGTCTTGCGCGCTTGTTTGCGCTGGCGCCGCACCTCACCACCATCGGTCTTTCCGCGACCGTCGCCGAGCCTGACGAGCTGTGCGGCTTTTTGGTGCCGCAACCGCCGCACGCAAAAGCGCGCGCCGATCTGGTGGTGGCGCAGGCCGGGGCGCAGCCGATCGTCACAATGCTCGATACCGAAGAGCATCTGCCCTGGGCCGGCCACTCGGCGCGCCATGCGCTCGGCGAAATCTACGCGCACATCAAGACGCACAAGACCACGCTGGTGTTCGTCAACACGCGCAGTCAGGCGGAATTTCTCTTTCAGGAGCTCTGGCGGGCAAATGACGACAATCTGGCCATCGCCTTGCACCATGGCTCGCTCGATGTGGCGCAACGGCGTCGCGTTGAAGATGCCATGGCGGCGGGCAAGTTGCGCGCGGTGGTGTGCACGTCTTCGCTGGATCTTGGCGTGGATTGGGGCGATGTCGACCTCGTGATCAATGTCGGCGCCCCGAAAGGTTGTTCGCGGCTATTGCAGCGGATAGGGCGTTCCAACCATAGGCTCGACGAGCCGTCCGACGCGGTGCTGGTGCCGGCCAATCGGTTCGAAGTGCTCGAGTGCCGGGCCGCGATCGATGCGGTGGCCGAAAATGCCCAGGACACGCCGCCGCTGCGCACCGGCACGCTCGACGTGCTGGCGCAGCACATTCTGGGCCGTGCCTGCGGCGCGCCCTTCATGGCCGACGAGCTCTATGCCGAAGTTCGTACCGCCGCGCCTTATGCCACCCTCACGCGCGCTGATTTCGATGCAGCCGTCGATTTCGTTGCCACCGGCGGCTACGCACTGAAAGCCTATGAGCGCTTCGCCAAGATCAGGCTTGGCAAAGATGGGCGCTGGCGCATCACGCATCCGCGCGTGGCGCAGCGCTACCGCATGAATGTCGGCACCATCGTCGAGGCCGACATGATCAAGGTGCGGCTGGTGCGCTCGCGCCGCAGCGGGGCCGTTGTTCCGCGCGGCGGACGGCTGCTCGGCGAGGTTGAGGAATATTTTATTGAGACGTTGAGAGTTGGCGATACGTTTGTGTTTGCCGGCGAGATTCTGAAATACGAAGCATTGGTCGAAGACGAAGTTTACGTCTCGCGCTCGGACGCTACCGATCCCAAGGTGCCGGCTTACGAGGGCGGGAAATTTCCGCTCTCGACTTACCTCGCGGCGCGTGTGCGCGCGCTGCTGGCAAAGCCCGATGCCTGGCGCGCGCTTCCGGACCAGGTGCGCGAGTGGCTGGAAATCCAGCAATGGCGCTCGATGCTGCCGAAGGCTGGCGATCTGTTGGTCGAAACTTTCCCGCGCGCCGCCAAGTACTATCTCGTTTGCTATCCATTCGAGGGCCGCCTGGCCCATCAGACGCTCGGCATGCTGCTGACCCGGCGCCTCGAACGGGCGCGCCTGCGGCCGCTCGGCTTTGTCGCCAACGAGTATGCATTGGCGGTTTGGGGGCTTGGTGATGTCGCCTTGCGTATCGCGCGCGGCGATTTATCGCTCGCCCAGCTGTTCGATGAAGACATGCTCGGCGACGATCTGGAAGAGTGGCTCGCGGAATCGGCGCTGATGAAGCGCACGTTTCGCAGTTGCGCCATCATCGCCGGACTGATCGAGAAGCGCTTCCCCGGCGAGGAAAAATCGCGCCGCCAGCTCACGATCTCCACCGACCTCGTCTATGACGTGCTGCGCAAGCATCAGCCGGACCACATCCTTTTGCGTGCCGCGCGTGCCGATGCGGCAACAGGTCTCCTCGACATCAAGCGCCTCGGTGAAATGCTCTCGCGCATCAGGGGGCGAATCGTTCATAAAGCGCTCGACCATGTCTCGCCGCTGTCGATTCCGGTTCTGCTCGAGATCGGCCGCGAGACGGTCTATGGCGAGGCCTCGGATACGCTTTTGGCCGAGGCGGCTGA
>DATIWJ010000012.1:0-10761 GCA_035519415.1 Pseudolabrys sp.
CGATCAATGCCATGGCTTATGTGCGAGGCAATCGCGCCGACTACGAACGTTGGGCGTCGCGCGGCCTGCCGGACTGGTCCTACGAGAAGGTGTTGCCTTACTTTCGTAAACAGGAGAGTTGGGAAGGAGGGGCCAGCCAATATCGCGGCGGTAACGGCCCTCTGGCCACGCGTAAGGCGCGCTATCAGGATCCATTGGTCGAGGCCTACCTCGCAAGTGCGCAGGATATGGGCTATGCGCTCAATGACGATTACAACGGCATGGAGCAGGATGGCTTTGCACGGATGCAAATGACTATCCGCGATGGCCGGCGAGAGAGTGCCGCAACAGCTTATCTTCATCCGGTGTTGTCGCGCGAAAACCTGATTGTGCGAGTCACCAGCCCAGTCACCCGCATCTCTATAGAGGGCACGCGTGCGGTCGGCGTCGAATACATTCACAATGGCGAGTGCTGTTTCGTGGCGGCCGCGCGGGAGGTCATCCTCTCGGGCGGCGCGATCAATTCACCGCAGCTGTTGATGCTCTCCGGCATCGGAGACCCCGCCGAACTATCTCCGTACAACATCGCGGTGAAGGCGGCGCTGCCCGGCGTCGGCAAGAACCTGCAGGACCACGTTGCCGCGCTTCTCATATATGGCCGCCGCGACGAAAGCCCGTTCTTGCATCAAATGCGGGCCGATCGGCTGCTGGTGGCATTGGGGCAGGGTCTGCTCCGCGGTAAAGGTTTTGCCACCGAGCTGCCAGGCGGTATCACCGGCTTTGTTAAGACCACGCCATACGAGCCGATACCGGACATCCAGCTTTTGTTTATCGCCGGCTCGCTGGCGGCTAAGCCTTACTTGCCGCCATTCAGCCAACCATTTGCCGACAGCTTTGCCTGTCGCATCGTGTTGTTACGTCCGGAGAGCCGCGGCTCCATCACGCTCGCGTCGGCGAGTCCTTTGGCGCATCCGAAAATCCGCCAGGCGTTGTTGTCCATCGACGTAGACTGGCGCAAGCTCTCCGCCGGGATCCGTATTTTTCGCGAACTGGCGCAACTTCCGCGTCTCGAGCCGTATGTTGCTCGCGAGATAGGCCCAGGCGCCGCAGTGACGACGCAAAACGAGCTCCAAGCTTACGTGCAGAAGACTGCGGTGACAGCACACCATCCGTGCGGCACCTGCCGCATGGGACCGGCAGACGATCTTGGCACCGTGGTCGATTCCGAGATGCGTGTTCACGGCGTCGAGGGATTGCGCGTCGTCGATGCCTCGGTATTCCCCGACCTCGTCGGCGGCAACATCAATGCTCCGGTGGTCATGATTGCCGAAAGAGCGGCTGACCTCATTTTGGGTACGGTCGCACTTCAGTCTAGCTGATTTTGCAAAAACTCTCATATCTGCAACGGATTATTATGCGCTTATGATCTGTGGACGGCGCCCGCTCTGAGGCATCGAAGTGCCATAGGGTGGTTGCGCAAAGCGAACTACAGCGGTGCCAAAACAGATCCTGAAGTGCACTGTTTTGGCAAAACGAACCCAAATCATGCGAATGCCCAGCGGGCATTATTATTCGGCGACAGTTTGCGGGTACGGCTGTTGAACAAGCCGCTTAAACGAATTTGGCCTTTTGAGCGTGAAACATAGTAACAAACAGGCCAATAGATGACTTGATGCGTTAGCGCACTGCACAACGACAAGGTGTTGAAATAGAAAATTCTGTCACCATTAAAACACTTTTGTTACGATCATCAGGTATTTGATGAAATCGAATCTGCCCATTGTGGCGATGGAGCAATCGATGACGCCGGATTTTTTGGATGGATTTCTATTAGCGATGATGCCGTCAATGTTCACGGTAGCTTGGTTGGCGTGGCGAGCGGACGTCCGCGAACGAGATTTGTGATCGGTTGAGCGGCCTGCAATCTAAATCGCGCGCTCCAACAACCTGATTAACCCGTATCCGATCAGGATCACCCAAGCCGCGGTGAGACTGAGTCCGAACGTGATTATTGCTGCCGGCCAGATTGGGTTCTGGTCAGGCCGCTCCGACTGTAATTCTGACATATGACCCCCCACGACGCGTACGCCACGAACCGAGGATCGCCTGACGCATATTGCCTTACTGTGACGCAGGTCACAATAAATCCTGTTTGCCAAGTGTCCCGGTGCGTTGGGTCTGCTCTGACGTGCCTAGGGGTCCCGCAAACCGGAGAGTTAGGCCCCGCTTCATTCGCAGCAGTTGTGGCGCGCCTGCTCGACCCGAGGCCGCCCAAAGCGGGGAGGGAGCCCAGCCCTACTGTCACGAACTACGAGGCCCTGCGGCCATCGGCTCTGTCACCGAAAGTGGGCGGCGAAATAAAAGGGCCGCGCGGTTACTTCCGCCGTCGCGGCCCCCGGCCCCGTCCCCAAGGCGCGGGGTTGCGTGTGGCGCACTGCGCCCCGGGTGTTGCCGCTGTCATCTTCGAAGACCGATCTTAAGATTTGGTAAGGTTGTACCGGCGATCGGGAGATACTTACCTTCAAGCCCCTGGGACAGCGCTATGTCCTATGTCATTTGACACAAGCGGCATCATTTCGATTTCCACTGTTGCAGGCGCGTCATAGTAATCGCGGTGACGTTGGCATATTGCTACCTCTTAGCGGGGGGCTGGTCTCCGCTTGAAGGCGGCTATCAATCGAGCGCACGCCACAAACGCTGCGGTTGGGGCCGCCTTCACAATTGGGCCGAACCGACGCATTTCTATGAGGCCGTCACTGTATTGCAAACCTGCCGTTTAAAACCCGTCACTCATCCGAGGCATTTTGTGCTGGCTGGGGGCGTGTAGGAAAAGACGATGAGTGAAATCACCTACGAAGTTTCGCCTACGGCGGAGGCGCATGCGGAGGCCGCTCGCGAGCCGTTCTTTCGTCGATTTTGGCCTACCGCAGTGATCGCTTTCGGCATAGGGCTCACCGCTGCTTGGATGTGTCTCTTGGGATATGGGCTCGTCAAATTAGTAGAGCTGGCAATCTGAAGAATTGCGAAAGGCCAGGTCAGAAATGTGAGCCAATTAAGGAGCTGTTCGCCAGACCATCCAAGCGACTGTAAACATAGACGGTAGCATTACGACGAGCATTCCATCCAAAAACTCTTGCGTCATTCGAGCCCCCATCGCCACAATGGGCATTCGATTAAACGCTAAAATGATCCCGGCAAATGATGGCCGCACTGTGGTTATAGAGTTCCCAATACACACCTAATTACTATTGGAAGAAAGAAATTGAAGCCCTTTATCTAACTTCCATCCAAACTAATCTCAGCGAGAGGCTGCATCTATTAATCGGCCAGAAACCGCCTCCTGTTAGTGAACGCTGTTCGTCACATGGGGCCGTCACATGACCACTAATGATCTAGGTGGGCGCCTGGTTTTCCCCGAGCGGCAAGTCGGTACTCGTAAGGCCGGCGGGATCCCGAATCTGGAAAGCCGCATTGATCTGGCTGAAAAGTTGGTTGACCAGCATGGCCTCATGGTCGGGCAGTATCGTCATGAGGCTGCAAGCAGGTCGGCCGTGCTCGAAAGGCGAGTTGAAGGACTGGAACGGCTTGTAGTGTTTCTTGCCGAGGCGCTAATCGCGCTGATTGCCGTTGTGTTTGGCGGCCTGGTCGCCGGTTATCTGGGTGGCGGTTATTTGCTTCTCAGTAGTGGCTTGGCTGCCTTTGCATTCTTGGTCGTATTCCAAGGAGCAAATTTGCTCTTCAGGAAGGTTGCCAGCTCCTGTTTTCGATAGAACGTCCATAAGTCCCCGCCGGTATCAATATATTGGTACCAAGAGGGGTCTGTCAGAAGCGCGGACGCCAAATTAACCATCCTTCGAGTAACTCCTGACGACGGTATCCGCTTGCCCACGGCAGACGTCGCTCATCATTTACAGCTTAGTTGCGAAAAAACGAGCGGAACTTTGCCTCAGAGCAGCGAATTGCATGAGAGCGCTTCTCATTGGCCCTCTGTTTGTCACCTTGATCGGGTGCAGCTGCCCTATACCGCGGCAGGCCATGTTGGACGGTTGCACGACAAGCGGTTGTTTTGAGCGAACCGCAGTTGTTCGGCCGATTGAGCTCACGCCAGCGCCATTGAAGACCAATTCCGTGACAACAAAAGTGAAGCCGGCAACAAAGCCCAATTCAACGATAGCCAAAGCAATGCCGGCAACAAAGCCCAATTCAACGATAGCCAAAGCAAAGCCGGCAATAAGACCCAATTCAACGACAGCGAAAGCGAAGCTGACACCAGCGACGACGACGGCGAGACCACTATCGGCTGAGCTGGGCAAACAGGTTAGTTTAACCGAAGAAAAAACAAAACCGCCGACGGCAACGATGCCTGTGGTTCCAGTGAGTCAGCCTTCGGACACATCCGATTCCATTCTGAAAAAAGCAAAAACCACAATCGCGGCAAAAATGGAGAATCCGGCATCCGCCGAATTCAACGATATGAACCGGGCCATCAGAAAAAATACATTCGGGCAGCCCATCGATACCATTTGTGGCCGCGTAAAGGGAAAAAAAACCTCGGGTGAAGACACTGGTGAGAGGCCGTTCCTATATCTTGTGAAAGAGAATGAGGCGTACGTTGTCGATGGTGGTCCGAATTCAGTGGCGGCGACCGCATATCGCACCATCTGCACCAGCCAAGACTCGCGCGGCAATGATGCCCGCTAACATCATCTATAGCCGGCGCCGTCCTCTGACTAATGCCGCGTCCCTCGCGTAGGGTAGCCGGCGGCGACCCAGCCCTCTGAAACGCTCTGACACCCGATCGGACGCCGCCGTATCGGGTCGCGCTGCCGATAGAAAAATCCGAGTAATCGAGCCAAGAGGGTGAGCACAAGACCCCGTTGCATCGGTAGCTCTGTCAGACCTCGTGGAAGCTGCGCCTGAAGGCTTCAAGGAACGGCTGAAACAAGTAGTCAAACATCGTGCGATGCTCGGTGATGATCAAGACGTCGGCGGGCATCCCAGGGATGAGTTTCACATTTGGGGCCAAACGGCTCATCGCGTCACGATCGACGTTGACCTTGACCAGATAGAAAGGTTGATGCGTGTTGCTATCGATAAGTCGATCTGCCGACACAGATTGAACTGTCCCAGGAACTCTCGGCGTCGAGCGGCTTGAATACGCCGTAAAATGGATTTGCGCATTCAATCCATGATGCACCGCCTTGACATCAAGCGGAGTAATGTGTGCTTCGATGACCAAAGCATCATCGGACGGAACGATCTCAAGGATCGGCCGGCCCCTTTCCACCACGCCGCCAACCGTTTTGAAGTTTGAATTGACGACCGTACCGCTAATGGGTGCAGTCACCAAAGTTCGTTTGAGGACATCTTCGCTGCCGCGTAGCTTCTCCATGGTATTAGTAAGATCGACACGAACGCTGTCCGATTCGGTGGCAATCTGGGTCGCCCGCTCAGCGTCGGTATTCACGATCTGCAGTCGAGTTTCGCCGATCTGCTGACGGGTCTTGGCGGTTTGTGCGAGATATTCGCCGCGCTTGCCTTCTATTTCGACTTTCGTGCGTTTGAGCCGCAAGTACTCCGGCTTCGGCATCAATCCTTGTTTTAAAAGTGTTTCTTTGCCCTGCAGCTCTTCGTCTATTAATTCGAGCTGACCCGATGCGCTTGCCACCTGCGCTTCGATTCCGTTGACCTGTTCAGATAGCTGATCGATGCGCTGACGCAGAATGTTTTTTTTAGCTATCAGCTCGGCGGCTCGCGTTTCAAACACCATCCGTTGTGCGTTAGTGACGGTGGCGATGTTTGGATTGGTCAGTTGTAACGCGGATGGCCATGTTATCTCGCTGCGGCCTTCGCTTTCCGCCTGAAGTCGTGCCTGTTTGGCAAGCAGTGACCACAGTTGCTGTTGCAACGCATCGTGATTGGCGCGCGCTTGCACATCTTCGAGCACGACCAAAGGCTGGCCGGCCTCCACGATGTCGCCGTCATGCACCCGGAGTTCGGCGATAATACCATCCTCGAGGTGTTGAACGACTTTCTTTCCCTGGACGGGAGCGAGCGCACCAGGGGCCATGGCCCCGCCGGCGAGCGGGGTTAAAATGCCCCAAACCACAAACGTTGCCGCGAAAGCAGCGACGATGAGGAATCCAATTCGATTGGGGCTCTGGATGCTCTTCTTCAGGGAAAGCTGGTGATGCCTTCCGGCGTTCGGGACGAGAACCTCTATACTTTCGCCCGCCGACTTCAGAATGACTTCATGCCCGACCATTTTACGTTACCCGCTACAACCAGATCCAAAACGGCCCAACACCCATTCATGCGCCCGAATGACTAGTCTGCGTCCCGCCGTTCATGCTCATAAGACTCGCCCTGCGATCGGCCATTTCTGGAAGCCGCTCCAGCCATGTCCATAAATCGTGCACCAAGATGAGGGTGCAGCGACCATACTTGCGGGCAGGGAGCTCACCCGCACGGATTGCACGAAATAAATTACTGCGGCAGATGCCGGTGATCTGGGCGGCTTCTTTTGGCCGAATTGCGATGGAGCCATTGGCAAGCGCTCGTGTCGGTGCCGCCGGGCGTGGGGTGACTTTTTGAAACAACGGAGTAGCCTCTTTGCGAGCCTCGTCTTGTTGCGGCGTTGGGTGTCGCATCGCACCAAGCACTTCATCGCGTGGCCCATACATCGCCACAAAACCCTCTTTTAGCACCAGAACCTTGTCAGCTTGCGCGAGTGTGGATGGCCTGTGGCCGACGATAACGAGCGCTGCGCCGCGTTTCTTGAGGCTAAAAATTGCCTCGGAAAGCGCTGCTTCTCCTGCTTGATCGAGGTTGGCATTGGGCTCGTCGAGAATAATCATTTGCGGCGTGCCAAAGACGGCTCGCGCCAACCCTACGCGTTGGCGCTGTCCGCCCGACAGCCGCACGCCTCGATCGCCGATTTGGGTGTCGTAGCCCTGCGGGAGATGTTGGATTATGTCATGGGCGTGCGCAAGCGTTGCCGCGGTCAGGATTTCTTCATCGGTTGCTTTTGTGGTCATCCTCGCAATATTGTCGCGCACCGAACCGGTAAATAGTTCGACGTCCTGCGGCAAGTAGCCGATGTGGGTGCCAATTTGCGTCGGCTCCCAATGGTGCACCTGCGAACCATCGAGCCGCACCTCGCCAACATTCGGGACAGCAAGCCCCACGAGGAGGCGGCACAAAGTGCTTTTTCCCGCACCCGATGGACCGATGATGGCCAAGGCCTCTCCGGGTTCGACTGAGAAAGAAACCTTGTTGAGGATCAAAGTATCGGTGTTCGGAGCGACAAAAGTGACTTGATCAACGGCGATGCGGCCGGTTGGCGCCGGCAGGCGTGTGCGTTCGAGCGGTTGTGGATGTTCTTCGATTGCCTTCTTAAGGCGGCTATATGCAAAACGCGTCGTCATAAAATTTCGCCAGGCGCCCATTGCCACTTCGACGGGGGCGAGCGCACGGCCTAGCAAAATCGAGGCGGCAATCATGCCACCTGATGTCAGTTCAGACTTGAGCACAAGCCATGCGCCAACGCCGAGGATCGCGACCTGCACGAAAAATCGCACGAATTTCGTCGTGGCAAGCACCCCGCCGCCGATTTCTCCCCCGCGGCGCAGTCCGTCAACGACCGCCATGTTCAACGACGCCCAACGGGCGATCATCGCCGGCAGCATACCCATCGAATGCACCACTTCCGCATTGCGGATCGCAGCATCGGCCAATCGGGTGGCTTCAATTTGCGCTTTACTTGCGGCCGCGCTGACCTTGCGGGTGGCAAACTCGTTGGCGATGCTGAGTACGAATAGGACAACAGCAGACGAGACCGCCACCAGACCGAGCACAGGGTGGAGCATCCAGATCAGTGCGACAAACAAAGGCACCCACGGGAAGTCGAAGAAGGCAGTCAGCCCCTGGGTGGCGATGAAGTTCTGGATTTGGCTGATATCCTGAAATGACTGCGCGCCGTAGGGATCACCCTTGAGCCGGCCGCGAACGCCACATGCCAGAAAGGCAGGTCCGAGCCGCTCGTTCAACCAACAGCCGATCCTGATCGTGATGACCGTGCGCAACGTATCGAGCGCGCACATGACCGCAAGCGCTGTCGTCACAATGAGGGTAATCATGATCAGTGTGTCGACATGCCCTGTTGTCAGCACACGATCGTAGACTTGCAGCATGTAGATAGGGGACGCCAGCACCAGAACATTGATGACAAAGCTGAATGCCGCGCACGCGCCAAACGCCGAAGTGCAGCTGCGAAGTGCCGTGTTCAGCTCGCTGGTCTCGATCGATCGCCACTTTTGAGCTGAAAATGTCCCGTGCATGTCACTGCTACTCTACTCCACACCGATATTGTTTCAGTCGCACTCGCTTATTTCTATCTTAGTTTGCCGCCCTCCATGGGGTGTAACCTGCGCCGATCCCCGCAAGCGCGCCGTACGGGCGTCATTCGTGCTGCATCTCGATTGCGATGATGCGGAAGAACATCCCGTGCCAAGGTGCCTTGCGGAAGCCGTCACGGCCTGATGCAGCGGCGCGTTCAGTTTGGCCCGGTCGCTGGGATCTCGTTCGCAGGTCACTCTCTCGCCCAAAATATCGAGCTTGAGGGACCCATCGTGTGTTTCAATGTGAAGCCTTCGGAGTCTCGTTTGCACATCACACCTTCCTTCGTTTGTGAGTGCGTCGCCGTGCGGGTTATGACGCCAATGCCTTCTCGTTACTTCTTGTTTTCTCTCGTCTGACTCCGCATCGTATTTGTTCGTTTATGGACGACAATAACTCTTCCGACGGATGCCTACTCCTTAGGGGTATATGAAAGGGTGATGTGATCGCGCCTCAGTTGGCGTTGCGCGCACACCTCAGTGTCATCGAATTGTCCAGACGGTATTTGGCCAGGACGAAATCTCCGCGCGCAGGCGGTCACCTGATTTCCCGTCGCGGTTCGGGTTCCCGGTCTGGGAACAGTAGTATTGCGAATGTGACCGGAAACCCGAATTTGACACTCAAGACTCTGCGAGAACTGACGGCACGAATTTATGCCGCCATAAGTTTAGAGCAGGTAGGCAAAGTGGAAGCCCGTCGCAGAATCCGATTCTGACGCCGAGCTTGATCCATAATTCCAGGTGGTCGTTGACGTATTTGAGTTGGTCAAGGTGTCAGAACCGTAGGCGTTGGCACTTGCAGTCGCCCCGGCGAGGTTGCCAAGGATAAATGCGTGCCCGCTAACATCTGCATCTATGTGTGTGTCCACATGTGAGTTCACGTACTTAGTGAACGAGATGGTCGGGTGTAATGACATAGTCGTGACTCCTGTGTAGTGGTTCAGTACTCACAATACCGGTAGAAGTACTGTGGCACGCCGGCGCAGCTCGCCGATACCAACACGCTACGTGGTCATGCGCGCAATTCAATTGCACGTAAGGTGATTACCTATAAGAGGGATGCGTGCTGTCACTTTTGATCAATGTCGTGAAGCGCGAAGCCCGCGATCAATAGTGCGACGCGCGACAAATGGCTCTGATCGTGCGCGCACCTCTGACGGACGGACGCAGGCATCTCCAAATTGTCAAATGATAACGGGAAAGATTTATTTTGGCGTGGTCGGTTCAAAACGGGGCGGGGTTGAATCACGCTGCGACCATGGCCGCTCCGGACACCAACGAGAAGTGGTTCTCGACTGCCAGTGAGTGGGTCAACGTGGACGCCAACGAATTCGCACCTTGGGCGTCGGCGACGGCAGCGACAGATGCAAGATTCCCGGAAGGCACCGCATGGCTCGGAAGGTACCCGTCGTGTCCCCCAAACTGGCCGGTTGCGTGTGTCTGGAAATCCATCACGAGCGGACCATTCGGTGGCGTCCAGTTTTTTATATCGATCGCGTAATACACCAATTCTGATACAGCGACGTCTTTGTTGCCAATATGGAAATTGAAGTCGAATTCGTATTCCATCACAATATCGGCCCCGGCGACCGATAAAAACGTGTCGGCGCCAGCTGTTGGCTGCCCATGTGACGAGGTACCGGACGCTTCAAAGACTGCAACGCCGGATGCCACCGTGGCGTATCCTAAATCTTTGACGTTGTTGCTCACCGTACCGGTGGCATCCGTATTGGTGCCCGTCGCATAGGCGTCCCCACCGATCACGGAAACAAGCGCCGAAGGCGCTGATGCTGTCGCCGATCCAGGATCAGCGGCGTGGCTTGTCGGAGAGGAGTTAAGTCCGTGAGTTACTGAATTTATTGTGCCGCCATGTCCGTCCTGCGGCGGGTCATGAGATTGTCCTGAAGGCCAATCATTACTTGCCTCATACACGTGCGCGTCGTGATCACCGAATCTGGTGTGTTCATTTTGATGATGCGGATCGCGGTCGTGACGAATAGATCTCATGATTGTTCGACCTCAGGGCAAGTCGCGCAGACATCCAACGAATGATAGAGCGGTTCACTGCGGGCCCATATTCATCTGATGGGACGGCGACACTCCCCAGATGGCATAGTCCCAATCGTCACCCTGATACCTCGCGACCGGAGATTGTTGTCGCGGATTGGGACACGTACCTCCAAAGCGGTAACGCATTGCCAATTCATCATAATTTCAATTGACCACGCCGATGAGAAAAGGTTCCATACAACTCACGGGGGAGCGTTTGATGTGACGAGTTGTGGAGTAGCGTAATGTCACAACTACGTGGGAAATCCTCTGTCGCGATTTTTGATAGCAAAGAACTTAGACGCGCGAGCATCATCAGTCTTCTTGAGCCATGGGC
>DATIWJ010000013.1:0-9221 GCA_035519415.1 Pseudolabrys sp.
GCCCACTACCGGATGCCGCCATTCTCCGGACCGCGCGCACGCAAGCGGCACGCCCGCGCCCATCTTGCGGCGAGCCTGGTGCAGGCGTTCGACAAGATCATCCGGCAGGAAAGGGCAATCGCCGGGGACGCTGACGATCCATTCGATGCCGCTTTTCTCTCTGGCCAGCCAGTCGAGACCGGCAAGAATCCCGGCCAGGGGCCCTGCGAAATCCGGCACAGAATCGGGCACAACTGTCAGGCCGGTATCGGCGAATCGTTCGGGATCGCCATTGGCGTTGATGATGATACCGGTGCATTGCGCGGACAGCGTTGCCAGCACGCGGTCGAGGATCGATGCACCGCCGATTTCAATGCGCGCCTTGTCACCACCACCCATGCGCCGTGCGAGTCCGCCGGCAAGCACCAGGCCAAGAGTAGGGGGATAACTAGTCGTCATGCACTGCCGCTTTGCGCCGATGTTTCGCGCTCTCTTCTTCGACGAAGGCGAGGTCCTGGTCAAACACGATGCGGTCTTCGCCGGCGAGCGCAACGAAACGCTTGCCGCGCGCGCGGCCGATCAATGTCAAATTCGCCTTGCGCGCCAGCTCAACGCCCCAGGCGGTGAAGCCCGAGCGTGAAATGAGGATCGGAATGCCCATACGCACGGTCTTGATCACCATTTCAGAGGTGAGTCTTCCGGTGGTGTAGAAGATCTTGTCATGCGCGGGCACGCGCTCCTGGAACATCCAGCCGGCGATCTTGTCGACCGCGTTATGACGGCCGACGTCCTCCATATAGATCAGTGGCCGATCTTCCTGCGCCAGGACGCAACCGTGAATGGCGCCAGCTTCGAGATAAAGCGACGGTGTCGTATTGATCGTGTTGGTCAGAGAGTAGAGCCAGGAGGTGCGCAAGGTCGCCCGCGGAAGTGTCACGTTTTCCAACGCCTCCATAAGGTCTCCGAACACGGTACCCTGGGCGCACCCGGAGGTCTGTACCTTTTTCTTCAGCTTTTTTTCGTAGTCTGTTTTGCGCTGGGTGCGCACCACGACAACCGAGAGCTCTTCGTCGTAGTCAACGTCGGTCACGACGTCATCTGGAAGCAGCATGTGTTGATTGAGCAGATAACCAATCGCCAGATATTCAGGATAGTCGCCGATGGTCATGGCGGTGACGATTTCCTGGCTATTGAGAAAGATGGTCAGCGCCCGCTCCACGGTGACTGACGTCTCGATACGTGCCGCGGTTTGATCAACGCCGGTGACGCGCTCGGTCAGCCGCGGATCAAGCGGGTTGGGCCGGATAATGTAGCTGTCGCCTTTGCTCATGATTCAACTATATCAGACATTTTGGCACAGGATGAAAACTGCCCATCTTAAGTGGGCAGCGGTGCTTATTTTGTCCATGTCTTGCGCGATGAAATTGCGAAGATCGTTTCCAAGCGGCTTGCCATAGACATAGACTATAGCCAACGACATCACGCTCCAGGGGGATCGCCGATCATGCTTCGCGCTACCAAAGACGTCATGCTGCCGACCACGATCACAGGCTCATTGCCGCGGCCGAGTTGGTACACCCAAAATCTTGGATCCCGCAGCTTTCTTGACGCGATGGTGAATAACCAGTTCCGTGAGCAATATGTCGATGCGGTGGCAATCTATCTGCACGAGCAGGAAATGGCTGGGCTCGACATCGTCACGGACGGTGACGCGCATTTCGATTCCGATGTTGGTGGCCAAAGCTGGACCAACTATCCGCCGCGCCATATGGGCGGTTTCGACAAAGATCCGCAGCCGACACCGGCCGGTAAAGGTGGTCTGGGTTTTCCGCCCGGCCATATCCTGCATGACTATCTCGAATCACGCGTGATGCCGGGCATCGTTGGGCCGGTTACGCGCGGCGAACTGCAATATGCCGCCATGTTCAAGGTTGCGCAGCGCATGACCAAGAAGCCGGTCAAGTTCGGGACCATCGGGCCGGAGCTGGTCGCATTTGCCGTGCAAGACAAGCATTACAAGTCGCTGAAGGACCGCATTCTGGCCATCACCGATGCATTAAACGCCGAACTGCATGATCTCGCCGACGCCGGCTGCCCGGTCATCCAGTTCGAGGAACCGCAAATCCACCTGCTGTCGGTGCGCAAGATCGTCGATGACGTCATCAATCCCGCGTTCAGCGTCGACGTCTTCAATCGGACCGTAAAAGGTCTGCGCGGGAAGACCGAAGTCTGGTGCCACACCTGCTGGGGTAATCCCTCCCAGCAGCGCATGTTCAAGGATGTGCAAAGTTATCAGAGTGCGCTGGAGATGCTGAACAAGGTCGACGCGGATGTGATCACCTTCGAATCGGCCAGCGCGGGTGGGATGGACCTGGAAGCCTTCGGCAAGATCATCACCGACAAGAAAATCTGCATCGGTGTAATCGACCACCATTCTCTTCAGATCGAGCGGCCTGAGGAAATCGCCGAACATATTCGCCGGGCACTCAAACATATTCCGGCCGAGCGGCTGGTGCTTTCGTCCGATTGTGGCATGGGCCGCGAGGGCATGAGCCGCCGTCACGCCTACTACAAGATCGTGTCGATGGTGCTCGGCACAAACATGGTGCGCAAGGAGCTCGGGCTGCCCCAGGCCGAGTGCCTCGCCGCCGATAGCCGCTATTCGCTGGTTGTCCCGGCCAAATAAGGTTAATTCGCAGGTTAAAAAGTGCTGAAAATGTTGTCGCGGAATTAGTCACGCGGCTTCGCGCGGCTTCAATGAGTGCTGGTGTAGGGTGATCGCAAAGGGGGAGGGGCAGGCCAGGAGGCTTGCCGATGCGTGTACGCCTTATTGCACTTGCGGTAGCTGCTTGCGCGGCGTGTTTTTTCGCCGTTCCCCAGCCGCCCGCACCCGCCGAGCCGCAGCGAGCTGAGGCAATCGATTTTGATGCCTTGCGTGCGCAGGCCACCGTTGCAATGACGGCGTTGCAACAGTCGCGCGAGGCGCGCGTGGCATCGGTAGCTGGCGACGAGTTTCTAAACTCCAGCCTGCACTAGCCAGGCAGGAACGCGACGGCGCCGCGGTCCGGATCTGTCAGACACTCGACCGTCGCCTGGTAGAGAGCTTCCAGCTGTTCGCGATTCAATACGCTCGCCACGGGTCCATCGGCGATGCGTGTCCCATCACGCAGCAAATAGGCGCGATCGGCTGCGCGCAGTGCGTGGTTTGGATCATGGGTGGTGAACAGCACTCCGTGTCCGGATTTTGCAAGGGCGCGGATTTCGTTCATCACCTTCCCCTGGTTGCCGAAGTCGAGGCTGGCGGTCGGTTCATCGAGCACGATGAATTGCGGCTCCTGCGCCAGTGCTCGCGCCAGCAACACCAGTTGGCGCTCGCCGCCGGAGATCATCGTGTAGGGACGATCGGCGAGGGCAGCGATGCCAAAACGCTCGAGAGCGGCGTGTGCCACCGCCCGGTCCTGTGCACTCGGCCGGCTGAACAGGCTGCCGTGCGCAGTGCGCCCCATCAGCACCACCGTTTCCACGGTGAACGCAAAGGTGCTGATATGGACCTGTGGAACGTAAGCGATAACCCGCGCGCGTTCGCGCGTTGAGTAGGCATCAAGCGGTTTTTCCGCCAGCCGCACCTCGCCGGCCTTCGGTTTGAGCAGGCCGAGCAGAGTCTTGAGCAGCGTGGTCTTGCCGCCACCGTTCGGTCCCAATAGAGCCAGCACTTCACCCGTTGAGACAATCACATCAAGCCCGCGGCCGACCGTGCGGTCCGGATAACCAATGGTGAGATCGTGAGCTTGGATATTCACGACCAGGTCCTCTGCATACTGGCCAGGAGCCAGATGAAGAATGGCGTGCCCACGACTGCCGTCAGAATGCCGAGCGGGATTTCCACTTCAGCCACGGTGCGGGCAAGCGTGTCGATGACCAGCAAATAGCCGCCACCGAGTATCGCGGCGGTTGGCAGGAGACGAGCGAAATCAGGGCCGACCAAAGAGCGGGCGAGATGCGGCACAACCAGTCCGACCCAGCCGATGATGCCGGCAGTGGCGACGCTGGCCGATGTGGTCAGTGTTGCGGCGGCCACGATCACAATCCGCAACGGCCCTGTGGCGACACCGAGCGAACGCGCCTCCTCTTCCGGCAGCGACATCACATTCATCCGCCAGCGCAAGGCGAGCAGAACGATGCTGCCGAGCGCGACGGGGCCAAATAGCGGCAACAGGTCGGAAACGTTTGCCGCGGCAAGACTGCCGAGCAGCCAGAATGTCATGGCGGGTAACTGGTTGTAGGGATCGGCAAGATATTTCACCAGCCCGACACCCGCACCGAGCAGGGCCCCGACAACCACGCCGGTCAGCACGAGTACGAGGATCGGATCGCGCGCGCGTACCGCCGAGCCGATCACGTACACGGCCGCGACCGCGAGCAGGCCACCGACAAAGGCGAAAGCCTGGATTGCGACTACGCCAAGCGAGAAGAATATGCCGATGACGGCACCGAGCGCGGCACCCGATGACGCGCCGAGGATATCGGGCGACACCAGTGGGTTGCGAAAAAGGCCCTGGAATGCCGTGCCGGCGACCGCCAGCGCTGCGCCAACCAGCGCGGCAGCCAGGACGCGTGGTCCACGCACTTGCAAGATCACGTTTTGGACGGCTGGCGATGCCTCTGTGGTTTGGCCGGTGAGTTTCGCCGACAACACATTGAGCAGATCGGCCAAGGACACGGGGTAGCGGCCGACGGTGAAGGCGAGCAGCAGACCTGCGATCAGCACTGCAGTCGCGATCGCGAGGCCGGGCAGGGCAGAGCGTGTCAACTAATCTCTCCCGGCCAGCACATGATCGATCTGCGTGTCGCTCGGTGTACGGTGATAAAATACTGTATAGAAGTCGCGTGTCAGCGCGCGCATGTCTTCGGGAAATTTGTCCGGGTAGAGGATTTTCGCCAGCCACCACAGACCGATCAACCGGTTCACTGACGGCGGGAAATCGACCCAGCCGAACGGCATTTTAGGCGACAGGTGCACGCGCCCGTCACGTACCGCCTTCACCGAGGCCCAGGCTGGATCGCTGCGCACGCTCGCAGCGAAGTCCTGATCGATGGTGATAATCACATCCGGATTCCATAGCAGGACCTGTTCGATCGATACATTGGCAAGGCCACCGTGGTTGCCGCCGGCAACGTTCTGCGCCAGCATCTCGATGGTCTCCACATTGATCGAGCCACCAAGTCCGGTCACCAGCCCGCGCGGGCCGCGTGCGTAATAGACACGTGGCCGGGCCGAAGGCGCGATTGCTGCGGTGCGGCCGTTGATGGTTTTGATCGTGTTATCGGCATGGCCTGCAAGTTTCCCGGCATCATCCTGCCGGCCGGTCAGTTCACCAAGTTTACGATAAGTCATGGCGATTGCGTCGAAACGGCCGTCGAGCAGCGCATAGGGAATGCCAATCTGCTGTTGCACGCGTTCGGCGAGAGAGACAAATGTAGCGTTGGTCGAGCCCACGTCGAGGATGAGATCGGGCTTGAGCGCTATGACGCTTTCCAGGTTAGCCGTGTTGCCGCGCCCGGTGATGCGGCCGACCTCCGCTCGCGTGCAAACATCCGGCAGCATATAGGCGCATTCCTCCGGCCGATTGGCGCGCGGCCAGCCCAGCAGCAATTCGGGCGCGAGCGTGTAGAGCAGGATCGCAGCCGGGGGGCCGGCGGGGAACACGCGAGCGACTTTCTCGGGTATGCGCAAAGCGCGGCCGGTTGCGTCGGTGACCGTCGCCGCGTGTGACATACGTGGCGAAAGCAGCGCGGCAGAGGCGGCGATGCTCGCTCTAATCAATACGCGGCGTGTCAGAGGCATAGGCACTTACTGGTTTGCCCGCTTTCGCAGGCAATCACGATGAAAGCCTAATCCACACCCACCATCACACTCGTGGCCTTTACGATCGCGTAGGCGGTTTTGCCCTTTTCGAGCTTCAATTCGTCCGCCGATTCATTGGTAATCGACGCGGTAACGATTTGACCACCAAGATCAATGCGAACATGGGCGGTGGTGGCGCCCTTTTTGACGTCGACGATCTTTCCCTTGAGTTGATTGCGTGCGCTGAGCTTCATGATGAAACCTCCTTTATCGGACGACCGGCGCAAAACCGTGTCCCGCCAGAATGCTCTGGCCTGTTTGCGACAGGATAAATTGCGCGAAGGCCTGCGCTCCAGCCGGAGCGCCTTCCATGACGGTCAGCCCGTAATCGGCTGCGACGGCGAGCACTTCGGGCAGCATAACAGATTGCTGGTCGGGATACTGCTCCAACGCGGCTTTGGCGTTTGTGCAATAGGTCAAGAAGATATCGGCTCGGCCTTCCGCAACATGCCATCCGTAGACGGCGCGCCCACCAGGTGGAACCGCGCTCGCGGGGCCACCCGTGAGTTGCAGGGCCTTCTCTTCCAATGCGTGTTGCGCGCCTGGCTTGATCGTCTCGGCTTTGCGGAAAACCTCAAAAGCATAATCGCCGGACGGATCAGCCTTGGGTGTCGCGGTGCCGAGCTTCACGTTTAGATCGAGCATCCGGTCGAGCAGGCTGCCACTATCCACTTTCATTCCCGGCCTCACCAGCGCGCAAAGTTTGTTGCGCGCGAAACGAACAACCGGGCCGCTTTTCTTTTCGTCATGCAAGGCTTGTGGATGTTCCATATTCGCCGATGCAAATACGTCCGCCTTTGCGCCCCCGGAAATTTTGTCCTTCAAAAGGCCGGAAGGACCGTATTTGGCCTCGACTTTATTGCTCGTTGAGCTCTCGTAGGCTTTGGCGACCTCGTTCAAGGCAGCTTTCAAGCTGCCGGCGGCGTAGAGCTGAACTGTCTCCGCTGCCGCCGGGCCCGTCATAACAGCCACTGCCAGGATCATCGTCCCCGCGCGCATTACGCGCTCGGGTCCTTGGCGTTCGGATAGAACAGCTGCTCGCCGTTTATCTTGTAATCGGCAATCGTCTTCTGTCCTTCCGGCGACACCAGCCAGTCGATGAACTGCTGGCCAAGGTCCTGCTTCACGTTAGGATGCTTGGCCGGGTTCACCAGCATGACGCCATATTGATTGAACAGACGCTTGTCGCCTTCCACCGCGATGGCGAGATCGCCTTTGTTCTTGAACGAGATCCAGGTGCCGCGGTCCGATAACACATAAGCATTGCTGGCGCTGGCCGTATTGAGCGCCGCGCCCATGCCCTGGCCGATCGATTTGTACCAGGGGCCTTTGTCCTTCTCGATGTCGATGCCGGCGTCCTTGTTCCAGAGCGCGAGTTCGGCAATATGGGTGCCTGAGCGATCGCCGCGCGATATAAAAGGCGCCTGTTTGTCCTTGATCATCTGAAGCGCCTTGGCGATGTTCTTCATGCCCTTGACGCCAGCAGGATCGTTCTTCGGTCCGATCAGCACAAAATCGTTGTACATCACCGGGTAGCGCTTCACCCCGGCGCCTTCGGCGAGAAACTTCTCTTCCGCCGATTTCGCATGCACGAAGACGACGTCGGCATCGCCGCGCCGGCCAGTGTCGAGTGCCTGACCGGTGCCTTGTGCGACGACCTTCACGTCGATGCCGGTCTTTTGCTTGAACAGCGGTAGAATGTAGCCGAACAGTCCGGAATCCTGAGTCGATGTGGTCGATGACACCACAATCGACTTGTCCTGTGCGTGGACGGGCGTGATGAAGATGGCGGCCGCAAGTGTTGCAGCGATCATCATCATACGACGACTAATCATGTGATCCTCCATTGTTTTTTCAGACAAGCAATTCGCCTGCTATGAATTTGCGGGCTTCTTCGGTTTGTGGGTTCGCGAAAAATTCCTTAGCCGGCGTGTTTTCGATTAGACGGCCACGATGCAGCAGCACGATATCGCCAGCAAGCCGTTTTGCTTCGCCGATATCGTGGGTCGACATCACCACCTTGACGCTCCGCGCGCTGACCAGGCGCACAAGATCCTCGATCGCTTTGGTTGTATAGGGATCAAGGCTAGCAGTAGGCTCATCGAGGAACAGCACAGCAGGGTTGCGCGCCAGCGCGCGTGCCAGCGCGAGCCGCTGCTGCTCACCGCCTGACAGCCGCCGCGCGGGACGGTCATCCAGTCCATCAAGACCGACCAGCGTGAGCAATTCGGTAGTTCGCTCTTCGCGCTTGGCACGCGGGAAGTTGGCGGCGGCAAGTGCGTAGCGCAGGTTTGCGGCGACCGTACGCCGGAGCATGATGGGACGCTGAAATGTGATCGCTGTTTTCGCGGGAGCTTCTGCGTCGCGGTCGCCCCATGTGATGCGTCCGCTCGAGAGGGAAACGAGGCCCATGGCGGCGCGCAGCAGCGTTGTTTTGCCGCTGCCATTCGGACCGATCAGGATCGTCGGCGGGCCTGCCGTAATCGTCAGGGTGATGCGATCGAGGATCGTCACATCACCGGCCACGATCCCGGCCTCCACGAGCGTCAACGGAAGATCGGAAGTGGCCGCGCGCATGCTCTCACCCTGCGTAGCGCTCGCCCACGCGGCGCATTCCCCAGGCCAGAGCATTGATAAGGACCACGATGAAAATCAGAACGATGCCAAGTCCGATGGCGAGCGGCAGATCGCCCTTGGATGTTTCCAGCGCAATTGCGGTGGTCATCGTGCGTGTGAAGCCAGCGATATTGCCGCCGACGATGATGATGGCGCCGACTTCCGCAGCCGCCCGGCCAAAGCCCGCGAGCAATGCCGTGACCAGGCTGAAGCGCGCGTCCCAGATCAACGTCATTACGCGCCGTGCCGGCCCGACGTTCATCGCCGCCAGTTCATCGCGATATTCGACCCACAAGTCTTCGATTGTTTGACGTGTTAGCGCTGCAATGATCGGCGCAACCAGCACCGTCTGCGCGATCACCATCGCTTGCGGCGTGAAAAGTAAGCCCCAGGACCCGAGCGGCCCGGAGCGCGACAGCAGGAGGAATATGGCCAGCCCCACCACGACAGGCGGCAGGCCCATCAGCGCATTGAGGATGACAATCAGCACCTCGCGGCCAGGAAAGCGCGTGAGAGCGAGAAGCGCGCCTGCCGGCACGCCGATCATAGCTGCGAACAACACGGCGCTTATGCTCACCAGCAGCGAGAGCCGCACAATTGCGAACAACGCGGGGTCGGCAGTGAGTACCAGATGAAGCGCGGAACCATCGCTTGCCATAATTGTGTGTCTCAGCGAGCGAGGGTGCCTTTTCGAGGACTTCCCCGCTTCCGCATTTTTTGC
>DATIWJ010000014.1:0-2825 GCA_035519415.1 Pseudolabrys sp.
GATTAGATGTGCTCGCCTTTATGCTCGATCGAGAACACGTTTGCGTAGAGATTGGCGATCCACTGCTGCCCCTCCTGGGTAACGCGAAGGTAGCGTAAGGCATCTTCGATATAGGGTCGTACGACCTGCCAGAAGAAATGCGGATAGTTCGCTCGCAGATCAGCGGCGCTGTTATATTTGAGCATGTCGCTAACACCAGTCTCGCGGAATTCGGTAAACAACGCCGACGTTTTGCGCAAATAGTTGATGTCTGCGAGCTGACCGATCAGATCCGCCGCACGGAGGAGACCGGGGAAATCGTCCGTCGACGCGTGCTGCTCGTCCTTGGGTACCGGAAACCGGGTATGCTCGATGTTTGCCTCGATCTGACTGCTGTTGAGCTGGCTGAGTCCAATCTTGCCGAAGCGTTCGCGCACGAACAGCTTGGAGCGAGCAACGTGATAAGGAGTCAATGCCGCGTCGGTCGCCCCCTCCGGCACGCTCACCGTATCTCCGACCAAATTGGTAACATAATGACCGTCGCGGTCGCCGCGACATATCCCCCGAACGTAGCCGATGTCGTGGCAAAGAAGCGAAACGATGAAATGTAGCCAATCCTGCGGAGCGACTCCGCCGATGCTGATGTGTCGACCCCGTAAAATCTCCTGCCCGACCAGCGTAACCATAATGGTGTGATTGATATCGTGGTAGGCCGCGTCGCTGGTGGCAATGTTCTCGAGCGCGAGCTGGGCGACAAAGCCGATGACGCCAGGATAATTTGGCTCAAGCAATCCATAGGTCCGCTCGTACATGAGCTTAAGCTCGCCTACGAATGCATCGATGATGATTTGCGTAGGATTGAACATTGTGGGCCTCTGTCTGGCAAATTCAGCACCAGTAAGCCGCAGCGATTGTTGCAGACTCTAAAGTACCACGTGACCAGCGCCAATCAATCCAGTCTTGAAAACCGTAAAAATGCACGCCCGTTTCTTGCATCGCAGCAGAGCCGCAAGCCAAATTGGTGCGTAAGATACTCACTTGAAAAAGTTACGTGTCCGAAATGCGGGCATCGGGCGCTCGGCGCAGGTAGCGGTCCATGGCTGCTCACTTGGAATTTAGACAGCTTTTCCGCATGTGCTTGCGAGTTGTTCTTAAAGTTAAATAGAAGACCTTGAAATGGCTCGTAAAGCAGGTCGTTCGAGGCGCGCGCGAGCTTTATTGCCGTCTCTGCGTCGAGATTCTGTGTCGCCGGATTATTCTCTGAAATAACCTACAGATCGATCCCGGCTTCGCCCATTTCGCTGATACGCATTTTACCAAGGTCATCGCGCTTGCGCTGCACCGGCGTATCCTTCTCGCCGCGCACGCGCAATTTCGGCGACGTAAAGTGTTCCTCCAGTGCGACGACCTTGGGTGGCGTCATGACGAGCCCTCCAGCGCGATGGCCTCGACTTCAATCTTGAAGCCGTAATGCAGTTGCGGCACCGGGACCACCGCGCGAGCTGGACGCGATGTTCCAATCCAAGTCGCATAGATGGCGTTAAAGGCAGGCCACAACGCGATGTCGGTGACATAGACACGCATCTGAACCAGCCGGTCGATCGCACTGCCAGCCGCCTTCAACGCAGCGGCAATATTATCCAGTGTTTGTTGCGCCTGCTGTTCGAACGGCGCGTCCATAAGTTTCGTGCCGTCGTGCGTGATCGGCAGCTGACCGGCGATAAATACGAAACCATTGGCCTTCACAACGTGGCTGTAATGACCTCCGGGTGCTGCCATAGTATCGGGACACATCTGAACAATGTCGCTGGCCATATTGGCGCTCCCTATCTGGGGACGAAAATAAAACGGTGCAGCTCGCGCTGCACCGCTGGTTTGGAACGAACGTTACACCGACCTCAGGCCGGCAAGGGCTTTCCTTTGGTCTCCGGCAAGAACGGAACCACGATAAAGCCTAGGATGTAGATGAACGAGAAAGCTACCGCCATCCCGCTGAAGCCGCCGAGCTGGGCGATCAGCATTCCGGCAAATAGTGGTCCCATGAATGCGATGAACCGCGGAGCGTTAAACGCAAATGCCATTCCGGTGGCACGCATGCGAGTCGGGAACAACTCCGGCAACCAGACCGACATCCAAGAATATTGGCCAAGCGTGAAAAAGCCATTGACCGCCGCAACCAGCAGCAGCATCTGCATATTGGTCGTCCACTTGTAAAGCGCAAATGTGAGCACCAGCGAGGCGGCGAAGAAGATCATTACGATCGGCTTACGCCCGAAACGGTCAGCCAAGAAGCCAAGGCCGATATAGCCGCAGATGGCGCCGAGGTTGTAGCTCATGCCAGCGTAGCTCGCCCATGTTTGCGGCGGCAGTCCGGCCTTACCCGCGGCAGCAGCGACAAAGGGTGGCACCCAGGTCGAGATGCCCCACCATGCGACCGTCGTCGTCAGCGACATCAGAAATACGATGATCGTGCGCTTGCGGATTTCCGGATCAGCAAACAGATCGGCGAAGGTGAAGCGGGTGAACGCGCGGTCTTCCTCACTCATTGTGGCACCGCTCTTTTTTCGAGTTCTGGCGGACTTTCGCTTTTCGTTGCTGTGCTCCCATTTTTGCGACTCGGGAACGCCGGTGCGCAACCAGAGCGCAAACAGCGCCGGCAGGACCCCAATGAAGAACATGATGCGCCAGGCGTGCGGTCCATGGCCACTGACGAACAGCCAAGTGAAGGAAGCCAGGAAGAAGCCGATGCCAAGCCCGCATTGCATCAGGCCGGCGCCACGGCCACGCGCATGGTCGGGCCACACTTCCGCGGTCAGGGAGGCGCCGGTTGACCATTCAGAGCCGAT
>DATIWJ010000015.1:0-5748 GCA_035519415.1 Pseudolabrys sp.
CCGATTGTGTTGAAAAAGTCGAAAATAAGATGGCGACAAAATTTCGTATGATGTCCGCCGAAGACAAAAAGTCGTAACCGAGTGCCTCGTAAAGAGCTTACGAAGGCCGCCCGTTGGAAATCGGATTGATGATGTGGTCCCCCACATAATTATCGGATGAGCGCACCAGCGCCTCTAGGAAATTTTGACGTGAGAGTGGAGTTTTTCAACAGTATCGACCCAAAGCGGACATCGACGGGTAAGCGTCTTCATAATTCTAGCCATCAGGCGCCATCACAACTACGCATCAAAAAATTTAACGAAGAGATCGAGAATCGAAAGCGCGGCTAACTCCAAAATATTTGTCTCAAGGCACGCTTTGCGGCACCTAGGTGAGCGACAAACGGATTGCCTTTGTTCTTTATGTCGAGTTCAAAGCGTCCTGACAAAAACATTTTGGCACATCCCACCGGCTGGGCGTTTTTGTCGGCGAATTTCAGGGCCGACTGTTTGAGCAAGAAAATGCCGCCAACTCGCCCGTCGACATCACGAGCAACCCACAACCCGTCACGGTTCTGACCGATGAAGAATAGCGGGGTTGCCTCGCTGAGAATATTGCGATCAGGTCGTTGCGGCAGTTTTGCGGCCGCGTCAGATTCAACCGGCGCTATCACACTTGGCGCGCTGCGCGGTTTGCGGGATCTTTTTTGCCGCCTGGCGCTGTCAGCGCGATGAGACAACTGTGTTCGAGCCGTCGATCCGCATTGGTGGCTCGCCCCGCAGGTCTGCAATGCGCAAGCTGGCTTGTTTCTCACGCCACTTCGGCCCCGGGCCGCGCATATAGTGCCGCTCGGGATTATAAGCGGTCCACACTTTCCAAAGGCGCGTTATCTCTGACCTGAGAAACAAAACTATGCGGATCATTTTACGCCGTCATGTTTAGTTCTAGGCCGCCGGGCACCATCACGGCCGCGTGCGCGTGTCCGTTTTCGAACATTGCAAACTTCAAGGCTTCCGCACGGTTGACGAAAAGTCCGCCATATTTCCCCTCTGGCCCCTGGACCACCCAGTTGCCTCTGCCGTCTTTGCCGATCAGGCACATCGACTGCAGCGAAGAATGCATCGCGTTGGCTTGTCCCATGACACGAACTCCTCAATCCGATAACGCACTATGTGCGGATGGGTGGGTAGGGATTCGATTGGAAAAGCAGTGAGAGTCTATAAGGACGATATAAAGATCGGCCGAACGGCAATACGCGGTCGCCCGCCTTCGCTATGATTGGGCCGCGTTAGGGGCCCCTGTCCGCATCCAGCCTGGAAGCAGACTTGATTGGCCGGTAGACAGCGAAAATGTTGATCCTCGAAATCATCGTCGTTTTGGCACTGTTCGTGCTGAACGGCTACTTCGCCATGGCGGAGCTTGCGATTGTGTCCTCGCGCCGCGGGCATCTGGAGCGCCTGGCAAAGGAGGGGCGACCGGGAGCGCAGGTCGCCATCACGCTCGCTGACGACCCGGCGCGCATGTTGGCTGCCGTTCAAATTGGCTTCACCACAACTGCGACCCTCGCAGGGATTTTCAGCGGCGCCACACTCGCCGAAAAGCTCGAGGAGGCGTTGGTCCCTGCCTTGGCAGCCTATGGCAAGCCGGTTTCCATTGTCATCATGACCGTTGGTGTGACCTATACCGCACTCATCATCGGGGAGCTGGTGCCCAAACATATTGCCTTGAACAATCCGGAAGCGATCGCGGTTCGCGTCGCCCAGCCCCTCGCGTTCGTCGCCAAGTGGGCCGCGCCGCTGATCGGGCTGCTGAGCGGATCGACGCGCCTCCTTCTCCGCCTGTTGCATGTACGCCCGCGCTTCCAACGGGCCTTGACCGAAGACGACATTCACTACCTCGTCGCAGAGGGTGCCAGGCTGGGCGTGATCCATGCCGTCGAGCGCGACATGATTGAGGGCGTTCTCGACCTCGCCGACAGCCCGGTGCGAACGATCATGACGCCGCGGCCGCGCGTACAGTGGGTAGATCTCAACGGTTCCAAGGAGCAAATCCTCAATCGGATCCGTTCTTGCCCGCATGCCCAACTTCTCGTCTGCCGCGGATCGCTCGATGATGTCGTGGGGATCGTGCGCAAGCAGGACCTGGCCGACCATGTCTTGGACGGGCAATCGCCGGACGTGGAGAAGGTCACGCGTTCGCCACTGATCGTGCACGAATCAACCGCCATTTTGCGAACCCTCGACCTTTTCCGGAAAACACCGGTCCACACAGCGATCGTGGTCGACGAGTTTGGATCGCTCCAAGGCATCGTGACGCGGACTGACTTGTTGGAGGCGGTTGCCGGCGACTTGCCCAAAATCGACGCCCCCGAGCGCCCCAAAGTCACGCAGCGCGAGGACGGTTCTTACCTCATCGACGCCTCCGTTCCTTTTCCTGACGTGATGCAGCTCGTTGGAATTAAGGAAGCGCCGCCTGGGGACTACGTGACACTTGCTGGTTTCATCCTCGCGCAGCTGCATGAACTGCCGAAGCCGGGTGATCATTTGTCGTGGGCTGGCTGGCGTTTCGAGGTCATCGACATGGACGGCCGGCGCATCGACATGATTCTGGCGCAGCGCCACTCTGAGCACTGACCGCGCGCAAACATTGCGAAGCCCATCGTAGGCTTGACCCAGCTTGCCAGCGCCGCAATGCTAAAGTTAGCCGCAATGCTAAAGTTAAAGGTGCCCCCCGACCAGCGGGGATATCGGATCAAACCATGACGATCGGAATCACCGGATCCAAGCGGCGGGCGCCGTGGCGAGGCGCCGCACGGGCCCTCATCGTCGCTGCCATTATTTTCTTGATCTGCCTTATTCTGCTGGAGCTCGCCAGTGGCTTCTTGGTTGATTGGCTGTGGTTTTCTGCGATCGGTTATTTTGGCGTCTTCTGGGTAACCATAGTCGCCGAAGCCAGCGTATTCTTCGCCGTCTTTTTGGTGACCGCCATCATCTTGTGGGTGAATGGGTTGCTCGCGTTCCGCTTCGCCCGATTAAAGTGGACGCAGCGTACCGCCGAAGTCGAGTGGAAACCCACGGGGGCTGCGACATTACCTGAGGTTTTGGAATTCACGCGCCATCGGCTGCCATGGCGCATCGCAATCATTTGCGGCGCTTGTATCCTCGCCGCGCTTGTCGCCTGGGGAAAGGTGAGCAATTGGGCTGTCTTCCTGCGGTTCCTCTATCAGGTGCCTTATGGCGCGAGCGACCCCCTCTTCAACAATGACATTAGCTTCTATCTCTTTACGTTGCCCGCTTACGTCGCAATCAAGAATTGGATGCTTCTCGCGCTCTTCCTGAGCGCACTCTTCGCGGGAGCAATCTATTGGGTACACGGCGACATCGAATATAGCGCCCCGCGCCGGTCGGTATCCCCGACAGTGATCGCCCACGGCTCGGTGCTGCTTGGCTTCTTTTTCGCGGTGAAGGCTTGGTCCTACGGACTCGACCGCTATCTGCTGCTCTATGGCGACAACGGGGTGGTCGTCGGCGCGAGCTACACTGACATCCATGTGGAGTTGCCGGCTCTCTGGTTACTGATCGGCCTTACGATCATTGCGGCACTCACCGCATGGACGAACGTCAAGATGCGGACCTTCCGAATTCCCGTAGTAGCAGTGGTGCTCGTCTTCGGCAGCTCTCTCATGCTGTCCAAAGTGATCCCGGGAATATTTCAGCGCGTGTATGTCAAACCAACCGAGCTGCAACTGGAGAAGCCTTACATCCAACGCAACATCGCGCTAACCCAGCAGGCCTACAATCTTCACCAGATCACGGCGAAGCCATTCCCCGACGAACGTAATCTCACCTTCAAGACACTTGAGGCCAACAAGGCGACCATCGACAACGTACGGCTGTGGGACTGGCATCCGTTGATGGATGCCTACGTGCAGCTGCAAGAAATCCGCACCTATTACAAATTTCATGACGTGGACGTCGACCGCTATTGGCTCGACGGGGCGTACCAAAGCGTGATGCTCTCGGTCCGCGAGCTGAAATCCTCGCTGCTGCCGCCAAACGCGCAGACATGGGTCAATCGCCACGTAATATTCACCCACGGCAATGGCGTGATAATGAGCCCGGTCACCCGCAAGAGCACCGAAGGGCTGCCGCTGTTCTATCTGCGCGATATTCCTCCGGTCGCGACCGGCGGCCCCGACGTCCGTGAGCCGCGCATCTATTACGGGGAAGAGACCGACAGCTACGTCATCGTCAAGGGAAGCACGCCGGAGTTCGACTATCCGAAAGGGCAAGACAATATCTATGCGACCTATGACGGCACGGGCGGCGTTCCTATAGGCGGGTTCGTGCGGAAAAATCTCTTCGCCTGGCACTTCGGTGACATCAACCTGCTGCTCTCGAGCTACATCACCCGCGAAAGTCGGATCATGTTTCGCCGTGCCATCCGAGAACGGGTGCGCACGATCGCCCCATTCCTGCGCCTCGACCGCGATCCGTACTTGGTAGTCAGCGGCGGAAAGCTGTACTGGATGCAGGACGCCTATACAACGAGCGACTATTTTCCTTACGCACAGCCGGTGCAAAGGTCCGGTCTCAACTACATTCGCAATTCAGTGAAGATCGTCATTGATGCCTATAACGGGTCCGTCGATTTTTATCTCATGGACGTCGCTGACCCGATCGCCAGGACATACCAGCGAATCTTTCCAAGCCTGTTCAAGCCATTCGCAAACATGGCGCCGGACTTGCAGAAGCACATTCGTTATCCCGAGGACCTCTTCCTGATCCAGGCGCAGATTTATCAAACCTACCACATGGAGGCGGCTGACGTTTTCTACAACCGCGAGGATCTCTGGCAATTCCCAAGTCAGCCAGGCGGGGGCGGTACGACCTTGATGGCCCCTTACTACATCATCATGCGGCTGCCGGAGGAGGCGCAGGCCGAGTTCTTCCTCATGTTACCCATGGTGCCGAGCCACCGCGACAACATGATCGCATGGCTGGCTGCGCGTTGCGATCCACCCGACTACGGCAAGTTGATTGTTTATGAGTTTCCAAAAGATAAGCTCGTGTACGGTCCGTTCCAGATTGAGGCATTGATCAATCAGAATACGGAAATCTCCCAACAACTCACGTTGTGGAACCAAATGGGTTCACGGGTGATCCGCGGGAACTTGCTTGTGATCCCAATCGAAAATTCGATTCTCTATGTATCGCCGCTCTACTTGCGCGCGGAGCAAGGGCAGTTGCCGGAGCTCAAGCGTGTAATTGCGGCCTACGGCGATCGAGTGGTGATGAAGGAGACGCTCGCCGAAACATTAGCGGCGCTCTTCGACGCCGGTGCGCCAACGATTCCGGGTGCCTCGGCGGGGACGCGACTCCAGGGCCCTGCGGCCGACCGAGCGCGCGAGGCGCTTAAGCACTACAATCTAGCAATCGAGCGATTGAAGTCCGGAGACTGGACGGGCTTCGGCACAGAACTCGACGCGATGCGCGGGCTGTTGGAGGATTAAGCCGGCAGCCGAACGGTCACCAGGATATTTCCGAATGGCGGCGGCTCACTGCGCCGTCGTCGCAGCTGGCACGCGCCGACGAGGTGATCGAATAGGAGGCCAATGTCCGCTTTTGACGGTGGGTTCAACCGGTAGACGCAACGCTCCTTCTGCGATACGGAAAGTTCGTGGCAGCGCGGTTCCAGTGAGAACGTCAATGACTTGCTTAGACAGCATTTCCGAAAGGCGGCGACTTGTCGGGGTATTCGGGAGGTCA
>DATIWJ010000016.1:0-39339 GCA_035519415.1 Pseudolabrys sp.
GAAGGCGATTTCACTTTGCGAACACGACCCGCGTACCGACACTGACGCGGCCATACAGGTCCATGATGTCCCTGTTGTGCATGCGGATGCAGCCCGCGGACACCAGGCCGCCGATCGAGGCAGGATTGTTGGTGCCGTGGATGGCGAGTTCGTTGTCGACCAGCACCAGCGCCGCGGCGCCCATCGGATTTCGCGGCGAGCCAGCCTCGATGTAGAAGTCCGGCGAGCGCTTACCGCGCAGCGACGCAGGCGGCTTCCACGCCGGCTTGATGTGTTTGCTGGCGATACGCGTGGTGCCGAACCATTGCTGGCCGGCGCGGCCGACGCCGACCGGGTACTTGAGCGCCTGATCCTTGCCGGTGATGAGATAGAGGCTGCGTTCCCCGCTCTGGACCACGATGGTGCCGGGCCTGGCATCGCCGGTGTATTGGACCTTTTCGGGGGCGGCGCGCGCCGGCGAGGCCACGAGGATGACAAAGGCGGCGGCGAAAACGAAAAGACGAAGGAGGCGAAGCAGCATGGCGGTGTTCTTTCTTGAATGCGACCGGCGCGGCGGAAAAATAACCTGATTCAGCCGAATGCGCCTGCTAAGACCACCAATTTCGTTAATGGCGTCCAGCGCCCCCGAGGTCCCCCATTCGTTGTATTGTTCGCACGTTGACATAGTCGAACAAAGCCACGTTTGCTGCGGTGCATAGCCTGTGGCACTTAGCGGACATTCCGACAGCGCCTGTGAATGTCAGCTATTGGGGTAGCGGACATTGGCGAGTGCGGCAAAAGATTGCTCGCGCGGTACGGGACAGTTTTACAGCTACGCTGTTGATACGCTCAAAAAGCATTCTACTTCCCAAACTGCATACGAGAGTTCGTTTCTCTTCACCCGCTCCAGCGCTTGCTGTGGGGATCTCTGCGGGGCGTGCTAGCAGCGCCCGCCGATTTCACTGAAAAAAATTTCGAGGATGACCCACGTGCACATAGAGACGTAGAGCGCGATAAATGTCGCCAAAGTCGGCCCGAAGATTCCGAGGAGAGCAAGCACGGCAGCGAGCGCCGCAGCCGCCCACACGTCCAAGGGAATCGTTACGAGCATGACATTACCTCCCTTTCTTGTACCGAAGTTATGTACGTGGCTCGCGCCAAGAATGTGTGAGACGCCCCGTACTGTTTTTAATCGCTACGGCTACGGAGTACCGCCGGCAGGTAATACGATCCTGTTGGTCGGTACAGAACCGCGCTCTGCGCTCGCCAAAAACAGTTGAGCCAGTGCAGTACTACCGCGCTCTCGAGAACCGACTCACGCATAGTCGTCCGCGGCGATGACGCGGATACATTCCCCAAGAGATGAATGAGCCGCCCTCAGCGGCAACACAGCGCGGCTGATTCTACCCGCCGCGTTATCGCCACCACCCGCAAATTCCTGGCAATGCACTCGCGCGGGCAAAGGTTAAAATGCCCGGCTTCGCGGATTTACGCTGTTTCTAAATTTGGCACGAGGTTCTTGCGTCGCTCAGTATGATGCTCGTCTTTACTGGTGGGGAGACGAATGATTGCCTTGTGGTCGCGTGCGGCCGGACTGCTGCTGGCAGCATTTATTTTTGTTGTTCCAGGCATTTCACGGGCAGAAACACACACTGTGGTTGAGTTTTCCGGCTTTGAACCAGGGACCATTGTGGTTAAGACCAACGAGCGCCAGCTCTACTTCACTGTCGACAGTTCTCACGCGCTTCGATTTCCGGTTGGGGTCGGGCGCGCCGGCATGACCTGGAGCGGGAAAGCGCGCGTTGAAGGCAAGTATCTCCGTCCGGCCTGGGCCCCGCCTCAATCAATTCGGCGAGACAATCCGAGACTCCCAGGGGTTATACCGGGTGGCGCACCAAACAATCCGATGGGTCAGGCAGCCCTGACTCTGCGCGGCGGCGAATATGCAATTCATGGCACCAACCGACCTGAGTCGATCGGTGGATTCGTCTCGTATGGGTGCATCAGAATGCACAATAGCGACATTCTTGCACTGTATCGCCTGGTGCATGTCGGCACGCCTGTCATCGTGTTGGACTAGCGCGGATCCGAAGCGGGAAGTTCAAGAAGGAATACACACCGCTCGTTAAAAACGCCCGCCCCAAATTCGCGCGAAGGGCTGATCACGTGGATTCCTGTCAGTCCCAGTTTCATCACGTAGAAATTTTTAGGGCCACTACCGCCTCCAGGTTAATGGCCCAATTTTTTTGCGGAACCAGGGTTTGACTGGGAACTGCGGCCCAGCCCTCGCGTTGCCTTTTCGAACCGGACGAGGCACAGAAAATGCCGCTGTTATTGTACTTTCCGCTCATAATTTGGATGGGCATGGTGGAGATCGTGCAGGGCGAAATGCGCGTCCCCGCCAAAACAAGAGTACCGACTCAGCCGCGACGCTGATGAAGCGCCTTAAAAGTGCGGATTCTGCATTACGCTGACGCGCGGATCATCTCGTCGACCCTTACCTCGGGCAACAGACGCTGCACGTCATCTCTGCGGCACAGCTCCGTTCCGGGGGAAAGCACGGCCGCCGACGCAGCCGCTATCGCAACACGAAATGCTTGCTGGAGCGACTCACCTGAGGCGAGTGATGCCACCAGGCCGCCGAGAAAACTATCGCCCGCACCGACTGTACTAACGGGTTCGATCGCCATCGGTTGCGCGCGGAACGCTTCATTGGCAGTCACGAGCAGGGCGCCCTGTTCACCGAGGGTCAGCGCAACAGCCTTGACGTGTCCATCCGCTGTCAGCTTCCGGCATGCAGCAACGCGGGCGGCATCGCTGTCGAGGGATGTACCGACGAGATCCGAAAGCTCCACGAGGTTTGGTTTTATCAGGGCAACGCCGTGCGCGATCGCTTCCTTCAATGCCGGTCCAGAGGTGTCGACAACACATTGTGCGCCCAGCTGCCTGGCCTCACGCGCGACGCGCGCAAAGAAATCTTCCGGCACACCCGGTGGAACGCTGCCGCTGGCAACAACATATTTTGGCCTTTCCGGCAGCGACGTCAATTTATCGAGCACGGCTTGCCATTCAGCAGGATGGAGGGTCGATCCCGGCAGGACAAACCGATATTGCTCCCCGGTCGTTTTTTCGTACGCAGTAAAATTCTCCCGTGTCTCGACATGCGAAGGTGTTACCAGACTGTCGATGCCCTCGCGCTCCACCAGCCGGTTGAGCAGTTTTCCGATTGCGCCGCCGGTTGGATATATCGCTGCTACGCTGCCGCCGAGACGGTGCACTACGCGCGCTACATTGATACCGCCACCGCCGGGATCTCGCTTTGGCGCCGAACAACGCAATTTTCGAGTCGGTTCAACACGCCCGACATTGACAAAAATATCTATCGCGGGGTTGATCGTGAGAGTGACGATATCCGGCACTTGAGCACCCCATTCAGCGAATAGCGGTCTTGCGTGGTCCCGTTACCGAATGAAAATAGGCATTTTCAGTTGCGATCACAGGGTGTCAATTTTGGAAAATTGCGAGGAACAAGCAAAGGCGGCGGAAGTTTAACCCTTCTCCCGATGACGAGCGCAGTGGGCTAATTGCCCGGCAGCTATTTTGTCGTTCGCGTCCCCGAACGTGCTCTGAAATTCCTGGCCACAACGCTGTTTGTGGTGGCGAAATCGTATTGCCCCCGACCACGCGAACTCGGAGATCATTTTTAACGGCATTTTCGCGGCGGGCCGCCCTTTGTGGCCACGAGGTCTAATGATCTCGCGGACCGAAAAACGGCGATCCCAGCAGAACCAGAATCCATATTGCCGCTAGCACGCCGAAGGCAACAATCAATACGTTCATCTGCGACCCCCTCTTGGCGGATTCTGCCTTGCAAGATTAGCACAACGGGCCGTCCCTGGCGCATCCAATAAAAAAGCCGGCCGCGCGGCACAGCGCGGCCGGCTGCATAGCGATTGGGTCTAGTTGCCGCCGATGGTCTTGATCACGCTCGACATCGGGCGAGCTTCCTCTAAACCGCCGCCCATCTCTTTGAGCACCATGTCGGTATATTCTTTCTTTGGCTGTATTGGCGTCTTTCCAACCACCTGCACGACCTTGTACCCGCCATCTTTGAGCTTCTTGAGGAGATCGGGCGCGGCACGGGAAGTCGCCTGCTGGAAGTCGTGCATCAGAATGATGCCTTTGCCGTGTTTCTCGAGCTTCTTCATCACCGAGGCAATGACCTGCTCGGGATTGCGCATCTTGAAATCAAAAGAGTCCATGTCGGTCGAGAAGATGCCGACGTTGCGTTCGCCCAGGTATTTCACCAGTTCGGGAGGATGCTTCAGGGCAGGGAAACGGAAGAAGGGACCGACCGGCTGATTGCCAAGGGCGATGCTCACCGCGGCAATACCCTTTTCGATTTCATCCTTGCCGTCCTGCTCGTTCAGTTTCGACAAATCTTTGTGCGACCAGGTATGCGAGCCAACCGTGTGTCCGGCTGCCGCAACCTGTTTCATGATTTCCGGATGCCAGCCAGCGTGCTTGCCGATCGGAAAGAACACTGCCTTGGTGCACTGGTCGGCCAGCGCCTTGAGAACGGCAGGCGTATGTCCCGGCCACGGACCGTCGTCAAAAGTAAGCACGATCTCGTGGTCGCGCAAAAAGTCATACGCCTTGAAATGCTCAAAACCGAAGCCGGGACCGCCGGTGGTATCAATCTCGACCACACGGGAAACTCCGAGTGCGTTCGGATTGTCGCATTTTGCGGTCGCAGGTGCTGGCGCTGCCGGCGACGGAGATGGGGCGACGGCTGGCGCGGGCGCCTGCGCGGTCTGGGCCCAGGCGGTCGTGGCCGCCGACATCGAGATCGCCAAAGCGATCGCCAAAGCGCTGCGCATTATGTTCTCCACGCGTAGTAGGTTTCGATATTCGTGATTCTCATCTATTCATCGCGGCTTTAATATATCAAGTCAACGTGGAGCCGCCGATACCACCAAAACGCCGGGATTTATTGATGATAGGATGGTTAATCTAAGGCGGCGTAGTTTGCGTCGCGTTGCTTTGGGTCCCCATGGGGCCTATCTGAGGCAATGCACGCAATGCGGAGGAACATCATGCCGGCGACTGTATCCGCTACCACACTGTCTCGGCCGATGCTGCTGATCGCGCTTGCAGGCGGGGCACTATTAGCCGTGACGCTTGCACTTTGGGGCTATTACGGCACCGCGGTATTTTTCGAGATGCTCCGCGCTGGCTGGGTTGCGTGCTTCTGATGCCGGCTGGTAGGTCATGACCACGCGAACGTCGCAGATTCTGCTGATCCTTTCGGCGTTTGTAACCGGACTGGTTATCTTCACCGGTGTATTTCTTTACGCGAGCGGGAACTTAGGCAGTGGCGGGCAACGCGCCTCTGCGATCGGCGGCCCTTTCAAGCTGATCGACCAGAATGGCAATCAAATTACAGATGCCGACATTAAAGGCCGGCCTTTCCTCGTTTTTTTCGGCTACACGCATTGTCCGGATGTTTGCCCAACGACGCTATTTGACGTTTCGGAAATGATGCGTGCGCTCGGCAAGGACGCGGAGCGCACCGGTGCATTGTTTATCACCGTCGATCCGGAGCGTGACACCCCCGCAGTGATGAAGGACTATCTGTCAAGTTTCGATCCACATCTACGTGGCGCAACAGGTGACAGAGCGGCTATCGATGCGGCAGAAAAAGCCTATCGCGTCTATGCCAAGAAAGTTCCGACGGAAAACGGCGATTACACGATGGACCATACCGCGCTCGTCTATCTTATGGACAAACAGGGCCATTTTGTCGCGCCCTTCAGTCTCAAACGGCGGCCGGAGGAATCCGCCGCCGATTTAAGGCGCTATCTCTAACGTCGTCCCAAATTTGGGGTAACTGGCCGGTTCGCTTGAGTTCGCTGAGGTGGTGTTCAAGCCCGAGCAGCGCACGGATTGCGATGTCCCGTCGTGAGTCAAGGTCGAATCCGTGTTCGGTTTTCCACCAAAAATGCGGTCTTGTCGTGAGTTCGATGGCTGCACGCCAGGCCGCGAGCGACAGCAGCAACCAATGCACTGGAGTGCAAATTAGTATTCCAAATTTTTTCAGTATCCCGCGGTGCGACAATCCGAGCCAATAGAGCGACGCTGATACGGAATAGCCTGGAACTGCTGTCATTAGACAAAGTACAATCCGAAGGAAGGTCGCACTGTTGCAGCCCTCTGAAAACAACGCGATCAGATCATAGCCCAGTGCGGTGACAAACGCTGGATGAGCCAGCGCAACCAGCGCGTTACCGCCGACGATAAGCTGAAAGGTGAGAAAACCGTGTGGCCCGAGCTCGCGGAGCAGCCGCAGCGGTTCGCGCATATGAACGAGCCAGGTCTGCATCCAACCCTTGAACCAGCGTGAGCGCTGGCCAAGCCAACGGCGGACGTCCGCTGGCGCCTCTTCGTAAGTGGTGGAATCAATCACATCAGACCGGTAACCAAAGCGCGCGAGCCGCATACCGAGATCGGCATCCTCGGTGACGTTGTGGGCGTCCCAGCCCCCAACCTCGCGCAGCGTTGCAGTTCGGAAGTGGTTCGAGGAACCGCCCAGCGGTAATGGCAGGCCAAGGCGCGCAAGCCTCGGCAGAAATACGTCAAAGTGCCCGGCATATTCGGCGGTGAAATAACGTGCGAGCCAGCTCGTCTTCGTGTCGACGCATAGGCGTGCCTGCACACAGACAAGGCTGTCATCTGCCAAGCGAAACGCCTTCAAGGCACGGTGAAGCTGATTCCGTTCCGGCCTGTCTTCCGCGTCGTAAATCACCACGAACATGCCGCGCGCGAACCGCAAGGCGACGTTGAGAGCCTTCGGTTTGGTACGAAGTTCAGCTGGCGGCACCGGAATCACCGTGATCGGCACTCGATGCCTGCGAGCAGTGATAGCTGCACGAGTTGCGCTATCGTCGGCTTCGACTGCGATGATCACATCAAGTTTTTCAGCCGGGTAATTAAGGCGTTCAATTGCCGAGAGCAATTGGTCGACGACCTCCGCCTCATGATGGAGCGCAGTGATTACACTGTAAACGGGCAGTTGTTCGTCGGGTAGGGCGGAGAAAGACCGCAGTGGAGGCCGATCGACCGAAACCGTCATCGAATGCACAAAAATCCAGACTCGGAATGCTGTCGGCAGCGCTACGAGAATGGAAAGAATGATCGCGCCGGGCGTAGTGAACATAGCCGTGAAGGCCAGCAACCCGAGCAACAGTGGAATGGCATTGGCAATTCGGCTCAGCGTGGCCGCCGAAAGTTTTGGCCATTTGGATCTGAGTTGCGTGCAGGCGCGTTCAGCGGCCACGGTCATTACGCGATCGATGCTGTCGTCGATAGCGGGTGTGCGCCGTTCGGCGATTGCTGCCGCATTGGAA
This sequence comes from Pseudolabrys sp., assembly GCA_035519415.1. GTDB lineage: Bacteria > Pseudomonadota > Alphaproteobacteria > Rhizobiales > Xanthobacteraceae > Pseudolabrys. Next base: position 7,386 of record DATIWJ010000016.1, read on the forward strand.
TTCAGTGGTCGAATCCGGTCGAGTGCAGAAAGGTCTTGGCTGCGTACGACTTCAGGACGAGAGAATTCCCGTTTCAAAAATTTTGCTGCGGAAGGAGCGCCTTCACCGCAGATTTCCAGGGAGCGGGCAATTGCCCTGCGCCCACCGCGAATTTGCATACGCCACCCAACCCACGCACTTTTTTGGGGACGTTATCGTGAATACAACTATTAGGCGAGTCACCCGAAAGGGGGAGGTTGGGGTTTGTTGTGATGGCCGGCTGTAACGGCCGATGCTAGAAGGCGCAGCCTATGTCGGAATTCATGTCACACTATCTGGTGCCGGTTGCCATCATCGCCGTTGCGATCGTGCTGCTGCTCGGCCTGATCAACATGATGCGCGGCGGCTCGCCGAACCGTTCGCAGAAGCTCATGCGATTACGCGTACTGCTGCAATTCGTCGCGATCATTGTCATTATGGCGACGATTTGGGCGATGGGCCGCTAGATCAGTATAGAATATCGTTGGTCACTTCATTGGGGCCGCGCGCATATACTCCACCTTCTCCTTTTTGGCCTTCTTTTTCTTCTTGGCCGCGGAGTAATCAGTGGTGGCGGTCTTGGCAGAATGCAGACCGGCGGACCCGCAAGCCTGCGCGGACGTAGCGGCCGGCAATGCTAAAAATGTGGCAGCAATGGCAATTGTCAGAACACGCATGAGCGTCACCCCATTTTTTGCGACGGAAACAAGATAATATAAAGCCTACTCTGAATCTCCGGCTCAGAGAAAGACCAGGCGAGGTCAAAATGGTCGTGCTCAACCGTATTTACACGCGAACCGGCGACGACGGTACCACCTCGCTCGGTACGGGCGCACGGCGCAAGAAATACGACCTCAGGGTTGAGGCCTATGGCACCGTTGACGAAGTTAATGCGGTGATCGGGCTGGTGCGCCTGCACACCGCGGGTGACAAGGCCCTCGACGTTGCGCTTGGCCGGATCCAAAACGACCTGTTCGACGTAGAAGCCGATCTATGCCTGGCCGAAAAGGGTCCGGGTGGCGCCAGACTGACGGTTACGGATGCTCAGATCGTATGGCTCGAGGGCGAAATTGACCGGCTCAATGCCGAACTCGCGCCCCTGAAGTCATTTATTCTGCCGGGCGGCAGCGCTGCATCGGCTTATTTGCATCTGGCCCGCACCGTTTGCCGCCGCGCTGAACGGATTATGGTCGAGCTTAAAGACAAGCCGGGTGAAGGGGTGTCGGACCCGTCGCTTAAATACGTCAACCGGCTGTCGGATTATCTCTTTGTCGCCGGGCGTTATGCCAACAGCAAAGGCGCTGGCGATGTACTATGGGCACCCGGCCAGAACCGCTAGTTTTGCGTGCGCCGCAGCATAAAAGTTGACAGGCCAACGGCCGCGCCTTTAGCTTCCGCCCGCCCTGCTCAAAGCGCCCATCCGGATGGGGGATCATGAAAATTCTGGTGCCCGTAAAACGGGTGGTCGACTTCAACGTCAAGATTCGCGTCAAGCCGGATGGATCCGGCGTCGAGCTCGCCAACATCAAGATGTCCATGAATCCCTTCGACGAGATCGCTGTCGAGGAAGCAATCCGTCTGAAGGAAGCCGGCAAGGCAACTGAGATCGTGGCCGTGTCGATTGGCCCAGCTCAATCGTCTGAAACAATCCGTACGGCACTCGCAATGGGTGCCGACCGGGGCATCCTGGTGAAGACCGAGGGTATGATCGAGCCTCTTGCGGTGGCGAAGATACTCAAGGCAATTGTCGAAACGGAAAAGCCCGGCCTGGTCATTATGGGCAAGCAGGCAATTGATGACGATTGCAATCAGACCGGCCAGATGCTCGCGGCATTACTGAACTGGGCGCAGGGCACTTTTGCGTCCAAACTTTCGATCGATGGCGATGCTATCGATGTAATGCGCGAAGTCGACGGTGGCTTGCAGACCGTGAAATTGAAAATGCCGGCGATCATCACCACCGATTTACGGCTGAACGAACCACGTTACGCATCTCTGCCAAACATCATGAAAGCGAAGAAAAAACCTATAGATGAAAAGACGCCGGACGCGTATGGCGTCGACGTCAAGCCAAGGCTCCAGGTATTGAAAACCGCTGAACCGCCGGGACGCAAATCCGGCGTGAAGGTCGGCTCGGTGGCCGAGTTGGTCGGCAAGCTCAAAGATGAGGCGGGGGTGCTCTAGATGTCCACGCTTCTCATCGCCGAGCACGACAACAAGACGCTGAAGGATGCCACCAGCAAAGCTGTGACTGCCGCCAAAGCGCTCGGAGCGGACGTTCACGTGCTCGTTGCCGGCAAGGATTGCAAAGTGGTAGCCGACGCAGCGGCGAAACTCGATGGTGTTAAAAAGGTGCTATTGGCGGAGGCTCCGCCTTACGAACATCAGCTCGCCGAGCCACTCGCCGCGTTAATCGTTTCACTGGCTGGCGGTTACGATGCCATTATTGCTCCTGCGACGACAACGGGAAAGAACGTGATGCCACGCGTCGCGGCCTTGCTCGACGTCATGCAAATTTCCGATATCACAAAGGTGGTTTCGCCCGACACGTTTGAGCGACCGATCTATGCGGGCAATGCAATCCAGACGGTCAAGTCGTCCGACGCCAAGAAAGTCATCACTGTACGAACCTCGACTTTCCAGGCGAGTGGTGCCGGCGGTTCCGGGAGCGTTGAAAATGCAAAGCCGGCGGCCGACGCGGGCCTCTCGACTTTCGTCGGCGAGCAATTGTCAAAGTCCGACCGGCCTGAGTTGACTTCGGCCAAAATCATAATCTCCGGCGGCCGCGCCATGCAAAGCCGCGAGAACTTCACGAAATTCATCGAGCCGGTGGCCGACAAGCTTGGCGCCGCCGTTGGGGCTTCGCGTGCCGCCGTCGATGCCGGCTATGCACCGAACGATTGGCAAGTCGGACAAACCGGTAAAGTTGTGGCACCCGATCTCTATATCGCCGTTGGAATTTCCGGAGCGATTCAGCATCTTGCCGGGATGAAAGACTCCAAGGTGATTGTTGCTATCAACAAGGATGAAGAGGCGCCGATTTTTCAGGTCGCCGACTACGGTCTTGTGGCCGATCTTTATCAGGCCCTGCCGGAGCTGGCGGCGGAACTCGATAAGGTCAAGCGTTGACCACATTGCAACTTATTGGTTCGCCGATAGCGTCGTTTGGTGGTACGTCGTAAAAGTGAATACAGAGAAAGAAAGTTACCGAATTCGAAGCTAAGAGCCGGGACTTCGCATCGATCGGAAAAGAACATGGCAGTCAATATTCAGAGTGTTGGAGTAATCGGCGCCGGTCAGATGGGCAATGGTATTGCTCATGTCTGCGCGTTGGCGGGATATTCGGTTTTGCTGAACGATTTGTCACCCGACCGCATTAAAGCCGGTATGGCGACGATCAACGGCAACATGGCGCGTCAGATCGGAAAAAAGGCGATCAGCGAAGACGACCGGAAGAATGCGCTGGCACGCATCAAACCGGCGGAAAAATACGAAGCGCTGTCAGGTTGCGATTTAGTGATCGAGACCGCGACTGAAAAGGAAGACGTCAAACGCAAGATTTTCTCCGATCTGTGCCCTTCGCTTAAATCTGATGCCATTCTTGCCACCAACACTTCATCGATTTCGATAACGCGGCTGGCCTCGTCGACAGATCGGCCCGAGCGCTTCATCGGCATTCACTTCATGAATCCGGTGCCGTTGATGGAGCTGGTCGAGTTGATCCGTGGCATCGCCACCGACGATGCCACTTTCGAAACCAGCAAGGCGTTTGTCTCCAAGCTCCACAAAACGATCGCGGTGTCGGAGGATTTCCCGGCCTTCATCGTTAACCGCATTCTGCTCCCAATGATCAACGAGGCGATCTACACCCTTTACGAGGGCGTCGGGAACGTCGAAGCAATTGATACTGCCATGAGACTTGGCGCTCATCATCCGATGGGCCCGCTTGAGCTGGCCGATTTCATCGGGCTCGATACCTGTCTGTCGGTCATGCAGGTGCTGCACGAGGGGTTGGCCGATTCCAAGTACCGGCCATGTCCGCTTCTTGTGAAATACGTTGAAGCGGGTTGGCTAGGTCGCAAAACCCAGCGCGGCTTTTATGATTATCGTGGCGATAAACCGGTCCCGACGCGCTAGGTCGTAATTTTCGGGCGAGTTGCTATACGAAGCGCAGTAAATTGATTACGGCGAGTGCCGCGATTGCGAACAAGGCCAGTGTCTGCCCAGCGCGCCGGCCAAACACGGGACGTTCCGTCGACCACATTCCCCTGGTTTGCAGCAGGCGACCAATTGAGAGCGACGACCAGAATCGCGAGCACAGCAGCGTAGCAGGCCGAAATCGGTGCCGGCATCACCCATTTCTCCCTTTGTGCGCGTCGTGGCGACTCACTTGCCGTATTCGTCATGGCGACGAACCCAGGCCATGCTCCATGGCAGAGCCTCTTCATCGCGGCCCTTCGGCGCCATATCGAGGAAATGATAGGTACCGACGAGCATGTCGAGCCCGCGCGCATACGATGAATAAGTGTGTAGCACCTCACCAGCCTCGTTCTTGATGAAAGCACTCAAGCCGGGAGCCTCTTCGCTCGGAAATTCCGTCATCGTGTAGTTGTATTCGATTTTTCCGCGCGCCTTTTCCTCCGGCGTAAATGAAACGTGGAAATCGTGGTTGAAGTCGTTGCCGAACGACGACACCCATTTGAACTTCCACCCCATGCGCTTCTTGTAGGCTTCGATTTCGGCGAGCGGTGCACGCGAAACCACAACGAGCGTAACGTCGCGCTGGGCCAGATGAATCACGGCACCGTCGAAATGATCGGCGAGAAATGAGCAACTCGGGCAGCCCTGCACCCAGCCCGGGCCAAGCATGAAGTGATAGACCATCAGCTGGTTCTTGCCGTTGAAGAGGTCCGAGAGCGTTTCCCGGCCATTTGGTCCCTCGAATACATAGCTTTTCTCGACCTTGACCCAGGGCAGGTCGCGCCGCGCAGCGCTCAACTGATCGCGGGCTTTCGTGAACTCCTTTTCCTTCGCCAGCAGCGCCTTGCGCGCGGCCAGCCATTCATTTTGTGAAACGACTTTGTGTTGCATGGTCTCACCTCCAAACAGACTGGTCACATCTTCGACGGCGTCATCCAGCCGATGCCCGCGCCACCCGGTTCGCGCAGGATGGCAATGCGCCCAACATCCGGAACATCGAAAATTGGCCGCATCAACGTTGCGCCGGCGGCCTGCGCTTTTTTCACGCGCGCATCGACATCATCGACCGCGAGATAGGCCATCCATCCTTCCGGAACGCCGTCGAATTGCGGGCTGGTCAACGGGAACAATCCGCCGACGTATTTGTCTCCCATTTTCGCAACCCAATACGTGCCGTCAGGCATTGGCATGGCCTCGAAATTCCAGCCGATGGTATCGGCGTAAAATTTCTTCGCCTTCTCGGCATTCCTGGTCATCAACTCGTTCCAGTAGAAATCTCCGTGCGACCATTCGTGGGGCATGGGTAACTCCTGTCACTATGCAGAGAGATATTCGTCGAGCTTTTCCATTGCGCTGTTCCAACCGCTCTGATGGCGGTCGCGCGCCTCCTCGTCGAAGAACTGTTCGTGCTGCAACGTCATCAGCGTGCCATCGCCGTCGCGTTTGAACGTCAATGTCACAAGCGATTCGCGTTCCGGCGTCGACTTCCAGGCCCATGTGAAAACAAGCTTCTCATTCGGGACCACGTCACGATAGACCCCGCTGACGTCGTGCTCTTCGCCTTCCGGCGATTGCATCACCCAGCGATAACGGCCGCCGGTGCGCGGATCACTTTCCACGCGCAGCGCTTTTATTTCACCAGGACCCATCCAGCGTTTCACTTTTTCCGGATCCGTCCACGCCGCGAAGACCTTTTCCGGCGGCGCCTTAAACCGGCGTTTGATGGTAAGACTGGGTTTGGTTGTGACGGGGGCCATGTGTCTTCCTCCAAAAAGGCAGCAAGTCGATCCAGACGCTCGGTCCAGAATTTCTGATAGCGATTGAGCCAATCGTTTGCGTCGCGCATCGGTTCCGCGCGCAGGCGGCAACTTACGATGCGGCCATTTTTCTCGCGTCCGACAAGACCGGCGTCCGACAGTACGTCCAGGTGTTTCATGATCGCCGGGAGCGACATCGAAAACGGCTTGGCGAGTTCGCTCACCGATAGGTCTTCTTCTTCGCTGAGCCGAGCGAGCAACGCACGCCGCGTCGGGTCGGCCAGCGCGGCGAAGGTACGATCGAGATTTGGTTTATGATAGTAAACCATCTGGTTAAGTATAGGTGCGCCTGTGTCCCTGTCAAGATCGATCCTGCATTTATCTTTCGTTGACGGAATGCTTGTAGAAATAACCCGGGATGGACCCGGTTTCTCTCGCAGCCGCATTGGCCGGCGCTCAGATGAGCAGCGTGCAAATGGCCCTTGCGGCCAAGATGCTACGTATGAACGCCGACGCCGCGGCCTCCATTGTCCAGGTACTCGACGCCGCCCAGCAGAACATTGCCAATCTCGCCAATGTTGCCGCCGGCGTCGGACAAAATCTCGATATCAGGATCTAAGGTCTACCGAGCGCAACGCTCATTGACCGAGCGCTGCCTTGATGAGCTTGATCGCGTCCTCACTCGCCCATTCGGCGGGGCCTGCGATCGTGGCGATCTCGCAGCCCTGTCCGTCAATCAACAAAGTGGTCGGCATGCCAAAGGCGCGGCCAATGGATTTTAGATCCTGGAATATTCGAGCGCTCGGGTCGGCGTAGTAGGCGAGCTTCTGAGTGCCAACCTCCTTAAGCCAGGTCTTCGGCTTGTCGACATCGCGTGTGTCGATATTGACCGCCACGACCTCGAATGCCGGCCCGCCCAACCGTTGCTCCAGCGCATCCAGTGCAGGCATTTCCTTTCGGCAAGGCACGCACCAGGTGGCCCACAGATTCAAGAGAACGGTGCGCCCCCGCCAATGCTCCAGGTTCAGGGGCTTGCCGGCTGCATCCTGAAAGGCAAGGTCAGGTAACCTCAGCGGGCTCTTGGCAACGTTAACGGCCGCGACCTCCCCGCGCGCCAATGGCGCCAGTTTCTTGGCCAAATCGACGGCGGGCCGGCACGTGGCGTCGCCGCCTGCATTGCGCGTGAGGGTCGCAATCCCGTATACCCCCGCCAGTCCAACGACGACGCCAGCGAGGCCGCCCGCCAAAACCAGGGCGAGACGCTTTTTGGCGAAGCTGGATTGGGACACGGTCATGATCGGCTTGGTGGATATGCCATGAGCAACAAGATGTGGGGTGGGCGGTTTACGTCTGGCCCCGGCGCTATCATGGAGGAAATCAATGCCTCCATCGATTTTGACCGCCACCTATATCGTCAGGACATTGTTGCATCCAAGGCCCATGCCGACATGCTGGCCAAGCAAGGCATCATTACGGCTGACGATGCGAAAAAGATCGCTCACGGTCTAGACACGATCTTGTCAGAAATCGAGGCCGGCAAGTTCTCGTTCAAACGCGCCCTTGAAGACATCCACATGAATGTCGAAGGGCGTCTGTCTGAACTGGTCGGAGAAGCGGCGGGACGCCTGCACACCGCCCGGTCGCGGAACGACCAGGTGGCGACTGATTTTCGGCTCTGGGTGCGCGATACCATCGATGGCCTTGATGCTGCACTTGCTGGATTTCAGCACACGCTGGCCGACAAGGCTTTGCAGCACGCCGGCACCGTAATGCCCGGCCTTACTCATATGCAAACCGCGCAACCCATAACTTTCGGACATCATCTGCTTGCCTATGTGGAAATGGCGGCGCGCGACCGTGGGCGGTTTGCCGATGCGCGCAAGCGGCTCAATGAATCTCCGCTCGGTTCAGCGGCCCTCGCCGGCAGTTCGTTTTCTCTGGACCGCGACATGACGGCCAAGGCGCTCGGCTTTGAACGACCCATGGCAAACTCGCTCGACGCGGTATCCGACCGCGACTTTGTCATCGAGGTTCTTTCTGCCTCCGCAATTACCTCGGTGCATCTTTCGCGGCTTGCTGAAGAGATCGTCATATGGACGTCCCCGCTCACGGGGCTGGCGAAGTTATCGGATAAATTCACCACCGGTTCCTCGATCATGCCGCAGAAGCGCAATCCGGATGCGGCGGAATTGGTGCGCGCCAAGGCCGGCCGCATGATTGGTGCACTCAATGCACTTCTGATCGTGATGAAAGGCCTGCCACTGGCCTATGCGAAAGACATGCAAGAGGACAAGCAGGGCGCAATGGATGCTCTCGCTTCGCTTTCGCTGTCAATTGCTGCGATGGCCGGCATGGTCGCCGACCTTGAACCCGATGCGTCACGAATGAAGAAGGCTGCGGGCGAAGGTTACGCGACGGCGACTGATCTTGCCGACTGGTTAGTGCGGACTTTGAAAATTCCCTTCCGCGAGGCACATCACATTACCGGCCGCATCGTAGCCAAGGCGGCAGAGGCAAACGTCACGCTGCATCGATTACCGCTCCCGGTGATGCGCGAAATCGAACCGCAAATCACCGACGACGTATTCACCGTTCTTTCGGTCGACCGGTCAGTGAAAAGCCGCACAAGCTTCGGCGGCACGGCACCAAAAAATGTGCGCGCGCAGGCGAAAAAATGGCTCCGCAAGCTTGAAAAAGAGAAATCCTGACTTCGCCTTGTTTGCCTGTTTTGTTATGGTCCTACCCTGCAAGGAGTGCGTGCCTTGAGGCATTCTGATCGCCCGTTTATCCGTGTCGCTCTGGTTGGCGCAATTGCCGCGTCGCTGGGCTTGACCGCTTGCGGGCGGAAGGGACCGCTCGATCCGCCGCCCGGAGCCTCCCTCGTGGGCGCCCAAGCCGTTCCAGCCGGCGACAACCGTCCCGTTCTTGGGGTCGACGGAAAACCGATCGCGCCGGGTGGTAAGAATAGACCCATTCCTCTGGACGTCCTGCTCAACTGAGCGTGTCATGCACCATTTTGTCTATCGCGACGGCGTGCTGCACGCCGAGGCGGTGAACCTCGATACGCTCGCCGCCGCGGTCGGCACGCCGTTTTATTGTTACTCGACAGCGACGCTCGCGCGCCACTATCAGGTTTTCGCCGATGCATTTGCCGATGTACCGGCGCTCGTCTGCTACGCCATGAAGGCAAATTCCAATCAGGCCGTCGTCCGGACATTGGCCAAACTCGGCGCCGGTGCGGATGTGGTATCGGGCGGCGAACTCAAGCGTGCGCGGGCGGCCGGCATTCCCGCCGACAGGATCATGTTTTCCGGAATTGGCAAGACAGCGTCCGAGCTCGCCTTGGCGGTCGACGAGGGAATTCTCTGCGTTAATGTGGAATCCGAGCCCGAGCTCGAATTGCTGTCGTCAATCGCAGCGTCCAAGGGACGCACTGCGCATATTTCTGTTCGCGTCAATCCCGACATCGACGCCAAAACGCATCACAAGATCGCCACCGGCAAAGCCGAGAACAAATTCGGCATTCCAATCAGCCGGGCGCGTGAGGTTTACACGCACGCTGGCAAGCTCAAGGGTCTCAAGGTCGCTGGCGTCGATATGCATATCGGCAGCCAGATCACCGAGCTCGATCCTTTCGGCAATGCATTTTCGCTGCTTGCCGACTTCGTGCGCATGTTGCGCGCCGACGGGCACGCCATTTCACACGTCGATCTCGGCGGAGGCTTGGGAATTCCCTATCGTGACGACAACGAACCACCGCCGCACCCGGAAGCCTACGCAAAGGTGGTCAAGCAAGCGACCCGCGACCTTGATTGCCGTCTGATCTTCGAGCCTGGCCGGCTGCTGGTTGGAAATGCCGGTATTTTGGTGACGCGCGTGTTGTTTGTGAAGCACGGTGAGGCCAAGACCTTTGTCGTTGTCGACGCCGCCATGAACGACCTCATTCGCCCGACTTTATATGACGCGCACCATGAGATCTGGCCAGTGGCGCAACCGGCGCCGACCGCCCGCCGCATTCGCGCCGATGTGGTTGGGCCGGTGTGTGAAAGTGGCGATTTCCTGGCTGTTAACCGTGATATGGCGGAACCGGCGAGTGGTACGTTGCTCGCCGTGATGTCGGCGGGCGCTTATGGTGCGGTACAGGCTGGCACCTACAACACGCGGGCCTTGATCCCCGAAGTGCTGGTCAATGGCGATCAATGGGCGCTGGTGCGTCCGCGCCTTGAAGTTGACCAATTGATTGCGCTCGATCGCATGCCTGATTGGCTTTGAGCGCCTGAATACACGCGTGGCCGGTTGGATCGGTGCATGTTATTCTTATGAACAGATTCTCTCCTGAGCCCGAGCGACGGAGCGGCTTTTGGACGAAGTGAACGACCAGCTTCAGAATCGGGAACAGCCGCAACGGCTTCTGCTCGTGCATGCGCTCAGGCGCGCGCGCGGCAGTTTGTTGTGGGAGCGGCTGTGGCCGGCTCTCGCCGCGGTGGCGATGGTTACCGGCCTCTTTCTCGCGTTCTCTTGGGCAGGTCTGTGGCTGGTGCTGCCACCGCTCGCGCGCGCCATCGGCCTTTTCCTGTTCCTGATTGCCATCGCGGCATCGGCATTGCCGTTGTTTATTTTGCGGCTCCCTACCGTCTACGACGGGTTGCGCCGGCTTGATCGTAGTACCGGTGAAACGCATCGCCCGGCGACGACGGTCGCGGACCGCATTGCCGCCAATAGCCAGGACCCCGTGGCACAGGCGCTGTGGCAGGCGCATGTCGAGCGCGCGCTATTGTCAGCACGCAAGTTCAAAGCAGGCTGGCCAGCACCGCGACTGTCGTTGCGCGATCCGATGGCGTTCCGCGCGCTGGTGGTCATTCTTGTTGTAGCCAGCTTCTTTGCCGCTGGTGGCGAGCGCGTAAAACGCGTGGCCGCCGCTTTCGATTGGCACGGCGTGGTTGCCCCGGCCAATTTCCGTATCGACGCCTGGGTAACCCCGCCGGTTTATACCGGGCGGCCCCCGGTCATGCTCGCGGGATTACGCCCCGGCGAAAGCGCACAAGTAACGCCTTCGGTGGCGGTGCCGGCGGGAAGTCAATTGGTGATCCGCGCCACCGGCAAGGTGCAGTTCGATGTCGTGCGCCAGGGCGGCATTGAAGATGCGCCAGCCGAAGCGCGCGCACCGCTACCAGCGGGAACGGAAGAGCGGCGGCTACTGATCAAGGGCAATGGCTCTGCCGCCGTGCATGGCGTCCTCGGCAGCGATTTGGTCTGGAACTTCACTGCAATTCCCGACCGCGCGCCGAATATCGAATTGATCAAGGATCCGGAGCGCCAGGCGCGCGGTGCATTGCGCCTTGATTACAGGATGGACGACGATTACGGCGTCGTAGAAGCGAAGGCTACGTTCTCGCTCAAGGATGGGCAATCATCCGAAAAATCCCGCCATTCGCTGTTCACCGCGCCTGACTATGCGCTTGCCTTGCCGCAGGCGCGCACGCGTTCCGGCACTGCGCAAACCACGCATGATCTCACGGAGCATCCTTGGGCAGGGGCCGAGGTGATATTGACGCTGACGGCACGCGACGAGGCTGGAAACGAAGGGCGCAGTGAGCCCCGCGAGCTGACGCTACCGCAGCGAATATTCGTCAAGCCATTGGCGCGCTCACTCATTGAACAGCGGCGCATTTTGGCGCTCGATGCCGAAAGCAAGTCTTTGGTTCTCACCGCGCTCGACGCTCTAACCATTGCACCGGACCGGTTTACGCCGGAACCAAGCGTCTATCTCGGATTGCGCTCAATCTTTTACGACCTTGAGAATGCAAAGAGCGACGACGCATTACGCGAGGTGGTGGCGCGGCTCTGGGACATGGCGGTTCAACTCGAGGACGGAAATGTCTCGCAGGCCGAGCAGGCGTTGCGCCAGGCGCAAGAAGCGTTGCGTCAAGCGCTTGAGCGCGGCGCGAGTGACGAAGAAATCAAGAAGCTGATGGAACAACTGCGCGCGGCGATGGACAAGTTCCTGCAAGCCCTCGTCGAAGAAATGCGCAAGAATCCGCAGCAGCTTTCACGGCCGCTCGATCGCAATACCCGCACGCTTAGTCAGCAAGACCTCAAAAGCATGCTTGACCGGCTGGAGAATCTTGCGCGCTCCGGGAACAAGGACGCCGCGCGCCGGCTGCTCGAGGAATTGCAATCAATGCTCGAAAACCTCCAGATGGCGCGGCCGGGCGCCTCGGGAGGCGAGGATGGCGACGACGACATGATGTCGGCGCTCGACGAATTGGGCGACATGATCCGTAAGCAGCAACAGTTGCGCGACAAGACTTTCCGGCAGGGTCAGGATATGCGGCGCGATCGTCAGCGCGGCCAGCCCGGGCAGGGCGGTGACCGCCAGATGGGCGATTTACGGCAGGACCAGCAAGGCCTGCGAGACCGGCTCAACAAGCTCCTTGACCAACTCCGCCAGCATGGGCTCGGCCAGCCGGGCCAGCAAGGCGAGGGGAACGAAATGGGCCAACTCGGGGACGCCGGGGAGGCAATGGGCCAGGCCGAAGGTCAACTTGGTGAGGGAGATGCCGACAGCGCGGTCGATAGCCAGGGCCGCGCGCTGGACGCCATGCGCAAAGGTGCACAGGGTTTGGCGCAGTCGATGCAGCAGCAGGGGATGGGCCCCGGTCCCAATGGCCGGCCCGGCCGCGGTCAGGCCCGCGCTCAACAGGATACGGACCCGCTCGGCCGGCCAATGCGCGGCCGCGACTATGGTGACGATCTTACGGTCAAGGTACCGGGAGAAATTGACGCCCAGCGTGCGCGACGCATCCTGGAGGAACTTCGCAAGCGCTTTGGCGAGAGCTTCCGCCCGCAACTTGAGCTCGATTATATCGAGCGTCTGCTGAAGGATTTCTGATCCTGGATTTGCGGCCTAGGGCCGCCGCACCAGCGCTTCGCGCACCGCGGACGTAATCTGATTGACAGAAAATGGCTTGCTAATCACTTCGTGCACAAGCGCGTCGAGGTCGTGCGCGCGCTCGCGCTGATCCACATGGCCGGTCATCAGCATGATTGCAGTGTCAGGGTGGTATCGCCCTGTCGCGAGTGCGAGTTCGATGCCGTCCATCCCCGGCATCTTTACATCACTTAGAAGTAGATCGATTCCGCCCTTGGACGCATTAAGCGCGTCAAAGGCGGTCGTACCGTCCGCGGTTTCAATCAAATCGTGGCCATCGCCACCAAGCGCGCGTACGAGCAAGGCTCGAACGATATCATCGTCCTCGGCAATCAGAATTCTGGCCATTGTCTTACTTCGCTCCGGGAGCGGCATCCTGTGCGCTCGCAAAGCGCACCATCACATCCACTGCATTATCCGGTGGCGAGACGAAGCGGCTACGGAAATCCATTTTTTCTCCCGGACCGAGGATGCTGCGACCCGGCAGCGCGGTCCAGGTGTAAACTTCCTGTCCGGCGGCGTCGCGCGCCGAAAACCGGAGTCGCGGCACCTCTGTCGGTCTGTTGGTGACGCTGACGATGGTCCCTTCGATGACAAGGGACGACAGGCCTTCCTGCGCTTCCTTTGAAATCCGCATATTTTCGAATTTCAAATTGCGTAGATTGACCGGCAGTCCGACCGCGGAAAACAATGATGCTGTCTGCGGGAAAAAGCGTACGACCTCGCTGCGTGCGCCGATCAACGCAACATTGAAAGCGAACAACACCAGGATAATCGCCGTCCAACGGGACGAGCGGCGCGCCTGGCTGCGCCGCGCCTGCAACCGCTTGCGACGAGCTGTGAAATTCTCGATTTCGTCCGCGTCCGCCGCTGGGCTGGCATCTGATGATGGCGGATCGATCGAAGGTACCACTGACGGTGCGTCGGTAATGGCGACTGGATCCGATGCGGCAGTTTCTACTGACGCAGGCATCGGATCGCTTTGGACCGCCGGAGCCATCGGTTGCGCCGCATCAGCGGCTTCTTGCGCCGGCTCTGCATCGTCATCGGTGTGGGCCGTTCTGTGATCGGGCCGGAGCACGCCAATGGACTCTTGAGCCTCGGCGCCCTCGACCGAGCCGTCGCCCACGGCTGTCATTTCGGGAGCGTTATTGGAGGCACTCGCAAACCACGTTGACTTGCAGCGCGCACAACGGACGGTACGTCCGTCCGCCCCGAGGGAGGCCGATTCGACCGCGTACGATGTTGAGCAATTCGGACAGGTAATCAGCATGGGATCGATGCTATTTTGGGTGTCAACGTACCAGCCGTCCGTTAATGGATCGGAAACCATGGTAACCCTTGGCCGTATTAGGGGAATTGGTGACCCCGGCCCTGGCCGCTATGGTGGGGGCGCCATAATCCTGTAGAAAGCGCAAGTTCCGGACGGGTGTGCGGTTAGGGGCGGTTTCTGTACGCGTCCGTGGACCACGGCCGGACAGTGATTCGCCGGGTATGGTGGAAACTTGCCGGAGATGGCTGGGTGGTCCGATTCGAGAATGTGGGCTTGCGCTATGGGCTGGGGCCTGAGGTCCTGCGTGACCTCACGTTCCGTATCGACCCGCATTCATTTCAGTTCCTCACCGGACCTTCTGGGGCGGGCAAGACCTCATTGTTAAGACTGCTATTCCTGTCGATGAGACCGACGCGGGGATTGATCACCCAATTTGGTCATGACGTCGCGACTCTGTCGCGCGATGCGGTGGCAATATTGCGCCGCCGCATAGGCATCGTATTTCAGGATTTCCGGCTGCTCGATCATATGACCACTTATGAGAACGTCGCACTGCCGCTACGCGTGATGGGCCGCCCCGAAGAAAGCTATCGCGATGAAGTCATCGAGTTGCTTAATTGGGTCGGCCTCGGCGAACGGATGTGGGCGCTGCCACCGGTGCTCTCGGGCGGCGAAAAGCAACGCGCGGCGATAGCGCGCGCGGTGATCGCGCGTCCGCAATTGCTGCTTGCCGATGAACCTACGGGGAACGTCGATCCGACGCTGGCCCAGCGACTATTGCGGCTGTTCATTGAACTCAACAAGTCAGGTACGTCAGTCGTCATTGCGACGCACGACATCGCGCTGATGGATCAGTACGACGCGCGCCGGCTGGTGTTACATGACGGCCGGCTGCATATTTACGATTGAGGGATCGCGATGACGGAAACCGGCATGGGCAGGTTGACTGCGCCGCTTCGGGAGCAGGGCGATCCAATGCTGCCGAGATTCGATACCCCACTGGTACCGCGCAATTCGATTTCTGGCCGCGCACTCGTTGCGGTCGTCGCTATCATGACCTTCCTGGCGTCGCTGACTACAGGTGCGGCCGTGTTGATCAGCAACGCCGCAAGCGAATGGCAGTCGGATATTGCGCGTGAGGTAACCATCCAAATCGTTCCGGCATCAGGGCGCGATCTCGATGCCGATGTCGACAAAGCGGCCTCTGCTGCTCGTGCATTCCCCGGGATCGCGGACGTCCGGCCTTATTCAAAAGAGGAATCTTCCAAGCTGCTCGAGCCTTGGCTCGGGAGCGGGCTCTCCCTTGATGAGTTGCCCGTACCGCGCTTGATTGTGGTCAAGCTTGCACCGGGCGTGGCGGTCGACCTTGCGCAATTAAAGCGTGTTTTGGCCGATCAAGTGCCGGGTGCCGTGCTCGATGATCATCGCGGCTGGATCGATCGGATGCGCGCTATGGCCGGTACCGCTGTCGTCTTGGGCATCTGCATTTTAATTTTGATGTTCACCGCCACCATGTTGTCGGTTACCTTTGCAACCCGTGGTGCGATGGCGACAAATAAACCTGTAATCGAGGTTTTGCATTTTGTCGGCGCCAAGAATGCATTCATCGCCCGACATTTTCAGCACCATTTTCTCGTGCTCGGCTTGCAAGGAGGTGCCATCGGCGGGGGTGCCGCGATTATCCTGTTTGCGTTCGCCAGCGCGCTGAGCCGATGGTTTGCCGGCACCGCGGGCGCGGACCAAACGTCAGCTCTTTTCGGTTCATTCTCGATTGGCTTGGCTGGCTATGCTGCTGTTCTCGGGCAAGTCATACTCATTGCAGCGGTAACCGCCTTTACCTCGCGGCAAACCGTCAACAACACGCTTGAAATGATCGACTGACATGTTCGCCGGTGTTGCTCGCTGGATCGGGTTCCTGACGATGGCGGCCAGCGTCACCGGGCTCATACTGCTCGCGGGTGGATTCGTCTGGTTTGTCTCGAACATTGCTGGCGATGAAGTGTCGCTCGACACCAAAGCCGACGGCATTGTTGCTCTTACCGGCGCCGCCGCTCGCATTCCCGATGCAATCGAATTGCTGGCGACCGAGCGTGGCAAGCGGCTGCTGATCACGGGTGTGTACCGCGCCACCAGTTCGCGGGAAATCGCGCGAATCACGCCGCTCTATTCCAAGTATTTCACCTGTTGTATTGACCTCGATCGTTCAGCTCTCAACACATTCGGCAACGCGCTTGAGACCAGGCGTTGGGCACGCGAGCATAATTTCAACTCGCTGATAGTCGTAACCTCGAACTGGCATATGCCACGCGCCATGGCCGAACTTGCCCACCAGCTGCCTGACGTGACTTTGATCGCCTATCCGGTGATCTCCGAAAAGGTGAAGAGCGAGCCATGGTGGTCCAGTACCGATACTGCGCGTCTGCTCTTGGCGGAATACCTGAAGTATCTTTTCGCACACATGCGCATGCGCCTTGATACCGACGGCGCGACATAACGGAGCGACGTCAGTGGCCATTATCGTCCGCTCCATTGCCTTCAACGTGTTGTTCTACCTGAACACGCTCGTTCATCTCATTGCCGGCCTGCCGACTTTCTTCATGCCCTATCGCGCCATCATTGCGATTGCCAAATCATGGGGTCGTGTCAATCTCGTGCTGCTTCGTACGGTCGCTAAAATCGATTGTGAAATTCGAAACCAAGATAAAATCCCGCGGGGGCCGATCATCGTCGCGGCCAAACACCAGTCGGCATGGGAAACATTTGCGTTGCTGCCGCTACTTGACAGTCCGGTGTTCATTCTCAAGCGTGAACTGCAATGGATTCCAATTTTCGGTTGGCTCACCATCAAGGGGCGAATGGTCCCGGTCAATCGCGGTGGCGGCTCACAAGCCCTCACGGACATGATCGAGCGAGCACGTGCCGAACTCGCGGACAATCGGCAACTGATCATTTTTCCCGAGGGTACGCGAAGGCCCGCTGGCGCCGAGCCGCGTTACAAGGTCGGCGTGGCGCATCTTTATACGGCCGGAGGTGTCCCCTGCGTTCCGATCGCGCTCAACTCAGGCCTGTTCTGGCCACGCCGGTCGCTACGCCGCTTTCCCGGAACGGTCGTGGCGGAGGTCCTTGATCCGATCCCGCCGGGACTTGGCAAGGACGAGTTTTTTGAACGGCTGCAAAGTGTCATTGAGGATGCAACGGCGCGCCTCATCGCGGAGGGCCGTGCAAAAATGGAAGGGTAGTTTCTGAGTTCGATTCAAGACGCGGGTGGGCGGTGACTGCCTTTGAGCTGTTCGGCCAGCACGCGCAAATCGACATCGCGGATTCCGAGCGTTCGCAGTTCTTTCACCGTCGCCAGGACGTAGTCGCGGCAAGCACCCGACCGGCCATGACCCTGTCGCGCATAGTGCAATTGCTTTGCGAGACTGAGCCGCCCGGCATATTGGCTATGCCCCCGATCGACGACATAACAAAGCGCATGCACGCTTTCCTGCGGATCGTCGTCGAGCCAGACCCTGCGCCATGTTTCCAGGTAGACGCGGGTTACTTGTTCGCGGGCGCGCAAATATTCGATCGTTGCCGATCGTTTTGCCGGTGCAATTCGGTACGCGATGCCAAGGCAATTGCCGCCGCGATCGAGCCCGAATACCAGGCCGGGTTTCTGTGGAGTTCCACGATGCACAAATGAGTACACGCAAAGCGCACGGTGGGCGCCTACCAAGCGGGCATTGCGGCGCTCCAGAAAGTCGAAGCCGGGCCGCCACATCAGTGACCCATAACCGAAGACCCAAAGGTCCTCGTTGCTTTGATCGGATCGTGAGTTCATCGTGGCAGGAATTGAACCACGGCGTTGAAGGGCCGGCTTGCGTTCGCGTAACAGGACGGCAATCTCCATGCAACCCGGACTACGGGCGCATAAACGCCGCATTCGGCGGGTTTTTGAAGCTAAATGATGCGTGACCCGACAAGCAGTCTGCAATCGCGCCGACGGACCGGACGCCGCTACACGATTCTGCTTTTTGTCGTGTTCGCGTTGATCGCTGGATGGACCGGCTTTTGGAAATACTCTGCGGGCAAGGCACAAGAGACAATCGACAGCTGGCGGGCGCGAGAGGCCAAGGCGGGTCGAATCTACACCTGCGGTTCACAGACTGTCGGTGGGTTCCCTTTCCGCATCGAGGTGAATTGCGAAAACGCCTCAGCCCAATTCCGCAGCAACCAGCCGCCGCTCGAGCTGAAGACCAACAGCATGTTGGTGGTGGCACAGGTATATCAGCCCGGGCTGCTTATCAGTGAATTTCGTGGTCCCCTCACGATTGGCGAGCCCGGCAAATCGCCGGATATCATTGCCGACTGGAAGCTCGCGCAGTCAAGCGTGCGCGGTACCCCGGCCGCGCCCACCCGCGCGTCGCTCGTGTTCGATAAGCCGACAGTTGATCGGATGGAGGACCGCAACCAGCAACGTTTGTTGCGCGCCAAGCATATTGAGATTCACGGCCGTATTGCCGAAGGCTCCGCCGCCAACAAGCCAGTCATGGAAATCGCATTACAAGCCGATCAGCTGTCGGCGGAGGGATTGCATCCGGCCGCAGCGCAACCGATTGATGCCACTATCACCGGTCTCCTTCGCGGGTTGAATGATTTTTCCCCCAAACCCTGGTCCGTCCGTTTTCGCGAAATGCAAGCCGCGGGCGGCCGCATCGACATCACCCAAGCACGGGTGGAACAGGGCGAAATTCTCGCGATCGCGGGCGGCAGTTTGTCGCTTAACGGCAATGGGAGGCTCGACGGTCAATTGCGCGTCACTATGGCGGGACTCGAACAGTTCCTGGCTGAAATTGGGGTGCAACAGCGCGTACAAACTTCACCAAATATGGACAAGTTGGCCGGGGCGCTGGATCGGCTGGCACCCGGTCTCGGAGATGTGGCGCGTCAGCAGGCAGGGGCCAATATTTCGCTCGGCATCAACTTGCTTGGCGAGCAGACCACGCTCGAAGGCAAGCGGGCGGTGACGCTTCCATTGCGGTTTGACGATGGGTCGGTGTTCCTTGGACCCATCCCGATCGGAAATACGCCCACGCTGTTTTAGCTCTTTTCCGACGCGTAGGGCTTGGGCAGCGGTTCGTGCGGCAGGTCAGGATGCGGCCGGCCGAAATCCGGTGTGGGCGAATCCTGCCCAATGTCGACGATGCCTTTGCGGATAGCGCGCGTGCGCTTGAAGTGTTCGAACAGCGCGTCTCCGTCGCCTTTGCGGATCGCTTTGGTCAAAGCCGAGACGTCCTCATTGAAGCGGCCGAGCATCTCTAACACCGCGTCCTTGTTTGCGAGGAAAACGTCACGCCACATTGTGGGATCGGATGCCGCGATACGGGTGAAGTCGCGGAAGCCGCCGGCGGAGAACTTCAGCACCTCCGAACGCGTCACGGTCTGTAGTTCGTCTGCGGTCCCAACGATGGTGTAGGCAATCAGATGCGGCAGATGGCTGGTGATGGCGAGCACCAAATCGTGGTGACCTGGCGCCATGGTGTCGACATTCGCGCCCAGCAGCCGCCAGAACGCCGCAAGCTTCTCCACGGCCTTTGGATCAACGCCGCTCGGCGGGGTCAGAATGCACCAACGATTGACAAACAATTCGGCGAAGCCCGCATCGGGGCCTGAGTATTCGGTTCCCGCGACGGGATGAGCCGGCACGAAATGGACGGTCTTCGGCAGATGAGGTGCCATATCGCGCACGATTGCACCTTTCACCGAGCCGACATCGGAAACGATCGCACCCGGGGCAAGATGCGGGCCGATTTCCCTTGCGACCGCGCCACAAGCGCCGACAGGGATGCATACGATGACCAGATCGGCGCCTTCGACGGCGGCGGCATTAGTTTCCACCACTTGGTCGGCAAGGCCGAGCTCGGCGATGCGCCGGCGGGTTTGCGGAGACCGTGCGGTCGCAACAATTGTGCGCGCAGCGCCTTGCACACGTGCTGCGCGCGCGATCGAGGATCCGATCAGGCCGACGCCGATCAAGGCCAGACGATTGAATAAGGGGGCCGGTTTGTTCATGCCGGTTTTCCCACAAATTCCTTGAGTGCTTGCACGACAAGTCGATTGGCCTCCTCGGTGCCGACACTCATTCGCAAAGCGTTTGGCAGCTTGTAAGCGCCGACCTGCCGCAGGATGAGCCCGCGCTTGGTGAGGAAAACATCGGCATCCTTGGCAGTGCGGCCCTTGGTTTCCGGGAAATGGATAAGCACGAAATTGGCCGCACTCGGCGTCACCGGGAGGCCAAGTTTCCTGATTTCCTCCGTGAGCCAGGCAAGCCAGCGCGTGTTGTGTTCGCGCGCGCGTTCCACATGTGTGGTGTCACGGATAGCGGCAATCCCCGCGGCGATTGCGGGACCGTTGACGTTGAACGGTCCGCGGATGCGATTGACCGCATCGACTACATGTGCGGGCCCATACATCCAGCCGAGGCGCAGCGCAGCCAGCCCATAGATTTTCGAGAAGGTGCGGGTCATCACCACGTTGTCTGTGGTTGCGACAAGCTCGATGCCGGATTCGTAGTCGTTACGCTGCACGTATTCCGCATAGGCGGCATCGAGCACGAGCAACACGTTCGATGGCAGACCTCTGTGCAACCGCTTGACCTCATCGAACGGAATGTAGGTTCCGGTCGGATTGTTCGGGTTGGCCAGGAATACGACCTTTGTTTTTGGTGTCACCACTTCGAGGATTGCGTCGACGTTCGCCGTAAAGTCCCTTTCCGGCGCGGCAATTGCCTTCGCCCCGGTGCCCATGGCCGCTATCGGGTAGACCAGAAAACCATGCCTCGTGTAGATCGCTTCGTCGCCGTCTTTGAGAAAGGCGCGTGCCAGCAAATTGAGCAGATCGTCGGAGCCGGCACCGCAGACGATACGATCGGGATCGAGGCCGAAGGCAGCGCCGATGGCGTCACGCAAGGCCGCTGCAGACCCATCCGGATAATCCTCTAGGTGCTCGCCGGCTGCCCGATAAGCGGCGATTGCGTTCGCACACGGCCCCAACGGCGTCTCGTTAGAGGAAAGCTTGAACACCTTGGTGACGCCGGGCGCGCTGCTCTTGCCCGGGACGTAGGGGGCAATATCGAGCACGCCGGGGCGCGGTTGCGGGCGGTTCGCAGTCATTAACGGTTTTCCGAACGATCAGGCCTTATCGGCGGCAACCGTATAGCGGGTTGCGTGGCTCCCGACGAGGGCTGCCGAACGCACAGTGGCGCCGGCCTTAACCAAGGCCGCCTTGATCAACTCAAGGTCCACGTCTTCGGGCAAAGTTACCAGCAAGGCGGCGCCGTCAAACGCGCGGTCCGGTACAGCGATAAAGTCGGTGAGTTCGGACAGTGCCTTTGCTGCGCCCGCACCCCACCCGGAGACACGCACACTCCATACGGCTGCTTCGGTTGCCATGGCATCGGCCGCGACCCGGGAAAGCACGAATACCGGCAAGGCGGCGGGGTGGTCCGGGCGCTCGACGAACGGGAGGCGCGCGATAATCTTGGGTGCGGCGTCGAATTCAAGTGCGCTCCACCATGCGCCCGCCGAAGCGACGTCAAAGGCAGGAACGAGACCGAGATCGCCTTTGGAGGCGGACACCGCCGCAACCACTCCGGCGGCTCCCATGTGCGGGACGAACGGCACGGTGAAGCCGAAATGAAAGCGGGCCGAATCGCGCATGAGTGCGTCGCCCGCCGACAGGTCTGCGTGTACCGAGAAGGGCGCCTGCGCGTAGGTAAAGGTCGCAATGATAACCCGCCAGATGCTTTCGACCGTATCGAGCGGTAATATCCCTTTGTGGCGTTTGACCAGGCGGCGCATCATCTCTGCTTCGCGCGCGGGGCGAAACGCCGACGTGCCGGTATCCTGACTGCGCTTGACCGCAATCAAACGGTCAATGATCTCGCCGCGCTCCATCAGAAGCTGATGCATCGCTTCGTCGATGCGGTCGATCTCCTTGCGCAGATCGGCTAGCGAGGGTGGTTCGGGTGATTTCGCCATGGCGGCATTGATAAGTGGGCTGGGTCCCGAAATCAAAGAAAACGTTGACTGTAACCTGCTAGGTTGACACTAAACCTCTCCTAAATCGGCCCGCCGTAAAGGTAGCGCGCCGGGAGTGCACAGGTACATGGGCGACATGGGCAAAACCAACCTGACTGGCACGCACGAAGCGGCAGATGCGCCGCGCGAAGCGGACCAGCCGCACGAGTCGCTCATCGCTCATTTCGGGGCCGATCGGCCACTGAAGCTCGATGCTGGCGTGGAACTGACCCCATTCCAGATCGCCTACAAGACTTATGGAACGCTCA
This sequence comes from Pseudolabrys sp., assembly GCA_035519415.1. Classification (GTDB taxonomy): domain Bacteria; phylum Pseudomonadota; class Alphaproteobacteria; order Rhizobiales; family Xanthobacteraceae; genus Pseudolabrys. Next base: position 29,894 of record DATIWJ010000016.1, read on the forward strand.
ACTCTGCGCGCTCGAACGCAGTCCTGATTTGCCACGCGCTCACCGGCGATCAGCATGTCGCGAGCGTGCATCCAGTTACGAAGAAGTCGGGCTGGTGGGAGACCATGGTCGGTCCCGGCAAACCAATCGACACCGAGCGCTACTTCGTGATCTGCCCAAATGTGGTGGGCGCCTGTATGGGTACGACCGGTCCGTCATCGACCGATCCAAGGACAGGCAAGCCCTGGGGCCTCGATTTCCCCGTTATTACAATCCGCGACATGGTGCGCGCGCAAGCCATGCTGCTCGATCATCTTGGTATCGACTCGCTGTTCGCGGTCGCGGGCGGCTCAATGGGCGGCATGCAAGTGTTGCAATGGGCGGCGAGTTATCCGCAACGCGTGTTCTGCGTGCTGCCAATCGCATGTTCCACCCGTCATTCGGCGCAAAACATTGCGTTCCACGAGGTCGGCCGGCAGGCGATCATGGCAGATCCGGAATGGCGCGGCGGTCGCTATCTTCTGGAAGACACAAATCCGCGTCGTGGGCTCGCGGTCGCGCGCATGGGCGCGCATATCACGTATTTGTCTGATGCGGCCCTGCATCGGAAGTTCGGTCGCAAATTCCAGGATCGGGCAAATCCGACATTCTCGTTCGACGCAGATTTCGAGGTGGAATCCTATCTGCGCCATCAAGGAATATCTTTCGTCGAACGGTTCGACGCCAATTCGTATCTGTATCTCACGCGTGCCATGGACTATTTCGATCTCGCCGCCGACTACGACGGGGTATTGGCCAAGGCCTTCAAAAATACGCCGACGCGGTTCTGCGTGATTTCCTTCACCAGTGATTGGCTGTTCCCGACCTCTGATTCACGCGCGATCGTGCATGCACTTAATGCAGCAAGCGCGCGAGTATCATTCGCCGAGATCGTAACAGATAAAGGGCATGACGCCTTTTTGCTCGATGAGCCTGAACTGTTTGCGATCGTGCGCGGGTTCCTCGATGGCGCCGGCAAGTCGCGCGGCTTGAGTTTCAAGAGTTAAGCCATGAAGAGGCCCGCCGATCTCACCGCCGAAAATATCGTGCGTACGCCTGGCGGCGCCCGTGTCGACCTGGTTCTGGTCGCCCAGATGGTCGAGCGCGGCGCAAAGGTGCTCGACGTCGGTTGCGGTGATGGCGAATTGCTGCGTCTGTTGAGCGAAAGCCGCAACGTTGACGGCCGCGGCATCGAGCTATCGCGTGAGGGCGTCAACGAATGCGTGGCCAAGGGATTGGCAGTGATCCAGGGCGATGCCGACACGGATCTCGGCGACTACCCGGACGACGCTTTCGACTATGTGATCTTGTCGCAAACCCTTCAGGCAACGCGGCATCCGCGAATCGTACTGGAGCACATGCTCCGTATCGGCAGCCACGCAATTGTGTCGTTCCCGAACTTCGGCCACTGGCAGGTTCGGTTGCAGCTGCTGTTCGCCGGCCATATGCCGCGTACCGATATTCTTCCGTTCAGCTGGTACGACACACCCAACATCCACCATTGCACCATCAAGGATTTCCGCCAGCTTTGTACGGAGATCGGGGTCAGAATGGAGAAGGCGGTCGCCCTTAACGCCTGGGGTTCGCCGCTCAGGCTCACCGCGCCCTGGTGGTTCTGGAACCTGTTCGGGGAACAGGCCGTTTTTCTACTCAGCCGGAAGAGCTGAGGACCCCGGCGGCAATCGCAAAATTTCGCGCGGAATTGTTGCGCTGCAACTTTAACTGTGCGACAGCGCACGATTTCTTTGGTGGTAAGTATAAATTACCACGACAACAGTAATATGATATTTCAAAAAGTAATAAAAGCACTAGTGAGCGTATATTTTGGTTAGCCGGTGTATTCAAAATGAATAGCCGGTATGCACTCCACGAAATGACCTTCCATTGATCACGAAATTGCCATATGCGGGCGGCGTTTGGACGCCGCGGCCGGCGCTGAGTCTATCCAGCTTGGCCGCATTTGCTTGTATAGATAAGGGGACTACTCTGATGACAGTAAAGACAAGACGGGCGACAGTTTTGTTTTGTTCGGTGGCAGTTGCGGCGCTCGCAACGTCGGCCGTCGCAAGACCCGTCCACCATCGCTTCCACGGTGCGCAGACCACGCAATTTGCGGCGCAGCCGCAAGCGGCGGGAGCTGATCGCGACGCGCGTTATTCATTCAACGCAAATCAAGCAGCCCCAGTCGCGGCTGACGACGCCGCTGTACGGAGCCGTCGTCAAGGCCGGCTATCTTCGGCTAATGCACGTGCCCGGGCCCAATCGCATTCGAATTCGGCCTTTGGCGGATTCACCAGCGATGCACTCGTCAGCGAGGCGCGCAAATACATTGGCACCAACCCGACCGCGCGGGGAAGCCTGTGGTGCGGCGCCTTCATGGATATGGTGTTGAAGCGCACCGGCCACGCTGGCGGCGGTAATCTCGCCAGTGCCTATGCACGTTACGGTACGCGTGTGAGCGGACCACAAGTTGGTGCCATAGCCGTGATGGGCCGACGTGGTGGTGGCCATGTCGGCGTGGTGAGCGGCATTGATCCCAATGGCAATCCGATCATCGTGTCCGGCAACCACAATCATACGGTTGCGGAATCGGTCTATCCGGCCGGCCGCATCAGCGCTTACGTGTTGCCCGGCGGCTGATACCGGTCGCAGCAAAAACAATCACGCCCCGCTCCAACGAGCGGGGCGTTTTTTATGACGTTGAAGCACCAATGGCATCGCCGATGGCAATATCACCAGGCGCCGTCACCTCGGCATAGACGCCGCAATCGATGTGGTCGAAATTGTCCATCAACGTGCGCGGAATGTTCAAGTCACGGATGCCGGTGTCAGGATCGACGTCGGTCGCTGCACAGCGCTGGATGCGCTTGACGACTCGCAACTGTGCTTCGTTGCCGATGGCGATTGTGCGGTCGAGAAGATCGAATTCGTGCCAGGCCGGCCAACCGGTGACGTACAAATTGCCACGAAAACGTAAGGGATTGACCGGCGCGCCTACGGCATTTTCGACCGCCGCCACCGAAGCCAGATTGATGATGGATACGACTTTTCTGGCGACATCAGAGAAACTGTGACCTTCGCCGTACAGGACTCGTGGCGGTCCGTGCAATTCGTCGGCGCAAAATGCGGAAAAGAAGCTTTCGATCGCCGCGCGACCTGGATGTGTGCGGAGGTCGCCGCGCGCCGCCTCGCGGCCTTCCACATGAATAACGAGGGTGTGGCTGGCATCGTCGTAATCGGATCGGAGCGATGCCAGGCGCTCGTTACGCATCAGCATCAGAAAGAGCTGCTTGGGGAAATACGTGGGCGCCGCTGGATCGAAGCCGCAAGGCCCGTTCTCGATCGCGTAAAGCCGGTCGGCCGGGATCGTCTGGCCAATTGACAGGCGGGTCCGCTCGAGCGGCTGCGGCGAAAGCCCCTTGACCGGGTACCGGTAGATGGCACGGATCCTGACAGGTCCAGATGTCATTGATTCCCGGCCACTTAACGACCGCCCCCGAGGGCCTTAACGCTGACCTATATCAAGCAATTGGGCCCTTCAAACTGTAATATTGGCACCCACATAATGTCCGAGGCGGGCCGCCGACTTGGGACCCGCCGTATTTTCGGTGCCGTCTGGGCCGAGGGAGTTAAGAGATGAATTTCGAGAAATTCACCGACCGCGCTCGCGGGTTCGTGCAGTCCGCCCAATCGCTTGCCCTGCGCGAGGGCCACCAGCAGTTTACGCCCGAGCACCTCCTCAAGGTTCTGCTCGACGACCCCGAAGGCCTGGCGGCCGGTCTGATCGACCGCTCGGGCGGGCAATCCCGTCAGGCACTGCAGGCAGTAGAAGCTTCGCTCGCCAAGCGGCCGAAGGTCAGTGGCGGCGGCGCGGGGCAGGTTTATCTTGATCCGGGGCTGGCGCGTGTGTTCGACGCGGCCGAGAAGGCTGGTGAAAAGGCAGGGGACAGTTTCGTCACTGTTGAGCGGTTGTTGCTCGCGCTCGCGCTGGAGAAAGACAGCGAGGCCGGCAAAATTCTCGCCAAGGCGGGCGTGACACCGCAAAATCTTAACGCGGCGATCAATGCATTGCGCAAGGGCCGGACTGCCGATTCTGCGTCCGCCGAAAACGCCTATGACGCACTGAAGAAATATGCCCGCGATCTCACGCAGGTTGCGCGCGACGGCAAGCTCGATCCGGTGATCGGCCGCGATGAGGAAATACGTCGCACCATTCAAGTGCTGTCGCGCCGGACCAAAAACAACCCGGTCCTGATTGGCGAGCCGGGTGTCGGCAAGACCGCGATTGTCGAAGGGCTCGCGCTGCGTATCGTTAACGGCGATGTTCCGGAGAGCCTGCAGGACAAACGCCTGCTTGCGCTTGATCTTGGTGCGATGATTGCCGGTGCCAAATATCGCGGTGAATTCGAAGAGCGGCTCAAAGCGGTGCTTCAGGAGGTCACATCCTCCGACGGCGGCATTATCCTCTTCATCGATGAGATGCACACGTTGGTCGGCGCCGGCAAGGCCGACGGTGCGATGGACGCTTCCAATTTGCTCAAGCCGGCTTTGGCGCGCGGCGAATTGCACTGTATCGGCGCTACCACCCTCGACGAATATAAAAAGCATGTCGAAAAAGACGCCGCGCTCGCCCGCCGGTTTCAGCCGGTTTACGTTTCCGAGCCCAGCGTCGAGGATACGATTTCGATTCTTCGCGGCTTGAAGGACAAATACGAACAGCACCACGGCGTGCGCATTTCCGATTCAGCCATCGTCGCTGCCGCGACGCTGTCTCATCGCTATATCACCGATCGCTTTTTGCCCGATAAGGCAATCGATCTCATCGACGAAGCCGCAGCGCGGCTCAAGATGCAGGTTGATTCCAAACCCGAAGAACTCGATTCCATCGATCGTGAAATCGTGCGTCTGAAGATCGAACAGGAAGCGCTGAAGAAAGAATCAGATCGCGGCTCAAAAGATCGTCTCAAGCGTCTGGAAGGGGAACTGAAAGAGCTGGAAAAGCGCTCGGCCGATCTCACCAGCCGGTGGAAGGCCGAAAAGGAAAAGCTCTCCGATGCACAGAAACTCAAGACAGAGCTCGATCAGCTGCGTGCTGAGCTTGCCAACGCGCAGCGTCGTGGCGAATTCCAGCGCGCGGGCGAACTGGCCTATGGCCAGATTCCGGAATTGGAGAAGAAACTCAAGGCGATTGAGGCGGCTGAAGCCAAAGGCGCGATGGTCGAGGAGACTGTCACCGCCGATCACGTGGCTCAGGTTGTTTCACGGTGGACCGGTGTGCCCGTCGACAGGATGCTCGAGGGCGAAAAAGAAAAGCTTCTGCGCATGGAAGACGAGCTTGGCAAGCGCGTCATTGGTCAGCAGGAGGCTGTCCGCGCGGTATCGACCGCGGTGCGCCGTGCGCGCGCCGGCCTGCAGGATCCGCACCGGCCGATCGGCTCGTTCATGTTTCTTGGCCCCACCGGTGTCGGCAAGACCGAATTGACCAAGGCGTTGGCCGAATATCTGTTCGACGACGAAAATGCACTGATCCGTATCGACATGTCCGAATACATGGAAAAGCACGCGGTCGCCCGATTGATCGGTGCGCCTCCGGGCTATGTCGGCTATGAAGAGGGCGGTGCTCTCACCGAAGCGGTGCGCCGCCGGCCTTACCAGGTCGTCTTGTTTGACGAGATCGAGAAGGCGCATCCCGACGTGTTCAACGTACTTTTGCAGGTGCTCGATGATGGCCGCCTCACCGACGGGCAGGGGCACACTGTCGACTTCCGCAATACGCTCATTGTAATGACGTCTAACCTCGGCGCCGACTTCCTTGTCAATCAGCCGGAGGGTCAGGATACCGATGCGGTCAAGGATCAAGTGATGGCGGTGGTTCGCCAAGCCTTTCGTCCTGAATTTCTCAACCGTGTCGACGAGATCATCTTGTTCCACCGTCTCAAGAAAACCGAAATGGGCCGCATCGTCGATATCCAGATCGCGCGGCTGCAGAAGCTGCTCGATGATCGCAAGATTACCGTCAAGCTTGATCCAAGCGCGCGCGATTGGCTGGCCGACAAGGGCTGGGATCCGGCCTATGGTGCCCGGCCGCTGAAGCGCGTGATCCAAAAATCGGTACAGGATCCGCTCGCGGAAATGATCCTCGCCGGCAAGATCAAGGACGGCGAGAGGGTTGTGATTTCCGGCGACAAGCTCGGGCTAACGTTTAACGGCAAGCTCGCTCAAGCGGCGTAGGCCGGGACGACAAGCCCGGCCACGGCAAAACGAGATCGCAGAAAATTAATTACCGGGTCGTCTGCGCGCTTGATGCCACGCGTGCCGGCTTGCGCGCCATGATGCCATCGAGGCGCTCGCGCTCCTGTTCGAAGCCTGCGAGCATCGTACCTTCCAAAACGCGGCCGCGCGGCAGCTTGATCCGCATCGGATCAACGAAGCGCCCGTTGACCAATATTTCGTAGTGGAGGTGCGAACCGGTCGAAAGGCCGGTCGAACCAACGAAGCCGATCACCTGGCCTTGTCGCACGCGCGTGCCTTCGTCGATGCCACGTGCAAATGCGGTCATGTGGCCGTATGCGGTTTCATAGCCGTTGTTGTGGCGAATACGAATGTACTTGCCGTAACCCGACTCCAGGCCGGCCTTCTCGACGACACCGTTGCCCGACGCGTAAATCGCCGTGCCACTTGGCGCCGCCCAGTCCACGCCAGTATGCATTTTGGTGTAGCCGAGGATTGGATGGCGGCGCAGACCGAAACCGGAACGCATGATACCGGCGAGCACCGGCTTGCGGACGAGGAACTTCTTCGCGCTCTTGCCCGTCTCGTCATAGTAGTCGACGATCCCGTCGTCCGGCGATTGGAAACGATAGAACTTCTTTGTCTCGCCGCCGACGGTCAGTGTGGCAAACAAGACATCGTTGCGGCTGTCGGCGACCGAAGTCTCGTCCTCGCCGGCGTACAACACCTCGAAGGAATCGCCCGGCTGCACTTTGCGCTGGAAATCGACGTCGTAAGAATAGATGCGGATCAGGTCTTCGATGATGGGCTTGGGTATTCGATTGCGCAGCGCGGTCTCATAAACGCTTTGATAGAGCCGTACGCCGGAGGTGTCGTCGTCATTGTCCTCCGAGCTTTCGGCGACCTCGGTATCGACGTTTTTCACGTCGACGGAAACATATTTTCCGGTATCCGCCAGCGCTACTACTGCGTCAATTCCTGATTCGCTGGCGATAATCACGCGGATCGGCTGCAAGCGCTGCTCGGCAAGAACCGGCGTCATCAAAATACGCAGCTTTTGACCTTCCTTGATGCCACCATCAAAGCTTCGAGGTCCAAGCAAGCGCGCGATGGCGCTCAGGTCATTCTGCGAAGCACCGAGGTCGCGCAGGATGCTGACGATGCTATCTCCCTTCTTGGCCACGATCAGCTTTTCATTGAGGCCATTGCCGCCCGTGGTCTGTGTCGTGGTCTTGGGCAGCAACGTAATATTTTCGGGGACGATACGCGCCTCGAATCCCGCATAGGGATCGACTGTTCCGTCGCCTGCATAAGCGAGCTTGATCCCGGTGATGTTGGCGGCAACCGGCAAATGATTGGCGGCCTTGTCGCTCCACTCGGCGGCTTCGCGCACACGCGCAATGACTTCATCCGCCGGCGTGAGCAGCGCAATTTTAAGTTTTGGCATGATGGGCGCCATGTCGCGCATCACGAAGGCAACTTCGGCGTCAGGTTCGGCGGCCGGTGCGTCATCCGATGCGGTGTTACCGCCGGGCGCGGACTCGGCAAGCAGCCGTTGTGGATTGAAAGGCGGAATGCTGGCGGAAAGATCGGAAACGGTGAGCGATAAATTGCCGGCGATACGAACGAACGGACGTACGCGTACGACTTCGTGGTTGCCAACACGATTGATCGTGGAAACGCGGATGACCTGACGGGCGAATGTCGGTTCTTCCGCGGTTGGCAGACGGTCGCTCTTGTGCGCGCCTCGTTCACCGCCGCCAAGGGCACCGCGCAAGGCCACTTCGACCCGTTCGGGCAAGGAGGCGAAATTGGCCTCGCCGTCGAGCGACGTGAAAACGGCGCCGCCCATGAGAGCAGCGCCGCAGAGTGCGGTCAGAATTGTGCCGGCAAACCACTGCACCGATACGCGGCGGCGATCGACGAAGCCGCTTGAACCGCCGTCAACCGACAGCGGTGGCTCATTGCCGAGCTCAATGGCGTCGGCCGGCCGTGATCGGTATGTGCCGCGCGACCGTGATTGGTCCAAGCTCGCCGTCCCCTGCGCCTCGGATCGAAAGCCGTGCCGCAACCAAACTTGCCCCAGACGCTGTCGGCAGGCCGCGTGAATCAGTGGCCGGCACGATGCCGGTTGGTCCATGGTCCGTCAATGACGGCACTCGAACCCGACTAACTGGCCTGATAGACGGCGGCTGAAAGCCCCCGTTGCGATTCCGTCCCTCGAAAGGAGCCCAAGGACGACGCAGGAATATGGCCTCAGTACGGCGCGATATGGATTAAGGCAATGTTTATCAATCGAGTCCGGAGCGCTTCGGTCCCACAGTCGGCAATGTCGGTCCGGACCAATAAAATGGGCATTTTTGGTTGACAATTCGATGGGCCGAAGCATATATACATCCATCGGCGCGCCGTCCGCTTACGGCGCGATTGCGCGCCTCTGAAGCTCCTCACTGGAACAGTGAATCGGCATCCGATGGTTCTCGGGTGCACGGGCTTCGCCGGCTCTCCGGCTCACCGGAGGGTGGGGACCGCCATGGTCCCCGGGCTGTTTGAAAAGTGAATCGGAAGAAAGAGAAACGTGGACGGCGGGGTCCTTGCGAGCCGCTCTCTCGTGGAGAAGCAATTCTTCATCGGAGCGGCTTCGGAAGAGACTTCTGACGGTCTACGTTTTAAAGGTACATCGCTGGTCGAGTGTTTCGATCAGTGGGTGGACCTCGTCAAACGTGGCGATGCGAAAGCATCGCAATTTTGCGCAAGCGAGAAGACCAGTCAGGGAAAATTTCTCATCCAACTTGAGAGTTTGATCCTGGCTCAGAGCGAACGCTGGCGGCAGGCCTAACACATGCAAGTCGAGCGGACGTAGCAATACGTCAGCGGCAGACGGGAGAGTAACACGTGGGAACGCGCCCTTCGGTTCGGAATAACTCAGGGAAACTTGGGCTAATACCGAATACGCCCTTACGGGGAAAGATTTATTGCCGAAGGAACGGCCCGCGTCCGATTAGCTTGTTGGTGAGGTAACGGCTCACCAAGGCGACGATCGGTAGCTGGTCTGAGAGGATGACCAGCCTCACTGGGACTGAGACACGGCCCAGACTCCTACGGGAGGCAGCAGTGGGGAATATTGGACAATGGGCGCAAGCCTGATCCAGCCATGCCGCGTGGATGATGAAGGCCCTAGGGTTGTAAAGTCCTTT
>DATIWJ010000017.1:0-54255 GCA_035519415.1 Pseudolabrys sp.
GACCGAGGCATTCCCATGGAATGAGGCTCCGCGCTACCTCGTCCGCGATCGGGATCGGATCTACGGCACCGTCGTTACCCGCCGAATGCGCGCCATGGGTATCCGGGACAAGCCTATAGCGCCGGCCTCGCCTTGGCAGAATGGCTTTGCCGAACGACTGATCGGATCGATCCGGCGCGAGTGCGTGGATCATTTCATCGTCTTCGGCGAGGCGCATCTGCGCCGCATCCTGCGAACTTATGCTTGCTATTACAACGACATCAGAACGCATCGGTCATTGGACAAAGATGCGCCGGTCTCGCGCCGCGTTCAACGAACCGAAATCATACATTCACACGCGATCCTGGGTGGGCTACATCACCACTATTTACGGGTTTAGGTTTTCGGTACACACAGCCCTGTCGCCGGATTGGGCAAATTCCATCTTGAAACGGTCAGACCGAAGGTCATGCCGAAATTGCTGGCGAAACAGCATCTCGACATCTGGTTTGTCGTCAACCACAAGAACAAGAGGGTTCAAGAGGGCTCTCCCGATTTGGCAAGCGGCGCTCCCGCACGGGGGAGCACAATGATAAATTCGCTGAAGGCACCGGGCTCGGTCTCCACTTCGATAGACCCGCCATGTTGCTTCACGATGACATCATGGCTGATGGACAGGCCAAGGCCGGTGCCTTCTCCAGCCGGTTTGGTCGTGAAGAAGGGGTTGAATATCTTCTCCTTCACCTCGGCCGGGATGCCTGTGCCGTTGTCTCGAACCCTGATTTCCACTCGGTCTCCCAAATTTCGTGTCGAGGCCATGAGGGTCGGCTCATAGCTGTCGCCAGCCTCGGCTTTGCGCTTCGTCGTCGCATAAAAGCCGTTCAAGATTAGGTTTAAAAGTACCCGCGTGATGTCCTGTGGAAACACATCGGCCTGTCCTGCGGCCGGATCAAATGACCGTTCCAGGGTGATGTTGAAGCCCTGTTTCTCGGCGCGCGCCCCGTGATAGGCCAGATTGAGGCTTTCCTCGACAAGAGCGTTGATATCGGCGACCCGGTGCTCACCCGAGCCTTCGCGCGAATGAAGCAGCATGTTCTTGACAATAGCATCGGCACGCTTGCCGTGCTGCACGACCTTGTCGAGATTGCTCCGTAGAGTGTCGGTCAGTTCCTTGATTTCAGACCGCGCTTTGTCATCGAATGGCATGCCCTTCAGGGTATCCTGCAATTCATCTATCAGCTCGCTGGAAACGACCGAGAAATTATTGACGAAATTGAGCGGGTTCTTGATCTCGTGCGCGATGCCAGCAGTGAGCTGGCCGAGCGAGGCGAGCTTCTGGGTCTGCACGAGACGATCCTGCGTCGTACGCAGTTCTTCGAGGGACTTTGCAAGCTCGCGCGTACGGGCCTCAACGCTTTCGAACAGGCGGACATTCTCAATGGCAATGACGGCCTGGTCAGCAAAGGTGGTGACTAGCTCAATCTGCTTCTCGGTAAAAGCTTGGACTGTCTTTCGCGCCAATCCAAAAACACCGACGATGTTACCTTCGCGCACCATTGGTACGCCGAGCATGGTGTGATAGTCGCCGATCTTTCGCGCCTCGCGCAACTCGTAATCAGGATCTGTCTGCGCATCGAGAATGTGAACCGGCGCACGACTGAGAGCAGTTCGGCCAATCACGCTGCCCTTTCCCACTTTTAGCGTTTGTCGAGCTAACTCCTCGTACAAAGCAGTCGATTGGCCATAACTTACTTCGATCTTATAAGAATCATTGTCGACTGGCCTGGCGATATTTCCGATGTCTGCCTCGCAGACTCGCACGGCTGTTTCCACAAGAGTCGTGAGCACTGCCTTAAGATTGAAGGTCGAGCGGCTGATGACCTTGAGCACATCAGCGGTGGCGGTCTGCTGCTGGAGCGACTCGCGTAGCTCATTGAGCAGACGCGCGTTTTCGATGGCGATGACAGCCTGCGCGGCGAAGCTCTCGACAAGTTCGATCTGCTTGTCGGTGAACGGCTTCACCACCGGTCGCATGAGCACGAAAGCGCCGATCGGCACACCGTCTCGCAGCAGCGGGACCCCGAGATTGCTGCGGTAACCGCCCAGTTTCTGGCCCTTAGGAAAAACATATTCGGGGTCGGCTAACACGTCTGGGATGTGAACGATTTTGCCTTCTAGCGCGACGCGCCCGGTGGTTGTCTCACGACTCGGAGCGAGCGGGTTTCGGTTCATGTATTCTTCGAACTCTTGAGGGTATCCGAAACCCGCGGCGAGCCTGTAAAGACCATCGTTGCCACGTTGGGTGACAATAGCTTGTTGCGCCTCGCACAACTGCGCCGCGGATTCAACCAAGGTTCGTAGCACCACTTTCAAATCGAAGGCCGAGCGGCTGATGACCCTGAGAACGTCGGCGGTGGCGGTCTGCTGCTGCAGTGATTCGCGCAGTTCGCTGAGCAGCCGCGTATTCTCAATGGCGATGACGGCCTGGGCGGCGAAATTCTTGACCAGCTCGATCTGCTTGTCGCCGAAGGGGCGCACCTCCTGACGGTTCATGGTGATCACGCCAATCAGCTCATCATCCTTCAGCATCGGCACACTAAGCACAGTGCGGAATTTACCGAGCTCAACAGAGGCGACAACAGCTGGATGACGGTCACGGTAGGACTGAAGTTCACTGATGTCCGCTATGTGTGCGACCTGCTTCGTGGCCGCAGCGCGGCGAACGGGTCCATCCGCCGGAAAATTTTTTCCCCACTCTGGCTGCATACGCGCCTCAACATATGCAGCTGGTGCGTCGCGAGTAGCGGCAACTGCGCGGAAGCCATCTCCGTCCCGAAGGTACAGCACACCGATCTTTGCCTCGCAAATACGCATAGCGTTCGTGAGCATAGCCTCGAACACCGGCCCTAAGTCGCCAGGCGATGAACTGATGACACGCAGTACTTCTGACGTTGCCGTCTGCTGCTCAAGCGACTCTGAAAGCTCGCGCGTGCGCGCCTGGACCTCGTCAAACAGTCGCACGTTCTCGATTGCAATCACGGCCTGATCGGCGAAAGCCTGCAGCAGCGCCATCTGACGCTCAGGGAAAGATCCCGCGTGGGCACGAGCAACGGCGATCGCCCCGATTGGATTGCCTTCCTGAAGCAATGGTAGCGCCGCAATACTTCGATAAGTCACCGTTTTGGCGAGGCGCTGGCTTCGCGCGCCTAGGGCTAAATCAGCCCGCACATCGGGTATTTCTACAACCGCGCGGCGCGATATCGCCCGGCCGGCAGCTGTGTCTTCGCTGGCTAGCATCGGAAGTATGCTCTGAAAAGCAGCTAGTCCTTCCGCGCTTAGACCATAGCAGCTGGCAAATTCCATTGCCTTGCCATCAAATCGAACCACGAAAGAAAATTGACCATTACATAGCCTCACCGCGCTCTCAGCGATCGAGTCAAACACTGGTTGAACATTTGTCGGTGAGCTGGAGATGACCTTGAGTACCTCCGAAGTTGCGGTCTGTTGTTCCAGTGCTTCGGAAAGGTCGTCAGTGCGGTGACGCAGCTCGTTGAGCAGCCGCGTGTTTTCGATTGCGATGACGGCTTGGGCAGCGAAGCTCTTTAGGAGCTCGATCTGTTTGTCCGTGAAGGGCCGCACCTCTTGGCTATAGATATTAATCACACCAACGGCCCCATCATCCTTGAGCATAGGCACCGAAAGCACTGTACGGGCACCTGCGAGCTTGAGAATGGCGAACCGCTGCGGATCTTTGGTATATGCCGGCTCGGCCTGAATGTCGGCGACCTGAACGGGTTGTCCCGTGATCGCGGCCTGGCGCAGGCTAATACCCGGACCAGCGTGTACTAGTGGTTCTCGCTGCCGCGCCTCGGCGAATGCAGGTGGCGCCCCATACAGGGCAACAGTGCGGAAGGCATCGCCTTCCGTAAGAAACAGTATGCCGAACTTCGCCTCGCAGATGCGCGTCGCGTTTTCCAGGATTGCATTGAAGACCGGCTGTAGATCGCCTGGCGACCGAGAGATGACACGCAAAACCTCGGCTGTTGCGGCTTGTTGCGCAAGCGCCTCGTCGCGCTCACGGGTGCGCTGGTCAAGTAGCTCGTCTCGATCGGCAATGGACGCAGGTGCAGCCGGCACTTTGCGGCTTTTGGGCTTCGTCTTCTGACGCTGACCCTTCGATAACTGTCCGCTAACACCGCGTCGCTGCATGTCGCCCCCGGGCGCATCGTCGTGAACCGCAACACTTCTTGTCTTGAAGGAGAAAGACGGAGTGTATGCTTAATCCTAGGCAAATTATGGTGTGCACGCCATCACAGGGTGTCCGCTTTGGATGGTGGCCAGCGTGCTGACCAATTCTGCAGGATTGGACCACCCAAGTCCGAATCAAGCCGGCGAACGGTTCCCCTGGACGCCTCCATGCTCTTGCCAGCCCTGAAGGCCTGGAAGCTCGCCTGCCCCATTGGCGAGGCCGACCTGGTGTTTCCGGACAGTCAGGGAGACTTCGCGCACCATGAAAAGGTCCTGCGAAGCCTAGAGCCGATTATGAGGGCCGCTGGCGTCACGGCGCCTGTCCTGGACGACCAGGGCGCACCGGTACGCGATGCCGAGGGCAATGCGGTGGTTCAGGCCAAGTACGCCATGCACGCCTTCAGGCACTTCTTTGCCGGTTGGTGCATCAATCCAAAGGACCGTGGCGGGCGTGGCCTTCAGGCCAAAGAGGTTCAAGACCTGCTCGGCCATTCGTCGATTGTCATGACCCTCGACATCTACGGGCATCTATTTCCACGGAGCGATGATCACAGCGAGCTTGCAAAGGCGGTCAGCACGCTGCTGGCGTGAACGCGACACAAACGCAACATGCGGGCACAATAATCCAATGAAAACAATACAGGCCCCAATACTGCAAATCCGTGCACGCCGGTTCGATTCCGGCCGTGGCCTCCATCCGCGCTTTCCAAAGCGGTTCGGCTTTGTTATAGGCGCGTTACCGTAGCACCGGCATGTTCCCCGGTAGCTCAGTGGTAGAGCAACCGGCTGTTAACCGGTTGGTCGCTGGTTCGAATCCGGCCCGGGGAGCCACTTCCGAACACATTGCGACACGAAGAACGTTTCCCGGCGCGGCTTCTGGTACGCTATGAACGCATGACAAGCGACCGACCAAAAGGTGAAGCGCCGCGTTCGGAGCCAGAGATCATTCCGCCGGGTGCGCAACGAGGCACGGCGCGAATGCGTGTCGTCGTTGATACGCGTAGTATCGGGAAGACTCCCCCGCTCGCCATTATTCTGGTGATTTTGATCACGGGCCTCTTATCGGCCGCGATGCTCATTCTCCTGTTGGGCGCATTCCTGGTCGCATTGCCGGTAATCGTCCTGTTCGTTACCGCTGCGATCGTTGTAGGGCTTTTGCGTATCTATTTTCAACGCTGATGGCGCGTTGCAGATCATACTGACCCGGCATCGCGCCGCGCCGGGGAACGGCATATAAACAGTTCGATGACTAGCTACTCCACCAAATCAGATGTGGGGGACCGGGAATGAGCATCATGTACCACGACGGCAACCGGCGCCTTCAAGATCGCTTCGATAGCCGTCGCATCTCTGACCGACTTGAAGAAAAACTGACGCGTACAGCGTTCAGCGACGAAGACAAGGCATTCATCGAGAGCGCCGCTTTTTTCTTTCTTGCTACCGCCGACGCGCAAGGCCGACCGGACTGCTCGTTCAAGGCAGGCATGCCAGGTTTCGTACGCGTCACGGGCATGCGCGAATTAGCCTTTCCCGACTACGACGGCAACGGGATGTTCAAGAGCCTGGGTAACTTGCTGGTCAATCCGAATATCGGGCTCTTGTTCATCGCCATGAACGACAAGCCGAAGCGACTGCGGGTCAATGGCAGCGCGCGGGTGAGCGATGCTGATCCATTGCTTGGCGAGACCGTCGGCGCACAACTTATCGTGCGGGTCGAAGCCCGCGCGATCTTTCCCAATTGCCCGCGTTATATCCCGACAATGCAGATGGTTGCCCCTTCGGTCTACACACCGCAACCGAAATGTGAGCCGCCAGAGCCAGCCTGGAAGAGCTTCGACGCTTTCAAGGATGCCGTTCATCCGCGCCAGCCGACGTGGAGAGGCTAGCCTACAAGGCTAAGAGAGCGCATCTTTTCGATGCTCCTAATACGCTTAGGCGGCGTGATCAGTTTGTCTAAAGGCGTTTAATTTTTCCGAGACGGGCCGTATGAGCGGCCGGTATTTCGCAATGCCCTCCACGCAGACGATTCGCATGAGCGCAAAAATAAATATTGCAGTTGCGATGATGACTCCTCCGCCAACAATGAACGCAACGACGATTTGATTTTTGTAAGCAGTGACGATTTGATTTTTCATTTTGCCCTCCGCACAAAAGCTTACTCGCGAAGGTGACGGCAATTGGACGGCCATTGCCCGATGTTGCACCATGACTGGTTCGGTTTTACCTCCAGATATTTTCCCGCGCGGCAATCCGCAGGCGCCAGTATGCGAATACCAAAAATCACTTTTGTGATGGCCAGCACAGCGGCCACGGGCGCCTCGTCTGAATGTGAAGGCAGCAAAATGCCCTGGTGAGGCTCATGTCAGGAGGCGACAATGGCAGCCACCACTTACCAAACCAAGACTTCGCTTCAGATTGGCAGTCGCGACACGTTTGCGCGTGTCGTCTCGCATATCGGCCAACTGATTGAAGGGGCACGTGAAGGCCGACGGATCGAGGCGCGCTACTTTGAACTATCCCAGCTCTCAAGCGCTGAGTTGGCTCGTCGCGGCCTCCATCGGTCGTACACGCTGGCAGAACTCATGTCACAACCCGTCGGCCGCGCAGTAACCGACCGACAATGAGCGTAGTTCGCGCAAACAGTTCGGAAGCGGTTGATGCTTTGGCCGCAACAGCGGACATAACGACACATCCGGTGGCGTCGCTATTGTTGGCGGGCGCGGTGTTTCTTTGAGCGCTTGGGTTCTGTGTTGCCAGCAACGAAATACGGGTTCGGATTGCACCAGCCTCGATTGCCAGCCAGCACAGTCGGCCGGCAGTCTTCGAACGAGCGGTACTGACAGTCCCAATACACGCTACCTGTGTTCACCGCGATCACCGCGCACCAGGGAGCCTCGTAAGCCCTCGCTGACTTTGGCCCGCACGTCAGAGCTGCAACTGTAGCGACGGCGGCGAAAATCAAGCGCGTCATCTCAATCTCCACGTCAGTGCTGATAATAACACCAGGCACCCCGTCGGCATTCGTCTCCGACCAGCTACCCAGGGTATAATTGCGCGCCAGATGCCGGTGACGCCTCACGCAAACGTTAGCTGCCTGTCATATGGCGAGGGGGAGCGTAACCGCCCTTGAAGAGATATGCGCATGAGAAAAGTCGTCGGATTTATCGTGATCGCCTGCGCGCTTGTTGCTGGAGCGGCTGCTTTTGTAACCGTTAACCCGCATCAAGCCTTTGCTTGCGAAGACGGCGACAAACGCGGCTCCTAGCAGACATTCAAACGCAAGGCCCCGGTCTAACCGCCGGGGCCTTTTGAATTGCGCGGAAATTTGAGGTCGAATTTACGCGTCTCAACTGACGGTTCAGTTACACTCTCATTGCTGGAGACTCAGCCGTGGAGTTCGCACATGACAGTTCCCGATGATCAGAAATATCGTCGCGGCTTTTTTCAAAACGCAGGAGCGCAAGTGACCCTCCTAATCGCTGCGACGGTTGTAATGTTGATTTTCGTTTGGAACTACATCTGACGCCGAGGGTCCGCTGTGGAGCACGCCAGCGATCACATAACCAATACTCACGCCAACAGATAGCACAGAGACGAATGTCAGTATTGTCATGGCGACCCCCCTCGCCGCCCAGCCGAGAGTTACCATAGTTAACTTTAGTGAAACGTGGTGGTGCAAACACACCATCACACGCCAAACCTGTGCCAGCCAAAATCAGGCGCGGCACATATGGCTGCTGAGCAGCCGCTGAATTTGTCAATGCTAAAATAGCGCAACCGAAATGAGTTTCCTCATGCGCATCTCCTCGGAAAACCAAACACCGCTGTTCCTGACAGTAACTTTGGACATGGTCGCCGCAGTCAGGTGGCTCCTCATTCGACAAATTAATGGGTCAGCGAAGTTGACCGAGTGACACGATCCCTATGTTTGCGAATCGAAAGAGCCCCAGCCATGACCGGTCTGGGGCTCTTGTACGCTTGCGTAACGCTTTACATCGCAACTACGTCTAAACCAGACGGTACAAACAAAACCATATGCCGCAGTTATTTCCAAACACTGAAAGCGCGGCGGTACGCTGCTATGGTTTTAGCGAGCTAATTGGCAACAAGGTGGCATCAAGGTGTCAGGAACTAGTTATTCGCTATTTAATTACCGTTGAGCCGATCGTCGTTCCGTCCCTCAAAATTTGCAGTGCTGGCAAGCACAAAACTTGACCTTCCGTCGCTAACGCGTCCGGGCAAAAAATTAAGCCCAAGCGACACGAGTCGAACCTGGGCTTAAAAGTTTAGTTGAAAATCAATTCAGGAGCGACGGCTCGATGTCTTCGCCAGGTCCGTCTCGGCACGCTCGGCGGTGGCCAACGCAGCCTTTTGAGCCAGCGTGGCAAGTTGCTGGGCCTGCTCGGTGAGAGTTTCGAACTGTTTGCGTGAATGACTGGTCGACAACTCGAAAAACTCCGTGGGAGATTTCACGCCGGACAGTTTTTGGACGAACTCAACGGTCGCTTGCATGTTGGTTTGAGCGAACTCAATGAGCTTGCTATTGTACTCTTGTGCGCGCTGGACGGCCGTTGAGTAGCTGTCTCTCATCAAGGTCATGGCGTCCCCCGCGGCGGCGCTCATCTCTTCGAATGTTTCCTTGGCCTGTGCGGAGCCGCTTTCAACTGCTTCACGAAGTACTTGCGTACCGTTACCGGGGATGCCGGTGGACTTTGTCGTTGTAGTCCGATTGGGGGTGTTCATAGCGCTTTTCCTTTGGGACATTTTCCAGGGCGGAACTCAAAAACGATGGTCTTGACTGGTCGATGCTTCCGGTCGCTGGCATCAATCATGCGAACCTACCAGTTGGGGAGTCAAATATTGCAGGACAATACAGCCAATGCAGGCCGTCATAATTCGTGATCGGAATAGTTCCACTTGTTCAGGCGCGGGGTCGCCAATACGACCGCCAATATTCAACTAACGTTTGCCAATAGACAATCAGAGACACGACAGCCGCCAACACCAGCGTCGCCATCGCCATCTGAAATAGCACGAAACCAGGCGCGTCTTTGCTGACAAACAAACTTGCAACACCGGCGCCGGCATTCAGGAGTAAATCCGCGAGCCAACCGAGCCAATCGAGCATGGAAATCTCCCGGGCAACATTTGTCCATAAGTGAACTATCTATTGCTTTTCCTCTATTCTCCATTGATCCGCATCAAATGCAGCGCGCTGAAACTGCATTCTGACAACGAAACAAGGACATATCCGGCGGTGTTGCTACTGCTAGTGATCGCGGCGTTTCTTTCGGCGTTCTGTGGTGGCCGCAACGAAGTACGGGTTCTGATTGCAAAAGCCGCGATTGCCGGCGAGCACGGCCGGATAACATTGTTCGATAGATTGATATTGACAGTCCCAATGAACGTCGAGGCCCGTGTTGATGACCGCACACCACGGAGCCTCGTAGGCCGCCGCTGGCTGTGGGCCGAAGGCCAGAGAAGTGAGCATAACGGCAGCAGCGAAAATCATACGCGTCATAGTGAACCTCCGTGGTCGACGCTGGTACCAACCCCGAACACCTGTCGATATTCTCCGGATCAAGGCAGTGGCACTAACTCTGCCGGAAATGTCTTCATGTCGGGTAGCACGACATGAAGATCGTAAATTAACACGACGTTAGGCGGTTCGCCTCTCGCCTCCGTGACGGCGGTACGTTGATGCGGCCATCACGCTGATCAAAATGCCCGTCACGACCAGAACAATGTTGAGCGTTTGCATGTCGGCCTCCTGCACGGATGCCCTTCGCCCACCCAGGCTGGATGTTTGCTCCGGTCATGAAAAACCTTGGTGAGCGGCATCACAGAAAGCAGACAATTCTTTTGATACTCATCTGGTTACCACCGCATCGGAGCCCGGAAGCGGGCATTCGTTACTGCGAGCGGCCTGTCATGAGAGCCCGCTCCAATCGGGCACCCTTCCGCAAAGCAGACTCCCCCGAACTGGGTATATCGCGCATGCGACGGCAGCACTAAGTGCGGTGCGCGGGCGATGTACTCAAGCGAGATATGTTCATGACCTCAATGAGACTTCTTTTTACGCGCCACTGGCGCGGCGGCGCTGATAGCCACGCCAGCACTTGCAACCTCCATTCACAAGGAAATGCGTCGCATGCTTATGCGTTCCAAACGGATGTGACCAACCAATCGTCGGATGGGATGGCCGACAGCTCGGTACAGATCCCGACCCAAACATTCGTTTCCAGTTGATGTGAGACCAAAGCCTGGGCGGCGATTGATCTCTAATAGTTCAAGTGGCGTAATGAGAGAGGCCGCCCCAGTTGGCGGCCTCTGTTATGAAATCCACGGAGCTATTGCCGACAGGGGCCACGCATTCTGAAGCTCTTTTTGCCCCATCGCCACATATTAGCCGCCGATCGCCGTCAGCGTAGGAGTGGTCCGTCGACTCAAAAAAGGGACCGCTGCGTTGTGGCACACAGCGATCCCCTACGATCGGCCGAAATAGGGGACCAACCCTACTTGGTAAACGTTCGGCGTCTCGCACCGGTAACATTGTCCCGTTAGTTGGCCCTGGCTGTGCTTTCGATCACATCGCCAGGGCCAATGCGCTTTTTTGTGATGGCCGACACAGGCCTTGCCAGAGGGACTGCCGCGGGCCCCCACCTCATTGGCAAAGATCAAGCGACATTTCTTAGAGACACCAAACGCTCGCCCTGCGTGGACGCGTCCTCCGCTCGCGCTTTCTCTCTGCTGATGCGGGTATTGCCGCCGGGTTTGCGAAGGAGTTCAAATAGTAATGGTACGTTTATCGGGGGCGCCGCGCATGACCGACAGAAGCACCGAAGAGCGAATAGCCCGGCTGGAGCGAGTGGTCAGGGGGATTTCCAGTGTTCTGGTGTCTTGTATATCGCTCGGCGTGGGTATTGGCGCGGGCGCCTTAGTGCAGGCTGAATGGTTCGGCGCACCCCTGAATTCCCCTTGGCACTGGCAGAGTGCACTCGCGCTGTTGGCGGCAATGCTCGGCACGGCGTCATTTCTGAGAAAAGTGATAGCCGCTCTTGCCCGCTAATAATTCTGAATCTCTCTCCCCTCTTTGAGTTGAGGTAACGACGCACCCCGTTCCGCGCAGGCCGGCGTCGAATGGCAATGCACGCTTCAGCCTTCCGTAACCAATTGCGCCCAGTCTGTCCTGGCGCATTGGTATTGCGTAGCGCACTAGAGCCCCGGGCCAAATCAGACAAACCTGCCGGGGCTCTTTTTATGATATATGAGCCGTCCCGACTGAACCTCCGGGGCGGCTCATACTTCTTCGAACGCTTTGTTGACCACTACCAAATCAGATTTTTATCAAACCTTCCTCGGCTAGCCAGCCGCGAACAGTTTCAAATTTGTTGTCGGCCGAGAACGACAGAAGCTCCCCTCTATTCCTCTCCAGGTGCAAATAGAATGCACCGAGTGTGCTGTCGTCCCTGGCAATATCGGCATGTCTGTCCGCCCAGGCGCGCCATTCCTTAATGATATTGCGCTTGTCCGAGGTCCATATCTCTCTTGGCCCTCTCGGCATTATTTACTGCTCTTCCGTACGTGCGGCTGGCTGCTCAACTGAAACCGGGTCGGACGCCGGAAAAGTATTCTTAAGAGCCTCGTCAAGCGCTTTCTCATCACGTCTGCGCTCGCGCTTGCTGCGATCTTTGTCTTTATGATGAGGCTGCTGTTTCGGTTCGGCAATCATTCGATATTCTCCGAACCCCCGTGCCCAATTGCACACTACTCCCCGCCACTCATTGCGTCGAGGACAGTTTCCGCACTTCTGAATATCGTGCCGGCGTGGCGGAAGCCGATTGTTCGGCGTGTGCTTCGACTGTTAGTGTAGCGGCCATGCACGAAGCCTCCGACAAACCGGCCGCCGATTTAGTCAGGAAGGAAATCGCGCTGGCTCGGTTATCGTTATTGCGCCGTGTCACGATGGTTGCTGCGCTATTGGCCGGATGTGCGATCGCATATGGCATCGTGCTGGCCCAATTTGATTTGTCGAAAGGGCCGGACGAAGCGGAATTTGGCGCCCCTGCCAGCGATGCCCGTGTCAATCTTTATCTGCAGCCGATCCAGATTGATGCCGTCAACGATTCGATGCAGGTGCGGATCAGTGTGGTGCCCCTGCCCGGTGCGTCGTCAACGATCTCCGATCGCGACTTCCTTGTTAACATTCAACGCGGCAAACAGGTCGAGCATGTGCAGGTACGGGCCACCCAACCGCTTCCAGAAGTTACTTTCGACTTTGATTTGGACGGAGGAAACATTCGCGACTATCCATTGGACCGATACGTTTCGGCGATGACATTGACGGCGAGCGAACCGGTGAAGGACGGCACCGAGAGATCCCTGCCGATCCATGTGACGGCTTGGGAAGGCATTCTCGGCTTTAGCGTGAAGGCGCAGGCGATAGCCACACCACGGCCCGACGAGCTTCAGCTCCGGTTCGCCATCCGCCGTACGGGCGCAGTTTCGTTCTTTGGTATGGCAATTTATGGCGCAATGATCGTGATGACGTTCTGCGCCCTGATCATCGGTAGCCTTGTTTTTGCCGGCATCCGGCGCATCGAGGTCACGCTCGTTGGTGCTCTCGGCGCAATCATCTTTGCGCTGCCTGCGCTGCGTAATGCATTGCCGGGCGCGCCGCCTCTGGGCGTTCGAGCCGACATCCTCATTTTTTTCTGCGCTGAGCTTGCGGCCATCATCGCGCTTTGTCTGTTTGTCGCGGCATGGGCGCGCCAGGGTGCACGGCCATGACGTCGTTGGCGACCGAGTTCGCAAGAGCGCGCCGCTGTCTATTTGAAGGCGCGCTTCACGACACTATTTGGCCCCTCACCCAAAAACCGATGCAACGTGGCCACGACTTGCGCGCCCTCCCCGACCGCCGATGCGACACGTTTGATCGAGCCCGAACGGACGTCGCCGATCGCGAAAACACCACGCTGGCTGGTTTCCAGCGCTTCGCCGTCGGCTGAAACGTCGCCACCGGTCAATACGAACCCCTTCGGGTCCAACGCTATGCGGGAACTCGCCAGCCAATCCGTGTTCGGTTCGGCGCCGATGAAAAGAAACAAATGGCGCACGGGCCGCCGTACAATCTCCCCCGATGGGCCTCGCCAGCGGACCGCTTCCAATATGCGGTCATGACCATCGAGCGCGCTGATTTCGGCCTGCAGCACCACCTCGACATTTGCCAGCCCCGAAATGCGATCGACCAGATAGCGCGACATGCTCGCCTGCAGACTTGGTCCGCGCACCAGCAGCCATACCTTTTCGACGTAGCTCGCAAGATAAACGACCGCCTGTCCCGCCGAGTTCCCAGCGCCGACGACAACGACCTCCTGTCCGGTGCACAGCCGCGTCTCGATCGGCGACGCCCAGTAGTGAACGCTTGTCCCCTCGAACTCCTCAAGATTGCTTACGGCGATGCGCCGATATCTTGCGCCGCTGGCAACAACAATCGAGCGTGCCGTCGCTCGCTCATTGTTGGACAGTCGCAATGTGAATTGTACATCGCCGGTCGCGGACGCGGCATCGAGGCTGAGCACCTCATCGGGGATCGCCATTTCGGCTCCAAACTTCTGCGCCTGATTGTAGGCGCGGGCCATCAGGGCTATGCCGGCGATGCCGGTCGGAAAGCCCAGGTAGTTCTCAATTCGGGCCGAGGCGCCCGCCTGTCCGCCAAACGCGCGGCAGTCGAGCACCAGAACCGATAACCCTTCCGATGCCGCATACACCGCCGTGGCGAGACCAGCCGGACCGGCCCCAACGATGGCCACGTCATATATACGATCTGGATCGATGGGCCCGACCATGCCAATGCAACGAGCGAGCTCGACCTCGCTCGGGTTGCGCAGCATTTGTCCGCTTGGACAAAGAACGATAGGCAACTGCCCAGGATCGACGTGGAAACGCTCGATCAGCGCTTTCGCCTCAGGATCGGTCTCCGGATTGAGCGTCTGATGCGGGTGCCCGTTACGGCGAAGAAATCCCACAAGCCGAAGCACATCGCCATTCTCCTCGCGACCGACGATGACCGGTCCACCAGCTCCCGTTTCGAGCAGGCCGACGCGACGGAGAATGAGCGCGCGCATGACTCTTTCCCCGAGCTCCGCCTCCGATATGAGGAGCGCCCGGAGACTGTCCGGGGGAATAATCAAGGCTTCGACCGGTCCCTGCGCGTGTCCGTCGACCAACGCGGGCCGGCCCGCCAATTGAGCCAGTTCGCCCATGAAATTTCCTGGACCATGGGTGACGATGAGCGCGCGGCGTCCAGATTCGTCGTGCTGGGTGATGTCGACATGACCGCTCAGGATGATCGTAAGGCCGTGACCGATATCGCCGGCCTTGACCAGGGGTTCGCCCGTACCATAGGAGCGCACCGTGCCGAACCGGCGCACGCGCTCAATTTCCGACAGCTCCAGAGCGGGAAACATCTGGGGGTGCCGCGTGAGAATGATCGGTTGTGTCGGCGCAGCCATGGTTGTTTGCAACCTACCTACTAGTGATTATAAACCGACGGCACAAAGTCGGCATCGGTTGTCTCTCATAGCAGCCCCGGGATTTTGTTGGGACGGCTGGGGACTGGAAATGGTAGGAGTGATGTCTTCAAACATCACGCGAGACCCCATCATGCCGCGTTACTATTTCCATCTCACCGACGGCAAACAGGTTTTGAACAATCACAAGGGCATTGACCTGGCCGGCAATGCCGCCGCTCGCGATGATGCGGTGGCACTCGCGCGCGATCTCAAACACGGCGCGGTCATGCCGGGCTGGAACTGGACCGGCTGGTTTGTCAGCATCGTGGACCAGCACGGACACAAGGTCGACGAGGTGCCGATCGCGGATGCGTGAAGATGACAGATGGTCGATAAACGCTTGTTGGAAAGTTGAACAGGTAACGCAAGTTAAAATGTGCTTACCAACTTGTCCTGAAATATAACGGCGTATTTAGCCGGGGAAAAAGCCCTTGCCATTAAAAGCACGGTTACCCGATCACGTTGCCGTGCGCGTCTGGAATACTCCCCGATGACACTTGCTGAGCACTATGCCGATCTGGCTGAGCGTTTTCACGCCAAGGCCAGCAAAGAGGAAAGCCTCACGCTGAGAGCTGAATGGGAAAGCCTGGCCGATTGCTATGCCCGGCTATCGCAGCAGTCGCAGTCTTTCGACGAGGCAGAGCATTCAAGCTTCCTGGCGGAACTGCTGTATGAATGAAAAACGTGCCGGCTATCGAAGACGCATATTGAAAAGCGCGTTTATCGTCATCAGCGACAAGGCGCCGAAGATCGAATGTGCGGTCAGAAATGCTTCGGAAAGCGGGGCCTCTTTGCAGCTATCAACGACCGTTGGCCTCCCCGGCAGCTTTGATGTTGTCGTTGAAGGAATGCGTCGACGTTGTCGATCGCAGTGGAGAACGGACACGCAGATCGGCGTGACGTTCGAGCCCTGAGATGCAGTTTGATACAGCAGAGGCAGAATAATTAAGAGTTTTGCGAGATCTTGGCCGGATGCGCGGATTTATTTGGTTTTTTTTGTTATCTGCTCTGGCGCTTTGGTTGGACGAGACCTATTGCGGCGGCAAGTACACGCAGGCCGCCATTCAAATGTTTACGGAGATGGCACTGCATATGCATCTGGTCTAGTCGGCCACGGTCATGCGGCACGTATCTCAGAGCTATTCGGCACAGAAGATGTCTGGCTCCGCTAGAACAAGACTCAACACTCAGCTTCCGATTTAGGCAATCGCGGCGGCCTCGAAGAGGTTGGCGCGTTTCGTCGGTCAGTCCGAGGCAAACAGCGGTTCCACGCACTGTGTTCGGCGTCACAAAAAGGCGGATTATCAGCATCTGCAGGTGGCAATCCGCCGCAGGTGTGATCTGTCGCACAGCCAAAACCAACCAGCCGGGCGACCTTTAAAGCGCGAAACGTCGGGGTCCCCATTTCGACGGATCGTAAAAGGGACCGCTGTAGTGCCACACCAGCGGTCCCTTTTCCTTTGCCGGTCAAGCAGGCCTTACCCACCGAGATCGCCAGCGCCGCGTTGTTAGCCGGCCGGTTTCCGCACCGCTCAAAGCTGCGCTACACGTGGACTCCCCCACCCAAGACGGCCGGGGTCGCGCAAAAAATACGCGTGGCCTTTCACTTTAAGTCATTTTGAGACTCGAAGCGATTTCCGAGCCAGCTTCCCCGTCCTATGAGCTCCTCGTTCAAAGCCCGCTCGGTCGCATCGCACCAGCGACGCCCGGCATAGTGCGCGATAATCGCGTGATTCGCGTGCAGCTGCTCCGCCGATGCAGCTGCGCGCGTCAACAGACTTTTGATCGCGCGGACGACGAATGAGATAAATGAAATGTACATCGAGTCACCGGCCTCTGCTCAAGCGCAAACCCGCACAGGAAGATCCATTCCGCTTCTCGGAACGGATTTTCGTCTTACCACGCTGTGCGCCGCGACGAGTTCGCAGATGTCCTTGAAGTGCGTCATCGGGAGCATGTGGCCGGCGTCGGCGATCGTTCGCAGCCTCACATCCGGCAACTTGCGCGCAAGATGGAAGCAAATCCGGCGTGTCGGCAAAGGTGAGCGCCCACCAAATACGACCATGGACGGCACCGGCAGATCGACAAGGTCGCTCAGCCGCGTCGGGTCATTGAGCGTCGCCCAGAAATCGAGCGTCACCTTGTTTATGCGGGTTGCAAGCGCGACACGTTGCGGATTTGGCAGGGCATTCCACGCCCCCTCGCCGCTCCAATAATCGACAAACCGCCGCATCGCCCCGACATAGTCGCCACAGTTCACCGCACTCGCAATCGTCGTCGCGACGTCGGAAATCTGGCTGAGGGCGCGATCATCCACTTCGTCGCCGCCGCGCAGCAGGTGGAATGCGGCCGGTTCTATGACCGTCAGACTTTTCATATGTTGGGGGTGCCGCAATGCCAACTGCAGTGCGACCGCACCGCCGAATGAGTGGCCGACGATGTGCGCCGGCCTTTTCAGCGTGTCGATAAGTGCGGCAACAAGATCAGCCTCGACAGCCAGATTGAACGTGCCAGTGCCCGGCCAGTGGGTCGTGCCGCCGTAACCGCAGAGGTCCGGTGCAAT
The DNA here is from genome assembly GCA_035519415.1 of Pseudolabrys sp. Taxonomy (GTDB): domain Bacteria; phylum Pseudomonadota; class Alphaproteobacteria; order Rhizobiales; family Xanthobacteraceae; genus Pseudolabrys. Next base: position 17,365 of record DATIWJ010000017.1, read on the forward strand.
TACCTGGAAGTTTGTACGAAGGGCCTCCGCTAGCTCGGTCCACTGCCGGCTCGAACCACCGGTGCAGTGCAAGAGCACGATCGGCTCGCCCGTGCCGACATCGAAGTACTTCAGGTTGATGTCCCCGACGTCAATGCTGCCTATGCTCATGTTCTGCTCCCAAACCCGATCACGCGGCTCGCCTGGACTTCACGGCGGTCGCTTCAAGGCCTTGTCTAATGTCTGAGACGATGTCGTCGATATGTTCGATACCGACCGACAGGCGCACGTAGCTGTCTGAAACGCCGGCAGCGAGCCGTTCTTCGGCTGTCAGTTGCGAATGCGTCGTGGTCGCCGGATGGATTGCCAGGCTTCGCGCATCGCCAATATTGGCGACGTGATAGTGAAGCTGCAAAGCGTCGATAAATCTGCGACCGGCTTCCTTGCCGCCGGCAAGCTCGAAGCCGACGAGACCGCCAAACCGGCCGTTCAGATAGCGATCCGCGCGCTCGCGATGAACCCCTTGTTGTTGCGACGGATGGATAATTCGCGTCACTTCTTTTCGTGTCCGCAGGAAATCGACCACCGATTGCGCGTTCTTGCAGTGCGCGTGCATGCGAAGCGGCAGGGTCTCGAGGCCCTGGATGGTCAGAAAGGCATTGAAGGGCGACATCGAAGCCCCGATGTCGCGAAGCAGCGTGACACGGGCCTTGATCGCATAAGCAATGGGACCGAGCGGTTTGACCGCTTCCGTCCACACCGCTCCGTGATAGCTGGGATCCGGTGCATTGAGCGCCGGCTGGCGCTTCGGAAGTGCCGCCCAATCGAAATTGCCGCCGTCGACGATCAGGCCGCCGATCGAGTTTCCGTGCCCGCCGAGATATTTCGTGGTGGAGTACACGACGACCGCTGCGCCGTGTTCGAACGGTTTGGTGAGAACCGGCGTCGCCGTATTATCGACGATGAGCGGAATACCAAGCGGGCGGCCGATCGCCGCCACTTCGGCAATCGGAAAGACCGTCAGTTTCGGGTTTGGCAGGCTTTCAGCGTAATAGGCGCGAGTTCTGTCGTCAGTGGCGCGCCGGAAACTCTGCGGATCGGACGGGTCGACAAAGCGAACCTCGATTCCCTGATCCTTCAGGGTATGAGCGAACAAATTCCACGTCCCGCCATAGAGGTCGGTCGAACTCACGATGTTGTCGCCGGCGCGCGCCAGGTTTTGAATTGCAAAGGCCGAGGCAGCCTGACCGGATGCAAGCGCCAACGCAGCAACGCCGCCTTCAAGGGCGGCAACGCGCTTTTCCAGCACGTCATTGGTCGGATTCATGATCCGCGTATAAATGTTGCCCAGCTCTTTCAGAGCGAAAAGATTGCTCGCGTGCTCGGTATCGCGAAATTGGTAAGACGTCGTTTGATAGATCGGTACTGCAACCGCGCCGGTTGCGGGGTCCGCACGCCAGCCGGCGTGAAGGGCGATGGTTTCAGCGTGGCGTGAGTTTGTAGACATTTGTCGACTTTCCCGATTGAGGCTGCACCGTTGGGCCCGGCTATACCGGCACACCCCCGCTCAGTCCTTGAGCCAACCTTGATTTTCCCTTGAGGACCGCGCGATTTTCTGACAGGCGCAGGGCGCAAATCCGCTTTTGGCCGCAATGTCCGCAAAATCGGTCGAAAATCAGCGGTTTGGAGAAATACCTCCCGGCGTCACGATTTGACGCGGCGGTGGAAAGGGACCAGTGAAATCCGCTTTTTTGTGACGGAAAGCACAGCCACTTGAACCGTGGCGTCTATGTTGGCGGCCAAAGAAAAGAGGCGTGCAGAAGAAGCATGCAGGAGAAGAACAATGTTCGGCTTAGAAGTTTTTGGACTGGCTTTCCTGGCTCTGCTTTTCACAGCGGCGCAGTTCTGCTGGCTGCTGGAAAGCGCAGAGCTCTGAGCGGGAGACGTCCAGCTTAAACAGTTACCGCGCCTGCACCATCGGCGTGCTGCTCATCAAATGTCCCAAGACCGGGCGCGAATTTTCAACCGGCATTCCGGTCTATGTTGAGACGTTGTTCCCGGTGCCACAAAAATTCACTCACACGCGTTGCCCATATTGCAGGGCAGAACATTCCTGGCTGCCCCCGCGAAGCCAGGCTGGTTGTTGCAATCGCGCCCAGTGACTGGGTCGAAAATCAGGATCGGGGTTAGCTTTTTACGCGCCGTTGCCCGCCATCAGGGTAGCGGTGGCTCCGCCGGAAAGCTCTTCATCGACGTCGGCTGCGCGATGTGAAGACCGAAGAACGAACGTTGGCCCACGGTGGACTTTATCCCATCCATCGTGCCCGGACCGATCATCGCCTTGAATGCCACGACGCTCACGAGCGCGGCGACGGTTATAATTGCCAAACCTCTACGCATGACATCCTCGCATCGGCATATCGAAAAAATCGTGGGCGAGGTCTGCTACAATATGGAAGTTACCACTTGCTTAAGCCTTTCGTCGTGGGTCGCTAATGCGGTAAGCATCGCATATGACGCCTGCCACCAGTCCGCTCACCACCGATCTCTATGAACTCAACATGGTCCAGGCCTACCTGGACCGCGGCGAGGACAAACAGGCGGTGTTCGAGTTCTTCGTGCGGCGATTGCCGGCGCGGCGCGGCTTTCTGCTCGCAGCCGGGCTTGAGGACACCCTCGCCTATCTTGAAACGTTGCACTTCTCGCCTTCGGAGATCGACTGGCTCAAAGGTACGCGACGCTTTCGTGGCAATCTCATCGACTACCTCGCCCAATTCCGTTTTACCGGCGATGTGCACGCAATTCCGGAAGGCACGGCCTGTTTTCCAAACGAACCGCTGATCCGCATCACCGCACCGCTGCCGATGGCGCAGCTGGTCGAAACGCGGCTGATCAATATTCTGCACTTCCAGACGATGATTGCCTCGAAAGCCGCGCGCATGGTCCTGGCGGCGCCCGGAAAGATCCTCTCGGATTTCGGGCTGCGCACCGCTCACGGCGCCGAGGCCGGGTTGTTCTCCGCGCGCGCAAGCTATATCGCGGGGTTTGCCGGCGCGGCCAATGTCCTTGCCGGCGAACGTTACGGAATTCCGGTGGTCGGCACCATGGCGCATTCTTTCGTGCAGGTGCATGACGACGAAACGACCGCTTTCGAGAATTTTGCACGGGCGCGGCCGGAAGGCGTCGTCCTCCTGATCGATACCTACGACACCGAGGCCGGAGCACGTAAGGTCGTGGAGCTTGCGCCGAGACTCAAGGCAGACGGCATCGCAATTCGCGGCGTGCGAATTGACAGCGGCGACCTCGCCGCAATGGCGAAAAGAGTGCGCGGTATCCTCGATGCCGGCGGGCTCAAGGATATCGTAATTCTGGTGAGCGGCGGTATCAATGAAGACGTTCTGCAAATGATGATGGCGGCAAAAGCGCCTATCGATGGTTTTGGTATAGGCGTCAACCTCGATGCGTCAATCGACGCGCCCTCGCTCGATTGCGCCTACAAGCTCCAGGAATACGCCGGCAAGCCGCGACGCAAACTCTCCGAGGGCAAAGTCACGTGGCCTGGACGCAAGCAGGTGTGGCGCAGCTTCGGCACCGATGGCCGCATGCGAGGAGATGTCTTGTCACTTGAGAATGATACCCAGGCGGGTGAAACACTGATCGCGCCTGTGATGCGCGGAGGCAAACGCGTTGCACCCGCGCCGACACTGGCGCAGATCCGCGAGCGGGCAGCGCGAGAATTGGCGCGTTTGCCGGAACCGCTGCGGAAACTGGAAGCCGGCTTCGATTATGCTGTGCAAATTTCCAAGACGCTCAGCACTTTGGCCGAACAGATCGGCCATCGGTAGATTTTTCCGATATCTGCTCGCCCGCACGAAAGCGGGGACCCAGATAGAAAAAGCTGGATTCCCGCTTGCGCGGGAATGAGCGGGAGAATGGCTACCGCACCCCTGCCCGGTTCCAGCCGCGTGCACCTTCGCCGTACACCTCGTGGCCGGTATCGGTAGCAACCACGGTGTCCTCGAGCTTGATGAAGCCGCGGGTCGGATGCATCAGCGTGGTCTCAACCGAGATTACCGCCCCCGCTTCGAGCGGACGGTCGGCGTCATCGGCCGGATACGGCACCGGGCCACGCGCCGTGAGCCGTGGGGCTTCGTGGCTGACAAGACCCATCCCGTGGGCGAGAAATTCAATGTGATTGTGATACTTGGATTTCGCGACCAATGGTGCGGCGGCCGCGTAGATCTCCTTGCCCATCGCGCCGGCGCGTATCGGTTTCATCGCCGCGCGCTGGATCTGCTCGATCTCGTTCAACAGGTCGGTGAGCTCCGCATCGGGCTCGCCCTGGATCGCCATGCGGCAGACATCGCCGATGTAACCGTGATAATTGCCGCCGGAATCGATCGACATCACCTCGCCCTTCTCCCATTTCTGGTCGGAGGGCGCGCGATTGAAGCTGGTACCGGCGGTAATCAGGCAATATTCGAAAGTCAGCCCGCGATTGGTCTCCTCGCGCCGCAGCGCTTCCACCATTTCGGCCTTGGTGATACCGGGCTTGGCGGCCGCAATCACCGCCTTCATGGACTCAATCACCGCTTCGGATGCGAATTTCAGCAATTTCAGTTCTTCGGGAGATTTCTTCACGCGCAGACGCTCGAGCACAAACAGCGCGTCCACCCAATCGGCATCCGGAAATGCCTTGCGCAGCACTTCGGCCGCGTCGTAGGGCAAGAAACCAAGTTCGACCGCGATCCGTTTGGTCTTCAGGCCCGCTTTGCGGATGTAGTCCACCGCCTTTTGCATCGCGTCGACGGAGCCAGCGGTATTGGTTTGCGTTTCCGGCGTCCACATCGGCTTTACCTCGCGCTGGAATTTCTCCAGGCGGTGGCCGATATAGGCGGCCTTTTCCGGCGCGCCCTTGGGATAGACGAACACCGGCAGATAGCGGGTGACGCCGGTCGCATCCATATAGTCGAAGAAATTGGCGCGGTGGCCGCCGAGCAGATACTGCACATTATGCTTGGATGTCGCGATCACGAGATCGATGCCAGCCTCGTCCATCAGGCGATCAAGGCGGTGATGATCAAACGGGATAGCAAGCTTGCCTGAGTGTTGCGCGCTGATGTTCATGGCTCGTGACTCCCGGCGCAAATCAGATTGCGCCATTCGAAGACAGCCTATTGCCAGAGTTCCTTGCTCGCAAGCCGGGCGCCCTGGCTCAGGGCCTCCAGTTTTGCCCACATCACCGACGGGTGCACGCGCCGATAGAATGGCCCCTGCGCAAAGCCGCAATCGGTGCCGGCAATAATGTTTTCGCGTCCGACAATCCGCGCAAGCCGCACGATGCGTTCGGCCACGAGTTCCGGATGCTCGACCACATTGGTGGCGTGGCTAATGACGCCGGGAATGAGCACCTGATCCGCTGCCAGCCTGGCCGCTTTCCAGACCTGCCATTCGTGCTCGTGGCGAGGATTGGCACCCTCAATCACGTAGGCGCCGACTTTCACCTTCAGGATCAGATCGACAATGTCCTTGAGCGGCACGTCGCTGGTGTGCGGGCCCGGCCAGCTTCCCCAGCACACGTGGTAACGAATGCGATCGACCGGCAGGCCGGCAATGGCGTGATTGAGGGTATCAACCTGGCCCGCGAGCCACCGCCGGTAGTCGGTAAAGCTTGCGGGCGGCACCATACGATCGAAGGTGACCGCGCTGCGCGCATCATCCAGCTGCAGCAGAAACCCGCTGTCGACGATCGTCTTGTATTCGGTGCGCATCGCCTCGGCGATAGCAGCCTGCAGTTCCTCGTCGCTCTTGTAGTATTCGTTTTTCCGGTCAGGGATGACACTCGCGGGCGCTGCGACCGGAAGGAAGGCCTCCTCGACTTTCGTGGTCTTCAGCGCGGATTTGAAATTATCGATGTCCTGCTGGAGTTCGGCCTGGCCTGTATATTTGATAGGCCCGACGCAGATTGCTTCCGTGGTCGTCGCAACCGCCTCCTTGGCGTCGAGCTCGGCATAGAACTCGGCAAACTTAGTCCGGTCGGCGCCCCGCTTGAACGGATTGGCGGCCTCCTGCCTGATCGGCCTACGCTCAAAACCGGAGAGCCGATCCAATGCGTATTGCGCCCAGCTGATCGTTTTGCCGAACTCGCCGTCACTGACCACGTCAATGCCGGCTTGCGCCTGCTCACGCACGACAGTGGCAACGGATTCGGCCAGGCACTTTTGGTAGGCTTTTTCATCGTAGGTCTTGCCGCCCTGCCTCGCGCGCAGAAACTCCTGCAAGGGCTGCGGGCGGATCAGACTGCCCACATGAGTAGAGAGGATGCGACTGCTGCTGCGTTTCATGCGCGCTTGCTAGGCGAGCCGGTGGCGAAAGGCAATCCGTGGGCAGCGCCCTGCCTGCCCGGTGTCCCGGGCGCAGCGCAGCGCGGCAGCGGTGCGCTGCAGACCCGGGACCGCAGCGAATTCGGAGCGCGTGACGGCCCCGGATCAGCGGCGCAGCACTATGTGCTGCGCCGCGTCCGGGGCACAATTTGCGGCTACGCCTTCACCACGCCGATGAGCTGTTCAAGTTTGGCAGGATCATTGCGCAAGGTCTCGCTCGGGCCGTCATAGACAATGCGGCCACGGTCCATCACCACGGTGCGCGGCGCTATATCGAGCGCAAGCCGGGAATTCTGTTCGACCAGGATAGTCGCAAGCCCGCCCGCTTTGGTGAGACGCTTCACCGCGCGCGCGAGTTCTTCAACGATCACCGGCGCAAGCCCTTCCGAGGGTTCGTCCATCAGCAAGACGGTCGGGTTCCCGATCAATGCGCGCCCGATTGCCAGCATCTGCTGCTCGCCGCCGGATAGCTGATTGCCACGATTGTCGGCGCGTTCGCCCAGCCGCGGGAAGAGTTCGAAGACCGTTTCCCTGTTCCATGGTCCGGGGCGCGCAGCCACTTCCAGGTTTTCGCTCAGCGTGAGTGAAGGAAAAATCTCGCGTTCCTGTGGCACATAGCCGAGCCCGGTGGTCACGCGCCGATACGTTGCCAGATTCGATATATCCTCGCCATGCAACGATACCCGGCCGCCATGAAGCGTGGTGTGGCCCATGATGGTCGCCAGCAAGGTCGTCTTGCCGACACCGTTACGGCCAATCACCGACACGGTCTCGCTTGCGCCGATTGCAATGCGGATGTCTTCAAGCACCACCGTCTCGCCGTACCCGGCGCGGACATTATCGAGCTGGAGCGCCCACTCAGCCATGGTGGCCTCCGCGGTGTCTTTCCTGGCCGAGATAAACCGCTCTCACCTGCTCGTTGTTCATGATTTCGTTCGGCGTGCCTTGCGTGAACACTGCGCCCTGCACCAGCACGGTAATTTCCTTTGCAAAGCGGAACACCACGTCCATATCGTGCTCGATGATCAGCACGGCGATATCGGGATCAAGCGCGGCGACCACGTCGAGAATAAGATGACTTTCCGATGACGGCACGCCGGCCGCGGGTTCATCAAGCAGGAGAACGCGCGGCTTTTGTGCGAGCGCAATGGCGATTTCCACCAGCCGCTGGCGGCCATAAGGCAGTTCGCGCACCAGCTTGAGCGCATCATCGGTCAGCCGCAGGGAATCGAGATGGTCCAGCGCCTCGTCGATCACGACACGCCTAGAGCCAGCCGAACGCCAGAGATTATTGCAATGGCCGTCGCGCTCGCCGATCGTCATGCAGAGATTTTCAAGGACTGTGAGCCCACGGAAAAGCTGATTGATCTGGAAGGTGCGCGCGAGCCCGCGGCGCGCGCGATCGGCCTGGCTCAGTCGGGTGATATCCTCGCCGTCAAGCAGCACGCGGCCGGAATGCGGCCTGAGCGCGCCAGTAATCAGATTGACCAGCGTGGTCTTGCCCGCCCCATTGGGGCCGATCAGCGCGCGGCGCGCACCGCGCTCGAGCGCAAGATTGACGTCACGCGTGACCGGCAGTGCGCCGAAGCTTCGGTTCAGCCCCTCGACTTGCAGCGCGGCCGTCAAGATTTTTTCCTCTCGGATATGTACTGGCCAATGCTCTCGAAAATCCCCAGAAGGCCGCGGCGCGCGAACAGCACCGCCAGCACCAGAACCAGCCCGATGCCGAACTGCCAGAATGTCGGGCTCAATTTCGAGAAGTAGTCCTCAAGCACCATGTAGACGGTGGCGCCAACGAAAGCGCCGTAGAGCCTCCCCGTTCCGCCGAGGATCAGCATCACCATCACCTTTGCGGAATTGTCGAAATCGAAGACCGTCAGCGTGACATAGGCATTGGTCTGCGTGAAGAGCGCGCCCGCAACGCCCGCGACCGCCGCGGCAATCGTGTAGACCGTCACCAGCCGCCAATGCACCGGCGACCCGATGGCATGCATGCGCCGCACGTTTTCCCGGATACCGGTCAGCGCCTGTCCGAACGGGGAATAGACGATCCTGCGGACAAAATAGAAAACGACGGCCAGCACAGCGAGCGCATAGAGATAATACGTGTGCCCGTAGAGATCGTAGTCGAAGACACCCAGCAGCGGCTTGAAGGTCAGCCCCGGCAATCCGTCATAGCCGCCGGAAATATCCGAGCGCAGATTGCCTGTTTCCTGCAACATGATGGCGGTCGCGAGCGTCAGCATCAGCAGCGTGAGGCCGCGATAGCGCAACAGGAACCATCCGGTGATGAAGCCGACGATACCGGCGGCAATCGCAGCAGCGAACAAGCCGCTGATCGGCTCGGTCCATTGCAGACGTGCCGCGGCGAGTCCGACCGTATAGGCGCCGACACCAAAAAAGGCGGCATGACCAAGTGTCACGATGCCCGCATAGCCAAGGATGAGATCGAGTGAGAGCGCGAACATCACCATAACCAGCACCTGGCTTCCGAATGTCATCCGGTCCGGGAACAGGAAAAAGGCGGCGATCGCTATCAGCCATGGCAATGCCTCCGCGGCACGGAAACGGTGGCGCCGGAGCAGATAGCCCGCTGCGCGCTCGCGCGTCGAGCTACGGTCGGCCGTGACCATGGTGTCACTCGCGGCCATAGAAGCCTGCCGGCTTGATCAGGAGGACGACGACGGTGACGGCGTAGACGAAAAAGCCGCCCGCATCGGCAAGCAGATATTTTCCGGCGGTATCGAAAACACCGAGTACCAGCGCGGCGAGCAGCGTGCCCTTCAGGCTGCCCAAGCCACCAACCGCCACCACGATGAGGAACAGCACCAGATAGAGCACCGCGAAGCTCGGCGAAAGGCCGAACAATTGAATGGCAAGACCGCCGCCAAGCGCGGCAAGCCCCGACCCAACCGCAAAAGTGAGCGTAAAAAGCCGGTCAACATTGATGCCGACCGATTCCGCCATACGCCGGTTGTCGACCGCCGCGCGGATTTTGGCGCCGATATTGGTGCGTTCGAAGGCATACCAAAGGACCGCAATGAGCGCCGCGCCGAGCACGATCAGGAAGGCGCGATAGCTCGGAAAGTAGCGAAAACCGAGATTAACGTCGCCCTGCAACCAGTCCGGCAACGGCACCGATTTCGGGATGGGCCCATAAAAATAGGTCGCCGTGGCGATCGCCATGAATGCCAATCCAATGGTGAGCAGAACCTGTTCAAGGTCGGTCGATTTATAGAGGCGGCGATAGAGCACGCGCTCGAACACGATGCTCACCGCGCCGACCACAACCGCAGCGATCACAAGCGAGGGAACAAAACCGACCCCGAGCGTGCGCGTGAGAGTAACGACGACATAGCCGCCAGCCATGGCGAAGGCGCCATGCGCCAGATTCACGAAACCCATCAGCCCCATCGTGACCGAAAGGCCAACGGAGGTGATGAACAAGAACATGGCGTAAGCCAGGCCGTCGAAGAGAATGCTGACGGCAACAATAGCAAAATGCGGCACGAGCCCCACCTCGTGTTGAAGAAAAAGCCGCCGCGCCTTTATGCGCGGCGGCACCGATTGCTGTCAAACAGCGTCAGATGCTTATGAACCGCAGCGACCGATTTTTTGCTCCTTGCATTCGTCTTTAACCGCTTTGGTGGTGCTCAGAACTTTCATTCCGAGTTTGCCATCCGGCTTGCGAACGACTTCCATGGCGTTTTCGTCCTGGACAATGTCGCGGGTCGCGGCGTCGATGCTGACGTGGCCGCGCGGACCGTTCGCGGACCAGCCTTTCATTGCGTCGATCACCTTGGAGCCGTCATCGACTTTGCCGTTAAGCTTTTTGATGGCATCGAAGATCGCGTGCATGGTGTCCCAGCCAGCCGCCGACATGAAATCCGGATAGGAATCCTTGCCGTACGCTTCGTGCCATGCCTTGTTGAAGGCCTTGTTGTCGGCGTTATCGAGATCGACCGCGTAGTTGCCCATCACGATGGTGCCAATGGCGGCGTCGCCCATGTCCTGCAACTTGTTGTCGGGGACGAGGTCCATCGGACCGATAAGCTTGACACCGGCCTTGCGCATGCCGAGCTCGCCATAGGTCTTCATTACGCCGGCTGCATGCGCGCCCGACGGAATGAATACGTACATGCAGTCCGGCTTGGCATCCTTGATCTTCTGGAAGAATGGCGTGAAGTCCGGCACCTGTACCGGGCTGCCCATCGGAATTGAGTCGGTGATCTTGCCTCCGGCTTTTTCAAAGCCGGTCTTGAACGCCTCGGTCGAATCCTTGCCCGGCGGGAAATCGGTATAGGCCAGCGCGGCAGTCTTGCAGCCGATCTTATTGAAGGCGTAAGCGCCCATCGGATAGGCGTGGTGCCACATGCTGAACGAAAGTCGCGCGATGTAAGGCGACAGATTGGTGATCCAGGCGGTTCCGGCATTGGCGATAATCATAGGCACTTTGGCCTGCGTCACCACAGGCGCCAGCGCGATTGCCGACGGGGAGAATACGAAGCCGGTCAGGATGTTCACTTTGTCGTTGGTAACGAGTTCGGTGGCAACGGTCTTGGCATTCGCGCCGGTCGGCGGACCTTCGTCGCGCTTGATCAGTTCGACTGTGTTCGGCGCGATGTCTTTAGCGTGCAGTTTGACATAAAGATCGAATGCCTTGTCGATCTGATGACCAAGGTCCGCATTCGCGCCGCTGAAAGGCAGCACGACGCCAATCTTGACGGTCTCAGCCTGGGCAGCTCCGCCCACCGTGAAAGCCAGGGCGGCTACCCCAAGCCAGCCAATCATACGCATCTCGTCCTCCTAGACCCTTGAATTAGTTTGGAATCCCACCAAACGATGAGCCGGCAGTTTGGCCCACTCGCGCCTAAACTGGACCAGTTTTTAGTCGTAGGTCAATCAGGATTGGAGTCGCAGCACGCGCTTTGAGCGGCGGTCAGGCGGCACTTTTCGCGGTGGCGGCGGCCGAGGTGGTGGAGGCTGTTGCCTGCTCCCTGCGTTCAGGCGTGTCGAGCGAGGCGATTTCGACGCGGTTGCGGCCACGTTCCTTGGCACAATACAGGGCGTGGTCGGCTTGGGTCAGGAGGTCGGGGATGTCGAGCGTTCGCTCCTGGCAATGAACCAGCCCGACGCTCACGGTCGCGCAGATCGGAAGGCCATCCACGTCTTGCGCTATTTGCGCAAAGCTTCCGCGAATCCGTTCGGCTACTTCGATAGCTTTCTCGCGGCTGGTCTCGGTCAGAATTGCGGCGAATTCCTCGCCGCCCAACCGTCCGACCAGATCCGATCCACGCATCGACTTTCGCGCGGCGTCCGCGAAGATTTTCAGCACGCGGTCGCCGACCGCATGACCGAAGCGATCGTTGATCGATTTAAAGTGATCAAGGTCGATCGCGAGAACGGCGATGGGCCGCGGATTGCCGATGTGGCGTTTGGCAAGCAGCGAGGCATCCTGCAAAAACGCACGCCGATTTGAGATGCCCGTCAGCGGATCGACCATGGCGGCGGTGCGGTGACGCAGTTCCGTGCGTTCCTTCGCCATCGCAAGCAGGATGAAGGCGCTTGAAATTGTGAACAACAGAGCCTCGAAACTCAAAACCGTCATCCAGACGCTGCCAAAGACGGCGTCGCTGGCCGAGCCGGGTAGCAGCGCGACCAATGGCGTGCGCAGCAAGAATAGCGCCCCTTGAGCGAACAGAATGACGATGGCCGGCCAGCGCGAAACCAAAGGCTCGTCGCGGCCACGCCAGAATTCGTAAGCCGTCAGCCAACTGTAACCGGAGATAATTGCCGAGGCGATGAGCGAACGCAGATTGACGTCGTCGGCGAGCAACGGGAGACGGCAGACCAACAGCCACAGGACGGCGCCCGTCACCAGATAGACCGGTTCCACCGGACGTCCATCGAAAACGCGCGCGCCCGTCCAGGTCACTGCGAATGCCGTAAAGAGCAGCGCATTGGCCAGATCGATGCTGATCAGGTCCGGCACTTCGCCGTACATTCCGAATAGTCCGATCGACGCAAGCCGGATCAGATGGGCAAAGCCCCACCAACAGACGGCGCGGAGCGCCAAGTTCTGCGCCCACACAAAAAGCAGCAGCAAGCCGAGGATGGCTTCTACGTAGATCGTCACTAAAAAGAGCGTATGGACGTCGAGGGTCATCGGTCGGCGGTTAAAATCTTCCGGGGTCTTTGGTCTGGCTATTGATCCCCGGTCGCCACGAATAGACCAGGCGGCTGAAACAACTGATGAATGCCTTTATTCCCGCAGCGTCCATTGCACTGTTATGGTTTCGAAGACGTTTCCGAAACTGCTGCAATCGCGCCAAACCGTTGCAAAATTCGCCGCAATTGCCGTCCGATCGGGCGAACCGCCGGTCTTGTGGGGCAATTAGCCCTCCACTAGGTTCAAATATCCCTCACCAGCCTTGGGACCGGGCATGCACGTCCGCAACGGTATCGTCGAAGCCATCGGCCACACGCCGCTTATCAAGCTTCGGCGCGCCTCCGAGGCGACCGGCTGTACCATTCTTGGCAAGGCGGAATTCATGAATCCGGGCGGTTCGGTCAAGGATCGCGCCGGCCGGCAGATGATCCTCGAAGCCGAGAAACGGGGCGAATTGCGCCCGGGCGGGCTGGTGGTGGAATCCACTGCCGGAAACACCGGCATCGGCCTGGCGCTGGTCGCCAATGCTCGCGGCTATCGCACGCTGATTGTCATACCCAATACGCAGAGCCAGGAAAAAAAGGACATGCTGCGGCTATGCGGGGCCGAGCTGTTGGAGGTCCCCGCTGCCCCCTATTCCAATCCGAACAACTATCAGCACGTCGGACGGCGTCTTGCGGAACAATTGAAGAAGACCGAGAAGAACGGCGTCATCTTTGCCGATCAGTGGAACAATCTCGACAACCGCAAGGCCCACTACGTCTCCACCGGTCCCGAAATCTGGGAAGAGTGCAACAGGCGAGTCGACGGCTTCATCTGCGCCATCGGCACCGGCGGCACAATCGCCGGCGCCTCGACTTTTCTGCGGGAGAAAAACAAACGCATCACAATCGGTGTCGCCGATCCGCGCGGCGCAGCGATGTATCATCTGTTCAAGGACGGCCAGGCCAAGGCGACCGAAGGCGGCTCGATAACCGAAGGCATCGGGCTCGGCCGCGTGACACCGATCATCCGCGATATAAAAGTCGACAAGGCCTATCTCATTCCTGATGAGGAAGCGCTGCCCCTCATTTTCGATCTGCTCGAGCATGAGGGCCTCTGCCTCGGGGGTTCTTCCGGCATCAACATCGCGGGCGCAATCCGATTGGCAAAGGAGTTGGGCCCCGGCAAGACAATCGTGACGGTCCTTGCCGACTATGGAACGCGCTATCAGTCGAAGCTTTTCAATCCGGACTTCCTGCGCTCGAAGAAATTGCCCGTACCCGATTGGCTTGAACGCAAATTGGAAATCAAGCCACCATTCGAAAAGACGTAACGATGCCGACGGAGTGCCTGTTCCGCGACGACTCGTATCTCAAGAGCTGCGACGCGCGCGTTGTCGCCCTCACCGAACAGGGTGGGATTGTGCTTGATCGTACGGTTTTCTACGCGACTTCGGGTGGCCAGCCGGGCGACACCGGGGTGCTGACAACAAATAGTGGCACACGGATTCCGATCGAGACGGCTGTCTATACCGATGCCGCCAAGAGCGAGATTGCCCATGTACCGGCCGCCGGCGCACCGGCGGTCAAAGTAGGCGATGACGTCACCGTGTCGATCGACTGGAATAAACGATATGCCCGCATGCGCATGCATACGGCGCTGCATCTGCTGTCCGCAGTGCTGCCCTACGCAGTGACCGGCGGTGCGGTCGGCGACAGCGAAAGCCGCCTCGACTTCGACATTCCGGAGGCCGGCCTCGACAAGGATACGATCACCGCAAAGGTCACCGAGATGATCGCTTCCAATGCTTCGGTGAGCAGCCGGTGGATCACCGATATCGAACTCGACGCGAACCCCGGCCTGGTCAAAACCATGTCGGTCAAACCACCGATGGGCACCGGGCGTGTGCGGCTGATTGAAATTAAAGGGCTCGATTTGCAGCCCTGCGGCGGGACCCATGTCCGCGCTACGGGAGAAATCGGCGCCGTCCGCGTCACGCAGATCGAAAAGAAGGGCAAACAAAACCGCCGTGTGCGGCTCGCCCTCGCCTAGTTGCCCCCAAGGAACGATTGGGCAATGGTGCGCATTGACACCTTTGATGGCCACACCGATGAACGCCACAAAACCCGCGAGCCGTTGGCTCAAGTCGACCGAATGGCTCGCAAGCAAGCTCGGTAATAAAGATGTCGTTATCGTCGACGGCTCTTATTACCTTCCGGCGCAGAATCGCGACGCGAAGGCGGAATACCTGGCTGCGCATATTCCAGGTGCGGTATTTTTCGACATCGATGCGATCGCAGATGACTCCACCGACCTGCCACACATGCTGCCTGGGCCCGATCAATTCAGTCGCGCGGCCGGGGGCCTCGGCATTTCTGAAAACGACACCATCGTCATCTATGATGGCGTCGGACTTTTCTCGGCAGCGCGGGTTTGGTGGACGTTCCGCATCTTTGGCGCGGGCGATGTCTTCATTCTCGACGGCGGCCTGCCGGCCTGGAAGAAGGAAGGCCACCCGACCGAAGCGGGCGAAGTCAAACGTCAAAAGCGCACGTTCAATGCCCGTATGGACACGGGCGCCGTGGCGATGCTTACCGATGTGCAGATGGCTCTCAACGATCAAAGCGCCCAGGTCGTCGATGCCCGTTCGGCGGGACGCTTCGCCGGACGCGAAAAGGAACCCCGCGCCGGCCTTCGCTCCGGCCACATGCCTGGAGCGCTGAATGTGCCATACACCGAGATCGTCGAGAACGGCCGCCTTGCTTCACCGGAGCGCATCGCGCAAGCATTCAAGAAAGCCGGCGTTGATGCCGATAAGCCGGTGATCACGAGCTGCGGCTCCGGCGTTACCGCGGCAATTTTAACATTGGGTCTCGACGCCCTTGGGAAACCGCCCGGGCGCATCTACGACGGCTCGTGGGCCGAATGGGGGTCGCGGCCCGACGTCGAAGTTGTCAAAGACTGACGGGCATCAGCGCAAAATCTGGCTCAAGAACAGCTTTGTGCGCTCGTGCTGCGGATGAGCGAAGAACTCTTCCGGCACATTGGCTTCGACAATCTGGCCTTCGTCCATGAACACGATGCGGCTCGCCACCTGGCGAGCAAAACCCATTTCGTGGGTGACAACGAGCATTGTCATGCCGTCGTGGGCGAGCTCCACCATGGTGTCGAGAACTTCCTTGACCATTTCGGGATCGAGCGCCGACGTCGGCTCGTCGAACAGCATGATCTTCGGATTCATGCACAAGGCGCGCGCGATGGCGACGCGCTGCTGCTGGCCGCCGGATAATTGGCCCGGATATTTGTTGGCCTGCTCGGGGATCTTTACCCGTTCCAGGTAGTGCAACGCGACTTCCTCCGCCTCTTTCTTTGGCATCTTACGGACCCAGATCAGGGCCAGCGTGCAGTTATCCATGACGGACAGGTGCGGGAACAGGTTGAAATGCTGGAAGACCATGCCGACTTCACGCCGAACCTCGTCGATTTTTTTCAGGTCCGCCGTCAACTCAACACCATCAATGAAGATGCGGCCGGACTGATGCTCTTCCAGGCGGTTGATGCAGCGGATCATAGTCGATTTGCCCGATCCGGACGGGCCACAAATGACAATGCGCTCTCCGCCCATGACTTTGAGATTGATATCGCGCAGGACGTGAAAATCGCCGTACCACTTGTTCACGCCGTCCATCTCGACGGCGACTGCCGTATTGAGCTTGGCCGGCTTGAGCAATGACCCGTGATTTCCCGCGACGTTCATGGACGGTCCTCAACGACGATCGCTTTTGGCGAGCCGAGCCTCCATGGCGCGGGCATAACGCGACATCCCGTAGCAGAAAATCAAATAGAAGATAGCGGCGACCGCATAGCCGGTCGTGCTGGTGACGGGCGTCGCCCATTTGGGATCGATGCGGGACACTTCGATCGTACGCAGGAGATCGAATATGCCGACGATGAAGACCAGCGTCGTATCCTTGAACAGTCCGATATAGGTGTTGACAATGTTCGGGATCGTCACCTTCAGCGCTTGCGGCAATATGACCAGTCGCATCGTTTGCGAATAGCGGAGACCAACCGCCATCGCGCCCTCGTATTGGCCTTTTGGCATGGCTTGCAGGCCCGCGCGCACAACCTCCGCCATATAGGCGGATGCGAAAATGGCGATGCCAATGAGTGCACGCACCAATTTATCTGGCGACAGCTGCTCCGGAACGAAGAGCGGCAACATCACGCCCGCCATGAACAATACGGTCACCAACGGAACGCCGCGCACGAACTCGATGAAGATAACCGACAGCAATCGCACCGCCGGCATGTGCGATCGCCTGCCGAGGGCCAGAAGTATCCCGAGCGGTAATGAAACAACGATGCCGACCGAGGCGACCACGATGGTCACCAGCACGCCGCCCCATAGCACCGTATCAACGGGCTGCAGGCCGATCGCTGCCCAACCGGTCAGCAGGATGAATGACGTAACCGGCAAGATCACGAAGAAGTAAATGGCGCCAATATCGCGACGAGGTGCATTGAGCCACAACAACCAAACAATCCCGACCGCCAGCATCGCGAAGAAAACATCGACACGCCAACGCTGGGGAATTGGATAGGAACCGTAAATGAAGTAAGGCAACCGTTCCCAGACGAAGGGCCAACAGGCGCCAATTTCGCGGTGCTGCACGGATTCAAGGCAAGCGTCGCGGTCAGTGCCGCTCCACACCGCATCGATCAGCAAGAATTTGACCAGCTCCGGAATCGCCCAGGCAAGCAGCAGCCCGATCACGATGGTGAGCGCGACATTGAACGGGGTCGATAAAAGGTTTTGACGCAGCCAGCCGATTGCTCCTGTCATTGTCGCTGGCGGTGGCCGCGGCGCGATGCCGGTCCGGCGGACAAACGCTATTTCGGTAACGGCGAGATCGCCTTCGGCCATGGTCATGGGAGACCCCTCACCGCTCGGCCAAGGCCATTCGACTGTTATAGATGTTCATCAGCAGCGAGGTGACGAGACTGATGACGAGATAGACGAGCATCGTGATAGCGACGACCTCCACCGCCTGGCCGGTCTGGTTCAGCACGGTACCGGTGAACACCTGCACGAGGTCGGGGTATCCGATCGCCACTGCCAGCGACGAGTTCTTGGTCAGGTTGAGATACTGGCTAGTCAGCGGCGGGATAATTACCCGCATCGCCTGCGGGACTACAACCAGACGGAGCGTCGGTCCCGGTCGAAGGCCAAGTGAGTAGGCCGCTTCGCTCTGCCCGCGCGATACCGCCAGGATGCCGGCGCGCACAACCTCCGCAATAAATGCTGCAGTGTAGATCGATAGGCCAAAAAGCAGCGCGAGGAATTCCGGCAGCACCTCGACGCCGCCGGTTATATTGAAGCGCCCTGCTTGTGGAAATTCGAAGCCAAGCGGAAAGCCGGCGAGCACAAACACGACGAGCGGAAGGCCAAGCACCAGTGCAAGCATCACCCACAAAACCGGGGCTTGCTGCCCCGTCCGCTCCTGCCGCTTGCGTGCCCAGACATAGAACGCGACGGCCCCGAGGATGCCGGCAAGCGAGGCGATCACGACCGCACCGAACCCGCTTTTGGAAACGGGCAACGGCAGAAAAAAGCCGCGATTGTTGAGGAACGCACCGCCCGGAATGACGATGCTCTCGCGAATGTCGGGCAACGCCTTAAGCACGGCGTTGTACCAGAACAGCAATTGGAGCAGCAGCGGCAGATTTCTGATCGTCTCGACGTATCCACCTGCAACTTTCGCCAGCAGCCAGTTGCGCGATAGCCGCGATATGCCGACCACGAATCCCAGAATGGTCGCGAAGATGATGCCCAAGCCCGCCACTAGCACCGTATTGAGCAATCCGACCCAGAAGGCGCGACCGTATGTCGATCCTCGCGGCGAATACTGAATCAAAGTCTGGCTGATGTCGAAGCCGGCAGTCTCTTTCCAGAAGCCGAACCCCGACGCGATATGAGATCGTGCGAGATTTTCAATCGCATTGCTGGCAGCGCCGTAAACAAGAAAGACAACAATGGCGCACAGCACGAGCTGGTAGGCAACGCTGCGAAATTTCGGATCGTTGTAGAATACAACCTGCGCCGGCCGCGCCCGCGCAGAAAGCTCACTCGACATGTGCCCCTCGTCCGGCCTGTCGCGCGTCAGCTCCCGCTCGGCGAAACCGCCGCGCGCTTGCCGCCCGCATACACGCGCGCCGGTTTGCCGTCAGCGAATAGGCGGCGCGTATTGTATGCCGCCCTTGTTCCACAATTTATTCAAACCGCGTTCGATCTTCAGCGGCGAACCTTGGCCAACATTTCGCTCGAAGGACTCGCCATAGTTACCGACAAGTTTGACGATACGGACCGCCCAGTCTTTGGTCAGGCCGAGCTGTTCGCCATAACTTCCTTCGGTCCCAACAAAGCGCATAATTTCCGGATTGTTCGACTTTAGCGCTTCGTCAAGTGTCTTCGAGGAAACATTCAACTCCTCGGCGTTGAGCATCGCGAACAATGTCCACTTGACGATGTCAAACCATTGGTCGTCACCGTGACGCACGGCAGGACCGAGCGGCTCTTTGGAAATGATTTCGGGAAGGATGATGTTATCGTTTGGACTGGTGACCCTCAGTCTTTCCGCATAGAGGGCTGACGCGTCAGTCGTATAGGCATCGCACCGGCCAGCATCGTAGGCCTTCACTGCCTCATTGGCGGTGGCAAAGGTCACGGTCTTGAGCTGCATCTTGTGCGCGCCAAAATAGTCCGCGAGATTGAGTTCGGTGGTGGTGCCCTGCTGCACACAGATGGCTGCGCCATTGAGCTCGAGCGCCGAATTCACCTTGAGCGCCTTTCGCACCATGAAGCCCTGACCATCATAGTAGTTGACCCCAGTGAAGTTGAGTCCAAGTGAGGTGTCGCGCGACGACGTCCAGGTTGTGTTGCGCACCAGCACGTCCACCTCACCTGACTGAAGGGCAGTAAAACGATCCTTAGCCGACAATGGTACGAACTTGACCTTCTCGGCGTCGTTCAAGACCGCAGCGGCGATCGCCCTGCAAAAATCTACGTCCAATCCCGTCCATTTTCCCTGAGCATCGGGAAGCCCGAACCCTGCGAGCGTTCCGTTGGCGCCGCAATTGAGCATGCCGCGATCCTTGACCGCTTTCAGCGTTTGAGCAGAGACGCTCTGCGCGGCAACGGCGACGATCAGCGCGAGAATGGTTGCAAATCGCTTCATGTGACGGTTCCTTTAAAACTATTTCGGGCGCGGCCCACGAGACTGACCAAATATCTCCACCGCCGGTCCTTGGTCCGACGATGCCAATAGCAAGTTTCTAGCCGTTCCCCACCCGAGGCCCCCTTAGCGCCGGCATCTCAGAACGATCGGCTTGCCGGGTCAAGGGGTTGACGCTCGCGTCCTATGCGGACGTATATGGTTCTGCGACGGTATTACGCGGCTACTGTCCCAAACACGGTCGTTCTTTCGTATGAAGAAGACACTCAAAGGCCCGATAAAACCCGACACTCGGCTGGTTACATCCGGCCGCGATCCGGAAGCTTATTACGGCTTCGTCAATCCACCCGTCTATCACGCGTCGACCCTGCTCTATCCCACCGCTGAAGACCAGGTTGCCCATCGTGCCCGCTACAATTACGGCCGCCGCGGCACGCCCACTTCAGAGGCCCTGGAGAGCGCCTTGCGCGAGCTCGACGGCGAGTCCTGCGCGGGTGTGGCGTTGCTTCCGTCCGGACTCGCCGCCATTGCGGTCGCCTTGCTCGCAACCGCCGGCTCGGGCGATCACGTTCTGGTTCCCGACAGCGTTTACCGGCCAACCCGTAACTTCTGCAACGGCGTTTTCAAACGCCTTGGCGTTGAGACGACTTATTACGATCCTGTGATCGGCGCTGCCATCGCAAAACTAGTCAAACCCAACACGCGTGCAGTGTTCGTCGAGGCTCCGGGTTCGCAGAGCTTCGAGATGCAGGACATCCCCACCATCGCCAAAATTGCCCACGACAAGGGCGCCGTCGTGCTGATGGATAATACCTGGGCTACACCGCTCTATTTTCGCGCCTTCGAGAAAGGCGTCGACATGCAAATTCAAGCAGGCACCAAATATATCGGCGGTCACTCCGACATTATGTTCGGCTGCGTATCGGCGAACGCGGCCACGTTGCCAGCACTCAAAGATACTGTTTATTCGATGGGGCTGTGCGTCGGTCCCGATGACATGTATCTCGCACTGCGCGGCTTGCGGACCCTCGGCGTGAGGCTCGATCGCCATTTTAAATCGGGCCTGCGCGTGGCGCGGTGGCTTGAACAGCGGCCGGAAGTTCTGCGAGTGATGCACCCAGCGCTCGAAAGCGATCCGGGACACACCATCTGGAAACGGGATTTCACCGGCGCCTGCGGTTTGTTCAGCATCGTGCTAAAACCGATCAGCGAACAATGTGTGCATGCTTTCCTGAACGAGCTATCGCTTTTTGGTCTGGGCTATTCCTGGGGCGGCTTCGAAAGCCTGGCGATCCTGTTCGATTGCACGGAATATCGCACCGCCACGAAATGGGCGCCGGGCGGTCCGGCCGTCCGTTTTCATATCGGGCTGGAGGATCCTGAGGATCTCATTGCCGACCTCGAACGCGGATTTAGCGCGCTGGCTGCTGCGAAAACTCGGTAAGCTTCCGCGATCACACCGCCGCCGTGGTGCCGCCACTGCGCATAACGAACTGGAGATTGCGCAAATAAACGAATACGCCGAAAGCCTGTCCAATGATGAAGACGGGGTCTTTCCGGTAAAGGGCGTAGCCGAGCAGCATGATTCCGCCGCCGATGGAGAAAACCCAGAACGCGGTCGGCACAACACTTTTGCCTGCTCGCTCGGAGGCAATCCACTGCACGACAAAGCGCATGGCGAACATCGCCTGCGCGACATAGCCGATCAAAATTCCCCAATCTGCGGTGCCGATGAACACGTCGTGCAGATAACCGCCGACAGAATTCGCGATATCGATCAGCATACGATTTCCTTTCAGTTGCGCACGATCTTGTCCACGCGCTACTCCTCCGAAATTATCGGTATTCGTTTCTTGCGGCGGATCAACCACCACACGCCGGCGAGATCGAGTATGCCGATCCACAGCCGGTCCCACATCCCGTAGTTCGACACGCCGTGCGCCCGCGGCCGATCAACCACGTCGACGTAGCCGATGGCGTAACCTTCGCGCCGGACGAGCGCGGGAAGAAATCGATGCAACCCATCAAAATATGGAAGGCTCAGGAACACGTCGCGACGGAATGCTTTCAAGCCGCAGCCCGTATCGCGGGTGCCATCGCGGAGCACCGCGCCCCGCACCGCATTGGCGATCCTCGATTGAAATTTTTTGAATCCGCTCGCTTTGCGGCCGACGCGTTGGCCGGCGATCAGGCCTATCCGCGGTTTCCCCGCTTCCAGGGCGCGAACGAGCGCCGGTATGAATGCGGGATCGTTCTGCCCGTCGCCGTCGAGTGTCACCACGATGGGCGCGCGCGCCGCGGCAACGCCCGTACGTACCGCCGCCGACTGCCCACAAGACTGCTCGTGACGAACACGGCGCAGCCACGCATGCTGCGCTATCAGCCGTTTGAGTTCGGCATCGGTGCCGTCATCTGAACCATCATTGACGTAGACAGCCTCAAAATGCCATTGCCCGTCGAGCGCGCTAGCGATTTCCGCCACCAGTGGAGCGATATTGCCGGCCTCATTGCGCACCGGCACCACGATGGACACCGCGGGATCGATCGTATTCATGGCGCGATGTCTTATGGGGCCAGAAGCTCGCGGGCAACCGCTTTGATGCGTCCGAGCGAGGGGCCTGGATATAGATGGGTCGAGCCGTCGACCTCGATCGCAAAACCGAGGTGGCGCTGCGCGAAATAGCGTCGGACCATGATTGCGCCCGTGAACCCGACCACCGCACCGGCAAAAACGTCGCTTGGATAGTGTGCGACCACCACAATACGGCTTGCAACAATCAGCAATGCATAGACCAGCAGGGCCGTACGGGCACGCGGCCACAATGTTCCGAAAGCCACCAGCACGGCACATGCGGTTGTGGCGTGACCGGAGGGCAGGCCCGCATAGGCCGCCGATCCCTCGAATGGACTGAACAAAAACGGATCGAGACTGCCGCCGACCATCGGCCGCGCGCGGCCGATCATACGCTTGACGATCGTGACAAACAGACTGGGCACGGCTATCGCGGCGAACAGAAAACCGACACGCACCATGACTGCCGCCAGAACCCGCTGGGAATACGGCGTCAGAATCGGTGGCAGCGCAGCAAGCGCAATAAAGAGCAGTCCGAGCGGCCAAAGAAACCACCCGGATTTGCCGAACTCGGTGATCTCGCGGAAAACTGCGTGGATCCACTGCGGCAAATGGCGGGCGCCGCGGATGGCTGCAGCATCCAGCGTCACCATCAAAAACGCGAACACAGCGACTGCAATGCCGGCCGCGATTGCGGTTTCGCGCGGAGCAAGCGGCCACAGCCGCGCACGCGCAGGCCGGACCAGCAAGGCGCCCACTGTCGTCAAATTGGCCGCGCAGCGCCGCAACGTCGAGATCGCCGCGCCTTCCATGCGGTTAAATCCGTTGGCCACGCTCATGGGCTCGCCTGCGAACGGAAGACAGTTAGCGATACCGGCTTCCCGATGCTGATATTGTAGCCTTCCACGCGCTGAAGAAGCGAGTAGCGCAATCCAACAGATTCCGTGCGCTGCACGAAGCTGCGCTCGCTACGAGCGTCGATAAGAGCAAAATGGCACGATCCAGAGCGCAGAAAATCGGCTGCCCCCACCCCGTCGGTGAACCGCGTGTCCGTACCGAGCAGGAACACCAGGCTCGGCTCCTGAAAGGCAAATGTCGAGGCGACGCGCGGCTGCTTGCAGTTGGTCGCGAGTATTTCATCGGCAATTATGGCGCTGGGAAACAGCGACGGTAGCAGGGGGAAAGTGATCGCGTAGACAGTGATCGCAACAAACACCGAGGCCACCATACCACGCAACAGTGAGCGTTCGGCGCCATCCACTTCATAGAGCCACCACGCGAATAACCCGAAGATAACCGCGACCGCCGAAAACGGCCACGCGACGAGACCAAGATCGCGGCCAAATACGATAAATGCAACCAGCGTCGCTATCGCGATGCCCGCCGGCAACAGAAACCACCCAACTGTCCCGCGCGTCATCCAGCGCGCTTTCGACAAACCGCCCGGCTCGAGGACGCCGGCGATCAGAATGGCGATCGCGGGATAAAGCGGCAGCACGTAGTGCGGCAGCTTGGTCATGACCGCCTCGAAGACAAGCCACGACGGGATCAACCATGCGAGCAAAAACCGTGTGCCCGGCTCACGACGCGCTTTCCAAACCATCACCGCGGCCATTCCGGCCAATACGGAGCCGGGCCAGAACGTCACCCAGAACAGCAGAAAGTAGAACCCGGGAGGTGCACCGTGTGCTTCCTGTCCGCTGGCCACTTTCTCGAGCATGTCGCGGCCGAGTGCGTCAACGAAAAAGCGGCCGCCGGATTTGGCGACAATTGCAACAAACCACGGAGATACGAGGAGTAGCAGCCAGGCAAGGCCAATGAACGGACGTAGCGACCACAACCAACGCGCCGAACGATCGACGACCGAGAGCACGATAGCTGTGAGCCCGACAAACATCAGGATCACGGGACCTTTTAGCAGCACCCCGCCGGCAACCGCCGTCCAGAAGATTGTCGGCTCGGCCCAGCCGATTTTTTTCTCGAGTACGCTATGACTTGCGAGATATACGCGGGCCAGCGCGCCCATCGCCGCGACTGAGGTGAGCAAGAGCATGGCATCGGTTTTGGCGAGACGCGCCTCGACGCCGAGCAAAATCGAGCTCGCCATCATCAATGCGGCCACAACCGCAGCGCGGCGCGCAACGAAGGCAAGCGCGGCCCAATAGGTCAACAGAACGCCGAAGACCGCGCCGAATAGTGATGGCAAACGATAAAGCCAGATGGTTGTGCGCGCCTGCGGCAAGCCGAGCGTTTCACCGGCCTTCACTGCCGCCGCTTGCAGCCAGTAAATGCCGACCGGTTTCTTGTAACGAACCTCGTCTTGAAAGCGAATATCGACAAATTCCCGGGTTTCCAGCATCTGCTTGGTTGCTTGCGCGAAGCGTGCTTCGTCGCGGTCGACCGGCGGTATCTGGAAAAATCCTGGGAGGAACGCGAGGAGCGAGAATGCCACAAGCAGCGCCGCCGCTCGGCGATGCGAACCCATGGCGAAATCCAGCGCAGCAGCGAGCCCGCGCGCCCGAGCGACCGAAGGCCTGGCCTCGTCAGTGGTGATGCTCACTCTATAGTGCCTTGAACCCGCAATTTTCCCGGACAATAGTCTCTAGACGCTGCCCTGTCATTCGCTCCTATTGCAGGCGTATGGTGACACTATCGCTGGCGCCATGGGCGTCCATGACTGTCACACGCGCAAAGCCGGGACCATCGGGCTGGAAGAACAAAGTACCGCGACCGTTCGGCGCGGCCAGAGGTACGCCATTCACCATGACGGTGAGCGGCCCGCGACCGCCGGTAATCTTGAGTGCGACCGGGTCGAACTGATTGCCGGCGGCGATGTCCAAGTGCGCCCCATCGGGCGGGAACATGATGCGCGGCGGCTCCATCGTGTCATTCGGGCGACTAACGGCAAATCTTTGCAGCGGAGGCGGGAGCTTGTTGCTTGCGGCGAAAATCGCTCCCTTGGGCGCACGCGGCAACGAGGCGGCCGTAAATCCCGAACGCGCGAAAGCATCGAACAGGATCGGCGCCGCGGAGGCACGGCCGACCAGCCCTGGGACAGGCGCACCATCGGCGCGTCCCACCCATACGCCAATCGTCATTCGTCCATCGAACCCGATAGCCCATGCATCGCGATAGCCGTACGAGGTACCGGTCTTGAAGGCGACGCGTCCCAGCGGCGCATTCTCAGGCGGCGGAGTGCCGATGAGAATATTGCCGACATACCAGGCGGCCACCGGATCAAGCAGGCGGCGTGGATTTTGAGAGGGGCCCCCAAGCTGCTCCGTCAGCGGCAACGCGCGGCCAAGCCGGGCCAGGCCTGCATAAAGCATGACCAGATCCGACAGACGAACACCGACCCCGCCGAGGCCCATTGCCAAGCCGGGCGCTTCGCCCTTTGGCAGCACCAGCGCCGCGCCGGTTTGCGACAGCCGCGCGCTCAGGCGGTTGACGCCGACTTTGCCCAACACTGCGATTGCGGGAACATTGAGCGACATTTGCAGCGCCCGCCGCACTGTGACCGTACCCTGGAAGGTGAGGTCGAAATTTTCCGGCGTGTAATTGCCGTAGCGGCTTGGTTTATCGTCGATCAGCGTCTCCGGATGGATAAGGCCATCTTCGAAAGCAAGCCCGTATATGAACGGCTTCAAGGTCGAGCCGGGCGATCGCAGTGCCTGCGTCATGTCGAGCTGCCCGGCACGGCGCGCGTCGAAATAGTCGGCGGAGGCAACTCGCGCCCTCACCTCACCGCCCGCATTGTCGACCGCGAGAATGGCGACCGACATATCAGGCCCGAGCGCCTGCGCGCGTTCATGGGCGAGTTCCTGCAACGTCTTCTGCAAAACGAGGTCGAGGGTGAGTCGATGCACGCGTTGACCCGGCTCCAGCAATACGACCTGGTCGGCGGCATGCGGCGCCAACATGGGTAATTGCTTGCGCTCGCGCGGAACTGGTTGAGACTTTGCCCGCGCAATTTCATCGGGCGGCACGAGGCCGGCCGCCGCGACACGATCGAGTACGCGATCGCGAGCGGCTCGCGCAACGTCAGGAGAGCGATCTGGCCGGCGCACTTCCGGGGATTGCGGCAATGCCACCAACAGCGCAGCTTCGGCCAGAGTCAGTTTACGCGGTTCCTTGCCGAAATACGCCAGCGCGGCCGCGCGTATCCCTTCAAGATTCCCGCCATATGGCGCGAGCGTCAAATAAAGTCCAAGGATTTCGTGTTTACCCAGCGCATGTTCAAGTTCGAGTGCGCGCACGATCTGCCGTAACTTGGCGCTCAAGCTGCGTTGCTGCCGCGGCTCCAGCAGGCGCGCCACCTGCATGGTGATCGTCGAGCCGCCCGAAACGATATGGCCGCTGGCAGCAAATTGAATCGCCGCACGTCCGAGCGACAGCGGATCGACACCGCGATGACTGCGAAAGCGCTTGTCCTCATATGCGAAAAGCACCTTCAGGAAGCGCGGATCAACGTCGTCCTCGGTGGCCGGAAGCCGCCAGCGTCCTTCTGCGGTCGCATAGGCACGCAGAAGGCGACCCTCACGGTCGAGAACGACGTGCGAATATCCGAGAGCCTTACCGAGCGGCGCAGGGCCCAACGAATAAACTAGGGCGGCACAGATCACCGCCACTACGGCGGCTACGCCCCCGGCACTCGCAAAAATCGCGCGCGACCGCCTCATTTGGGGGTGATCTCGATTGCGCCGGTCGCGGTGCGGCCGAACCGGTCGGACCGGTACATGTCCTCGACCTTCGCCTGCGGCAGCACGTATTGTCCGGGCGAAACGGCGCGCACCACATAGGCGACGGCAAATACCGGTGACGAATCCTCCTTGCGATTGAACGCCGCCGTGAACCGGTCGTCGCGAAATTCGGTATTGACCGGCTCTTCCGCGTCGGTAATCCAGGCGAGCGTTCCCGTTTCTCCCGATGACACCAGACGCGGATTGTCAATTTCAAACCCGGCAGGCAGATAATCGGCAACGATGACGCGGCCAAATTGCGGCTGCGGCTCGGTCATCTTGAGCACCACCACGAAGCGTTGATTTTGTTCGGCCTTGCTCGGATCGACCTTTTCACCATCGAACGTGTGATAGGTGCGCTCGATCTTGAACCCCTGTTCGGTGGCAGGCTCCGGCGTGAGTGGCGAACCACTCACCGACACCACCGCCTGTAGATTACCCTCACCCTGGTTTGCGACTGTGATCGGCGCCACAAGATCGTCCGCCCGCAGACTGCGATAAAGCACGCCCTTACGCGCTTCTCCATTGACGCTGAGAGTGATTGCGCTGGCTTGCTTGGCGAGCGCGCGGGCAGCGAGCACGAGCCATGCATCTTCCTGAGTTGACGTGCTCGCGCTCAACGCACGCGCACTATCGATTCGCAACACGGCATCGTCGATCGTCTTTTGCGGGGCGCGCCCTTCCGAGGCCAATGTCACCAGCGCCGCCGCGTCACGCAATGCCGAGCCGAAATCGGCGCGGCCGAGATCGAGCTTGGGCTGGAGCGATATGGCGTCCAGCGCTGCAAGATAGACGGCGTCAGCACGCGCCTTGTCGCCAGCCATAGCCAGCGCCGCAGCAATCTGCGCTTTTGCAATTGGCGTTGCGAGTTCGGAAAGCTTGACGTCAGCGACATAACGCAAGTCACCGATTGGCGCCACGCCATTGCGCGCCAGGACGTAGAGCGCGTAGGCCAATTCACGGCCGCCATTTTTGTTAGGCTCCGGCGCGGTGGCGACATAGTTGCGCAGGCGATCGATGGCGAGCGTGTACGCGGCGGCTGGCACCTCAAAACCGCGTTCGCGTGCCCGCGTAAGAAAGTCGGTGACATAGGCATCGAGCCAGGGATCTTCCCCGCCGACCGACCACAGACCGAACGAACCATTTGAGTTCTGCCGCGCCAGCAGGCGCGGGATGGCATCCTTGATGCGTTGATCGATCTCGCCATCGGGAGCCAGCCGCACCTGCGCGGCCAGCTCGTTAACGTAGAGCATCGCCATGGCCCGGCTGGCGATCTGTTCGGAACAACCGAACGGATAGCGATCCAGTGCATTGAGCAGCGTGGCGGCGTCGAGAGACGCCGACACGGCAACAGACAAACCGACACGCCCCGTGCCAGGTACGAAATCGGCAAACAGATCCTTCGACAACGTGAGGGTTTCGCCTTTGGCAAGCATGCGCACACTGCGGCGCGTCAGGATTTGCGTCGCTGGTCGTACGTCGAGCGGGTAGCTGCGCTCAAGGGCGAAATTATCCGGCCCGCTCACCTTTACGGTCACCATGCTCGGTCCGGCGCCAGACGCCCCCACAGGAAGTGAAATGCGATCGCGTTGCCTTGTGGCAAGCTTGAGCGCTTGCGGTTTGTCGCCATCGAGTTTGACGGCACCGTCGGCAACGACCGTAATATTGTAGTCGCCGGCTGCGCCCTCGACGTTGTCCAACTCGAGCTGAACCGCGCCTTTATCGCCGGTGCGCAGGAAACGAGGGAGCGTCGCAGTCAACACGACCGGATCACGCACGATCACATCACCGGACGCCTTGCCGACTTTATCTTTACTCCAGGCCACAGCCATCACACGGACGGTGCCGGCAAAAGCCGGAATATCGAATTGCACCTGCGCGGTACCGTCGCGGCCGACGGTGACAATGCCGGAATAGAGAGCAAGTGGTGCCTGCGTCGGAGGCGAGCCGGACAACTCTGAACCGGCGGCATCGCCACCTGAGCGGATTTGTCCACGCACACCCTGCATGCCGTCGATCAATTGGCCATAAAGATCGCGGATCTCAGCCGTGAGCCGGCGCTGACCGAGGTAATAGTCATCCAGCGCGGGTGTTTTGTAATTGGTGAGATTGAGAATGCCGACATCAACGGCGGCGACAACGACGCGGGCCTCCTCGCCGGAAACAAGCCCGGCGACCTTGATGGGCACTGTCAGGCTTGAACTGGGCCGCATTGTTGCCGGCAACTTCATTTCCGGCGCGAGCGTGTGCGAGGCCTTGTCGATCGAGAACCATTGCACGCCGATGGCGCGGCCGGGCATGCGCTGCGCTGGCGCGTCGAGCGGACGGCGCAGGGTAGCAACCATGTAAGCGCCGGTGCCCCAATCCCGGCCGACGCTCAGGCTGATACGCGCCACCCCCGGTTTCACGTCCTGCGATTGGCTGGCAACGAGCCGGTCGGTGAACACGTTGACCGTCAGGCGACCGGCCGTGCGCGCGGTCACCGCCACATTCATCGTCTCGCCTGACTTGTAGTCCGATTTGTCCAGCGCGGCTTCGAGCAGGTCCGGCGTGTCCGCGCTCGACTCCGCGTAGAAGCCGGCATCAAAACTGACTGACGTGACCGGACCATTCGTTTCGCCGGTCGAAATCTCCAATCGATAGCGGCCCCACTTTACTGGCAGCGACACACGCGCCGGCTTTTCGGCACCAACGTCGACCGTTCCGCTGGCCACACGCTCCGTGCGCTTGACCGGCTCAAACTCCCATTGGCCGTTTTGCCGGTACCATTGATAGCTGCTTTCAACCTTGAGCAGATCGTAATGCAGGCCGGTTCTCGCCAGCGTCTTTCCGTCGGGAGCAACCATGACCACGTCGAACTCGGCATTGGCGCCGTCGGCAAGCGAGCGGCCGGAGAACATCGGCTTTACGCCCAGCATCGCAGCATCGGGGGTCACCGGCAGCGTCAGCTTGCGTTCGACGGCGCGGCCGCCGGATTCCGCCATGCTCACTGTGATCTGCGCTTCCAGCGGGCGGCCACTTGCCGGCACTTTGTCGAGCTTGACGGGGAATGTCGCCTTGCCGGCGGCGTCCGTGTTCGGCAAGTTGTCGAGCTCCTGCCGGACGGCGGTAACCTCATCATCGAAGAAGCCAAAGGTGTAGCCGGGAAAGCCCGGAAGCTCCTTGGCGGCGGCAATTTTAGCCTCGCCCGAGAGCTCAAGATTCGACGCCGGCGCGCCATAGAGGAAATGGCCATCGACGCTGAGCTGCGCCGGCGCGGCGGGGGAAATCCCCTTTGCAGCCGACGTAAGAGAAAATTCAATGCGGTCGGCCACATAGTCCTCAACCATGAACGTGGTTTCGCCCACGGGCGGCCGCTTTGGATCGGTGTAAGCCACAACGCGCCAGGTGCCGGTCGAGGCTGAAGCGACAATCGGCACGCTCATCGATCGCCCGCCGAGACCCTGGTCTGCCACAAGCGCGCGGCGGTATTCGACGCCGTCGGGACGCGTGATCACCAGCGTCAGCGGAACGTTCGGCGCCGCGGTCCCGCGTGCGTCACGCAGCAACGCGGTCACGGCGACTGTTTCTCCGCTGCGGTAGACGCCGCGTTCGGTATAGACAAAAGCATCCAAACCGGCTGGCACCGGCCGTCCGCCAACACCCCGGTCGGACAGATCAAATGCAGGCGATTTAAGGTTCAAAAACGCATAGTCGTTCTTCTCGCTCGCAACGATTGCGGCTGGCGCGACGCCTCCCTCACCGCGCGCAAGGCCGGCCTCGAAATGAATGAACCCGTTACGGTCGGTCTGACGGACCGCAAGTACTTCGTTGTTGCGGGCAATCAGCCGCACCTCGACGCTGCCGCGCGGTTCGGCGGTCGCCAGCGAGTGGATAAAGACGTCTATGCCGTCATGCGCGCTATAGGCAGTCAGACCGAGATCAGAAACAATGAACCACTGCGTCGCCTGCTGGCCATATTCATTGGAAACGACATCCTTCGGCTCGGCAGTCATCGCATAGACGCCCGGGCCAAGATCCTTGACCGCCTGATCAAGTGGAAAGGCGGTTGTCACTTCTGTGTTGAGCTTGGGCTCGACGGCGAGTTCGCCGCCCCAGACCTTCGCACCGCGCTCGTTGGCCAGACGCTCAGCCTGGTAGCGGCTCAAATTACGCTGGAAATCATAGCCCAGGAGAGTATCGACGAGATTGCGGTCGCCGATCCGGTAAATCGACAACGCCACCGCTTTTGTATTGACGCTAAGCACCGGAATGCCGCGCTGACCGGCGCGGGGCAGCACGTAGGCCTTGCCGGAAAAGCGAACGAATGGTTTGCGGTCGCGAACGAAGATCGTGAATTCAGCCGACTTCGCGAGCGTCTCTTTAACAACGGACGGAAGCCCGGCGCGAAGAGTGACTGAATAGCGTTCGCCATGCTTCAGCCCCTCCACGCACAGCTGCTTCTCGGCTGCTGAAATCGCCGGCCGATCCATACCAGCGACTGCGACAAACGGTGAAAAATCGGTGCGGCGGCTCGGCAATTCCTCGGAAAACTGAAAACAGGCCCGCGGCGAAATCGAGTCAGAGTCGACAGTAAAATCGAGCAGGCGGAATCCGTGTTCGGCTCGCATCTTTTCATATTGGCCGCGCAGTTCGGCGGTTTCGCGCAAGTCGAGCGACAAGTGCAATGCATCAAGCGCTCCCCGCCACTGCTGGCGGTCGGCGAGCGTCCGGCCAAGAACGGACAGGCTGTCGGCTTCGAGATTGCGATCACCTGCCCGTTGGTAGGCAATATAGGCGGCCGTCGAGGCGCGATCGAGCAGCAGGATTTTCTCGCGATCATCGCGCGGCTTGATTTGAAGAATGGTGCGGGCGAGCCGCAGCCAGCCCGACGCATCATCCGGCGCGACCGTTACCAGCTGGCCGAGAACCAGCATGCCTGAACGGAAGTCATTCTTCTGAAAGGCGGCATCGGCGTCCCGGCGTAATGTTGTGGCTGGCTTGGTCACCGTGCCGGCATCGCTTTTGATCTGTGCCTCGAGCTTGATTGCCGCGTCGTCGAGCGCGCCTTGCTTGAAGGGCTTTTCGGCCGCCAGCGCGGGCGCCAGGGCAAAGGTCAGGAACGCAGCGGCAAGGCCGGCGCGAACGGCGCAAAACATGGGGAAAAACCTCCGGAAGCCGCGGATGGCAGCAAGCATGATTTCAGTTCCTGATGGTGTCGAGCGCGTGGCAGCTGCGGGCACGGTGCGTTGAGCATGCCGCGCAGCTCCTGAAATTGATACGAGGATCAGTTGGGTCGCTCGATATCCTCAGAATAAACATGAGCAATTGAACAAGCTAACGTAAGACTTTAATTTTACAGCGAAAATTGCGGTTTATTTCGCGCGCCGTTGCAACCGACTTTGCCAACGAACCCCCTGGATTTGGTCCCTAAGGCTAGGCCCTCGCACCGTTGGTGCATCCTTGGCATTGCGTCTTTGCACCAGTGACCGCCGCCAGCTAAACCGTGTGGCGCCGACCCCGTAGCTCAGCCGGATAGAGCATCAGCCTTCTAAGCTGAGGGTCGCTGGTTCGAATCCAGCCGGGGTCGCCAATAAAAACAGAGTCTTAGCTTTCGAGCTAGGCCCTTTTTCTTGTCGCATGTTGTCGCAAACGTTCTCATTGTGTTTCAACGATTTACAATGGCGCGCGGCAAATCCGTGCGACAAGGGTGCGACAACAAATGAAACAACGATGATGACCCTAGGCAACATGCGCGAGAACGGCATGCGCTCGCTGTCGGTCGCCTGCGGCGCGCTGTGCTACCATCATCAAGCGGTGCTGGACGTAAGCGCCTATGCCAATGAGGTGACGGTGCCTTCCTTCGGCCCGCGCATGGTCTGCACGTCTTGCAGCGCTATCGGTGCGGATGCGCGGTCTAACTGGAGCGAGTGAGCGGCGCGAAGTTTATTTGGCTAGACTCGAAGCAACCTTCACTGGAACGAAAGTTCATGCCGCCATTAACTTCGGAGGTTCCGAACGTGTGCGGGATTCCGTCGCAGGCAAAGCAGCGGGCGGCGGTTTTTAATTAAGCGTTGTACCCCAACGACCGGCGCCTTGATGCGTGGCGTGAGATAGTCACGGAAAGTTTCGAGTTCGTTGGCCATTGCTTTGCAAGTTGCCTTCGAGCTGCGGCCAGCTGTGCCGATTGATGGAATTTAGCTCCAGCGGCGTCAGACGGGTACGCGCAATCAACCCCAGCCAGCGAGCGATACCGCACGCAGCCGCATCACCGCTTCGGGCCAATAGCCGGCCGAAATTTTGACGGTCATAGCTGCACCATGCTCTCACACAGGGCGAACAGATCATCACCGTGAGGTGCCTTAAGAGCAGATCGAAACGCCCCGAGCAAGATTTCTCGCGAGTGACATTTCCGCATTGTGATGAACAATCTTTCGACCACCGCATATTTGCATTGCGTCGCGTAGTTCCAAATCAGGGTAACCAATTGCGGGCTGGACAGAACGTAGGGCGGCACCTGTTCGATGATCTTGGCGATCTCATCGTCTGAGCAATAGCGCCACATGGAACCAAGTCCATGAAATCCGAATGTTGGCTGTTTCGGCAGCATTGGGGCCTCATAAGAAAAAAGATCGGCAAGGCCCGGCGGAGCGAACTTCATACCGAACTCGCGCTCTAATATCTGGTGATAAGTTAAGCAGATCATATAATCTAAATTGTAGCCTTCGATAATGGCAAGCCGCTCATCCGCGAGAGCATCATTGAACTTACGCGATTGCAGGCAAAAACCGCTGTTGCCCACCAAGCTGGTATTAGGGCCAAACCTTGCTCCAATGTAGTCGAACTCGCGAAACGCCGGATGCCACGCGCGCGGTTCGAGCACGTAGCCATCCCACTCGATCCACAATGTGAACGGCGTCTCGACGCGCGGCGGTTTCATTCGGAATGCCTGATAACCTGCGCGGTCCATCTTATCGATCTTGACCGTGCGAAACTCACCATCGACGTGCCGATCTGAGAACATGATCGCGTCGGCAAACCGGCACCGTTCCATCGACAATCGCATTGCGCGCGCGGCGAGCGGGATCATCGCGGTATCGGCCGTGCATAAGGTCACGTCGCTCAAATCAATCATGCCTTACTTCACCCAAGCTCGGTTGGTGACGAGTAACCCGGAGCGGCGCGCCACCTCATTTCAAGGTTATCGGAATGGTAGTAGTGATGCCAGTTGCACCTAAAAACTGTGCGAGCAACTTGTGCCGCGGCCATGAGCCATCATCGAAATATTGTTTGCAATGGAAGGACATCAGCTCGTGATCGAGCAGGCATTCAATGTCCGCTTCTCTAATCGGCCGGTTTAGGTCAAGCGCTTTCAGGCTATCCACCAGTACAGTGTCGATCGATACGTGCAGCCAAAGCGCCAACGGCCCGCCAAATTGCATTCACCACACTTATAGCTCCAAGCATGACAAGGGATTGAGTTTTTACGGCCTCGTCAGCACCAAGGAAATCCAGCGCGAAATACACAGCACCAAAGATGACCGCGGTAACGATTATCCAAAATAGAGCGTAGCCACTGGCCCATTTTCAATGGGAGCGAATAACGGCCTGTTGTTCCGGGGTTAGTTTTTTTGCGGAATTACTCGACGAACGCATAGTCTATGTTTCCCTTTAAAACGACAAACTATCAATGGCACGTTGAAACGTGAAATAGATTTACGTATAGATGAAGTGCCTAAGTGATGGGGATGGGGTTCCCCGAAACCGCTCAAGAGAGCTGATGACCCCTACCGCTTTATTGGTGCGGTGGGGAGCGTCTTGCGACCCGCCTAGCGCGGGTTTTTTTGTGCCGCGTTTGACCTAACGAGAAGGACGGACGTGATGGAAAATATCTGGTTTCAATCCGCAATATGGATGGCTCTAGCGCTGATTGCCGCTATTGGATCGTTTTTCATAACAATATCGGCCGCGCTGTTTGAGATTGTGGTCGGCGCAATTGCCGGCAATTCGATCGGCCTGCCCCTCACACCTTGGATCAATTACATCGCTGCCTTTGGCGCAATCGTGCTCACGTTTCTCGCGGGCACGGACATCGATCCACACGTCGTAAAAAGAAATTTTTGGTCTAGCGTGACTATCGGCTTAATGGGCTTTTTTGCTCCCTATCTCGGATGTCTGCTTTTAGCTCGATACGGTCTCGGTTGGCCTTGGCCGCAGGCGCAGATTGCAGGTATCTCGCTGTCAACGACCTCCGTGGCTGTCGTTTATGCGGTGATGGTTGAAACTGGGTACAACCGCACTGAACTTGGCAAAATTATTCTTGCGGCTTGTTTCATCAATGATATCGGTACTGTTCTCGCTCTCGGCTTAGTCTTTGCGAATTATAACTGGTATCTGTTGTTATTCGGCGTTGTCACAATTGCAGCGATGGCAGTGCTTCCTTGGATTGTGCCAAGACTGTTTAAGTGGTTCGGCAAGCGCACCAGCGAACCTGAAATCAAATTTCTTTTCCTAGTGCTATTTGGACTTGGTGGTCTCGCCAATCTGGGCCAAAGCGAGGCCGTACTACCCGCCTATCTCATTGGCATGGTGTTGGCATCATTCTTTATGCATCACAAAGAGCTTCAACGACGGATGCGGGCCATTTGCTTCGCCTTCCTCACGCCGTTTTATTTTCTCAAAGCCGGTTCGCTAATTGAAGCAAAGGCGCTAATCGCTGGCGCAGCGCTTATCGCTGTTTTCCTTGGAATGAAGATGGTGACGAAATTCCTCGGTATTTTGCCGTTGACCAAGTATTTCAACTTTGGCCAGCGCGAAGGCATGTACACAACAATGATGATGTCGACGGGCCTCACTTTCGGTTCGATCTCGGCTTTGTTCGGGCTAACCAATCACATCATCGATCAGGAGCAGTACACTGTGCTGCTGACAGCAGTCATCGGTAGCGCTGTGGTCCCTACAATGATCGCACAAATTTGGTTCCAACCGCATTTTGAGCCGCTAGAGGAAGACGCGTAGGGCATGTCCGCTTTGGGTCAGGAGCGGATATATGCGCCGCAAAACGTCATGTCCGCTTTAGCCTGCATAACGACCGCGAAAGCGGATTCTCGCAAAAGGCTATGTCTGCTTTACCCCCAAAGGCGGGCCTTCATCGGTATAAAGTTTTTGATTGTTTCGCTACCAACGCAATGTTGTAATTAAAATTATGGTCTGTAAAGGAGATTGCCCATGATTACCGCAGTCGTCACCTTTAGGTTGCCGCCGGGACTGACTCGCGAGCAGTGGCAAGAACACAACAAGCAAGTTTCCGCGCGCTTTCAGAACATACCCGGACTGATCCGCAAGCAATTTCTTTACAACGACAAGGGCATCGGCGGTGGCGTCTACCTGTGGGAGTCACGCGAGGCGGCCGAGGCGTGTTATTATAAAAGTGCTTGGGGCGAAAACGTGCGCAAGGCCTCCGGCGGCAATGAACCTGAGATCGCATGGTTCGAGACGGGCGTCATCGTGGACAACGAGACCCATAAGATTAAGACTGCGGCTTGAGTGACGACTCCATGTCTGCCTTGGGTCATCAGCCGACATATGCGCTGCAATGGGCAATGTCTGCTTTGCCCCCAATAGCGACGACGAAAGCGGATATCCGCACAAAGTCATGTCTGTTTTACTCCCATAAGCGGACATGTGCGGCGCAAACCGTCATGTCTGCTCAGGGCCGATTTCGTTGAAAAAGTCTGCAGTAAGATCGTATTGAATCAAGTTGGCGTCTGATCGCGTGGTCGAAGGTTATTGCTCCGATTTCAGGCCGGCTTCAGATTGGGCATCGGTACCAGCTTGGCCAGCTTCCGAAGGT
>DATIWJ010000018.1:0-20396 GCA_035519415.1 Pseudolabrys sp.
CCCAATTCCTCGACAAAAAGACCATCGCCGAGCTGACGGCACGGATGTATCTCGACGTGGGCGCCGTTCGCTTCATGACCGACAAGCCTTTCATTTTCACGAGCGGCTGGGCGAGCCCGGTCTACAATGATTCACGCTGGCTGATCTCGTTTCCGGACGTGCGCTCGACACTGATGGATTTCGCGATTCACACCATCGACCGCGACATCGGCCGCGACAAGATCGACACAGTGGCTGGCGGCGAGACCGCCGGCATTCCGTTCGCCGCCTGGGTGGCCGACCGACTGCATTTACCGATGCAATATGTGCGCAAGAAACCGAAGGGCTTCGGGCGCGGCGCGCAAATCGAGGGGCAGCTGATTCCCGGCCAGCGCGTGCTGCTGGTGGAGGATCTCGCCACCGACGGCAAAAGCAAGGTCAATTTCATCCAGGCGCTGCGCGAGGCCGGCGGCAAGTGCGACCATTGCTTCGTGATTTTCTTTTACGACATCTACCCGCAGGGCAAGAAAATCCTCGGCAATCTCGGCGTCACGCTGCACGCGCTGACGACCTGGAAGGATGTGCTGGCGGTCGCCAGAGCGAGCGGCAAGTTCGACACCAAAATGCTGGCCGAGGTCGAGAAATTCATCGGCGACCCGGCCGGCTGGTCGAAAGCACACGGCGGCGCGGCGGAGGCTGCGGAGTAGCGTTGGCCTGCTTCTCCTCCGCTCAGCCCCGCGAGAGCGGGGATCCAAAGTAACGATTTTGGCTGTGCATTATGGCCCTGGATTCCCGCTTATGCGGGAATGAGCGGAGTGCTTGCTGGACGTGCGCCGCAAGCACTTTCACTGCGCGCTGATGCCGGCTTCCTTGATGATCGGCCACCACTTTTCGATCTCGGCCTTCTGGAACGCCGCAAGGCCTTCCGGCGTCTGCTGCTCGCGCCCAGCGACATCCAGCCCGAGCTCGGTAAAACGCGCCTTCACGGCCGGATCAGCGAGCGCCTCTGCCATCGCGGCATTGAGCTTGGCGATGATGTCCTTAGGGGTTCCCTTCGGCGCCCAGAACCCGAACCATCCCGACATGTAGAGACCCTTTACCCCGGTCTCGTCCGAGGTCGGAATGTCCGGCATCGATGCCGAGCGCTGCGGCGACAGATTTGCGATCGCCTTGATCTTGCCGCCGCGAATTTGCGGTAGCGCCACCGCGCCCTGCACCACCAGCAGATCGACCTGGCCCGAAACCAGATCGGTCATGGCGGGGCCGGCGCCCCGATAGGGAATGAACTGCACCTTCTGCCCGGTGAGTTTTTCGAACAAGACGCCGGTCACATTCGCCGCCGCGTTCTGGTTGACGAAGTTGATCTTGCCCGGGTTTGCCTTCATCCAGGCAATCAGATCCTTCAAATTATCGGCCGGAAGATCTTTCTTGGCGACCATGAGCTGCGGATTGTTCGACACCAGGCCGATCGGCTCGAAATCCTTCTGTAGATCGTAGTCCAGCTTGTAGATGATGCTGCCGACGTGGGTGTCCCACTGGCCGATGTCGATCGTATAGCCGTCAGGCGCCGCACGCGCGACGCGGCCGACGCCAATGCTGCCACCGGCGCCGCCGATGTTTTCGACGATGACGGCCTGCCCGAGCGGTGCGCGCATGCGCTCGGCCATGATGCGCGCGGCAACGTCGGTTGACCCGCCTGGAGGGAATGGAACCACGAGCGTGATCTGGCGCGATGGATAGGTTTGCGCCTGTACGCAGGCAATGCCGCAAAATGCCGTCAGCGCCATCGCAACAACGAGTCTTCTCATGAATCCCCCCAAAGTTTTTGCGCTCCCTCGCTCTGTCGCGCGTTGACGGTATCAGGTGCCGCAGCCGTTGAGAATTGCCCGGGACATGCGCCCCTTCGCCGATACAATATTGTGATGGCCGGGCTTGTCCCGGCCATCCGCGTCTTGCTTTACTTGTGGCACAGGAGGCCTGTCATGGCGAAAGCAAAACCCAGGAAGAAGGCAACCAAGACAAAGAAAAGAAGAAAGCTCGGCGCCAAATCCGCCAAGCGCGCCAAAGCGCGCAACCCGCAGCGCTTCACCGTCAGCCATCACCGCGAGGAAGATTTCGATCAGGGCTTGCGCCCCTACTCGAGCTATCGCGATCTCGGCATCGCGCCGGCAACCGGTGGAATGGTACAGGCGCATGTCATCCGCATGACCAAGCCGTTCAGCGCGGATGAAGTAGCGATCCCGCATTATCACGCCGTCGACTTCCAGATGGTTTACGTGCTCAAAGGCTGGTTCCGGAGCGAGTTCGAGGGCCAGGGCGCGCACACGTTCCATGCCGGCTCGTGCTGGATCCAGCCGCCGAAGATCAAGCACACTGTACTTGGCTATTCCGACGATTGTGAATTATTGGAAATCGTACTGCCGGCAGAGTTCGAGACGGTGACGCTGGTGTGAGTATGGCAACCGAAACCGCTCTGGATTCCCGCTTGCGCGGGAATGAGCGGGTGAAAGTCAATGCTTCCATTCCGGTGCGGCGACTGGTTTCCACGCGCGCTTGAGCCGTAGATCATCGGCAATGGCATTGGCCGCGATATAGCCCGCCGCGCCGTTGATGCCGCCGCCGTTGCCCGACGACGAACCGCACAGATAGAGCGCTTCGACCGGCGTGCGAGAACCGGGCAGCAGCGGATGCGGCCGGTTGATGCCGAGTTGATTGGGCACATAAGCACCGACGCGCACGGCACCCTGACGCATGTTGGCGTTGAGCTTTTCCACGTCGAGTGGCGTGAACAGATAGGTGCCCAGCAGATTGTCGCCTTCGAGATTCGAGGCATATATGCGCCAGTAATCGAGGACGCGTTGGGTATAATCGGCGCGGTTGCGCTCCCATTGCTGCGGCCCGCCATCGACCGAATAGGGCGCGAACGGCCACCAGAACGCGACGTGCTTGCCGGCTGGAGCGTAACTCGGGTCGAACAGGCTGTTGCAGGCGCCGTTGCCCATCAGAACCTTGGGGAATTTCTTCGCCGCGCAATCATCGAAGCAGCTGGCAACGTCGTCGATGTGGTCCATGCCAAAAAAGATATTGTAGGCGCGCGCGACATCGGGATCGAAGGCGGCGGCGCGATAGGCGGGCGGATCCTTGAGTGCCAGGTGCAAGGTGACCAGACTGTGGTTGCCCCAGTGCCAGGATTTCGCCTTCTCGCGCACCGGCTCCGGAAAAAGCTCCTCACCGGTCATCTGCACCGTCGTTGGAAAATCAATCGCGCTGGCAACGAATTTACTGCCGTCGATCGCGCGACCGTCGGCAAGCTTCACGCCGGTGGCGCGGTTACCTTTGACGATTATTTCCTTCACGTCAGCGCCGGTGACAATTTCACCGCCGCCGGCCTCGACAATTCGCGCCAGCGCAAGCGGCAAAGCCGCGGCGCCGCCGACCGGCAGCGTGAAACTCGCGATGTTGGCGAAGATCGCCGGAAATACGATGCCGGCGCCAGGCACGTTTTCCGTCGTGATCACGTGCATATACGATGTGAATAAAGTGCGGATGCGCTCATCGACAAAATGCTTGCGCACGACGCTGAAAAGATCGTGCTGGGCGTGCGACAGCAGCTCTTTTGCTTTGGGCCCGCTCAGTCGTTCGACAAGCTGCTCGCGCGGCATCGGCGCGTTGTACAGGAGCGACACCAGCAGCGGCCGCATCTCTTCGCAATAGGTATGCCAGAGCGCGCGGAACGTTTCGGCATCCTGCTTGGAGAACCGCGCCAGCGAGGCACAGGTCTTGTCGAGATCCTTGTAGATGACGATGCCGGTACCGTCGCGGAAGACCGCCGCCTGCTGCACCGGCGGCTCGATATAGGAAAACCCGAATCGATAGAGCTCGAGGTCCTGGAGCAAGGGACAAAACCCCATTCCCATGTAGAAATTGGCATGCAGGTTGAGCCTGTAGCCGGGAAGAATGCGTTCTTCGGTGCTTGAGCCGCCGCCGATGCGGCCGTTGCGTTCGAGCACGGCGATGCGCATGCCGGCGCGCGACAGGTAAGCGGCAAGCGTCAGGCCGTTGTGTCCTGCACCAATCACAACTCCATCGAAACTCGCCATGCTGCCCCCTGCCGACGGCTTGTCCAAGCGTAGCGGTTGGTGATGGCCCGAACAACGACGCAGAAATTGTCCTCGCTGGCTTTCGCCATGATGAAAAGGCCCCGGCAATGGCTGCACAGACCCGCACAACACTTGCACTTGCCAATCCGCAGACGCGATGGTCGAGTACGCGCATCGGCTGCAGAGTCACGAGGTGATGCATGGCGTTGGGATATCGGCTGTTGAGCTATGCAGACGGCGGCAAACCCAAGGCTGCTGGTGTGTTGATCGGCGAACGAATCGTGCCGGCAACAAAGCTGCTGAAAATTGCGGACGTCGACGCCACCTCGGTGCTCGGCCTGCTCCGTGCCTGGGACACCGTGCACCCACGCCTGCACGATGCAGCGCAGAACTCAAAAGCAGATGATGGAATTCTGCTCACGCAAGCAAAGGTCCTCGCACCGGTTCTCTATCCCGGCGCGCTGTTTTGCGCCGGCGCCAATTACTGGGACCACCTGGAGGAAATGGCCGAAATTGCCAGGCGCGTGACCGGCAAAGCGCCGTCGATGACGAAGGGCAAAGACCCTTATTTCTTTATGAAGACGACCGCTGGCTCGATCATCGGCCCCGGCACGCCGGTGCGGTTGCCTCCTTTTTCGCAACAAGTGGATTGGGAGGCGGAGTTAGGCGCGGTGATCGCGCGCCCAACCCGGAATATCTCGGAGCAACAGGCGCTGAATGCGGTTGCCGGCTATCTGATCGTCAACGATCTCTCCGCCCGCGATCTGATGAAGCGCGAGGGCTCGCCGTTCGGCATGGATTGGGTCGGGCAGAAATGTTTCGAGGACGCTGCGCCGATGGGCCCGTGGCTTACTCCCGCTGCCTACATCCCCGACCCCAATAACCTGGCCATCAAGTTGTGGGTCAACGGTGTCCTCAAGCAAAACTCGAATACCGCGCGGCTCGTGCACAATATCGCCGAGCAGATCGCCTATCTATCGCGCCACGTCACGCTCTACCCGGGCGATGTAATCGCGACCGGCACGCCGGCTGGCGTCGGCATGCCTCGCGGCGAGTTCCTCAAAGCCGGCGACGAAGTGCGCATTCAAATCGACGGTTGCGGCGAGCTTTCCAATGCGATGATTGCCGGATAGCTGCGTCCGGTGAGGCAGAAGTGACAGAGGATGTTTTTTCCGTTAAATAATGTCGGGGAACGGCTCATCAAGAAGCCGGACGGCTGAGGGAGGAAAGTCATGTCATTGCAAAAATTCGTCAGGGCATTTGCCTTGGCTGTCGCGCTCGGCGCGGGATCGGCGCAAGCCCAAGACGTCATTACACTCAAGCTCTCGCATTTCGTTCCGCCGCAACACGCGTTTCACAAATGGGTGGTGGGTTGGACCGAGAAGATCGAAAAGGAATCCGGTGGCCGGTTGAAATTTGAGATCTATCCGAACGGCCAACTCGTCGGGCCGCCGAACCGGCAATTCGATGCTGCGCGCAACGGCATTACTGATATCGCCTTTTGCCTGCATGGGGTCACACCCGGCCGTTACCCGATGACCGAACTGGCCAATTTGCCGTTCACCTGGCCTTCGAGCGGCGTCGATCTGCCGGAAATGGCAAAGCGCATGACCGAGCTCGCGCCAAAGTATCTCGCGGCCGAGCACCAGGGCCTGCACATCCTTTTCATGTCGATGGCAAATCCGGTCGTCATTTATTCAAAGACCCCGATCAAGACGCTCGATGATTTCAAGGGCAAAAAAATCCGCTATGCCTCGATCACCAACAAGTTCCTGCTCGAAGCGCTCGGCGCCGCTCCGTTGCTTGTGCCGCCGCAGGAAGCGCAGGACGCGTTGGCCAAGGGTGTCGTTGACGGCGCTGGGTTTCCGCATGAAGCGGGCTTTGCCTACGACCTCGTCTCGGTCACGCCTTACTCGGTCGACCCCCCGCTCGCTTCGGCCACCTTTGCCTTCGTGATGAACCCGGCCAAATACAACTCCCTCCCGCCCGACCTGCGCGCCATCCTCGACAAGGAAGCTGGGGTGGCGGGCGCCATGAGCTTCGGCAAGGCCTGGCAGGATTTCGAGAAATTTGCGCGGGAGACCGAAGTCAAAAAGGGCCTGCAAATCATAGCGCTTTCGCCAGCCGACGTTGCCAAATTGAAAGACCTGTCCAAGCCGATCGTCGAGAAGGCATTGGACGAGCAGGAAAAGGCCGGCCATCCGGCGCGCGAATTTTTCGCGGCCTACACCAAGTAACTGACCTTACGGGCGCGCGGCGGTTAGCGCGGCGCGCCTGTTTCCTCAGAACCGCATGAATCGCGACCAGACCCTGGCGCTCCTTGAAAGATTGCGTGTCGCGCAGCTTCGACTCGCCGCGGTCGCGCTGGTCGTGATGATGTGCGTCACGGTCGTCGACGTGTTCTTTCGCTATGTGTTCAACAACCCGATTCGCAGCTCATACGAGATGGTCGAGGGCGCGATGGTGCTGTTCGTGTTCAACGGCATATCCACGTCCTTTCTCCAGCGGCGCAACATCGTCATCGATCTCGTCGACTCCTTTGCAGGACGCAACGTCGTCAAGGCACTGATCCGTCTGTCAGACCTGCTCACCGTTGCCGTGCTGGCGCTGTTCATATACGCGATGCTCACTCCAGCCCTGCAATCTTACGGCTACGGCGAGCGCAAGCTTGAGTTGGGGCTGCCAATCTATATCGAGTGGGTCGCGGCGCTGATCGGCATAGCCGGCGCGGCCTTGTGCGCGATGGGCGCCTTCCTGATGCCAACTACCACACACCACGACGAGTCGGTCGAATGAGTTCCTCGACACTCGGCGCCGTCGGTGTACTCGCGCTATTCGTGATGCTTTTCCTGCGCGTGCCGGTCTGGATCGCACTGACTCTTGTCGGATTCATCGGCAACGCAGTTTTGTCGGGACTGCAGCCGACCTTCGCCCTTGCCGGCACCGTGCCGTTCGACGT
Organism: Pseudolabrys sp.; assembly: GCA_035519415.1. GTDB lineage: Bacteria > Pseudomonadota > Alphaproteobacteria > Rhizobiales > Xanthobacteraceae > Pseudolabrys. Next base: position 7,039 of record DATIWJ010000018.1, read on the forward strand.
TGGTTCAGCCTACACCCTGTCGGTCGTGCCGCTGTTTGTGTTGATGGGCGAAGTGGCTTCGGAATCGCGTCTGTCGGGAGAGTTGTTTAAAGGCGCGCGGATCATCCTGTCGGGCTTCCGCGGCGGATTGGCCCTCGCGACGCTGGCCGCTTCCGCCCTGTTCGGCGCGGTCTCGGGTTCGTCCCTCGCGAATGCGGCGACCATGACGCGCATGGCGTTGCCTGAACTGCGAAAGGCCGGTTATGACGACGGCTTTGCAACGGGCTGCATCGCCGCGGGCGGCAGCACCGACATTCTGATCCCGCCGTCGATCATCCTGGTGATCTACGCGGCGATCGCCGAACTCTCCTTGCCGAAATTGCTGGCCGCCGGCCTGGTCCCCGGCCTGGTGCTGACAGCACTCTACATGGGCGTTGCGCTGATCGTCGCTTACGTCAAACCGCAATACGCGCCGGACTTCGAAAACTATTCCTTGCGCGAGCGGATCGCCGCGCTGCGCGAGCCCTGGCAGTTCATGGCGCTATTCGTTGTGACCATCGGCGGTATCTATGCCGGTGTATTCAGCCCGACCGAGGCTGCTTCGATCGGCGCATTCGGGGCGATCTTCCTTGGCGTTGTCGGCCGCCGTCTCGGCATCAAGGATATCCTGCGGGCAATCGAGAATTCGGTTGTGGTCAGCGGAATCCTGCTCGTCATTGTCATGGGCGCCAACCTGTTTTCGTTCTTCATCGTGCAAACCCATTTACCGGAACTGCTGCTCGATACGGCGCGCGCTTTTAATCTGTCGGGTGTCGCCGTGATGCTGATGATCATCTTCGGCTACATCGTCCTCGGGTGCTTCCTCGAGGGCATCGGCATGGTGCTCATCACGGTGCCGGTGTTCCAGCCGATTATCGTCAAGTTCGGCTACGATCCGATCTGGTTCGCAATCATAGTCGTTATCATGGTCGAGGTTGGGCTTATCCATCCTCCCGTTGGAATGAATCTGTTCGTCATCCAGGCACAGGCGCCGGACGTGAAGATCGGCGCTATCTATCGCGGCATCGTGCCGTTCCTGATCGCGCCTTTCATCCTGATCGTGCTGCTGTTTATGTTCCCCGGCATCGCGCTTTGGCTGCCAAAGTTGTTTTACGGATGAAGTGTCCCGGGCGCAGAACCGTGACTTGTCACAAAAATCGGTGCCCGGTAAGGCCCCGAGCACAAACTTATTTCATCATCTCTTCGGGCGGTCCGGGGCCCCACAGATTCGAGGCGGAAGGATCCTTGGCCCATACTTTCGGGCGCTGCGGGTTGTCGCGGTGCCAGGGTCGTGGCTCGAAATAGCCAAGCTCTTCATCCTTCATCAGATCGAGTTCACAAAACAATTCTGTGATCAAGCCATTGGGGCTGCGGTGATAGGCAAAGAGGTTATGGCCTATGCCGTGGCGGCCAGGTCCCCACAGCGTCTTAAAGCCATTGAGGCTGAGGAAATCGCATGCCTCCTGCAGCTGACCCCAATTGCGCACCTCGAACGCGGTGTGGAAATGCCGATTGGAGCCGGTGCCCATCAGATTGATGGTGTGGTGGTCGGGGCCGCAGCGCAGGAACACAAAAAAATCCGCCATCCAGTCGGATTCGCGAAAGCCGAGCACGTCGATATAGAACTGCGCGACCTTCTTCACGTCCTCGCAATGGAACGCAACGTGACCGAGCTTGTGCGGCACCACGCCCTTCGTAGGAAATTTTTGATGCGCAAAATCCGGGCGTTTGAAGACCTCGATTGTGGTGCCCTTTGGATCTTCGAAAACAAGCATATCGGAGATCGACGGCTCGGGGTCCTTCTTGCGTGAAGTCTTCACGCCCTGCTTCTGGGTCTGTTTGTCGAACTCGTTGAGATCCTCTTGCGGGCCGATCTGAAAGCCGACGCGCGTGCACCTCGCCTGATCGCCTTTGCGCAGCACGACGGAATGGTTATCAACTGTATTGGCGAGGTAGACCGTATCCTTTTCCTTGGCGATCAGGTTGAGCCCGAGAATGTCGGTGTAATATGCGGTCTGCTTGTCGAGATCTGGCATCTCGTAGCTGGCATGCGCGATTTTGCGGACGCGGATCATACTTATCTCCTTCGCTTTGATTTTTTGGCGGTCTTTTTCCGGACCTTCCTTACTTTCGATGGTCGTTTCTTTTTCGCGCGCCCGGACCTTTTGGCGGCCTTCCCGCGCGGCAGGCTGGCGATGACGTCGACCATGACTGCGTTGTCGTGCCCACCAAGCCCCATTTTGATGCAGCGTTCGTAAAGTTCGGTTGCGCGATCGAGCAGCGGAGTCGCCACCCCAACGCGCTTGGCCAGATCGCCGATGAGCTCGAAATAGTGAGACAGGCCGACGGCATCGCCCTGCGCCGGCAGGAAACGGCGCTGCGCCATCCAGGGCGCGCGAATGCCGAACTGGGTCGAACCACCACTGCCGGCGGCAACTGCCTTGATCATCAAATCGACGTCGACTCCGGCTTTCAGCCCCAGCGCCATGGCCTCGGCGGTGGCCGCAATATGAACAGCCACGAGCAGGTTATTGACCAGCTTGACCTTGCTGGCGGACCCGAACGGGCCGAAATAATGCACGATGTCGCTGAAGCCGCGCGCGACCGGTTCCGCCATCTTCGCCGCCTCGGCGTCGCCGGCAAGATAGACCACGGCTTTTCGGGCGCGGACCATGCCCGGCGTGCCGCCAACCTCGCCATCGATGAAGACGGCTCCTTTGGCGGCGAGTGGAGCGATCTGCCGTTCCTTGTCGGGGATGAGGTGCGAACCGAGCTCAACCACGACCTGCCCCGGCCGCGCCGAATGCACCAAGCCATGCTTTCCCTGCACTACCTCGTCGAGTGCTTCCGCCGACGGCAGACAGGTCAGCACGATATCGGTTTGCGCGCCGATCTCTGTCGGTGAACGCGCCGGAATGCCACCGATCTTTTCGAAATCGGCAAGCGAACTGCGCCGGTAACCCAGCACACGATAGCCGCTTTTGATGAGATTTTCCGCGATCGGCAAGCCGATCTTTCCGACGCCAACGAGGCCGACAGTTTGCATTCATACTCCTCAGGAAACGACGTCGCCCTTGACACCAAGCCCGCGCATGAAACGTTCGCGAATCTGCACCGGATCGCGATCGGTGGTTGCCACCGCGGGTTTATCATCGATGCGCACGGCAATCAGGCTCGGCGCCTGGGCCTTGAGCGCAGATGCCGCGAGGCGATCGAAATCTGCTTCGTCGGCGGCCCAGGCGCTGTTTGCGATGCCGGCGCCGCGAGCGATGGCGACAAGGTCGGCGGCAGACGCGCTCGCCGTCGGCTGCGACCCGGTGATCTGATAGATGCCGTTATCCCACACGACGATCGTGAGATTCTTCGGCGCGCGCTCCGCGACGGTGGCAAGGCAGCCAAGCTGCATCAGCAGCGATCCGTCGCCTTCCAGCGCAATGACATGGCGGCGCGGCTGCGCGAGGGCCACACCGAGCGCGATCGGAATGGCGAGACCCATGCTGCCGAGCATGTAAAAATTTTGCGGGCGTTGCCCGCTCGCCCACAGGTCGAAATTGGCATTGCCGATGCCGCCAATGACCGCTTCGTCGCGCTTGAGCTGCGCTACCAACCGCTTGGTCAATTCGAAACGGTTCATCACTTTGGCGTTGTGTGCGCCGATGGCACCGGCTGGTTTGGCTGTCATGGCGGCCTCACGCTCCGAATACTTTGCCGCCGGTCAGCAGCGGCGAAAGGATGAAGGCGACGGGGGCCTGCGTTGCCACGGCCTGTTTGATGGACCGGTCAATGGTGAACGCAAGCTCGTCCTGGCGCGTAATAGTGATGTTCTCGACCGCAAGCGAATTGAGTACCGGGCGCATAGTCTTGCACACAAGCGCCTGGCCGAGATTGAACTCGCCGAGCGTACCGCGTTCCGACACGAATATCAGAGCTGGAATCTGGCATGGCACTACCAGCGACGCGAGTGCATTCGGAATCGTGGCAAAGCCGCTGGTCTGCATCAGCACGGCGCCGCGCAACCCGCCCATCCATGCGCCGGTCACGATGCCAAGCGCTTCTTCTTCGCGCGTCGCGGCGAAAGCGGTGAAAAACTGGTCGGCGTGAATGGCTTTGATCAGCGGCGTGAACACCCGGTCAGGGACGTAAACGACAAGCTTGACGTCGTTCGCCTTCAGGGTTGCAAGCACAATCTCATGCCAGGTGGTTGCTCGCGTTTGACTATCTGTCATGGCTGGAAAGACCGTGCCGCTTGCATTTGAACATTGTGAAATTGGTGTTTTCGAACCAGACAGAACAGCCGCATGTATCCGAGACCATTGCTCCAATAATCGCAAAAGCTTAGCCTAAGACAAATTACGGCGCTAATCAGAAAATACTGCCGAAACTCTAGGGGGAGGACGATGACGAACTTCAACGGACACTTGGCGCCGTCTCGGCGCAGCATCATCAAAGGTGCGCTGGCTGCGAGCGTAGCCGCGCCGGTATTCTTGCGCGCGCGCTCGGCCTATGCCGCCTACCCGGACCGGCCGGTGAAAATCGTTGTGGCCAACACGCCCGGTGGACCATCCGATATCGTCGGCCGCATCACGGCCGCTGCGCTCCAGCAGGCGACCGGCAAGACCTTTATCATCGAAAACATCGGCGGTGCCGGCGGCAATATCGGATTTGGCAATGCCGCGCGTGCCGAACCCGACGGCTATACGATCCTTCTCGCGACCAACGCGTGGTCGATCAATGCCAGCCTTTACAACAAGATTCCCTACGACCCGCTCAAGGATTTCGTGGGCGTGAGCGAATTGGCGACATCGCCCAACACATTTGTCGTCAAGGCCGACCTGCCGGCGAAGTCGATGAAGGAGTTTGTAACGCTGGCCCGCGCCAACCCGGAAAAATTCAACTGCGCGACGCCACCGATCGGAACCACGCCGCAAATTCAGCTCGAGGTCCTGAAGATCCGCGAGAAGCTGCCCAGGCTGGAAGACGTGGTCTACAAGGGCGGCGGCGATGCCATTCAGGCTCTGCTGAGCGGAACGGCGCAGTTGAGTTCCGGTTCGCTGCCGCCGGCAGCCCCTCATATCAAGGCGGGCACACTGCGCTGCCTCGCGGTGACCGGTGAAACTCGCTGGCCGGACTTGCCTGACGTCCCGACCATGATCGAGTCTGGCTACAAGGATTTTGTCTTCGCGACCGACACTGTGCTGCTTGCACCTGCCAAGACGCCGCCGGAAATCATCAAGTGGCTGGAAACCGAAACGCTCAAGGTGCTGGGCACTCCGGAAATGAAGGAAAAACTGTATGCGTCCGGTTTCCAGGTACGGCCCAAGGGGGCGGACGCTGCATGGACACGCGTGACCAAAGAAATCGATCTATTCCGGAACATCATCGACCAAGCCGGGATTCAGAAGTTATAACAACAGTCGTCATCCCGAGGCGCGGTTGTGCGCATTAAAGCCATCGAGCCGATCGCCGTCAGCCTGCCGATGCTCAAGCCCGTCATTATGGCGGGCGAGGAAGTTCGGCGCGCCGACAATGTATTAGTGCGGATCGAAGCCGATAACGGCCTGGTCGGCTGGGGTGAAGCGGCGTCTGCACCGGTCATGACCGGCGATACGCCGGAGAGCATCGTCGCTGGCATCCATTATCTCGGCGCTGCACTGCGCGGCGGCGATGCCGCCGACATTGCCGGTACGCTTTCCGCCATGGATGTCCGCATGTACGGCAATCACGGCGCCAAGGCCGCAATCGAAATTGCCCTGCATGATCTTGCCGGCCGTGCGAGCGGAAAGCCGGTGCATGCGTTGCTTGGCGCGAAAATGCGCAGCCACATGCCTTTGCTCGGTGTCATTGGCGGCGGCGATTACCAAGGCGACTTGCGCGACGCGGAGGAGAAAAAGGCTGCCGGCGTCACCGCCTACAAGATCAAGGTCGGCATCGATACGCCGGAAAACGATGCTGCGCGTACGCGCGACATCTGCAAGGTCCTGGGCAGCGGAATGCTGATTTCCGCCGATGCCAATCAGGGCTACAGCACCGACCAGGCGCTTGCCTATGTATCGGCGGTCAAGGGAGCGGGACTCGATTTCCTTGAGCAGCCTGTCGCGGCCGATGATCTTGCCGGCATGGCTGCCGTAGCGGCGGCAACCGATATTGCACTCGGCGCCGACGAAGGCATTCATTCGCTCGAGGACATCCGCCGCCATCATGAGTGCAAGGCCGCGCGCGGCGTCAGTCTGAAGGCGATAAAGCTGGGCGGTATCCGCGCCGTAACCAAGGCCGCAAGCCTGTGCGACCGCCTCGGCATGAGCGTCAATATTTCATGCAAGACGGGGGAATCGAGCATTGCCTGTGCCGCAGCGCTCCACGCCGCCTCCGTCATTCCCAATATTGCCTGGGGATTGACGCTCACGCATACGGGGCTTGCGGAAGATGTCGTCGCTTCGCCGATCCCGACCACCAAAGGCGCCGTCGAGAGTCTCGACCGGCCAGGTCTTGGCATCGATGTCAATGAAGATCGCGTTCGCCACCACCGCGTCGCGATCCCCACGCGAAGCGTTGCTTGAGATTGGCACCGAGCACAGGTCAAAGGACGGCATGTACTGAGGCGAACTCGTCGTCAGACGATGACTTTCAGTCCAACTCGCCGTCGCACCTGTCCAAGATTTCAATCGTGAAATGGTGGAGAATTTCAGCACCAAGGAAACAGAAACATTAGAGCACAAAAAGGATGATTGCCCTCATGACGGCCATTCGGTCAGCGACGTTCGCAGCTATAGGTTCCTTATTTTTTTTAGCTGGAATCAGCACGGCCAAAGATTTTCAACATAGAGATACCTCCAGGTCTCAAACCATCGCGATCATCTCAAATGGAATAGTCATCGCCAGTATCGGCCGGGCTGACGGATTGGAGGTGTCGGCTGATGGGACAGCCATGATTACGATTACGAGCGGGTCAAACTCTGTGAGCGTCCGAGCTGATTGCGTGACCTTGTCTGGAGTGGCGGGTCTGGCACCGGTCCCTACGCCAGAAGTCACAGTGATGCCAGATAAGCATGGGGGCTACACCGTGACCCTTGAACGATCAACGGAGTTTGATTTGGGTCGGTAAAGAAGCCCTGCGCTTTAGACCAATTTATTTGCGCTTTTGTCCAAGAACATTCGGATGGCTTGAGTTAAATCAATCACGCATGCCGACATATGAGTCGCCAGGTAACGAGCGATGATGTCGCATAACGCGCGCTGCGGCCCGATCGGCCTCCCCGCATGAAAATCTCAGGAAACACCGGTTGGCTAAGGTCTTGTGTCGAAATGACAATGGAACAAGGCGACCAATGGCCTCCCAATCGGCATGCGGGATAAGAGATGCAAGAAGCATATCAAGAATCAACTCAGTTAATCGGCGAAATCTACGACGCCGCGCTTGATCCCTCACGGTGGGCCAGTGTGCTCGCGAAAATTACCAAATATGTTGGCGGCCAAGCCGCTGGCATTCTCTTGAAGGACGCCGTCAGAAAACCGGGCGTTATTCACTATGAGGTTGGCCTCGACCCCTGTTTCGTACAGCTTTACTTGGGCACGTATTGGAAACTTGGCCCAGTCGCACGTTTGCTCGACTACGAAGTCGGGCGAATAGTCACCATTCCGGAACTTGTGCCTTATGAGGAATTTCGGGCTGGTCGCTTTTACCGCGAATGGGCCGAGCCACAAGGGTGGATCGACGCTGCAAATGCAGTGCTTGAAAAAACGCCAAAAACCTTTGCCTACCTTTCCGTAATTCGCAGCAAAGCCAGTGGTATGGTTGATGACGAAATGCGCCAGCGCATGGGACTCGTCGTGCCTCACGTGGGGCGTGCTGTGCAGACAGAAAAAGTGATCCGTCTCAAGCAGGCCGAAGTCGCGACGTTTGCGGATATTCTCGATGGGTTAAGCCCAGCAATCTTTCTTGTCGATGTCGTAGGGCAAATCATACATGCGAATGCTGCAAGCCGTTCCCTATTGAGAAAGGGTAACTTTCTACGCTCAATCAATGGCAGGCTTACGGCCACCGATGCGCAGGTCGATCGGACATTACACGATGCTTTTGTTGCCGCGGGTGGCGTCGAGACGGGGGGCAAAAGCAGCGCTCTACCCCTTCCAGATGAAACTGGCAGAAATAGCTATGTTGCACACGTATTACCCCTGACCGTTGGCGAGCGGCACAAAGCAGGGGCGGCGTCCGCAGCCGTCGCAGCACTCTTCGTGAGCAAGATTAAATTTGAGACGGTACTTCCGTCCGAAATTATTGGGAAAACTTACAACCTAACCCCGAGCGAGCTTCGCGTCTTACTCGCGATCGTCAATGTCGGAGGTGTCCGCCAGGTCGCGGGTGACCTCGGCGTCGCTGACACAACGGTCAAAACCCATCTTGGCCGCCTTTTTGAAAAAACTGGCGTTAGCCGGCAAGCCGATCTCGTCAAGCTTGTGGCTGGTTATTCCTGTATGTTGGTTGATTGATGCCGCGATTTTTTCTTGATCTTCAGAGCGGCTTCACAAGGTCATGACGCCACTGACCCGGTGCCATATCGAAGCGTGCGCGGAACACTTTGTTGAAATGTGATAAATCGTTAAATCCGCAACTGTAAGCAATCTCAGATATACTGAGAGTTTTCTGAAGCGGATCCCTCAAAGCCTTGCTGCACGCATCCAACCGGGCTCCTAGCAGCCACCGACCGAATGTTTGCTCAAGTTTCTGGAAACGCAAATGTAAAGTACGGACTGAGATACCAAAATGAGCTGCGACAAAATTTGGAGATAGCTCTGGGTGATGAAGATTTTTACGACAGAAGGCAAGGAGCACCTCGAGTTGAAGCTCCGCTTGCAAGCGATTTGGTGGAGCGTCGGTCGCACTGGCGAGCGCCAAGAGGTTGCAGAGATTCTCGGTCATCAGGTTTGACTCGTTCTCGCTCAGGTCATCGGATACGAGCCGCACCATGTGGCGCCGTGCCAGATCTAGGAAGTGCGAATTCGAAAACTTGTAAAGCGCCCGCCGGTGCAGCCATGGGGCACGCGAGTTAATCATCGCGCGCGGCACAACCGCGATCGCACGGCATCCATCATTCGAAAGCATCGCCCGGAACGGCCGGCGGCAATCGGAAATAACGAAATCATTGCGACCGAACGTAATTTGCTCGTCACACTGATCAATTGCGGTCTGTCCACGTAGTTGCAAATAGATAGTATAATGATCGGCGGGCGCCCTTGCGATGTCGCGCGCAGTACGGATGATCTCGTAACTAGTGGACTCACACGTCGCAAAACGAAGCGAACCGACATTGCGCACGTTTATGCGAGCGGAGAACCGCTCAGACGGGGTCTCCGGCGAGATGCTAAACAGCGTACTGCAAATCATCTCGCGCCAGTAAGAGAACCGGTCGCGCTCATTTATCGTGTCGGTCGACCAGGAAACCATGCCAGGCTCCGCGCGTGCGGCAAATTCCAGGAAGTACCTTTTAAGCCGTCCTTTGCCCTCTCAACCAATTCGCTTTCGCTGTGGGCCAAGATTGCATACGGCGACGTGCGTATACATCCGCGCGACCATGCGCCGCAAGGTCCAATCGCACGTGCGGCAAAAGTCGGGAAATACCTTTTTATGCCCTTTGCACTCTCAACCAAGCCATTTGCGCTTTGGGCCAAGATCGCTTGCGATCAATTAAGTCAATTTTGGCAGGAAATTTCCATTTCTTCTCAGGATGCTAAATGTAGCGAAAACAAAAATTTTATTTCGTCCCCCGATTGGATGACGCGCATTAGTTCGTTTGCTGCCATGTTTCCACTAATGATAGCGCGGCAATTGCGATTAACAGTAGCGGTCCCGGTTGCTCAAGGCCCACCTTTCCTCGGAGGTGCCGGTGTGGATATACCGTGTCGAGCATGAATTTCGCTCCCGGTTGGGCCAAATTACGCACCTCCTCTCATAATTTTCCGAATACCTCCCCTTTTCGGGTGGCGCCGTGGGTTGCCGACCGACCTATATCGGCCCGGCTTTAAACTAGGACGACTCTGATGACTCCAGTTGGCCTCTCTACTGTCCGTTTTTCCACTGCCGATCTGCCGGAAAAAGATCGGGTTGCGGTGTGGCGCGAGCAATATGGACGAACCGCACTGAAGCTCGACATTGAGCCAATTAACGAAGCTCCGTTGGAGTGTGCCATCGTATTCCGCGCATTGCCCGGCGTGCAACTAATGTCGACGGCTATGTCACCTGTGCGCATTACACGAGGCCGCGAATTTCTTGCAGACGGAAAGGGCGATCTCATCTTCATCATCAATCAATCTGGCACAGCGACGGCATTCGCACGTGGTCGCGAGGTTGTCCTTCGCGAAGGTGATGCCCTGTTGATGAGCACGAGCGAAATCAAAATCTTTGACCGCCCTTCACACGGCGGATCGCTGTCATTTCGCGTTCCGCTATCCGTTATATCTTCGATTATTGCCGACGTAGACGATGCAGTAATGCACCTCATTCCACGACAGGTGGAGGTGCTCAAATTACTCGCAGGTTACGCGGCTCCGTTGTTCAACGACTGTGCCCTAGCCACTTCGGATTTTCGACGTACGGCCGCCGGTCACTTACTTGATCTTGTTGCACTTGCTGTAGGCGCTACGGCCGATGCCGCCGAGCTTGCCAATGGACGCGGGGCCCTAGTGGCCCGCCTTAAAATGGCGAAATCATACATCATCGAAAACAGCAGCCAGAGGGATATTTCGGTTGGAGCCGTAGCGGCGCATCTTGGTGTCACGCCGCGCAATCTCCAACGGCTGTTTGAGAGCGAAGGCACTACATTCTCTGAATTTTTGCTCGCGCAGCGTTTAAGTCGTGCTCATCGCATGTTGACCGAACGGCGCCTAGCCAAAAGTGCCGTGTCCACAATCGCGTACGACGCCGGATTTGGCGACCTATCCTACTTCAATCGATCCTTCAAACGGCGCTATGGCGCCACGCCGCGCGATATCAGAAATGTTGCGGTGAAATCGGCAGAATTTAACACGGTGCGCTTTACAAAGGGAGTTTCGCGCCGCTGCGCGGTATCGGCAAACTCTTAGAGCCCCCTCACCCGAATACCCATTCGGAACTCTCTTTTTCGTTTCCGTCCAAGTGTTCGTCGCATGTCCAAGTTTTTAATCGCGCAGATGTTTAGGGTGCCGCCAACTCGGAGCAAAACCAGAGCGAGGTTGAGTAGAAATTCTGCAGTCCGTCCCCAGAGGACGCTTACAACGAGTCAATTCGACCATGCATCTGCTTTCGTGGTCAGCTTGTTGACCGATGCCGGGGCTGCCATAAGTGCATGCATTTACCGTTTTTTGGTGAGCCTCCACGAAACAAGACGACGACAGGCAATCGAAATAATCCGGCGCCACCGCAATTTGATGTTCCCCTATTCGTAGGGATGCTTGCGATAACGGCAAACAGCCTAAATTGTGAATAGCGCTCTATTCCCGCTGTCCACAAATTGACGCGATAGTCTTATCGAAAGACGTTCCCGTCCAAGTTTTAAGAAAGGTGATTCAACTAACATTCTTTAATGAGTGTTAGGAGGCATCCTTGCAAACACTGATAGCAATCGGCGTCGACATCGCGTTCATCGTTTTTAGTTTTTGTCTCCTTTTTTTCGTGCGACCTGATCTCCATAAAGAGGATGGTCAATCGCTGCTCGAGTTTCGTGACCCGTTATCGCTAGGGCCTAGGAAAAAAATACTAGAGCGGACGAACATCTTTAAAGCTGATCCGGTAATTATCGACGCCTTCGACGCGTCGAAGCAGTAATCGCGGGTCCCGCGTCTAGCCTAAATCGTTGGCCGGAATCGCGCTGAGATTTGCTGGAACTTTGGGCGGTCACATTTACCGAAATACCAGCGATCTCAAACTAACAAAGCGTTGTCGTTTTAGACGCCGTTTTTGTCGGCTTGATCCTATCAAATGTCGTTTCTGACCAAGACTTGAGCGCTAAGGATGTCTACATCAGGGGCGTCAACGGCGCTTATCGCTCTCGTCTTAGCCTCTCCGTGGTGGATCGCTACCAAAACCCACAGAGCGAAGCCTTAAGTCCTCGTCCGGACTCGGATTGTCGACTAAATGTCACTCCCTGCAGACCTCGTGTCACGCAATCGTTCTGCTACCCAAACGACCAACAGGGTCGGAGCTTGGTTCAAGAATTTTTTCGCCAAATTATATATTGCTCTTGATCAAGCGCAGCGCAAAAGAGCAACCGAAATAATTAAACGGTACAGACATCTGATACCGGTTGACCACGAGGATCCTGCAAATTCTACGTGAAAGTAACAAAAGGTGGCCATAAGGCGCGTCGGTGCTTTGCCATAGCGCTTCCTAAGCGGAAGTATTTTTCATCGGTACTAAAATTTTCACTCGAGTGACCATTAACAGAGTTGAGTAGCAATATTATTTGCACAGCCTGTCGCCAGAGCCTTGCTTCATAACGGCCAAGCCGCTCAAAAACATTACCGTCAATACGCATAAAAGATTGTGCAATACTGGATTTCGAATCCCGGCTTGCAGGATCCTCACCATGTTCTTCTAAACTATTCGGGTTTGCGCCCGACTGATTTAAAGTGTCGGGCACAAGGTTAGGGCCAAGGGTGTAAAACAAACCGAGCCTGTGGTTTCTGTATTGCGCACAATTCGCGTTATGTTTACGCGAACTTTTGTACTGAATGCCTATTAATCCGCTCTCAATCGCAATCGCTCGGCGGAGCCGCCATAGCAGTGAAACGAGTCGTGCAATGAGCTGAAGTTCAAAATTCGTTCGTGGCCTATAATCGGCATAGATCGCTTTTGCTAGTGCTTTATAGTCAGCGACATTCTCAAGTACATCGATAATCGTTTCTGCTGTTAGACCGTGTCGAAAGGCGTTTCGACTTGAGCGGCGTTTACCGCGCTCAGTTTTCGGTCCAGTACTATTTCTAGCATTTTCTCGATTGGCGGTAGTTTGTTTATCGGTAGCCATCAGCTTTTCGCCATTGTTTCGACCGTTTCAGCACTGAAGAGTTTCTGTCCCCTCGCTGGGTGAGTTTGTCCCCAAAGCTGCTTGGCAGTTTCCAGCGAATTTATTTGATGAGTTCCCCACCAGGCCTCCTCGTTGCCAGCCTGGTGCAGCTGTCGATGGTGCCCGCGGCAGAGCGGCACCGTGAACTCATCACTGACTTTGAGGCCGATCGCGCGTGGTTGCGCAAAACGCAAATGGTTGCGGATCGGAGGGCTGTCGACCGCAGATAAGACATGGTTGTGACGCGATGAACTTCAGGTGTGCCTTATCGCGGATGCGTTTGGGCTCGGCGATGGCGAGTCGGCT
>DATIWJ010000019.1:0-33369 GCA_035519415.1 Pseudolabrys sp.
GTACTGTGTGCGTTGCCTTGAAGTGGAATAAAAAAATGCAAAAAGTCTCATCAGTGCTGGCGTATGTCATGAACGAGGGCAGGCTGTGCGCGCTAAAGCCGTCGGAGTGGTCGATCCTGCTCGTCGGCATTGCACTCTGCGGTTTTGGGACGTTAGTTTTTTTGACCGCTCGTTTGTAGGTGTAGCCATCATCACCCGCTTACTGCAGAGGTCGTGAGAAGGACAGCCCAAAATAGGGTTGGCTTGCGCTTTGCCTCATTTGGTATTGGCTGGACGGATCGGGTGAATCCCATATCCGTGATTGGTCAGCAGTCAGCTTTCCGGAATAGCCGTTAAATTCAACCGACGGCAATTGAATCGGTTTCTCTTTTTGCCTTTTTGTTTTGTCGTCTTCGGCCGCGAAGCTGACGCTCGTGAAGCCGAACAGGACCGTGAGAATAAAAATTGCCGCGCGCATACAATTCCACACGACAAAGCCCACAGCGTTGCTCCGTCCGCAGGGCAAATCAACTATACACGATATTTAAGCTGCTTGCCGGGATTTTCGATGGTGGCCGATTCAAATCATGAAGCCACACGGAGCTGCGCCAAGTAGCGCTCAACTTCCTGGCGCAGCAGATGCGACTGGTCTGCCAGCTCGGCCGCGGCGGTCAGCACCGTCGAGGCAACCTGGCCGGTTTTCACGGCACTGTTTGAAACCTCTGTGATGTGCTCGGAAACGTCTCGTGTGCCCTTTGCCGCAGCGCCGGCGTTGCGCGCGATCTCCTGCGTGACTGTGTCCTGCTGGCGCATTCCCACTGCGACATCATTGGCAACGTCGCTCAGTTGCTCGATGGTTGCAGCGATCTTCTTGATCGCCTGAACGGATCGCCCCGTCGTTTGCTCTATCGACACGATATGCCGCGTAATTTCCTCTGTAGCCTTGCCCGTTTGGGTGGCAAGGCCTTTGACCTCCTGCGCCACGACGGCGAAGCCGCGTCCAGCGTCCCCGGCGCGCGCAGCCTCGATGGTGGCGTTGAGCGCGAGGAGATTAGTTTGCGCAGCAATGCTGCTAATAAGATCGCTGACTTCGCCAATTTCATCGACCGAGGCGGATAGACTCTCGACTGCGTCGGTAATCGCTTTGGCTTCGCTGGTTGCTTGACTTGCGACGGTTGCAGAATTTGCAACGCGAGCCGCAATGTGTTCGATCGATTGAGCGATTTCCTCGGCGGCTGTTGCCACGATTCCAACGTTTGTCGTCGCCTGCTCGGATGCCGCCGCCGTTGCGAGAGCCTGCTCCTGGTTTCGGGTCGCGCTATTTGCCATGTCCCGCGCCGACGTGTCCATTGCTGCCGCCGCGCGATCGAGTGTTTTGACGATATTCGAAACCGCGCTTTCAAATTCCTGCGTGGCGTTTTCGACCATCTGCCGACGGGATTCCAAGGTACGCGTCTGCTCGCCCTCCTTGCGCCGCGCGGCGGCTGCATCGGCGGTCGCCTGACGGAAGAACAAAAGGGCTCGCCCCATATCCGCAATTTCATCACCGCGTGTGTCCTGGATGTCGACATTGAGGTCTCCATCTGCGATGCGCCGCATGGCATCGCTAAGGAAACCGAGGCGCCGGGCGACACTGCGCCCGACATACAGCCATGCCACCAGGGCGGCGCCGATGACTGCGGCAATCGAAAGCGCGGTCAGGATGAATTGCCCGGAACGGATCTGCCCACCCGCATAGTTGGAGATCTCTTGTGCAATACGGGCCTGCTCCTCAACGAGCTCGTCGACGGCCTGCTTGAGCTTGGAAGCTTCGGACTGAGCAGTGTCGAATGCCAACTGCGCTTCGCGCTGTTGATTGAGTTCGTATGCGCGGGCGGCAATGATCCCGTCGTCCGCTCCGATCACGCCAAGCTGTTTGTAAAGCGACATAAGCTTTGCCTGGTGGCTACGATCGGTGATCGCATTCAGATTTTTGATGATCTTGCGTTGAGCGGACTCGATGAGATCGCGCAGCGGCTCCAGACGGTTCGGATCGTTCGCAAGCGAAGCTTCGGTCAGAAGTCCGGCAAGAAGATTTGACTCCGACTCCATTTCCAGCAGCCGTCGCAGATTTTCGAGCCTCGTCTCGACTGCGGCTGCTCCTTCCTGCTTGGCATTCATCATGAGGTCAAAGTTGGCATCATCGATGGCCGGAGCGAGGCCAATAAGGAGTGCCTCATGCGCTGACCGGACTGAGGACGCCAGGTAAGCTCGTTCGTTCGACATAATGATCCGGTTTGATACCGCAACATCGAGCGAGTGAAGCCGTTCCGCCAAGGCCTTGCTGCTCACGGCAATATCGTTTGCTTTGGCAATGCCGAACGTCTTGAGGCGGGCTATGCCACCCTCCAGGTTCTCTTCCTGCCGACCGACATTGTCCATAATTTCGCTACGGGCTTTGTCATTTCCAGCCGCCATCAGACGTGGGCCGGACGAAACGAGACTGCTTGCCTGTTCAGCGAGGCGCAGCGATACGGCGGTTGTCGGCAAGCTGCGCGACACTATTTCTTTGGTCGTCAGGCCGATGACAGTGAATTCATAGAAGGCAACTGCCGAACCGATGATTGTCAGGGCCGCAGCAAAGCCAAAGGCGAGATAGAGCCGGCCTTGAATGGTCGAAAGCCACCCTGATCTCCGAGCGCCTTTAGCGCTTTGCATTTTTGATTGTTTAGTCGTGACGGTGGGCATCTTTTGAATATCCGCGCGTCATCACCGTGCAACAGTCTTTACCAGTTTCGTGACGGATCTGAATGAGCCATCTGCCTGGAGCACGGTGAAGTAAACCTGATTTGAGCCTTGATTTTGCGTGGCGCTGAAAGTCAACTTCACCCCGCCGAGATCGAATGGGACGCGCTCGATCGCATCGAGAAGTGTCTCGCGCGTGAGTTCGCCTGTCACCCGCTTTAAGGCTTCGACCACGAGTTGACCGACCAGATAGCCCTCGAGCGACACAAAGCCGGGTTTTGAATTCGAATTTACTGCCGCCAAAGCGGCCTGGTAGGACGCCACCACCGGTAGTGATTTATCTCTCGGAAAGGGGACGACCTGACTAACAATGACGCCAGCGCCCTGATTGCCAAGTTCCTGGGCGAGCGAGTCTGATCCGACGAATGAAATTGCAACGAACGTTGCGTCGATCTTGAGCTGGCGTGCGAGCTTGATGAATTCTGCAATTGGCTTGTACGGACCGACCGTAACGACAGCTTCGGGTTGCCCTTTCATGATCTCGAGCAGGGCTGACTTGATCGCTGTTGTATTGCGTTTGAAGGTGCCCTCGGCAACCAGCGACATGTTGCGCCTGGCCATCGCCTTTTTGACGCCGGCCAGGCCCGCAAGCCCAAAGGCGTCGTCCTGATAGAGAATGGCAATTCTCGTAATACCGAGGTCGGTGGTGAGGTGTTCGATCCAGGCTTCGGTCTCCTGGAAATACGAACTGCGGATATTGACGATGTAGCGATTGAATGGATTGCGAAGAAATTCGGCGCCTGTGAACGGACCGATGAATGGCACTTTGGCCGCTGTAGCGATGGGCTGGCCGGCTTTCGAGGTCGGCGTCCCGACTGCGCCGACGAGAGCAAAGACCTTGTCTTCCTTTATTGCTGCGTTCGTAGCTTCGATGGTTTTCTCGGGCTCGTAACTGTCATCAATCGATTTGAGTTCGAGCTTGCGACCATTGATGCCGCCGGCACGATTGGCCTCTTCAAACGCCGCCAGGATCCCTTCGCGCATACCCTGGCCGAGCGCCTGCGCTGGACCGTTGAGTGCCGCGACCTGTCCGAACAGGATCTTGTCTTTAAATACGCCGTCCTCCGCACGGAGCGGCGTGTTTGAAAGGCCTAAAAAGGCAGCCCCGAAGATGCAGAGCCAGCGGCAATTGGTCCGCACGGGCCAGGTCCCCACAAGCAAAGCGTGTAGAGGGGATCGTGCGCGAGCATGGTTTACGAACTGTTAAAGGCGTCGCGGCCAAGCCCCTGGTGAACCGGAAAAACCGATAAAACGTGTATAAAATTTTTGTGCCTCAGCCTGCGCAAGGCCCATAACAAACACCGTCGCCCACATCCGCTACGCGGTAGCAGGGCAATGCGTATCTTCCTATGCCGCAACTCTCAAGGCCTGCGGCACTGACCGTGTTTAGGCGGCCGCCTTGTTTTTGATCATCCCGACAATCGCCGTCAGGATCGCGCCGGCGATGCCGCCGCCGGCAAACTGGCCAATGAGCGCGCCGACGTCGACGCTGCCTGCGGCTCCGGAAAGCATTGGAATAAGTGCAGTCAAAATCTGCCCGCCAACACCGCCGCCAATTGCACCAGCAATTGTGTTGCCGGCCGTTCCAAGGCTGAGATCCTTGGATGCCCCGCCAGCCACATTGCCGCCGATCGCCCCGGCGACAATTTGAATGATGAGATTTATGAGCGTGCCCGACATGAAAATCTCCTCACGTTTCCTAGTGGACGTTCAAGTCTTGATATCCGCCGGCAGCTTTCCGCCATTGGCGGCGAGCTTCGCCATGACTTGCTTG
Source organism: Pseudolabrys sp. (assembly GCA_035519415.1). Lineage (GTDB taxonomy): Bacteria > Pseudomonadota > Alphaproteobacteria > Rhizobiales > Xanthobacteraceae > Pseudolabrys. The sequence continues at coordinate 4,538 of DATIWJ010000019.1, forward strand.
TGCAACCAGACATTCATGGTCGCAGAGTCATTGGTGTCGCCGGTGTAGTTCAGTTCTTTCGCGAGCTGTTTTCTTGCAGTCAGACTGCTGTCCAGACCGAGAGCTTTCATTAGGTCGACGATGGACGTTCGCCAGGCAAGCTTTTCGCCTGTAGCCGCTGCCGCCTTGTCAACGATTGCAGCAACATCGACCGTTTGTGCCGGGGGCGCGCTTGTTGGCGTTGCGCCCGGCGCCAAGGTCGGCGAAGCGTTCGCCTGTGCGGAGCCGTGACCGAAAATCGCGCCCATAATGCTTCCGAAGATACTCATAACCCGTCCTCCACGTCGGTTTGCGGCAGAGGAGCTTTTCGCGCTAATTCAATACCTCCCTGCCAGAACACTCAGTATATCTTCGCTGCAAAGTGGCGGCAGGTAAACTTCGCGCGAGCGAGCGCAAAACTGCCGCCAACCGCCGTGTTTTTGTCATGGCAACAGTATAACCTGCAAAAAATCCAATACTAACGGGAGGCGGCATATGGGCCTAATGGATGTCCTCAACGGGATGCAAAATGGACCGCGTGGACAGCGCGATCCGAGCAGCAGCAGTAGCGGAGGAATGTCTCCTATCACTATGGCGATCCTCGGTTTGCTGGCTTACAAAGCCGTCAAGGGTTTTGCGGGCAGCCAACCATCTGCTGCACCTGCGAGCCCTCGAGCAACCCCAGGAGCAAACCCTATTAACGTCGGCCCGGCCGGGAGCGGCGGCAGTTTGGGCGATCTGCTCAAAGGCGGCCTGGGCGGGCTCCTTGCAGGTGGTGCCGCGGGCGGCGTCTTAAGCGGTGGCTTGAACGACCTGCTTAAACAGTTCCAGCAAAGCGGTCATGGTGGAACCGTCGATTCCTGGGTCGGCACCGGGCCTAACAGGACGATATCGCCGAATGATCTGGCTGGCGCCCTCGGCTCGGACAGACTCAACATGCTCATGTCGCAGACCGGGATGTCTCGGGATGACCTGCTCAACGGCCTTAGCCAATATTTACCGCAAGTGGTCGATCAGCTGACGCCGAAAGGACGATTGCCTACTGAACAGGAAGTCGAGCGTATGCTCTGATGCATAATCGGGTTTCTGTACAAGCTAAGTAGACGTTGGAGAGGTCTCGCTAATAGAAGGTAGGAGCGAGCATGGGCATCATCTGGATTATCCTTATTGGCTTTGTGGCAGGGCTCATCGCGCGCTGGCTCTCGCCCGGCCCGAACAGTCCCTCGGGCTTCTTGCTCACGACGGTGCTCGGAATAGGCGGGGCGTTCCTCGCGACCTGGATTGGCCAGACGATTGGTTGGTATAGGCCCGACCAAGGTGCGGGCTTCATCGGCGCCACCGTCGGCGCAGTGTTGGTGCTGTTCATTTGGAACCGACTGGTCGCCGCGCGGGTGATACCTGACCCCGGAGCCGGGCCGCGCTAATCGAGGCTTGCAGGCAATTTAACCGCCGTGGTGACGCGCAGGATTGAGGGTCACCGGCGACCGTACGATTTTTGTCACATGCGTCAGGGGTATTGATCTTGCCCAATTCCTCCAGCACGATTGCGGGACCTTTGCGTTTAAAATACTTCGAAACCGCCATTAGCTTTCTCCAACATTCGGTGAAGATCATGTTCCGGCTGACCGCTGTAATCCTCACACTGTTGTCTGTAACGGTGGCATCCGCCCAGACACAAGTCCCGTCCGATAGTCGTCTGAAAACCATCGCCAGCTCAAAAACGATCAAGATCGCTTATCGGACGGATGCCAGGCCATTTTCTTTTCTGAATGACAACAAAGAACCGGTGGGCTTCACAATCGATATCTGCAAATTGGTGACGAACTCCATCGAGCGACAACTTGGAGTGGGCGCCCTCAAAATCGAGTGGGTTCCTGTAAACGTTCAGACGCGCTTTACGACGGTGGCAAGCGGCAAGGCCGACATGGAATGCGGGTCAAGCACGGTGACGCTGGGCCGCATGAAAGAAGTCGATTTTTCGAATTTTATTTTTGTCGAAAGCACCGGCCTTGTCGTTACGAGAGCTTCCAATATACGCACCTTTACGGATATGGCGGGCAAGCGAATTGCTGTCGCCTCGGGGACAACCAACGAACAGGCTATCGTTGCGCAGCTGAAGCAGCAAAAAGTTGAGGCGACTGTGATTTCTGTGAAAGATGGAGCCGAAGCGATCGCCTTGTTGGAGGCCGGCAATGCCGATGGTTTCGCCAGCGACAAGCTGCTGCTGGTCGGCGCTCATATGAAAAATCCGCAAGCCTTGGTCATGTTGCCGGATGATCTGTCGGTTGAGCCATATGCCATCGCGTTGCCTCGCGGCGATTGGGCTCTTCGGCTGGCAGTCAATACGGGACTTGCCGAGATTTACCGTAGCGGACAGATCATAGCCATCTTCAAAGGATGGTTCGATCGGATAGGCCTGCAAATGAGTCCGGTATTGAGGATTATGTACGGCCTGGGATCGCTCTCAGATTAGGCGTGAAGGGCGGTATCAATCGACGGCGGCCGGGGAAACGATCGGAGCAGCCGAAATAAATTGTTGCTCGGCGAGTCGGGCAAATCGGCCGCCGGCGCTGATCAGTTCGTCAAACGATCCGCTTTCGACAATTCTCCCCATGTCGAAGACGAGGATGCGCGAGGCCTTGCGCACCGTCGAGAGGCGGTGTGCGATCACGAAAGTCGTTCTACCCTTCATCACCTCATCCAGGGCGCGCATCACCTTCGTTTCAGTGTCAGCGTCAAGGGCACTTGTTGCCTCGTCGAGAATAAGAATTGGCGGATCTTTGAGAAGCGCGCGCGCAATCGACAATCGCTGGCGCTCGCCACCGGACAGCGAGCGGCCGCGCTCACCGACACTGTCCCCAAAACCCGCTGATTTGCGCTCGATAAACTCCAGGGCTTGGGCGCGCTCGACTGCGTCGAGAATCTCCGCGTCGGTCGCATTGGGTTTGCCAACCAGCAGGTTCTCGGTGATCGAGCGGTTAAATAGCAGCGCCTCCTGGAAAACCACACCGATGTTTCGGCGCAATGCCGAAAGCTTGAATTTGCGAATGTCCGTCCCGTCAATTTCAATTTGACCTGATTGAGGGTCGAAGGCGCGGTGAAGCAGCGCGATGGCGGTTGATTTTCCTGCACCGGTTGCACCGACCAGCGCAATTGTTTCGCCCGGCATTGCCTTGAAGTTTAAGTCCTTAACGGCCATCTGCTTGCCGTCATATGAAAAAAATACATGCTTGAATTCGACAAGTCCGCGCAGCCTGCCGGGATCGACCGCGTCCGGGTCGTCCCGAATAGACGGAACGGTATCCCATACCTGGAAAAATTCGCGCAGACGCGGCGCCTCCGACACCACATTGTTTATGAAACCGACGCTGCGCTCGAGACGGGCAATGATAAGACCCGCGAAATTCATAAACGTGACCATTTCTCCGACCGTTGATTTGCCATTGATTGTCAGCAGGGTCCCCGCGATGATGATCGCGAGCACCGTCAACGTCGTCGCGGTTCGCGTCAGCACGTTCGCCAGCGCCCACCAGGAAAGGACCGGCATTTGGGCGGACAACAGACGTTCGACGACCGAACGTAGCTCGGCAACCTCGGTCTCGAGACGTGAAAAGCTTTGCACAAGAGCAATGTTGCCCAGGGTATCGGACGCGCGCTCTGCAAGATCCGAATAGTGACGTTCGACAGAACTTTGCAGGGTTTCGGTCTTACGCACGATAAGTGCTGTAAGCGCCGCAAACACGATGCACAGGACAATCAACAACGACGCGAGCCGCCAGTTTATGAATAGCGAAATCGGCAGCAGGATCAGCAGTGAAATAAGCGAAGAGAGATTGTCACGAAAGAATCCGACCCACAGGCCCCATAGCGCCTCCGTGCCCTGGAGCATCATCTTCATCAGCCGTCCGGAATGAGTGTTGCCGTGATAGGAGAGGGGGAGTTGCAGGACATGCTCGAAATAATTGGTCAAAACCACGTGGCGACGCCGATGCGCGAGACGATCTGCGTAAAGAGCGATCAACGTTCCGCAGGCGATGGTGAAAAGCCCGAACCCGGCCCAGGCGGCCAGCAAAGTCGCTAATTTCGACCAAACCGGGGGTTCCCCGCGCATCTGTGCCCCCGTGAGCGTGTCGATGATGCGGCCGAGCAGCACCGGCTCGGCAAACTGCGCTGCTGCGAGGGCAAGATTGGCCAGCGCCAAGGTCCACGCCAAAGGGCCCTCGGAGCCCAACAGCGCAAGAACACGCCCATAAAGACGGAGGATACTCATGCGTGTTCTCGACAATTGCGTTCCCGGTTTCAGCATACGTTACAGGCTGTCCGCGGCAGACTAAAATAGATGCAATTTTGCGACCGGCTAAGCCCTGGTCCACCGATCACGATATTGCGATTTGTTGGGCCAGACTGGCCGGCCTTTAATAGTAAAAGTGTAGAAAAACAGGTTTCATTGGATGACAGTCATACCCTCCGTTTCTGACAAACGTACGCCGGGTCCCCGCGGCACAAACTCGGTTGTCGTTAAGCGCTCAATCATCCGCGATGGACACAAGTCTAGCGTGTCTTTGGAAGATCAATTCTGGGATGGCCTGCGCTATATCGCGGCTCGCGAAAACATGACGGTTTCGAAGTTGGTCGAGACCATTGATCACGGCCGCAACAGGCGTAACCTGTCGTCTGCAATCCGCGTATTCGTATTGGACTACTTCAGGCGCAACAGTCGGGATAGATTACCGTTCGAGGCGGACACTTCCGGCGCGAGTACGACGGCGCCATCTCTGGAAAATACAACCACGAAATAAATCATAGTAATAGTACACACATCGGTTTTTGAACTGCACTGGCGGACCATCATCACTGAGGCAAAGGAGATTAAAATGGCCAGGGGACGTCGTGGACTGGACCGTCGCCACCGCGATCGCGGTGGTAGAATTGAAAAAAAACACGGCAACACCCGGGTCGGTTCTCTCCGCAAGGAATACGGCCCTAAGTTCGCGAAAGGCCGGCGTAAAGACATGATGCTCAAGACATTGCTCAAGGAGACGGGCACCGCCTCATTGCACGAATATTTGCGGCGCCACCACAAGTGACGTTGGTGCCAACGCGCAAATCACAGCAGCCCTGCGCGACGGAAGCCTTCCAGATAGTGCGTGCGGTCCACGTCCCTTTTGAACGGCATCTCGCTGGCGAGCCAGTCTAGGGAGATATTGGGCTGCACGCGCCGCAGCTCGAGCAGGGCGGCTTTGGCGAGTTCCTTCTGCCCGAGCATGCCTGCGGCGGCGGTGAGCACCCTGTGACCGCCGACGAAATCATTGCGTAGACGGATGGATTCTCGCGCCAATCGTATGGCCTCGTCGTAGTTGTGTCCGACGTATTGCGAATAAGCGGCAATGCCGCAATAGATCGCCGAGAATGGATCGCGCGGACTTAGTCGCAGTGCGCGGCTTGCGGCCAGGTCTGCCTCCTGCCACCGCCCGCAATACGATAGCGCCAGGCCGTAATAGCCCTGTGCCAGCGAGAAGTTGGGGTTGAGCCGCAGCGCCAATTCAAATTCGGCGAGCGAATCGTCAAAACGCCGCGTGAACAGATAGACGTTCCCGAGCGCATAGTGTGCCCAAGGGTCTTCGCTGTCGGCTCGGATCGCCGCCAGCGCCGCTCGTTCGGCGACAGGTACTGACGCTGCCATGTCCGTCCAACCCATGTGCGCGCTGAAGGTATGAGTGGCGCCAAGCACACCGAGTGCCTGGCCATAGTTCGGATCAATGGCGGTCGCCTTCTCGAGCAGGGCCTGGGCAACCACATTGTCCTGTCTCGTCACTCGCCAGTAATGTGAAAGCGCCCGCATCACCAGGTCCCACGCATCCAAGCTGTCGGGCGGCTTGCGCTGGGCGTGAAAGTTCTCGGCCGCGTAAATTTGCGGTTCGATCGCGGCAACAATCGCCTCGGTGATTTCATCCTGCACAGCAAACACGTCGGCAATGTCACGGTCGTAGCGTTCAGCCCATATGTGGCTACCGGTTTCGACGTCGTTGAGCTGTGCGGTGATACGGACGCGATCGCCGCTTTTGCGCACGCTGCCCTCGACCACATAGCCGACGCCGAGCTCTTCGGCGATCTGCTTCATGTGGACGGTTTTGCCCTTGTATGTAAACGATGAGTTGCGTGCGATCACAAAAAACCAGCGCAATTTGGACAGTGCGGTGATGATGTCTTCGCTAATACCGTCGGAAAAATACTCGTGTTCCGGATCGCCGCTCATGTTGATGAAAGGGAGCACGGCGATGGCGGGCCGATCCGGCAGCGGCAGAGCCGACCGGGATGACTCATGGATATCGATCTGCGGTTCGATGCCCAAGGGCCGCAATTGAACGTCGGCGACGAAGCGCAGGCCTTTGCGGGCAATGGTGCGGATCAGTTTCTGCTTGCCGCCGCTATCACCCACCGCCTTGCGTGCGGCATTGATACGGCTGGTCAGGGTCGAATCGGAGACGACCCGGCCACCCCAGACCGAAGCGATGAGATCGTCCTTGCTGACGACGCGATCACGATTCTGCACCAGATATATCAGCAGATCGAATACCTGCGGCTCCACTGCAACAGGTTCGGCGCCGCGGAGCAGCTCGCGACGGTCGTCGTCAAGGGTATGATCGCCAAAGAGAAATTGCACGTTGGTTGCCCCCAACTGCACTTCAGAACCGGTCTCAGGAAATAATCAAGCTTGTCTCAAGGACAAATCAAGCTCCGCGCAAAGTCTTTTCGGTGCGGAGTCGGTACTCACATCTCAATCATGTTGGAAATTGGACAGGAGATTGTGATGCCAGCCGCAACGTTAACCGCCGTCAAACCTTCCGTGCAGGAGGCGCCCGCCGCATCGGCCGATCTGACAGTCATAAAAGCCCGGCAAAAGGCGGCCTGGTCATCGGGCAACTACGCGATCGTTGGCACGACCTTGCAGATCGTGGGCGAGGAACTATGCGAGGCACTTGATCTGCAAGCAGGCAGCAAAGTGCTCGACGTGGCCGCCGGCAACGGAATGGCCAGCCTGGCCGCCGCGCGGCGCTGGTGCGACGTCGTTTCGACGGATTACGTGGCGAGCCTGCTCGAGCAAGGTCGCGCCCGCGCTGTGGCCGAAGGCGCGGCTATCGAATTCAAGGAGGCCGATGCCGAGGCGCTGCCATTTTCTGATCGCACGTTCGATGCAGTACTCTCGACGTTCGGCGTGATGTTCACACCCAACCAGGACAAGGCCGCTGCAGAGCTTCTGCGCGTCTGCAAGCCGGGTGGCCAGATTGGCCTCACAAACTGGACCCCGGATGGCTTCATCGGACAAATGTTCAAGACAATCGGCAAACATTTGCCGCCGCCGGCAGCGGCCAAATCTCCTTTGCTCTGGGGCACGCGCGCGCGCCTGACCGAAATGTTTGAACCGGCCGCGGCCTGGATCAAAACCGAATCGCGCCACTACAATTTTCGCTACCGGTCAGCGCAACACTTCCTAGAGGTGTTCAGGACTTACTATGGCCCGATGCTCAAGGCCTTCTCGGCCCTTGAGACCCCCCAGCAGAATCGTCTGGAGAAGGATCTCTACGATCTCATTGCGCGCATGAATCGGGCGGATAACGGCACGATGGTCGTGCCGAGCGAATATCTGGAAGTCGTCATTATGAAGCGGTGATGTGCGTCGGCGGTTCGTTCGCGATTTGACCGCCGCGACAGCCAAAGCGATCGAGAAGGAAAAACATGATGGATGCCGCAACTTATGGGGGCGCTCGCGCCCCCGCAACGGCTGTTTCCAGCCGCGTGAAGACCGAAGCGCGCTACGGCCTCTTTGCGTGCTTCATGAATGCGTTGAGGAAATCGCGAATTCAGCAGGCGCGCCGCGTGCTCGAATATTACGCGCATCTATTGCCGGCAAATCAATCGATAAAGGTGAGACGATGAAACGTTATCTGATCGAACGGGACATACCGAATGTGGGCGGTCTGAACCCTATGCAACTCAAGGAGCTTGCGGCTAGATCCAACAGTGCCGTCTCCAAGCTTTCAACAAAAGTGCAGTGGATTCAATCGTTTATCGCTGCGGACAAAACCTTTTGTATCTACCTTGCGGAAAGCGAAGCTCTGGTTCGTGAGCATTCCCGTATAGCGGGTTTCCCGATAACGAGAGTGACTGAAGTACCGACAGTCATCGACCCGATGACTGCGAACGCTCGAGTGTTGCTCGAGGAGGTGGCGTGATGGAATTGATTTGGAATAATCCCTGGTTGGCCGCCGTTCTGTCGCCCGGCGAACCAATGCAGCGTTGCCCGATCACCGGCTTTCCATGCGAAGGCGATCTGTCCCATCTTTGCAAAGATTACGGTTGCGCCCGCAAAGGTGGTTTGTCGCCCCGCTCGAATGAAAATTAATTTGAGTTTCAGCGGGCCAGCCGACCCGTAGCAAGCGCCTGCAATCCTTGTGCGATCTCACGCTGCTCGGCATCGCGCGCCATGCGCTCGTAATCTGTTGCAGCTTTCAGCAACTGATCGCGTGCAATGTGAACGCGGAATTGTTCAGCCATCGATCGGCATTCCCGGGCTCGTGTCCGGCATCGTCGGCTTTCGGGAACGGCGAACGATAGAGACATAAGCGACTCGGGCCTGGGTGGTTCTCGCCTGAAAAACCCGGCGTCGCGCAATCTGTTCCATGATCGCGGCAAAAATTCGAATCCGCACGGTAAGATAGGACGGCCTGTTAATAACCGGTGTCCTAGTTTCATGTGCGGTCGAAATTTTTTGCGTCGTTTTTGTCGGCGAGCTCGCGGAATGTTTCTGCCATGTCGAGTAATCGGGCCTTGTCGTCAGGGTTCGCAATGCTCTGGGCAAGCCGGACGCATTCCGCGGCATATCGACGGTAATCGACAGCGGAAAATGGCGGCAATCAACCCTCCCGGCAGCCAGCCGTAAAAGTCGCGCCAACGTCGGTTCGTTCCCCGCCGTGTTCGGCTTTATCCCAAATTTTTTTCACAATAACAAAGTTCCATTGAAGCACGTTGCCTCATGCAGGGACTGAGGAGGCAATGGTGTTGGAGTCGGAAAAATACAGGCAAAAAAATACAGGCAATATGCAGCGGATTGCATTCGCATGGCCCGGACAATGTCGAAGGATAAAGTGACTTTGTTGGAGATCGCCGAAGCTTGGGAAAGACGTGCGCAGGAAGCTGAACTCAGGGAAAAGAAGAAAGACGGCACAGGCTGATGCCGTCGGGAGGTTTCAAAATAACGGTATATATGTATTATGTATAATGAGCAGAGCTTTATTGACCGGGCGTGCACCCCGCCTATGATTCATCATTGTTGATGGGGATGGAGTCCCCCGATAACCGCCGACAGGCTGATGACTCCTACCGGGCGGTTCGGCGGCGGTAGGAGATTGTCTCCCCGCCAGGTGCCCAGCAGAGAAGGGGCGCCGTGTTTGCATTGATCCCGTTGGATGTTTGGCTGGCGGCTGCACTTGCTGCTGCATTCGGCCTGGTGGCCATTTTCGGGCCATCGGCAGGCCTGTTCATCCTGATCTATGTTTGCCTTTGCGTGTATGTCGTCATCGAGGTCATCAGCGACGAAGTCGCGTGACGGCCGATGCTGGGGCAAACCTTGCGTCCGCGCGCCGACGCGCCGGTGACGATGGCGCTATTGAGTGGTGCCGCACCGGCCGATCTTGAGTTCCTTGCACGGGTCTTTGACCGCGCTGATGGTACCGAGAATCTTGGTACCGAGCTTGCCGTCCGGCTTGCGGATCACTTCCATCGCGTGCTCGTCGTTTACGATGTCGCGCGTCTCGGGATCGATGCTGATCTTGCCGCGCGGTCCGGACGCCTTCCATTGCTTGATTTCGTTGACAAACGTGTCGGCGTCGAATTTGCCGTTGAGTTTCTTGATGGTGTGGAAGACGGCGTCGATCGCGTCCCAGGCATTGGCCGATTCAAAATCGGGATAATTGTCCGGACCATAGGCCTCATGCCACGCCTTGACGAAAGCCTTGTTGGCGGGATTGTCGAGGTCGTTGCTGTATGAACTCATCACGATCGTTCCGATCGCGGCATCGCCCATGGTCTGAAGCTTGCTGTCGGGCACGACGTCTTTCGGCCCGATCAGCTTGACGCCGGCCTGGCGTAAACCGAGCTGGCCGTAGGTTTTGACCACCGCCGAGGCATGCGAGCCCGATGGGATAAACACGAAAAGGCAGTCGGGCTTCTGGTCCTTCACGCGCTGGAAGAATGGCGTCATGTCGGGAACCTGCGCCGGGTTGCCCATGGGAATGGCGTCAATCACCTTGCCGCCGGCCTTCTCGAAGCTGGTCTTGAACGCTTCCGTCGAATCCTTCCCCGGCGGGAAATCGGTATAGGCAGTAGCCGCCGTTTTGCACTTGAGTTTGTTTTCAGCGAAAGTGCCCATCGCGTAGCCGTCGTGCCACATGCTGAACGAGAAGCGCACGATGTATGGTGAGAGCTGCGTAATCCAGGCGGTGCCGGCATTGGCGATGATGAAGGGCACCTTGGCCTGCGTGATGACCGGCGCCATCGCGATTGCGGATGGCGAGTATACCACGCCAAGAATGAGATTCACCTTGTCACGGGTGATCAGCTCGGTCGCCGCGGTCTTGGCGTTTGCGCCGGACGGGGGGCCTTCGTCACGCTTGATGAGTTCAACGGTGTGTGGGGCAATATCCTTGGCGTGGAGCTTCATGTACAGGTCGAACGCCTTGTCCTGCACGTCGCCAAGATCCGCATTGGTGCCGGAATAAGGGATCAAAATCCCGATCTTGATCGTCTCGGCCTTCGCCGGCGCCGACAGCGCCACGCCCAGCGCCAGGCAGCCCAGCCATGTCACTCTTCGCATCGCACCCCCCTGAGACAATGTGCTTTTCTACTTGATAGTGGGAACTATAGCAGAGGGGTATTCGAGGGCGAGGCTGTCACGGGTGATTTACTTTGCGCGCATTCCGGGGTGAACGTATTGAGAACGGATGCGGCCAGGAACGATGCAAGATTGGCCTTGAGCGACTACACTATTGATCTGTCTCGTTGTGTAGGAGTTCCCCATGGCCCCGCGCGCGTACTGGAAGGGCTTCTTGCGCCTTTCGCTCGTGTCTTGCCCCATCCAGCTTTTCCCCGCCACGAGCGAGCGCGAAAAGGTCAGGTTCAATCAGATCAACAAAGAGACGGGCAACCGTATCCGCTATCGCAAGGTCGATGAGGACACCGGCGAAGAGGTACCGTCGGAGAATATCATCAAGGGCTATGAACTTGCCAAGGGACAATACATTGAGATTGACGAAGACGAACTTGAGACAATTGCGCTCGAGAGCACGAAAACAATCGATATCGATGAATTTGTCCCAAAGTCTGAAATCGATGACCTTTACAATATCCGCCCGTACTACATCGCTCCCGATGGCAAGGTTGGGCAGGACGCGTTCGTCGTTATCCGCGACATCATCGAGAAAATGAATATGGTTGCGCTGGGCCGCGTCGTCCTGACCAGCCGTGAGCATATCATCGCCATGCAACCGCGCGGCAAAGGGCTTATGGGAACGTTGCTGCGGTACCCTTATGAGGTCCGCGACGAAAAAGAATATTTCGACGACATTCCGAATTTGAAAATCAGCAAAGACATGATGGATCTGGCAAAGCACATTGTCGAAACCAAATCAGGACACTTCAAACCGGAAAACTTCGAGGACCATTACGAAGCGGCGCTGAAGGAGCTCATCCAGAAGAAATCAAAAGGCATCAAGATCGAGGCTCCACAGGAACACGCTCCTGCCAAGGTCATCAATCTTATGGACGCATTGCGCCGAAGCGTAAAGGAAGAACGCCAATCCGGCCGCAAGCAGCCCGCGACTCGATCACGCAAGCGGATCGAAGGCCAGAAAGAAATGTTGTTCTCGATTTCCGGCAAGAAAGCCGGGAAAAAAGAAGAGACGAGGAAGCCAGCACCGGCAGCGCGTCGGCGCAAGGCGGGCTGAGCTGTTTCTTCTGTATGGCTGCCGGGTTGCAATGTCCGCCGATGATCCAAGGCGGACAAGTCATTCACAGTGACGAACGCCCGCTTTTTCTTAGCAGCGAATCATAGTCACGGTTTGATCTTTGCCGTCAGCTCCAGGAACCGTCACACTCTGCGCGGGGCAGCCGGACGGCGCAAATGTTATTCGTGGAGGAAGTGGTTCAGGAGGACTGGCAAAAAAACTAGGGGGATATCGGTGTGCCCAATCCCAAGGAACATCAAATTTGTATGTGTAATTGAAATCGCCTGCTATTGGCGCCGATATCGGTGGCGCGACCTCTAGCGGGCCATTCGATGGTCCCCAGAAGAAGCCGCCGGACCCCGGAAAGAAAGCGCCCACATTGCGTCCGTCGCGGTGAAGGTGCGATCGATGGACTGATGGATGGAATGGCGAATGCGTCGAAGCACCACCACGAGCTGCCCCTAAAAACTGGCCGAAAGCTTGGTTGGAGACAAGGGTCAGCGCTATGCCGACAGACATTATGAAGGCCGCATACACTTTATTACGCTTCATGGCACGCCCACCAATTCGCAACATCCCAAAACGCATACTAGGCTCGGCCTTTCGCACCCGCCAAGCACAAATCAATCATTAGTTAAGGCGTAAGCTTAATAGCTGGAAGGCTCGCACCTGGGCCGCTCTTGGCTCTTAGAACCGCGCGGTAATGCCGAATACGGGCCCATACATGCTCATATCATACTCATAGTGCGTCAGCCCGCTACCCTGTGAATAGTCAACTTGCAAGGCCTTGTACCCGACCATGCCGCTCCAGATGACAGTCTTCGATCGGCAAAATTCGTAGTCCAGGGTCGCGAGTGCCTGCCACGAGGACTTGCTGCCGGCACCGAACCCGCCGACGTCGCCGCTGACGACGAGATTCCAGCCGGGAGCAAACTGGTGGCGCAAACGCATTCCGACCAAAGGATCAATCCAGCTGACGTCACCTGATGCCAAAAGTGTGCCGTTGCCGGTCCGCGTCAATCCGACGATATTCGCTGTGCCGGATGCAGTCACTTCTGCGTCAGCGTGCTGCCACCAGACGCGCACGCCGGCGTAAAGATCGAGCGCGGTGCGCGAGCCGGGTGAGGTCAGACCGCCCCAGCTTGCGATTTCATAAGCTGCGGCTGCCTCCGCGATGAGCATTTTGATGGTCAGTCCGGCGGATGCACCGACACTACCGCCGAGTTCGTCGGTGCCGCGCGATCGATTTAAACTCGCACCCAGGCCCAGCTTCATGTAGGCGATGTCGGTGAACAGTCCGAGGCGGCCATTGCGCGCTTCACCAAAGGCTGCGAGTTGAAACAGGCCTTTCGGAAACTGGGTGTGATCGAGAATGTCGAAGAAGCCGGCGTCGATGTCGGTCGTTATCCCCTTCACCGTCGTCGAGCCACTGAGTGACGTCGCCCAGACATATGGCGTGAGACTGAATGTCCAACCTTGAATTGCAGGCGGGGGCGTCATCGGCGCCTTGGTCGGCATCGCGACGTCGGCCGCCATCGCCGTGCTTGAGACACCGATCGCGATCGCGAACGACGCTATGATTGCGATTTTTGCGCGAGCGAGCCGAATATACACATCACCCCCCCAATAAGCTTGCCTACCCTTATCATCTTTTAGATCGTCGCGTTCCTCGTATCCAGATCACTCTCTTTTTATTTTACTGCAAGTTTACTGGCAAAACACGCAAATGTGCTTTCGGTCACCAGGCTCGTATATGCAATGCTGTTTGTAGCCGTGCACGAACTTCTTTTGATGCAAATCAACACTCGTCCCGATGGGTCTTTTAATGAGAAACGAGCGCTCAGCCGAGTGATAAGGGGAATGTAATGAAAACAAAACCATTGAAGAAGTGCGGAATCGCGCTGTGGTTGTCCTTTGTCGTCAGCGTCACAGCAGCGTCTTCGTTGGTGGCCCAGCAGATCACTGGCACGCCCGGGTCGCCGGGTGCGACGACGACAATTGACGGAAAGCAACTTCCGCCCCCCGATCCGAAATTTGGCGGCGTGATAAAGGATGACGCGCTACAGTCGAAACCTTGGTGGGCGCCCCGTGTCGTGCCGCCGAAAGGCGCGCCGAACGTGCTGCTGATCATCACCGACGACGCCGGCTTCGGCGTCCCGAGCACCTTCGGTGGGGTCATCCCGACGCCGAGCATGGATCGCGTCGCGGCTCAAGGTCTGCGCTACAATCGCATGTTCTCCACGGCTTTGTGCTCACCGACCCGCGCCGCCCTGATCACCGGGCGCAACCATCACTCGGCGGGGTTCGGCGTGATCTCGGAGCAGTCGACCGGCTTCCCCGGCTACAACAGCATCATCGACCGGGACAAGGCAACGATCGGACGCATCCTGCTGGAGAATGGCTACGCCACGTCGTGGTTTGGTAAAGACCACAATACGCCAGCCTTCGCCGCCAGTCAGGTCGGGCCGTTCGACCAGTGGCCGACCGGGATGGGCTTCGAGTACTTCTACGGCTTCGTCGGCGGCGACGCCAACCAGTGGCAGCCGAACCTGTTCCGCAACACGACGCAGATCTATCCATTCGAGGGCAAGCCGCCAGGTACCTGGAACCTGGTCACCGCGATGGCGGACGACGCCATCGACTATATGACGCGGATACACCAAACCCAGCCGGACAAGCCGATCTTCATCAAGTATGCGCCCGGCGCCACACATGCGCCGCACCACCCCATGAAGGAGTGGGTGGATAAAATCAGCGCGATGCACCTTTTCGACGATGGTTACGAGAAGCTGCGCGAGCGCATCTTCGAGAACCAGAAGCGGCTCGGTGTGATCCCCAAGGATGCGAACCTAACACCATGGCCGAAAGACATGCTGAAGCCGTGGGATCAGCTCACCGCGGACGAGAAGAAGCTGTTTATTCGCCAGGTTGAGGTGTTCGCCGCCTACGCCGCCTACAATGACCATGAGATCGGGCGCGTGATCCAGGCCTTCGAGGACCTGGGCAAGCTCGACAACACGCTGATCATCTATATCAACGGCGATAACGGCACCAGCGCCGAGGGCGGGCCGCTCGGCACGCCGAACGAGGTTGCATTCTTCAACGGCGTCAGTGTGCCGGTCGAAGTCCAGATGAAGTGGTACGATGTCTGGGGCACCGAGCAGACCTACAACCACATGTCGGCCGGCTGGTCGTGGGCCTTCGACACGCCGTTCGACTGGTTCAAGCAGAATGCGTCGCGGCTCGGCGGCATCAACCAGAACATGGTGGTGTCGTGGCCGGCACGCATCAAGGACAAGGGCGGTTTGCGCGAGCAGTTCATGCACGTGATCGACGTCGTGCCGACCATTCTTGAGGCGGCCGGCATCCGGGCACCCGAGATCGTCGACGGCATCAAGCAGAAGCCGATCGAAGGCACGAGCTTCGCCTATACCTTCGATGCAAAGAATGCCAAGGCGCCTTCGCGGCATACGACCCAGTATTTCGAGATGATGGGTCAATGGGCGCTATATAAAGACGGCTGGATGTTGAGCACCAAAGTGAACCGCGCCCCGTGGCAGGCGTTCGGTCCGGCCAATCCCGATCCGCTCAACAACCAGGAATTCCAGCTTTATGACCTGACCAAGGACTTCAGCCAGTCTGATGACATCGCGGCAAAGAACCCCGCGAAGGTCGCGGAGATGAGGAGGATGTTCGTCGAGGAGGCAAAGAAATACCAAGTCCTTCCACTGGATGCCTCGGTGGCGGCCCGTATCGTCGCGCCGCGTCCAAATATCACCGCCGGGCGCACCGAGTTTGTCTACACGCGGCCGATGGTCGGGTTACCGCAGGGCGATTCGCCGTTCCTGCTCAACAGCTCGTACACGATCACCGCCGACATCGACGTGCCGCAAGGCGGCGCCGAGGGCATGATGCTGACCTCCGGCGGGCGTTTCGCGGGTTATGGCTTCTACCTGCTGAAAGGCAAGCCAGTCTACCTGTGGAACCTGGTTGACCTCGAGCGCATCAAGTGGGAGAGCCCCGATGCGTTGACGCCAGGCCGGCATACCGTCGAGTTCGACTTCAAGTACGAAGGGATCGGTGCCGGCACGCTCGCGTTCAACAGCTTCAGCGGCGTCGGCCGCGCCGCCACCGGTACGCTGAAGGTGGACGGCAAGGTTGTTGCCACCAGGTCGATGGAAAAAACTTTGCCGATGATCCTGCAATGGGACGAGAGCTTTGACATCGGTTCCGACACGTTGACCGGCGTGAACGACGAGGATTACAAGCCGCCGTTCACCTTCACCGGCAAGCTCAACAAGCTGACGATCAAGGTTGATCGGCCGCAACTGTCACCTGAGGACATCAAGAAGCTCGAGGTGGCGATGCGGGCTGCCAGCGATGGACCGGTGGGCGATGATCTTGGTTTACTCAACAAGATCGAGATGCGGATCGACAAGAGAGAAGACTGCCGAAAGCAGGCTATCGCAAAAAAACTCGGTCTGGTCGAACGCCTCGACTTTGTGCGTGAATGCATGAAGTGAGTTGCAGACCGAAAGGCGAAGCAGGGGCGCACCGATGCCCTTTCCACTCGCCTTCGACACGCGGGTGCAGTCTCACTGATGCCACTGCGTGCTCAGGAAGGCCACCACGACGAAACTCGCTGGCGCGATGTGATTGTGACGGAAAATAAACAAGAATACGTTGCCGATTGACCGGCCGAAGCTTTCGTCTGAAGGTATCAATAACTTGCAAGAGGCGCAGCGTAACAACAAAGTGAGCGAATAATGATATGGTGTGTATGGGGAGCCAGGCTCCCCGTACGGCCATGACGGCCACGGTCAGGGAGAGTGCTATGAGGAAGTTTGTAATCGTTGCCGGTGTCGCGGCGATATCTCTCGGCGTTCAGGTTTACGCCGCGCTCGCCGACGATGTGCCGACTTTCAACATCCGCAAAAGTTGCAAGGCCGACGTGCAGGCCTATCAGAGCAATGCCGAAGGCCAGGCCAGTTCGGCAGCCTGCCTGAAGGATGAAGAAGGCGCGCGGACGACTCTCGTGAGCCAATGGACGCAATTTGCTCAGGACAGCAGGACGAGATGCGTGCGTATGGTGGGCGACGGCGCAGCCTCCCAGAGCTACGTCGAGTTGCTGACCTGCCTGCAGATGGCGAGGGACGTGAAAACTCTGCCGAAGAACTGACCATCCAGTGGTCGGGAACGAGGCTATGAGCGTTGGCAGCCCATCCCGGCTTCGCCAATTGCAGAAGCAGCACAGCGATCAGCTCCTGAGTGTGCTGACCGTTCTGCTGCTCGTAATGTTGTTTGTTGTCGCGCCGTTTCAGGCTGTTGGGGTCAAGACCTTCGACGTGTTCGGGGTGCTCGTCGGCCTGGTCATGATTGCCGGCGTGCTGATCATATCTGCAAGCCCTATGGCTACGGCCATTATGCTCGCCGGATTTTCACTGAATGCCGTGGTCGTCACAGCGCGGCTCATCAAGCCTCTGCCTTATGACCTTTATCTCGCGGCGGCGGGGTGGCTCATCAGCGTGAGCGTACTCGGGTACGTCGTTGCGCGGAAGGTGTTTAGTGCTGGCCGCATCAATGTCCACCGAATAGTGGGGGCAGTTCTGCTCTATCTGTTGATTGCAATGGCATTTGTGTCCCTGTTCATGATTGTCGGATTTTGGGTCCCGAATGCTTTCAACGGGATGGTTCTGGAAGATAATCAAAAGTTGTCGAGCAGCTTGATCTATTTCAGCTTTGTCACACTGACCACCATCGGCTATGGGGATATTGTGCCGATACACCCTGTTGCCCGCAGTCTGTGCAATCTCGAGTCGATTATTGGCCAACTTTATCCGGCGACATTGCTCGCGCGAATGGTTAGTTTGGAAATCGAGGCCCGACGTCAGTGAGCGTAATTATGTGGAGTGCCGTCATGCGAAATGTACTTGCGGCGTCCGTCCTTTTGGTCGCGGTGATTGCCTTCGCCATCCCGCTCCACGCACAGAACCCTTCCTGGTGCGCCATCATGGACAACGATGGCAACCTGCAGTGCAACTATTTCACAGAGCAGCAATGCCTACAGACGCTGAGCGGCATTGGCGGTCGATGTGTCCTCAATCCTGCCGGAAGCGGGCCGCAATCGAATCCCTATCCGCCGACATCGGAAAACGCGCAAGGCTTGTTGCAGTTGCAGATGCAGAATCCGGGCCCGCCACCTGGGTTAGGCGCGGTTCCGCCCCCGCCGAACAACTGATCTCGTAAAGAACGTAGGAGGCCAATCATGCCGACTCGTCTCGTCATCATCGGATCCGCGCTGCTGGCTTGCGGCCAAGCTTTCGCGCAACAGCAGACCATCGTGGTACCCGATAACCTGTTCACTCAGGCCGGGTTCGTCGTCAAATACGCGACGACGCCGGAAAAGACAGCGATCCTGAAATCGTTGCCGCCGGACAAGCTTGTGACACGAAGGAAGGATGGCCAGCTTTATTACGTTTATGCCGATGCCGCCGGCTGCAATTGCGCTTATGTGGGGACGCCGGAGGCCTATGCGGCATACCGCAACTGGGCGAATATTGGCCCAGGCGGCAACGGTGGTTCTCTGAACGCCATGGATGCGATCGATTCCGAGCCCGGGCCTGCTTACGTTCCGGACAATACACTCTATCCCAGCATGGGCAGCATCCTGCAGCCGGATTTCTAAGCCAGCCGGTACCGTGAGCGTTGATGGCATCCAGCCGTTCACGAACGCGAAAAGCGCTTACGATCCTCGCGGTCGTTCTCGTTGCCTACGGGGTCACGGCCTACATCCTGCTCCCGCTGGCGTGGACCCATTACGAGCACCAGAGGGGGCTCGCCGGACTCCCGATGGTGACACGAACGGGGCAGGATATTCCGGGTGACCCGATCAATGTTGGACTGGCCGGGACGAAAGAGGACGTTTTGTGCGCTATGCATGCAGCGGGCTGGTTTCCCGCTGATCCGATCACATTCAAATCAAGCGTGGAGATCATCGGCAGCGTGATCCTGCGCAGGCCTTACCGTGATGCACCGGTGAGCCCGCTTTTTTATGAAGGGCGTCGTGAGGATCTTGCGTTCGAAAAGCCGGTCGGAGATAGCGCCGACCGGCGCAACCACGTTCGTCTCTGGGAAGTGCTCAAGCAAGGACAGGAGAGCAGGCCGGTGTGGCTCGGCTCCGCTACGTTCGACCGCGATGTTGGCTTAAGCCGTTATACGGGACAGGTCACGCATCATATCGGGCCTGATATCGACGCAGAGCGGGACGAACTGACCGACGATTTGAAAAAGGCAAAAGTCGTGCAGGCCATATATGAGGTGACCGGTGTCGGGCCAACGCTTATCGGCCACAACGGCGAAGGCGATCGCTATTACACCGACGGCGAGATCAAGATTTCCCGTCTCGTCGCGGGCTGCAATACGAAAACGGAGACGACTGTTGAACTGGCCAATCCACCGATGGTCGATTTGAAAAATGAAACGTGGAAGGCTATCGCTGGAACGCTGGAGTCTAGGACGTCCAAGTGAGGGACTGTCGTCTACAACTCTTCACCGACCTGCCAATCTCGCTTGACGCTGCGTGATTGTGACGCCCGGCTGGTCCTCTGTGGCGCGACCTGCCACACGCCCTGGCACATGGTTGCGTTCACGCAAATATCTCCGACGCTTCCGGCGGCAACCCAGCCGCCACCGCCGGCCTGCCAATCCCTGCGTGTGTTATTGGCCTGACCGCGGCTGCCAAAGCCGGGCCCTTTGTGCCACACACCCGGCATGTTCGCCCATTTGTTTCCTTGACCACCGAAACCGGGGACCGAATGCCATTGTCCCTGGGCGAGCGAATTGTGATGCATGTTGTGCTGCCCAAAATTTTGCATTCCATGCGAATGTTGTCCCTTGAACGAAAAGTGGCGCATCTGGCCGCGCATGTGTTGCGCACCGCCATGCATCGCTGGTCCATGCCAGCCTGAGCTCATGCCTCCGTGGCCACCTCTGCCCCCGCCACCACCTCCGCCGCGCGCCAACGCTTCGCTCGCAAAGTAACCAGCGCCGAGAAGAGTGGCGGCTGTGAAAGCAAGAATGACCGTTCTGCGCATGCCGAAATCTCAACTGTGCCTGGCGAGTTCGTTCCCCCCTCGCGGGCTTGTCAGCGGGAATACTTGTCCGAGGTCATACTCGCTGAAATGTTAGCCGCGTAAAAGTATGCCACAACGGGCCCTGCGCGTTAACCTGAAGAATAAAGTTTAATTCCAGTGGTTATTGCCAAAGCTGTGGCAGCTTGGGTTGGCACTCGTGCATTTCCATCACTCTGTGCCACAGTGACGTGGTGGCCTTCGGCAACATGCGTGCTGACGGTTGGGCTCGATGAACTGGCGCCTTGGTTTTCTCAGATTGTGGGTGGTTTTTTCCGTGCTTTGGCTCGCAGGCTGCGGGGCATGGGCGTTTTTCCAGTCGAACGGCAGTATCAGCGCCAGATATCCTGTGACCGATCCCAGTGGTTTGAAATTTATTGTGACCGCTCCGGTCGGCACGGCCAAATCCGACATATTGCCCTTCATGCGGAACTCGGCGGCCGTAAGAAAGTGGCAGGCCGATTGCGGCAACGAGCGCAGCGAGTTGTGCAGGCAAGAAATCCCGGTTCGAATGCCCGGTGTCCTTCTGAACATTGTGCAATTTCTGGTGTTCGCTACTTGCGTACCGCTTCTTGTTCTCGTACTCGGTCTCATTAGCGGCTGGGTGATCTCGGGTTTCCAGAGGCCGGTTACTCCCAAATCCTGAAAGACCAAGCCCGGCGCTTGCCGCGCCGGGCGTCTTCAATTTCTTTGCTGGCAATATTGGACCCAGGTCCAATAGGCGGGGCAGGTCGCCATTCTAAAATCGCACTGCAGAATGCGGCCAGCTACAATCTCGACCAGGTTTTGCAGCAGGTGAAAGACATGAAGACGTTCAGTCACCCGGGCGAATAACCGCGGCAGCTGCTCGACCCGAAACTGCGTGCGTCCGGCGACGGGCGCACGCATCACTTCTCAGCGTCAACCATGCATTCAAATGCTCATCGAATTGAGGAAGTCATGTTACGAACACTGACAACGCTCGTCCTCGCGCTGGCCTTGGCAGGACCGGCATCTGCTCAGGCGCCTGGAAACTGGACTCAAGTTGGCATGCTCACATGCAAGCTCAATCCGAGCATCGGTTTCGTCATCGCCGGCCATCAGTCCATGGAATGTCGCTTTGTTCCGAATACGGCTGATCCGCCGCAGGCTTATCAGGGCGCGCTGAATATGGTTGGGATCAATATCGGGATCAGCGCCGGCGGTGTGCTCGGATGGGCGGTCCTCGCGCCGACGAAAGGTATACCGGCCGGCGCGCTCGCCGGTGAATATGTCGGTGCATCCGGCGATCTCGGAATCGGCCTCGGCGCCGGAGCCAATGTTTTGATTGGCGGCTCTGCCCGCACTCTCGCGCTGCAACCCGTCTCCCTCGAAGGGTCGATCGCAGTCGATGTTGCGCTCGGAGTTTCATCGCTGAAGCTGCGACCGGCGTTATGACACAGGCAAACCTAAAGTCTGGAGGACTCCATGAGACGCAAAATATTTCAGGGTGCAGCAATTGCCGCGGCCGTGCTCTGTAGCGCGTTGAGCTCCGCCGACGCCCAGCAACAACAAAAGCCCAACATCATCCTCATCCTGTCCGACGATTTCGGTTACGGAGATGCGGGTGCGTATGGTGGCGGCGAAAACCGCGGCATGCCAACGCCCAGTCTGGACCGCTTGGCGGCCGAGGGCATGCAGTTCATGTCGTTCTACGCGCAGCCGAGCTGCACGCCAGGGCGCGCCGCGGTGCAGACCGGTCGCATTCCTAATCGCAGCGGCATGACCACCGTCGCCTTCCAAGGTGAAGGCGGTGGGCTTCCGGCTGCCGAGTGGACGTTGGCGTCCGTGCTGAAGACAGGCGGCTACAAGACGTTCTTCACCGGTAAATGGCACCTGGGCGAAGCTGATTATGCGTTACCGAACGCGCAGGGTTACGACGAGATGAAGTATGCGGGCCTGTATCATCTCAACGCCTATACTTACGGCGACCCAACCTGGTTCCCGGACATGGACCCCGAGCTGCGCGCCATGTTCCAGCGCGTCACCAAGGGCGCCATGTCAGGAAATGCAGGGCAGCCGGCAAAGGAAGAATTCAAGATCAACGGTCAGTACGTCAACACGCCGGTCATCAATGGCCACGAAGGCGTCGTCGGGATTCCGTTCTTTGACGAGTATGTTGAAAAGGCCTCACTCGACTATCTCGACCGCAACGCTCGGTCGACGCAGCCCTTCTTCATGAGCATCAACTTCATGAAGGTACATCAACCAAATATGCCAGCGCCTGAATTCCAGCTCAAATCACTCTCGAAAAGCAAATATGCAGACTCGGTTGTAGAGAACGACACGCGGATTGGAAGGGTCCTGGACAAGATCCGTGCGCTCGGCCTCGACAAGAACACCTACGTGTTCTGGACGACGGACAACGGCGCTTGGCAGGACGTTTACCCTGATGCGGGCTATACGCCATTCCGCGGAACGAAGGGCACGGTGCGGGAGGGCGGCAATCGCGTTCCCTCGCTCGCCTGGGGTCCCCGGATCAAGCCAGGCTCCAAGAGCTCCGATATTGTCGGCGGCCTTGATTATATGGCTACTTTCGCGGCGCTTGCGGGGGTGAAACTGCCGGAGAATGATCGCGCCGGTCAGCCAATCATCTTCGACAGCTATGATATGTCGCCTATTCTGTTTGGCACAGGCAGGTCGGCGCGTAAAAATTGGTTCTATTTCACCGAGAATGAGTTGACGCCGGGCGCCGCCCGCGCGGGCAACTACAAGGCCGTGTTCAACCTGCGTGGCGATGACGGTGTGAAGACAGGCGGCCTTGCCGTCGACTCCAACCTTGGCTGGAAAGGTGCGGAGTCCTACGTCGCGACCGTGCCACAGGTCTTCGACCTGTGGCAGGACCCACAGGAACGCTACGACATCTTCATGAACAACTACACGGAGCGCACCTGGGTGATGATAACCATTAGTGACGCAATCAAAGAGTTGATGAAGACCTATGTGAAATACCCACCGCGCAAGTTGCAGAGCCAAAGCTATTCAGGACCGATCACTCTTACCAACTATGAAAGGTTCCAGTTCATCAGGGATCAGCTCTCGAAAGAAGGTGTCACGATCTCACTGCCCACGGGCAACTGATCAGGCACAGCGGCCCCGGAACAATGGTTCCGAGCCGCTTTGTTTCGTCCATAGCCCAATCGGAGATCGCCAATGAGATACCACATTCACAGGCGCGCGGTTTTGACAGCGCTGCTCATGTCAGCCGCCGGCGCGATAGCCTTTTCCAGATCTCCGGCGCTGGCACAGAGCGATCCGCTTCCGTCATGGAACGATGGCAAGGCAAGGCAGTCAATTCTTGATTTCGTCAACGCGGTGACGCGTGAAGGCGCGCCCAATTTTGTGCCCGCGGCGGAGCGTATCGCGACGTTCGACAATGACGGCACGCTATGGGTCGAACAGCCGATGTATACGCAACTTTCCTTTGCACTTGATCGCGTGAAGGCGCTCGCACCGATGCACCCCGAATGGAAACAGAAGCAGCCATTCAAGGCTGTTCTGGGTGGCGACATGAAAGCACTTGCCGCGAGCGGCGAACGCGGCCTTGTGGAACTGGTGATGGCCACCCATGCGGGCATGACCATCGAAGAGTTCGAGCGTATTGTGAAGGAATGGCTGTCGACGGCACGCCAGCCAAGATTCAAACGGCCTTACACGGAGCTCGTCTACCAGCCTATGCTCGAATTATTGGCATACCTGCGCGCTAACGGCTTCAAGACCTTCATTGTGTCGGGTGGCGGCATCGAATTCATGCGACCATGGAGCGAGCAGATTTATGGCGTGCCGCCCGAACAGGTAGTGGGATCGAGCATCAAGACGCGTTTCCAGATGCGGCGCGACATTCCGGAGCTATTTCGTCTGCCGGAGATTAACTTCGTGGACGATGGTGCCGGCAAGCCCGTCGGCATCAATGAGCATATCGGCCGGCGCCCGATCGCGGCCTTCGGCAATTCGGACGGGGACCTTCAGATGCTGCAATGGGCAACGAAATCAGGCGGCCGGCGCTTTGGCCTGATCGTGCATCACACGGACGGCGAGCGCGAATACGCCTATGATCGGAAATCCCGGTTCGGCCATCTGGATAAGGCGCTTGATGCCGCGGCGCTGAACGACTGGACGGTTGTCAGCATGAAGGATGACTGGAAGCGTATTTTTGCCTTTAATTAGACCCCCAGGGCGCTCTCTAGAGGATCATTCATTTGGCACGGTCCCGGTTCCGCCGGCGTCGACAACCGCAGGAGCGGCCCGTCGCTGATGGCGCGGATCCGACGAGTCATTTGGCGACTCAAGGATCGCGGTCCAGAAAAGCAATCTTTATTGTTGCGACCGCCGTCGCGCTCCTCGTCTGCTTTGGCGTCATATCCTGGCCATTGTTGTCAGGCCGCCGCACCGAACCTCCCGCCGTAGCGACCTTTGTCGGCAGCGAAGTTTGCGCCGACTGTCATCGCGCGGAGACGGATCTCTGGCGTACGTCCCAGCACAAACAGGCGATGGATCATGCGACGGAAAAATCCGTACTGGGCGATTTCAACGAAGCGAGCTTCGACTATTACGGTGTACGTTCACGTTTTTTTCGCAAAGATGGAAAATTCCTGGTCGAAACCGACGGGCCGGACGGCAAGCTGGCGACCTTCCAGGTGAAATACACATTTGGCGTGGATCCGCTTCAACAGTACCTGATCGAATTTCCCGACGGTCGTGTGCAGGCACTCTCAATTGCCTGGGATACTCGTTCGAAGGATAAAGGCGGGCAACGCTGGTTCCATCTCTATCCAAACGAAAATATCCGGCATGATGACATCCTGCACTGGACCAAGCTCAATCAGAACTGGAATTTCATGTGCGCCGAGTGCCACTCGACCGGGATACGCAAGAACTATGACGCGGCAAACGATCGCTACGCAACACACTGGTCGGAGATCAGCGTCGGCTGCGAGGCCTGTCACGGACAAGGCTCCAATCATGTTGCCTGGGCGCATGCACAGCAAAGCTGGCTGCCACTCAGCCGCCGTGAAGACCGTAGCAAGGGCCTGCTTGCGCGTTTCGATGAACGCCAGGGAGTCGTCTGGTCGCACAATCCGCGCAGCGGGCAGCCGCAACGCAACCTCCCGACAAATCTTCTGCGAACGGAGGTCGAAGTGTGCGGGCGGTGTCACGCGCGTCGCAGCGAGATTTCCGAAGACTGGACGCCCGGACACTGGTTATTCGATACACACGCCATAGCCTCTCCGCTTGCGAGCGATGTCTACTGGGCCGACGGACAGATTCGCGACGTTGACGAACCCTATAACTACGTTCCCTTCAAACAGAGCAAGATGTTTGCGGCCGGCGTGACATGCAGCGATTGTCATAATCCTCACAGCGGCATACTAAACATTGCCGGCAACGGCGTTTGCCTTCAGTGCCACGCCCCGGACACCTATGCGAGCGCGAAGCACAGCCATCATGAGCAAGCGAACGCCGAGCCAAATTGCGTCTCGTGTCATATGCCTGCGCGCACCTACATGGTTGTCGACCCCCGGCATGATCACAGCATGCGGGTTCCGCGACCGGACTTGTCGGTGAAGCTGGGCACGCCAAACGCGTGCAACTATTGTCACGCCGACAAATCGGCTCAATGGGCAGCAGACGCCGTCGCGCGCTGGTTCGGACCCGATCGCAAGGGCTTTCAGACCTACGGAGATGCTTTTCGTGCAGCCTCATCCGGTGCCGCCGGTGCCGAACAACTGCTCGCTGCGGTGGCTGCGGACGCCAATACGCCCAATGTTGCACGTGCGGCCGCGATGATGGAGCTGGCGTCGCATGTTTCTCCGGCGAATGCCGACCTGGTGCGCCGTGGCCTTTCCGATCCCGATCCAATGGTGCGGATAGGCGCGATGGATATGCTTGCGAATATCCCCGCCGCGCAAATCTGGCCGCTGGTTGCGCCGCTCCTTTCGGATTCTGTGCGCGGCGTACGCACGCGCGCCGCTTCGCTTCTGGCCGAGATGCCGACCGAACGTCAGCCGCCCGCCGACCGCGAACGCTTCGAAAGTGCTGCGGCCGAGTTCGTTGCCACACAGCGCCTCAACGCCGATCGGCCGGAAAACCGTTCCTCGTTAGCGATGTTTTACGCGCGGCGTGGCCTCGCGACAGACGCGGAAACAGAATACAAGGCTGCGCTGCGATTGAGCCCGCAATATACCCCGGCAGCCATCAACCTCGCTGACCTTTATCGGGCACTTGGGCGCGAGAGTGAGGGCATCGCGGTGCTACGTACGACTGTCGCCGTTGTGCCGGATGACGCAGGGCTCCATCATGCGCTTGGCCTCGCGTTGGTCCGCCAGAAGCACAACGATGAAGCGTTGCCCGAACTGCGCCGCGCCACCGAGCTGGCGCCCAATCAACCTCAATATGCTTATGTCTATGGCGTCGCCCTCCATTCGGCAGGACGCACTGAAGATGCCATCACGGTCCTCAAGGACAATTTGACCAAACATCCGGCAAACCGCGATTCATTGCTTGCGCTGGTTGCTTTTTATCGGGATGCCGGAAATCCGGCGTCGGCCCTGGAATACGCTCAGCGTCTGGCACAACTTGCGCCGGGCGACAGGCAGATTTCGGAGCTGGTCGACAGCCTCAAACAACAGATCGAACCGCCGCCGCGACAATCACCCCCCTGAGTACCGGCGCCACTTACAATTTTGTGCCGTTGGGAAGTTTTGTCGGTGAATGCATACGTCGTGGACGACGCATAGGCAAAAGCCCGGGCGGTTCACCCGGGCTTTGTCTTTAGATTGGCTGATTGTGTCGGCCTACTTCGCCGGCACAACCCTCTGCCGCTGTTCGCCAAGCTTGTCGATGCCGAGTGTCACTACGTCGCCGGCTTTGAGGAAAACGGGCGTTGGCTTCATGCCGAGGCCGACGCCTGGCGGGGTGCCCGTGATGATGATGTCGCCCGGCTCCATCACGAAGAACTGCGAGCAGTACCAAACGAGGTGTTCGCAGCCGAAGATCATGGTGCGCGTGTTGCCGCGCTGGCGTTTTTCGCCGTTGACGTCGAGCCACATGTCCAGATTCTGAGGGTCCTTGATTTCGTCCTTGGTAACAAACCATGGCCCGATCGGCCCGAAGGTCTCGCAGCTCTTGCCCTTGTTCCACTGGCCGCCACTGCGCTCGATCTGAAACACACGTTCGGACACATCGTTGCCGAGAAAGTAGCCGGCGATAGCGTCCTTTGCCTTGTCCTGCGTGAGATAGCGCGCTCGCTTGCCGATGACGATGCCGAGCTCGACTTCCCAGTCGAGCTTGCCCGACTCGCGCGGGATGAATGTGTCGTCGTTCGGCCCGCAAATGCAGCTTGGCGCCTTGTTGAAGATGATCGGTTCTTTCGGGATGGGCATGCCCGCTTCGGCAGCGTGGTCGGAATAGTTGAGCCCGATCGCGATGAAATTGCGTACGTTGCCGATGCACGGGCCGAGGCGCGGCTTGCCGGAAACCGGCTTCATCCGCTTGAGGTTTGCCTTTTTTATTTTTGCGAGGCCGCCCGAAGCGAGCATCTCGCCATCGATGTCTTTCACGATGCGCGACAGGTCGCGGATCTTGCCGTCGTCACCGATGATGCCGGGTTTCTCGCGGCCGGGCGCGCCGTAGCGGACGAGCTTCATAGAATGGTCTCCCGTGAGCGTTTTGTTTTTGAAGGTCGGATAAGGTCGGTCGCCGCATCATGCATGGCGGCGGGCAGGGGGCAACCCTCCTTCGCAGGAGATGCATCGACCTGGTGCGGGACCAAAAATCGCGCGAGATCAAGGCTTTCACCGCCCGCCCTCGGTGGTTAGCGATGCCCTGCATATTTACGTGCGCGCCGCCGCTGCCTGGACGCCGACAGTCAGTTCGGCATCCCGGACGATTTCGCGTTCGTGGTCAGCTGACAAATTCCGGCGGCCCTGCCACGTGATCTAGCGCTCTAAACGCGCATCGGCGTGTTTCCGCAGCGCGCTGAACGAGGGTTAGGGCGTGGCGCGAGTGTGACGAGATAATTATACCGCGGCTGCGCAGGCCGTTTGCCAATCGGCCCGCGGCCAGTCTAGGCAAAGGGCCGATTTGCTGCAGTGCGGAAGAATTTATGTGTCATTGCCGCAACACGCGCGTTATTTCTGCATAAGGTCACGCAATTCCAATGGTTTTTGCGCTCGGCACTGTTGTCGATTGCGCAACCTCCGGTCACGATGTCACTGAGCCGATTTGAGTGGGGGAGACAGATGTCACGTCGGTCTTGGGACGGCTATTTACGCGCGGGCAGCGCGCTCGGACTTCTGCTCATCGCGTCGGCACAGGCTAGCGCCGGTGGCCTCGGCGTTCGCGAGCAGAGCGCATACGGTCAGGGTTCGTCTTTTGCCGGCGTTGCGGCCGGTGGTGCGCTGTCGTCGATGTTCTGGAATCCGGCAACCATGACGCAGTTCTCCGGCGTCGTCAGCGAAACAGTTGTGTCGGGCATCTTCCCTTACGCAGCTAACACGCCGACGTCCGGCTTGCTGGTCGGGCCCCCGTTTAACTTAGGCGGTACCTCGAACGTCGGCAATGCGACGCCCGTTCCCGCAGGCTATACGTCGTACCAGTTTAGTCCGAACCTTTGGTTCGGAGTGTCGATCAATGCTCCGTTCGGACTTTCCGAAAGTTACCCTGA
>DATIWJ010000020.1:0-4026 GCA_035519415.1 Pseudolabrys sp.
CGCTGGTGCGCGCGGGAAAAGTTGATCAGGGTGGATCCGGCGCTGGAATTAAAACTGCCGCCCGAACCGGATGTGGAACCCAAGCCGATCTCGGCTGCGACCTTCGCCAAGCTGGTCAAGACGGCCATGACGATGGGCGAGTTCTGGGAACAGGCGCGCAATATCGCGCTGTTGTATTGTCTGCGCGACACGGGCGGACGCATTGGTGGCTTGCTGAATGCGCGTCTCGATGATCTGGATCTCAAAGCCGGCTTGCTCACGGTGTGTGAAAAGGGCAATCGGATGCGTGATTTGCCGTTGAATGATCCGGTGCGGGCCGCACTACGCCAGTGGCTTAAAGCGCGCGCGCTGCTCGAGCCAGAGACTGATCACCTGTTTATCGGACTACACGGGCGGCCGCTGACGCGCAACAGCCTCTATTCCATTCTGGAGCGGCTCAAAATGGTCGGGCACATTCGAGGACGGCTGAATCCACATTCGTTTCGCCACGCGTTTGCGCGCGATGCCCTGCGTAACGGTGGCAACATTGGTGAAGTCTCACAGCTGATGGGACACAAGACGCCAGCGACCACCCTCAAGTATTACAGCCGTTGGACAGGCAAGGAGTTGCAGGCGGCGCATCGTCGGATTAGTCCGGGCGCAAACCTAAAAGTGATCAGGTTGAAGCCACGGAAAATGTGAATTGTCTTTGAGTGTTAGCGATCTGTGGGGCAAGTAGTCAAAGAACAATGTTTGCTGACTGCTTGCCGCCACAGGTTTTAAATATGTTACCGTGGCAGCGCAGTGACTTTCAAAAATGCCTGAAAAATAAGGCATTTTCTGCATCAGCCAGACAGACGATAAATGTACATATGAGACGTTCGCAAGAGGTCTGGTTAGGGTTTCTAAATTGACAAATCGAGATGATTCGCGTATGATTGGCAACGTTGAAACAATCTGTCTCATACGGCGACGTCGCCAAGTGGCAAGGCAAGGGTCTGCAAAACCCTCACCATGGGTTCAATTCCCATCGTCGCCTCTGTAAATAAGGTTCCGCGAAGAAAAGCGGCCAAAGGTCAGTGCTGTATCAATTGACCCTTGGTCGTTTTTCTGTTTTCCGATTAAGGTGCTGTGAACCCTTAAACGGCCAAGGTACTCAGGGTCTCCTCCAACGGCGAAGCAATGCCAGACAACAACTCACAATAGATTCCTATCAGGAGGCGAGTACAATGAAGGCGAAACCACCGAAATCTGAGAATCAGATGGGCAAAGCCCTTTGTGCCACAATGTGTGAGACAATGATCATCGACAAATTAGAGTAGGGGCGGAGAAAGAAATTGACGCATCATGTCTCACACCCAAGTTAGTCCCCGTGCGGATAGCGGTCCAGCATCTCGGACCGTGCCCGACCCGGAAGTTGTCGTGAAAGCCCAACGGCGGCACTTCACGGCGGAGTACAAGCGTCGCATCTTGCAGGAAGCCGATGCGTGTACGCAGTCCGGCGAAATTGGGGCGTTGTTACGCCGCGAAGGACTGTACTCGTCACACCTGAACACGTGGCGACACCAACGTGCTCGCGGCGAACTGCAAGGCTTGACGCCCGCCAAGCGGGGCCGTAAGGCCGATCCCCAAGCCGCCGAAAATGCCCGATTGTTGCGCGAGACCGTGCGTCTGAAAGCCCAACTGGCGCGGGCCGAATTGATCATCGACGTCCAAAAAAAAGTTTCTCAACTGCTCGGCCTGCCCGAGATTCCGCTCGACGAGATCAAATGATCGCCACCACCGAACAGCTCGCACCCACCCTGGGCTTAGCCACGGCTTGCGACATCTTGCAAGTGCCGCGCAGCAGCGTCTATCGCGCCCGTCAACCGCACCCTGCGCCACGGCCCCCAGTCGAGCCAGCCCGGGCCTTGAGCGAGGCGGAGCGCGAGGTCGTCCATCACACGCTCAACAGCGAACGCTTTGCCGATCAAGCCCCGCGCGAGGTGTACGCGACGTTACTGGATGAAGGCACCTATCTGTGTTCGCCCCGCACGATGTATCGGGTGCTGGAGAAGCACACCGAAGTGCGCGAACGCCGCGATCAACTGCGCCATCCCGCCTACGCCAAGCCCGAATTGCTCGCGACCGGCCCCAACCGCGTTTGGAGTTGGGACATCACCAAGTTGCTGGGGCCCACGAAGTGGACCTACTATTACTTGTATGTCATGCTCGATATCTTCAGTCGCTACGTCGTCGGATGGCTCATCGCCGACCGCGAGTCGGGGGCCCTGGCCGAAGTCCTCATCGCCGAAGCCTGCGCCAAACAGCGGGTCGGACGGGAACAACTCACGATCCATGCCGACAATGGTGGGCCGATGATCGCGAAACCGGTGGCCTTGTTAATGACCGACCTGGGCGTCACCAAGAGCCATTCGCGGCCGCACGTCTCGAATGACAATCCGTTCTCTGAGGCTCAGTTCAAAACGATGAAGTATCAGCCGGATTATCCCGAGCGCTTTGGCAGTCAGGTCGATGCGCGCACCTGGGCGCAGACCTTCTTCCTGTGGTACAACGACGCGCATCACCACAGCGGCATCGGCTACCTCACGCCTGCAGCCGTGCATTATGGCGAAGCGTCGCGGCTCTTCGCCGAGCGGCAGCAAACTCTGAAGGTGGCTTATGCAGCCCATCCTGAACGTTTTGTTAAAGGTCAACCCGTGCCGCCCGCTCTGCCCATGGCCGTGTGGATCAATCCGCCTAAATTGACGGCGGGGGTATCCGCCGTCGTCGCTGCGGTGGAGCCTGTGGGCAACTTGGAGCGCAGCGGAGAGTTGTCCACAACTCCACCGCCTGAGCCTCAGAAAGCGACCGCAAGCGCCGATCAAGACCGTTCAATTCGACTCTAAATTCCGCAGCCTGTTGTCTCAAACGCTTGACACATTCCGAAGCTACCTTGCAGATGTTGATTGGTTTCTACATTGGCGATATGCAGCGCCGCAATTGTCGGCCGGATTCCGTTACCACCAATCGCCGGGTGCTTGAGCGATTTGCTCGTTCCCTGGCACCCGCAGGTGAAGAGCCACGGTTGCTTAATGTCACGGAGGAAAAGGTAAAAGACTACGTCACGAACTTACAATCACGGCGGCGCAAATGGGACAATCATCCCTACCATCCGCCGGTTGAAGAATCGCTCTCGCCTTTTACGGTGCGCAAGGAAGTGAAGATTCTCAGAGGATTTGGATCGTGGCTCGCGCGTGAGGGCTTCGCCAATCCCTTCGAGGATCTCGACATCCCCAAAGTCCCAAAATATATGGTCGATGTCCTGACGGATGAAGAGATTAGCAAGATATTTGATGATCTCAATCCGAACACCACGATTGGGTCGAGGTTGATGGCCATGCTGTTACTGCTGCTCGATTCAGGACTCCGCATTAGTGAGCTAACCACTGCCCGAATTCCTCAGCTTGATCTGCAGCGCAAGCAGCTGCGCGTCATCGGCAAGGGTGACAAAGAACGAGTCGTTCCCTTTGGTGCTCGGACCGCTCAGGCCATCGTGCGTTACATCAACCTGTACCGCGCCAATCCACTGAGGCCGGAATACGACACCATTTTTCTTTCGCTGGATGGTATGCCCTTAACGCGTAATTCGCTCGAATCAATTATGGGGCGACTTAGGAAGGCTAGCGGGATTACGCGCTTACACGGCCACCTGTTTCGGCATACGTTTGCCGTCAAGTATTTACTGAATGGAGGCGACTTGATCACTTTGCAGGCCATTCTGGGGCATGAATCTTTGGAAGTGACCAAACGCTATCTGCATTTCACAGTCGCTCAAAAACAAGCCCGCTACGAAGCATTCTCGCCGGTTGATAAATTGCCACTGGAAGGCTTTCGGCGCTTTGGCAATCGGAAGACGAAAGCATCATCGGCGTAGTGTCACACTGGGCAGTATGGATATGTGTTGAAAAGAACATCTTTCTGTCCGCCTGCTAGGTCTCGAAATCGCTCGCGGTCTGCTCTCTGGTTTGGTTGACGCTCTTCTTGTCACGTACCAATGGCCAGTGA
>DATIWJ010000021.1:0-6357 GCA_035519415.1 Pseudolabrys sp.
CACTGGACACGCGGTTTTGGCTTTGCAATGTTGATGCGATAAAAATCAAAATTAGTCTGGGGGATTGCCGATGTCCGATGTGAAGCCCATTGCGCCGGTACGCATCGGTCAGACTGATATTATCTATGCGCAGGGCGTGCGCGCCGGATCCTGGTTGTTTTTCACCGGTCATGAGGCCAGCGATTTTGAGCACGGTATAACAGCTTCAGTTGCAGGGAAGCCCGGGCATCCGCTTGGTGGTGCACCGCGATATCTGCGCGAAGGGAAATTCATCTTTGACCGTTTCGCCGAGCTGATAAAAGCAGAAGCCGGTGACCTGCGTCACATCGTACGTGTTGACCAATATTATCCGCGCGCCGAATGCGTTAATCCGTACCAGCGCGCGCGCAAGACATTGCTGAAAGATTATGTTCCGCCGAGCACCTCGGTGCTGATGGAGGAATTACTCACCGTCGGCGCAAACATGAACGTTTCGCTACTGGCGGTTCTGCCGGGTGAGGGACGTGAGCCTCACGCCGCGCGGCCTGAAGGTGTTCCGGTCCCGCAACACTCTGGCTTCATCGCTTCATTGGCATGCGGGGACTACGTCTTCGTTGCTGGACAAATGCCAAATAACGAGGCCATGACCGGCCTTGATCCAAAGGCCTATCGCCCGCCCAACGCGGTCTGGAACGGCACCGACATACGGTTACAAACTGAATTTCTGATTACGTCACGCCTCAAGTCGGGTCTTGAGGCAGGCGGTAGCTCGCTTAAAAACGCAATCAAGGCGCAAGTCTATTTAACCGACATCAACGACTTGCCCGAGTTTATGGACGTCTGGAACAGTCATTTTGGCCAGAATCCTTGCGCATTGACTGTCGTGGCAACGAAGGGGCTGGCTCTTCTTGAGTCGAAGATCGAGATTAATATCTTCGGTGTACGCGATACCGGAAAAATCAAGAAGCAGCTCGTTGAACATAAGGCTTCGGCGCATATGCGGCTTGGTCCGGCCGCAGTCCGCGCCGGCGATTTGTTATGTCTGTCCGCGCTCTACGCCGCCGATAGCGATGGCGCGCTACCAGCTGTGAGCGCATCTTCGGGTTTGCGTTATCTGGGCGCCCCGGCGCAACATCAGGTGCGCGTGATCCTGGGTGCGGCCGCTGAAATATGCGAGGTTGGCGGAACGTCACTTAATAATGTCGTCCGCGCACAACATTTTGTCGGCGACCTGACTACCGTCTATCCGGCACTTTGTATCTGGCAGGAAAAATTGGGTGGAGCGCCAGTACCATTCGGCGCCGTTCGGACACCCTCGCCAATGCCGATTCCAGGTTGCGATATTATTATCGATATGTGGGCGTATCGCCCCGGCAATTGAACAGCTCGTCGCGATCGACCGCTATGAGCGGCGAGCGCTGTCCCGTCGCAAATTTGCAATTCGTGCATTAGATGCTGTGCGCTGCCAATACAGCACTTAAGCCGACGAAGCGCTCAGAAGAGATAGGTAGAAAGTGAAGGATATTAGTCAGCTTTGGCAAAAACGAACCCAAATGCGCCAGTAGATCATTGGGTTGTCGGTATGTACGCTAGTGTCTCAATGCGGGCATTAGCGAGCCCTCCTAGTGTCCCAAGCAAAATTGGTAGTTTAGAAGGTAATCTTCGCAACGA
The DNA here is from genome assembly GCA_035519415.1 of Pseudolabrys sp. Lineage (GTDB taxonomy): Bacteria > Pseudomonadota > Alphaproteobacteria > Rhizobiales > Xanthobacteraceae > Pseudolabrys. The sequence goes on from DATIWJ010000021.1 coordinate 1,651, forward strand.
ACTGATCACCAGCGCCAAAGAAGAAACAGCGTTTTGAATTTTGTCGGTGAAATCACTGTTGCTGCACCGCGCGAGGCTGTTTTCAAGGCGCTCAGCGACGCGCCGTTTTTCGCGTCTTGCATCGAGGGTGTTCGCGATCTCAAGGCGATCGACGCTACCCACTACGACGCGGTGTTCGAAACGCGCATTGCCTATATGCGCTTCAACTTCAAAGTTGCAGTGCAGATCAGCCGCCTAACGCCGCCTGATGAGATCGAGGCAAAGGTCGAAGGCACACCAATGGGTATCGTTGGCCGACTAGCTGCAACCGCGACGACATGGCTTGCCGATGCCGGTGGGGAAACAGTCGTCCGCTATTCGATTGACGCGACGTTGACAGGAAAACTCGGTAGCATGGGCCAACCCGTACTCAAGGCGAAGGCCAAAGAAATGGAAAAGCAGTTCTCCGCCCGGCTCGCTGCCGCTTTCGCCGGCGAGCAGCCTGGACCGCAGCCATGATGGCTTTTGAACTGCTGGAGCCGGCTTCCCTTATGGAAGCCATCGCGCTAATCGATCCGGACGACCCGGAGGTGCGGCCGATCGCTGGCGGCACAGCGCTGATGCTGATGATGAAAGCAGGCGTATTCCGGCCCCGACGCCTGGTCAGCTTACGCAAACTGGGGCACGAATTCAGCCGCATTGCGGCGTCGCCGGCGGGCGAACTGACCATTGGCGCGATGGCGCCACTCAGCGCCCTCGAGCATTCGCCAGCAGTCGCACAGGGTGCACCGGTGATCGTGCGCGCCATGCGGCGACTTTCAAATGTGCGGGTGCGCAATGTTGCCACCGTCGGCGGTGCGCTGGCCCATGCGGACCCGCACATGGATTTACCGCCGGTCCTGATCGCGCTTGGCGCTACCATCGCAATCGCTGGTCCCACGGGCGAGCGCACGATGGCGATCGAAGATCTTTTTACCGGCTATTATGAGACGGCACTCGCCAAGAATGAGCTGATCACGCAATTGCGCATTCCAGCGCAAGGCGAAACGCGTGCGGTCTATTTCAAAGTCACCTCTGGCTCTGCCGACGACTGGCCATCGCTTGGCTTAGCCGTCGCGCTGCGTGCCGAAGACAAAACCGTCAAATCTGCCCGCATTGTCGTGAGCGCAGCAACCACCAAGGCCACGCGCCTGAAAGATGCGGAAGCAGCGTTGATCGGCGCCGGGGCCGACGACAGGACCCTTAAAAAAGTAGCGGAGGCCGCCGTAGAGGAGGCCGATATTATCGCCGATCTGCGCGGTTCGGCTTCCTACAAGCGTGAACTGCTGCGGATCTATGCCGCGCGCGCGGTGCGCTCAGCCATGCGGACAAGCGGAGCCTCGCACTGATGGCTACGGCTCCTGTATCTGGCGGCCAGATCGGCCGCTCGCTGCCGCGGCTTGAAGGGCACGACAAGGTGACCGGTCGCGCCGAATACACTCATCTGATTCAATTGCCCGGCATGTTGCATGCAAAAATCTTCCGCAGCACGGTCGCGCATGGCCGGATCAAGTCTGTAGACACCAATGCCGCCCGCAAGGTGCCCGGCGTCTATGCTGTCTATACCAGCGATGACGTCCGGACAGTCATCGCGGAGCCCTATTACGGGCCGGCATTCCACGACCAACCGATCTTGGCTATTGGCAAAGTGCATTTTGTTGGCGAACCGGTCGCAGTGGTACTCGCCAGCGACCCACACGTCGCCGATCAGGCCGCGCAGCAGATCGTGGCCGAATACGAGGAACTGCCGGCAGTTTTCGACGAGGTCGAAGCGGCCGAAAACAAGACGTTGGTGCACGATGAATTAAAGCCGGCCGGCACTTTTGCCGACCTCAAACACCTCAAGGGCCGCAAGGGGACCAACATCGCGCTCGATTTCAGGTTGCGGCGCGGCGACGTCGATAAAGCATTTGCCGCGGCTGCGCATGTGTTTGAGCACACGTTCCGCACCCAGAAAGTGCTGCACCTGCCGCTCGAACCGCACGCCTCGATCGCAGATTATCGCGACGACAACGTCACCATCTATTCATCGGCACAGGGGCCGTCGTTCGTACGCACCGAGATCGCGCGTCTGCTTGGCTGGCCGGAAAACCGCGTGCGCATCAAAGTGCCGTATCTCGGCGGCGGCTATGGCGGCAAGCTCTACATCAAATTGGAGGCGCTAGCGACCGCGATGTCGATGCTCGCGCGCCGGCCGGTGAAGATTGCGCATACAATGGAGGAGCACTTCTACACAATCACCAAACACCCGACCACGTTCCACATCAAAAGCGGGATCGACAGGGACGGTCGCATCATCGCACGCAAATGCGAGGTGTGGTGGAATGGCGGTGCCTACGCCGATATCGGTCCGCGCGTGACACAGAAATCGGGCTTCACCGCGGCCGGACCCTACGACATCGACAACGTCTCGATCGATTCCTACGCGCTCTACACTAATCTGACGCCGGCCGGCGCACTGCGCGGTTTCGGCATTCCACAGCTGGTGTGGGCCTACGAAAGTCACACTGACATGGTCGCCCGCGCGCTCAAGCGTGACCCGCTTGAATTCCGCAAGCAGAATTTGCTGCGCGACGGCCGGCCACAGGCCACGGGTACGATCTTGAAAGACACCGCCATCGAGAAAGTGCTCGACCGCATCGCTGAGCGGCTCAATTGGAAGCAGCCATTTGATCGCGGCAAAGGCGTGGTTCGGCGCGGCCGCGGGTTCGCGATTGCCCTCAAGGCGGTGATCTCGCCGACAACCTCGGTGGCGATCGTGAACGTCTCCGCTGACGGCAGCACCACATTGTATTGCGGAACCGTTGACATGGGGCAGGGCTCCGACACGGCGATGGCGCAGATGGTCGGTGAAGTGCTCAACATGCCGGCCGAGTCGGTGCGGGTCGTGCCGCGCGATACCGACGTGACGCCGTATGACATGGGCACGCTCGGCTCACGCTCGCTATTCCACATGGGTCACGCCGTTCAGCTCGCCGCCGAAGAGGCGCGCGCCAAAATCGACGATCTTCGACGCGAACTAGGCGAGCCGGAAGGCAGCAATGCTCCGCTCGCCGATCTATTCCGGAAGAAATACGGCATGCAGGCGGGCAATATCGTCGGCACTGGCATCTACAAGCCGGACTATATCCCGCCCGACGCCAATGGGCTCACCACTAACGCGACACCGTTCTGGATGGTTGCCGGCAGCGGCGTCGAGGTCGAAGTCGATACCGAGACCGGGCGCGTGCGCATCACCCGCCTGATTAACGTCGCTGACGTTGGCAAACCGATCAATCCAAGGATCGTCGAAACCCAATTGTCGGGCGCATCTTTGATGCAACTCGGCTTCAGCATGTTCGAGAAGATGCATATCGACGGCGGCCAGGTCACCAATGCATCGCTCGCCGACTACAAAATTCCTGGAATCCATGACGTGCCGCCGGTGATGGAGAACGAGACCGTCGACACCTGTCAGACGAATGGCCCATTCGGCGCCAAGGGCGTAGGCGAACTGGCCACCTTCGGTTTATCACCGGCGATCGCCAATGCCATTGACGATGCCGTCGGCGTGCGCCTCACCGAGTTGCCGTTGACTGCAGAGTCGGTGTTCCGCGCGCTGCGCGCCAAAGACAACAAGCCGCTCGGAGACGAATGAGATGAGCACGGCGGCAACAACAATCAATTTCACGCTGAATGGCCGACTGGTCACCGCCTATGTGAAGCCGCAGCACAACGTCGTCGAGCTGCTGCAAACGCAGTTCGCCTTATTCGGCGCACGAGAAAGTTGCGGGCAGGGCCTGTGCGGGTGCTGCACCGTGCTGGTGGACGGCCGGCCGGTGTCGGGCTGTCTTCATCTGGCGGTGTTTCTCGACGGTGCCGAGGTGGTCACGGTCGAGCATCTGGCTGCCCCGGGTAAACTTGACCCAGTGCAGCAGGCATTCATCGAATGTGGGGCCTTCCAGTGCGGCTATTGTACGCCCGGCTTCGTGATGATGACCAAGGCGCTCATCGGACAGCATCCTGACCCCGACGACGAGCAAATTCGGGACTATCTGTCGGGAAATCTGTGCCGCTGCGCGGCCTATCCAGAAATCATAAATGCGGTCAAAATGGCCGCACGTAATAGCAAGGCCGGATCAACCGGCTGACCCAAAACGCGACCTAGGGAGGGACTGATCCATGACAACGGCAAGTGTAGCCGCTTCGGAGCCGTGGTATCGCAGCCTTACCGCGACGCAATGGAAAACGGTGTTCGCTTCGAACCTTGGCTGGATGTTTGACGGTTATGAGACCTTCGCGCTGATCTTGGTGGTCGGCGTGGCGCTTCGCGATCTGCTCGATCCGTCGCAATTTGCGCAAATCCCGGCTTTTGCCGGCACGGTCATCGGTATCACGCTGCTGGGGTGGGGCATCGGCGGCGTGATCGGCGGCGTGCTCGCCGACTATATCGGCCGCCGGCGCACAATGATTTTCGCGATCCTGGCTTATTCGATAACGACGGGCCTTTCGGCCTTCGCGTGGGACTGGGTGTCGTTCGCGCTTTTGCGCTTCGTGGTTGGCATCGCCATCGGCTCTGAATGGTCAACCGGCGCCTCCCTGACCGCGGAAGTGTGGCCCGACCATGCGCGTGGCCGTGGCGCCGGCCTGATGCAATGCGGGCTTGGCATCGGCTTCTTCCTGGCTTCCTTCACTTGGCTGTTCGTCAGT
>DATIWJ010000022.1:0-4621 GCA_035519415.1 Pseudolabrys sp.
TCGAAAGACCAATCGGGTGTAACAGATGCGCTGGTAACCCCAGCTCGCGAAATAGCGATATTCGCGCGTTGCGCGGAGAGATCAAGGTTGGAGCGAAGCACTTCGTCAACGTAGTCGTTGAATGCGATGTGCGGCCGCTGGCCGTCAGAGGAAGTCTGGGCAGATTTGGCGGCAGGAGGTGCGGGATTCGGACCTGCTGATTGTGCGGATGCAAAAATCGGCACGAGCAAAGCCAAAATGAACGAGACAACGGGGCGACATGACGAGGTCATCAGACATTCTCCCAATGCGCAGGAATAGCGGGGTACACCTTCTCAGCCTGGCGCTCAATAAGAAGGTAGATTGCAGGCAGTACGAATAGGGTAAGCAATGTAGCGGTAATCAGGCCGCCAACAATCACAGTAGCAAGCGGACGCTGCACGTCACTGCCTACTCCGCGGGCCAGCGCCGCAGGCAGGAGACCGAGTGCGGCAACAGTAGCGGTCATAAGGACAGGACGCAGGCGCTGCGTGGCTCCGAGCAGCACTGCGCGGTGAAGACTCTTTACGTTATGGCGGTGATGATTGAGGCTCGCCACCATGATGACGCCGTTTTGCACGGCAACCCCAAACAATGCGATGAATCCAACCGCGCTCGAAACATTGAGCGTCATCCCGCGGAGCCACAGCGCGATAAGTCCACCCAGGAGTGCGATAGGGACGATAGTGAGAATCAGCGCAGCATGGCGGAACGTTCCGAACGATGAATAGAGCAGGACAAAGATGAGCGCAATGACGCCAGGGACAATAAAGGCGAGTCGCTTCTGTGCTCGTTGTTGATTCTCGAATTGCCCGCCCCATCCGAGCTGGTATTTTGCGCCGTCGAACTTTACCTGTTTGGCGATCTTGCCCCGAGCTTCAGCCAGAAAGCCTGACAAATCGCGCCCGCGAAGGTTCAGGCGAACGGTGAGGTGGCGGCGGTTCATCTCGCGGGTGATGCTGCTTTCTCCGGTGGCGGTGACAATCTGAGAAACCTGCGAAAGAGGAATACGCGCGCCGGAAGGGAGCGTCACAGCAAGACTGCTGATGGCATCCGCGCTGTTACGAACGGATTCAGGAAAACGCACGGCAACGTCGTAGACGCGCTCCCCGATAAATACGTTAGATACGGCCTTGCCGCCGATGCCCGATTCGATGATCGTCGCGATATCTGCCACATTGATTCCGAACCGTGCCGCGGCTTCGCGATCCACCTTCACTTGGATTTGCGGCAAGGGCGGCTCTTGATCGATGGTTACGTCGGCAGCGCCAGGAACAGTATCGAGAATGTCTACGAGTTCGCCGGCGATTCGGCGCGTCTCGCCAAAGTCTTGCCCGAAAACCTTTATGACGAGGTCGCTGTGCGCTCCGGAGATTTTGTCGTTAACACCGTCGATCATTGGCTGTGAGAAACCAACAGTGGCGCCAGGAATTTTCGAAAAACGTTCCGCGAGGCGTTTGATCAGAGCCTGCTTGTCGCCGTGGCCGGGCCACGTGTCATAGGGCTTCAAGCCTACAAACGATTCGATATGTGATGGAGTCCAGGGGTCGGTTCCGTCGTCGTTGCGGCCAAGTTGGGTGACAATGGTCGCGACTTCGGGAAATTCGAGTGTGGCCGAACGAATCTCGTCCGCCATGGAAGCCGCCTTTGCAAGGGATAAGCCAGGCGGGAGCTGTACCTGGAGCCAGATCGAACCTTCGTCGAGGTACGGAAGGAATTCCTTGCCTATCGAGACAGAGAGTATTACCGCCAAAACTGCCGCCACCACGGCCGGGACAATTGCCTGCAGCGGATGGTGGGTAACGTGGTGGATGACGCGGTGATAGAACTGGGTGATCCAGGCAAGAACGGGATTGTGAAAAGGCTTGCGTGGTCGTTTATAGGTGACCAGCGCAAGGCCAGGAATAATCGCAAGAGCCATAAGCAACGCGCCAACCAGCGAATAGCCCACCACGTAAGCCATAGGGGCGAACAGCTTCTTCTCGACGCGCTGGAAGGCAAAGAGCGGAAGATAGGCGGTGATGATGATTAAGGTAGCGAAAAAAATGGGCCGCGCGACTTGAATCGCCGATTCGCGCGCATTTTCTTCTGAGAGCGGTGCATCCGGGTTTTCCTCGCGATGGCGAAGAATGTTTTCCATTACAACGATTGCGGCGTCCACGATGATGCCGAAGTCGATTGCGCCCAACGAGAGCAAGTTGGCGGGAATATTTGTGAAACGCATGCAGATGAAGGCAAACAGCAACGAAAAAGGGACGGTGATGGCGACCATCAGCGCGCCGCGCGTGCTGCCGAGAAACAAAATCAGAACGAGAAGTACCAGGCCCATTCCCTCGAGAAGGGTTTGCGATACACGATGCACGGTGGTGTGAACGAGCTGGGTTCGATCCAGGTAGGGAACGAGTTTTACATCGGGCGGCAGAACTCCGTTGTTTAGGGCGTTCACCTGGACATGGATTCCTTCTAGGACCTGAGAGGGATTCATGCCTTTCAGGAGAAGTACGATTCCTGAAACGGTATCGGGATTAGAGTCTTTACCAAGGATGCCGCGGCGCTCGAGTGCGCCGAACTGGAGAGCGCCGAGATTTTTCAGAAAAACCGGCGTTCCATTCTTCGCGAGAATGACGACATTGCCGAGATCCTGCAAGGAACGGACGAGCCCAATCCCCCGGACGACGTAGCCCTGCTCGCCACGTACTACGATGCTGCCCCCGGAATTCGCGTTGTTGGCCTGAATTGCATTCACGACCTGTGTAAGCGACACGTTGTACTGAGCCAGCTTTGCCGGATCGACGAGCAACTGGAACTGGGTCGTTTCACCTCCGAAATTGGTAACGTCCGCCACTCCGAGCGCCTGCTTGAGCCGCGGGATCACCACCCACTGTTGCAGCTCGCGTAACTCTCGTTCGTCGCGGAAGTTCGATTGCAATGTGTATCGGTAGATTTCACCAATCGGTGAGGTAAGAGGGTCAAGCCCTGGACTCGCACCTGGCGGAAGTTCCACTCCGGAGATGCGCTCTTGAATTCTCTGACGCGCCCAGTAGTCGTCGACACCGTCTTGAAAGACAAGCGTGATGAGAGAGAGGCCGAACGTGCTGCGGGAGCGCATAATCTGCAGACCAGGGATGCCGTTCAGCTCCCGCTCCAGGGGAATCGTTACCTGCTCTTCAACTTCTTCGGCAGCGTGGCCAAGATATTGCGTGACAACTTGCGACGTGACGTCCGCGATGTCGGGGTAGGCTTCGATGTCGAGCGCTTGCCACGAAGTGTAGCCGAAGACTGCAAGGAGGATAGCGACGAGCCAGACGATTTTGCGTCGCCGCAAGCAGAGAGTGACAAAGCGCTCGATCATTGCAGAAGCGCGCCTTCCCGGATGAGGACCTTGTCTCCGACTTTCACGCCGCTTTTGACAATCGTCCGCGGGCCCTGTTGTTCGCCTGTTACTGCGGCTCGTTGTTCATAAGTATTTGGCGCAACTTGTACGAAAACCGTGGTGTGATCGCCAACCAAAACGAGTGCCGTAGTTGGGACAGTAAGTTCTTGCGTATCCCATGTTTTGAGTGTGACGGTGGCAAACATGGCTGGACGCAACCGCCCGTCCAGATTCGGGTAGACGATGCGGACCTTGGCCGTGCGCGTATCCGGGTCGAGGACATCCGCGACGAAGAGAACTTTCCCTTGAAACGGCTCCGTCGGATAGGCAGCAAATGTGGCCGTTGCGGGATCGCCCTTGCGGACCAAATGAATGTCCTTTTCCTGGACGTTCGCAGTGACCCAAATATCGGAGAGATCTGCGACGGTCATAAGGGGTGCGTTCGGATCGTTCCGAAACTCCCCGGTTGCGGTCGTGACGTCCAGTACTTTGCCGGTGAGGGGAGACCGCACAATAAGAGGAGCTCCCAGTTTGGTCTTGTCGGGGTCCATGCCCAAGAGAAGAAGGCGATCTTTGGTGCGCTCGAAATCGCTGGCAGCCGAATCACGATCCGTGCGCGCCTGATCGACGTCGCGTTGACCGATAATGCCGTGGGCCGCGAGATCTTCCTGGCGAGTGACGGTACGTTCGGCCTGAGCCAGCGCACTGCGCGAGCGGGCATAGTCTGTTTGAGCGCCGACAAAATCCGGCGAATCCATGGCCAGGAGCTCCTGGCCGCGTTCGACCCTGTCGCCGGGATGCACGAAAAGTTTCAGGATGCGTCCGTTGAGTGGCGGAAGGATGCGCGCGTACCGCGCAGGGTCGGCTTCGACCGAGGCGGGGGCCGTCACGCGATGCGTGAACGCCGTAAACTGAGCCGTTTCCACTTCGAGTCGCGCCGCCAGCGGGGAAGATGCGGGGACGATGACTTGGTTGTTGACGTGACGAATAGCTGAGGGGTCATCCGGCACAGTTTTATTCTGTGCGTCGCCGCATCCGGCGATGGACAGGGAGACGCAAATGATCGGACTGGCAAGGAACAGACGGGGCATAAAACACTCTCACGGGCTCTGGCGAATTTTGGGTCACGACAGGCTATCCATCAGAAGCGAATAGCATGAATGGCTTGTAACAGCCAATGTTTGATACTATACTAGGTATAGTATGTCAAGGAGATTTGCGAATGGCCCA
>DATIWJ010000023.1:0-62243 GCA_035519415.1 Pseudolabrys sp.
CAAGGCTGATCGCGAATACACGTTTTCACCAGGACTCGATTCGGGTGATTTTCGCACCGCCCTCGGCGTTCCGATGCTGCGGGAGGGCGTGCCAGTCGGTGTTCTTGCATTGACGCGCAAGGAGGTGCGGCCCTTTTCCGACAAGCAGATCGAATTGGTGACCACTTTTGCCGACCAGGCCGCGATCGCAATCGAGAATGTCCGATTGTTCAGGAGCGTCGAGGCACGCACGCGTGAGCTGGCCGCTTCGCTGGAAGATTTGCGGGCGACGCAGGACCGCCTGGTGCAGACACAGAAATTGGCGTCGCTCGGCCAGCTTACCGCCGGCATCGCCCACGAAATCAAGAACCCGCTCAATTTCGTCAACAATTTCTCCACGGTCTCCAGTGAGTTGATTGACGAATTGCGGGACACCCTGGAGAAGTTGCTGCCCGACGAGAAAGCGCGGGCTGAAATCACCGAGCTGACCGATACGCTAAGAGGCAACCTCGACAAGGTCGTGCAGCACGGCAAGCGAGCGGACGCAATCGTCAAGAATATGCTGCTGCATTCGCGCGAAGGCGCCGGCGAGCATCGTTGGGTCGATATCAATACTGTCGTGGAAGAAAGTCTCAACCTCGCCTATCACGGCGCGCGGGCCGAGAAGCAGGGGTTCAATATCACGCTGGAACGATCCTTCGATCCGGCTGCCGGCGAAGCCGATCTGTTTCCGCAAGAGATCACTCGCGTTCTGCTCAACCTGATCGCAAACGGTTTCTATGCGGCAACGAAGCGCAAGGAGCAGCCGGGCGGTGATGGCAGGGAGCCTGTCCTGGCGGCGGCGACCAGAAACCTCGGCGACCGCGTGGAGATCAGCATCCGCGACAACGGCACCGGTATTGCACCGGAGGTGAAGGAGAAGATGTTCAACCCTTTCTTCACGACAAAGCCGGCGGGTGAGGGGACCGGACTTGGTCTTTCGATCAGCCACGATATCGTCGTCAAACAGCATTCGGGCGCAATCGAAGTCGATACGCAGCCCGGTGAATTCACCGAAATCAGGGTCATTCTGCCCCGAAATGCGGCGTTCGCGCGGATATAAAGGCCTTTTTGTGTTCGCGGCTTTGGTCGTTAACCATGTGGACCTAAGGTAGACTTTTACCTAGGTTAATAAAATTAACGTGTGATTATCCATCAGCCTCAGTAGAGTTTCTGGTCGGCCCTAGTCGGCCAATGATCAGAATGTAACGCGTAGGGGACCGGTCATGGCTGAGCCCAGCAGCAACAACGACGACGAAACTGATTTCAGCAAGTATGCGCCCAGGCGGCTTCGTGATGAACCGCCATTGTATCCTGTCAAACCACCTTTCGTGTCATCGGCACCAACGGTGCCTTTGTCGTCACGCGCGCCTCAGGATCGACGAACAATGTCCGACACTCCCGGGGGACCGGAACCGGTTCCGCAGCCGCCACTCCGACTAGACGAAACGTCGACGCTGATCGGCAGGATTGCAATGGTCGCCACATTTGCGGCGATCTTCGCCCTGGTGGCCGTCTTTGCAAAGCCGATCTGGCAGGGCGCGCAAGCGATGCTCGATGTGGTTTTTCCATCATCGCAAAGTTCAAAATCGAACCAGTTAGCGAACGGCGCAGCGCCGGATCGAACGGTCGTTGCCCCCGCCAAGATCGCGACTGCCGGACCGGAATTGCCTGCCCCACAACCACCGGCAAGAGCACCGGCCACCGTGCCGGCGCTTACCACCGGGCAGGCTTCCACAAACTCGCCGCCGCCAGCGACAATGCAGCCGCCCGCGAATCCGCCGGTGCAGCAGCAAGCGGCGCTTGCAACGGATTCACCGTCGCAATCGGCCGCGCCTGCGCAAGAATCCAAACGCGTCTTTGCGCGCGGCATCACGGACAACGAAATCCGGTTTGGAATTTCCGCGCCGTTTAGTGGCGCGGCCAAGGAACTCGGCCAGAACATGAAGCTCGGCATTGAGGCTGCGTTCGCGGTGGCCAATGCGAATGGCGGGGTTTACGGCCGGAAGCTGCGATTGATTGCGGCGGACGACGGTTACGAACCGAAGCGCACCGCCGACACGATGAAGCAGCTTTATGAGAAAGATCAGGTGTTTGGAATCGTCGGCAATGTGGGAACACCGACAGCAACAGTAGCGCTTCCTTATTCCCTGGAGCGCAAGATGCTGTTCTTCGGTGCATTCACCGGGGCCGGCTTGCTGCGGAGCGATCCGCCCGACCGGTATGTCTTCAACTACCGCGCGAGTTACATGGAAGAGACCGACGCCGTGGTGCAATATCTGGTGAAGGTCAAGCGACTGAAGACAAACCAGATCGCGGTCTTTGCTCAACAGGATGCATACGGAGATGCGGGCTTTGCCGGCGTCGCCAAGGCCGTTCGCGCCCTGGGCGGTGACGACACCGCGATCTTGCGGCTCAACTACCAGCGCAACACCGTCGATGTGGACGCCGCAGTTGAGGACCTGAAGAAGCACCGCATCCCGATAAGGGCCGTCATTATGGTGCCCGCCTATCGCGCGGCGGCGAAATTCATCGAGAAGACGCGCGACCTCTACCCGAACATGATCTACACCAGCGTTTCGTTCGTGGGCAGCACGGCATTGGCCAATGAGCTGATGCTTCTCGGCCCGCGGTTTGCGAACGGGGTGATCGTGACGCAGGTCGTGCCGGCCGTCGACGGCCACTCGTCGCTGGTGCTCGATTACAAAAACGCGCTTGCCAAATATTTTCCTGGCGAATCTCCGGACTACGTGTCGCTGGAAGGCTATGTGGCGGCCAACGTCCTGATCGCGGCATTGCGGCGCAATGGGCCCGATCTCGACACCGAGAAACTGATAGCAACGCTCGAAAATCTCCGCGACCTTGATCTTGGACTTGGGACGCCCGTGACCTTCGGTCGGTCCGAGCACCAGGGCGTGCACAAGGTATGGGGTTCGCAGCTCGACGCGAATGGGCATTATCAGCCGCTTGACCTGCAGTAAGGGTGTCAGGTCGCGCGCACTAGCGCTCGAGCGGTCCGGTAGTCTTCTTCCAGGCGTCGATACCGCCCTGGATGTGACAGGCTGACGCAAGCCCGGCGTCTTGGGCCGCCTGGACGGCCATCGCGGAACGCTCGCCGAAGGCGCAGTAAAACACCAGGCGCTTGCCAGTCGATTTGGCAAGCTCGTTGAGCATGCCGCCTGGACCGATATTTTCCTGCAAAGCCGGGTAGGGCACGTGCAGCGAGCCGGGGATGGTGCCATGCCGCTCCCGCTCCGAGCGCTCACGTAAATCGATGAGCGCGACGTCCGGCTTGCCAAGAAGTGGAAGCGCCTCCGCCGCCGAAAGTGACCAGCCGTGAAGCGCGATCTTTTCCTGTGCCAGGCCAACTTTCATGTTGGCGGGCACGGCAACGTCCATCATTTTCGGATTGGAAAGTTTGAGACTGCTCATCAGCGCAACATATTCCTCAGGCGATTTAACCTGCAGCCGCGGATTGTAGGCCTTTTCTTCGCCAATCGTTGAAACCGTATCGCCCTTGTAATCATGCGCAGGGAAGACGAGCGTCGCGTCCGGCAGTTTCAGCAGCCGGTTGAAAATCGATTCATATTGCTGGCGGGCATCGCCATTCTGGAAATCCGTGCGGCCCGTGCCGCGGATCAACAAGGTGTCGCCGGTGAACACACGATCAGGCATGACAAAACTGTATGAATCATCGGTGTGTCCCGGCGTGTAGATTGCGTCGAGCGCGAGGCCCTCGATCGTGAGTTTCTCGCCATCGGTCAGGCGCATCGAGACGACGTCGGCCTTGGTCTGCTCACCCATCACCGTGATGCAATGCGTGTGATCACGCAGCGCCCCCAATCCGGTGATGTGATCGGCATGCAAATGGGTGTCGACGGCCTTCACAAGTTTCAGGTCAAGCTCTCTGATGAGCTGAAGGTAACGATCGACTTTTTCCAGGACCGGATCGATGATCAGCGCTTCGCCGCCCACACGGCTTGCGAGCAGATAGGAATAGGTACTGGAAACCTGATCGAAAAGCTGACGAAAGATCATTCTGGTCTCACCGCGGCTTCCAGTAGATGATAGGTGCTCTTTGCCCTGACTGAAAGTCCACAGGGTGTCGCGCCTGTGTCGGACGTTCGCAGCCCCTCCACGGTGCCGGATTAAGCCGCTACACTGTTCCCGGGGTTGGGCCGAAGGGGAAAAGCAGATGCGGCGCCGGGAATTCTTGACCCTTATCGGCGGCGCAACCGTTGGCTCGCCGCTGGTAGCGCAGGCGCAGCAGCCCGCGCTGCCCGTTATCGGGTTTCTCGATCCCCGAACGCCTGAGGTGGTCGCCGCCAGACTGCGCGGATTTCGACAGGGCCTGAAGGAATCCGGTTATGTCGACGGCGAGAACGTAACAATCGTATTCGGATGGGGCGACGATCAAATTGACCGGATGCCGGCACTGGCGATCGACCTGGTGCGCCGTCCGGTCGGCGTGATCGTTGCTTCAGGCCCGCCGTCTTCGTTCGCGGCGAAAGCGGCAACCCCGACGATCCCAATCGTCTTTCTGGTCGGCAACGATCCCGTGCAACTTGGTTTAGCCGCAAGCCTCGCGCGTCCGGGGGGCAACTTGACGGGTATCAACATTTTCAATTCCGAACTGGCATCAAAGCGGCTGGAGCTCATTCGCGATCTGCTGCCCGGCGCCGGCCGAATTGCTATGCTCGTCAATCCGGCGGATGCGAAGCTTACCGAAGCTCAATTGAAGGATGTGAATGCGGCGGCCCGCGCAATGGGACTGCAAATCGAGTCCTACAACGCCGACACGAGCGCCGAAATCAATGCCGCCTTCGAAACAATGGGTCGCGAGCGCCCCGATGCCGTCCTTGTCGGGACCACTCCGTTCCTGAACGGCCGGCGCGTCCAATTGGCTCAGGTGGCGGCGTTTCACCGACTGCCGGCCATATACGCGGGGCGTGAATATGTCGAAGTAGGCGGCCTGATGAGCTACGGATCCAACATTGTGGATGCCTACCGTCAGGTTGGTCACTATGTCAGCCGCATACTCAAAGGCATGAAACCGGGGGAATTGCCGATTGTGCAAGCGAACAAGTTTGAGCTGGTAATCAACGCGGAGACCGCCAGGATGCTCGGTCTTGCCGTACCGACCTCGCTGCTCAACCGCGCGGACGAAGTCATCGACTAAGCCAGCCGCATTTACTCACGCGGCAATCAACAGATCTATGACTTTTGCTGTGTCTGGTGTTCGCACCAGAACTCGAGCAATTTTTTCGCAGTCGAGTGCGACAGTTTTATGTAGTCACTTTTCAACTTGTTGATCTCATCGTCCTTGGCTGCTCGCCCGAGCAAATCGTCTTGCAACAGAGCGCGTAAGGTGGGCCATGAGAGGCCGGCAGCCTTGCACGGGACGAGCAGCGGCTCATTGCGGCCGTCGTTCAGCATCTGCTTGATCATGTCGATCGGTGCGGAGCACAGCGTCGCGAGTGCGGTCACTGTTGCCGCAAATTGGCGCGCTTTCGCAAACTCCAGCAGCGCGAACTGGTCGAGTTCGCCACTTTCATTCATGGTCTGGACAAGACGCTGCGCGGCCGCAAAGTCATGGTTGAGCTTGTCATTATTATCAATGACGTCATTTGAAATGCTGGCAAGAATTTCCTTGATGTCGTCCCGTTTTTCGGGCGTAGCCAGCGCCATGATCCGCTCCCGCACCGCCGCGGTCACGCGCTCCAGAAGGCGACGGAATAAATGCAACGGGATATCGAGGCGCAAACCAAGCTTTTCCAAAAGTGATTCATCGGCGCCGGATTGATCGATGAGACGGGCATATGCTTTTTCGGAAAAATGGGCCCCGGCATTTTCCGCCAGCTTGCTGATAACGTCCTGATCCCCCCGTTCGATCAAGGCGTCGGTCAAGGACTCGCTGAGGCTGCTTCGTTTGGAGATGGCCAGCAA
Organism: Pseudolabrys sp.; assembly: GCA_035519415.1. Lineage (GTDB taxonomy): Bacteria > Pseudomonadota > Alphaproteobacteria > Rhizobiales > Xanthobacteraceae > Pseudolabrys. The sequence goes on from DATIWJ010000023.1 coordinate 5,965, forward strand.
ATGCGATTGGCTTTTGGCCAGCGCAATTTGAATAAGGTCAGGCGTGGTCAACCGATCCGACAGCGATAGAACCGGCCCAGCGATGGCTATCTCATCGTCACAGGCCAGCGTATGCACGACTTTGATCGGGGCGTTGTTGACCGGCGCAAGACGCTCGCTGAGCTCGATCAGGGCCTTTGACTCAATCCGCGCGATCAGGTGACCCAAAACATCATCGAATACCTGAATCTGCTCTTCATTGAGCCGTTCTTTTTCGCCCAGAAAGAGGTCGGTAACACGGCGAAGCGTCTCAACGCGCTTGTCCCGGGAGCCGCGCCGTACGGCCTCTTCGAGCTCAGAAATCAGTGACCGATGCTGATACATCAACTGTGCTTTGCTTAAGCCGAATTCAGGCCCTGCCGCGTCATCGGCGCCGTCTGTTAACGGAAGGTAAATGTGATTTTACACATAAGCGTTTAAGAATTTGTCTAATTAGCGCGGGAGCTGCACCCTTTCGTCCTGACCAGGCGTGTCGGTGGCGCGCGCAAATGGCCGTTTTTTAGTCGATCTTCAAATGAAGCGTCTCGACAATCGGCTTCCATTTCGTCTGTTCACGCGCGATGTGATTGGCAAGATCCTGCGGCGTCCCGCCGCGCGGCTGTGCACCCAGCTTCTCCAGCGCGTTTTTCATGATTTCGCCCTGAAGGGCGGCGTTGGTTGCGGCATTGAGCCTGGCGATGATCGCCGGCGGCGTATCGTGCGGCGCCAGCAATGCGGTCCAGGCGCCGCTGCTCACGGCCGGAAATCCGATCTCCGGCATGGCCGGTACATCAGGCAATTCCGGCGCGCGTTTAGGTCCGACGATCGCGAGCGCACGCAATTTTCCGTCCTGGATCAATTGTAGCGAAGTACTCACGGTATCGAACGTCATTTGCACTTCGCCGGCCACGACCGCCATAAGCGAGGGGCCGCCGCCTTTATAGGGAACGTGCAAGATGTTCGCGCCGCTCGCAGCCTTGAACAGCTCGGCATTGAGATGCGGCAGCGTGCCGATGCCACCGGTCGAGTAATTGAGCTTGCCGGGATTGGCCTTGGCGTAGGCAACGAGCTCGGCAACGGATTTGAACGGCAGCTGCGGATTGATGACCAGCACCTGCGGCGTCTCCGCAACGAGCGCGATTGGCGCAAAGCTCGATGCGTCATAGCCGGCGTTCTTGACAATCATCGGGCTCATGATGAGGCCGCTCGCAGCCGAAACCATCAGCGTGTACCCGTCGGGGTCGGCGGCCGCAGCCTGGCGCGAGCCGATGGTGTTGCCCGCGCCCGGTTTGTTTTCGATAAAGACGGGCTGCCCAATGACCGCGGGCAAAGCATTGGCGAGCACACGCGCCATCACATCGACCGGGCCACCGGCGGGTGTCGGGACGATAATGCGGATAGGCCGGTTTGGAAAATCCTGCGCTAAAGCAGAAGCCGTCCACAGCAGCGCGACTACGGCGACAATGGCTCGACGCATGGGTGCTCTCCTCAGGACAGCCCGTCCTGAGGAGAGCCTAGCGCCGAAGTGGGGACCGGGGTAAGGCGCTAGTGGGTTCGAATATCGACGCTTATCAGACGAACGTGCGGGTTGCCGAATTCGGTACCGACGCAGTTGAGATAGGGCCACGGAGCCTGCTTGCAGGCCGTGATTGCGTCGGCGGCGGGCTTGGGGAGGGGGCTCGCAACGACATCGGTGATCGGCGCCGAGATAACGGTTATGGTGGCGGCAATGAATGCGGCGGCCAAGATTGCGATCATCGTTTTCAACATGACAGCCCCCTGTTCAGGCCTGCGGAGCGTTTCGCTCTCGGTACGGTGACCATAGGAAAGGTCACCGTCCTTCGCTGTGACCCTAGTCACAGAATTGCGCATTTCCGGGCACCCTGAGCATGTGTCGCGGCGGCGGGGGAAAAGGTTCGAGGGCTAAAGGGCGCGGCCTTGCAGGCCCGGTGGGGCCGGGGTAGACCCCGCTTCATGGCGAGAACTGCCCTTTACGCGGGGTCATTCGACCCGGTCACCAATGGCCATCTCGACGTGGTCCGTCATGCCGTCCGCCTCGTTGACCGGCTGGTGCTCGCCATCGGGGTCCACCCTGGCAAGGCGCCCTTGTTTTCTGCCGATGAACGGCTGGCGATGCTCCAGGACACCTGCGGGCCGGTTGCGCGCGAGGCAAAATGCGACCTGCGCTGCATCACCTTTTCCGATCTGGTGGTGGAGACCGCGCGCAAGGCCGGCGCGACCGTGCTGATCCGCGGGCTGCGCGACGGCACTGATCTCGACTATGAAATGCAGATGGCTGGCATGAACGAGGCGATGGCGCCCGATATCGTGACGGTGTTCCTGCCGGCCTCGCCGCTGGTGCGCCCGATCACCGCCACATTGGTACGGCAGATCGCGGGCATGGGCGGCGATGTGTCTGCCTTTGTGCCGGGGCCGGTAGCCACGCGTCTGAAAAAAAAATTCGCGCGCTGACGTGGCCCGCATTTTTCAACGGGGAAAGTAAAAGTGATGACCAGCCGCCGATCGATCCTCACGCTCGCCTTGACCCTCGCTCTGTCTGGGGCACCGGCTTTTGCGCAGTCGCCGCTCGACAATCCCGCCGCGCTGCGCGAGCAGGCGCCTGCGACCTACAAGGTTAAATTCGATACCAGCAAAGGCGTATTCGTGGTCGAGGTGACACGCGCCTGGGCCCCGAAAGGTGCCGACCGGTTCTACAATCTGGTGAAGAACGGCTTCTACGACAATGTCCGCTTCTTCCGCGTCGTCTCCGGCTTCATGGTGCAATTTGGCATCAACGGCGATCCTGCGACCATGGCGCGCTGGCGCGCGGCGCAAATCGGCGACGACCCGGTCACGCAAAGCAACAAGCGTGGCATGATCACCTTCGCGACCGCAGGGCCGAACACCCGCACCAGCCAGGTGTTCATCAATTTCGCCGATAACAGCAATCTCGACAGCATGGGGTTCGCGCCGTTCGGACGCGTGGTGTCGGGGATGAATGTTGTCGATGCACTCAACGCCGAATATGGCGAAGGCGCGCCGCGCGGCCGCGGACCCGATCAGAACCGCCTGCAGAGCGAAGGCAATGCCTATCTGGCGAAGGAATACCCGCGCATGGATTACGTGAAGAAGGCAACGATCGAGCGCTAAAGCGCGTTGAATATTTGATTTTGTGAAAGGGAGTGAGATGGCGAAGCCTGAAGATACGCTGACACTGGAGACCACCAAGGGAAACGTCGTGATCGAGATGCGGCCCGATCTTGCGCCCGGCCATGTCGCGCGCATCAAGGAACTCGTGAAGGATGGCTTCTACGACGGCATCGTGTTCCACCGCGTTATCGACGGGTTCATGGCGCAGACCGGATGCCCGGAAGGCACCGGTACCGGCGGTTCGGGCAAGAAACTCAAGGCCGAATTCAACCGCGAGCCGCACGTACGCGGCACGGTATCGATGGCGCGCGCCAGCAACCCGGATTCGGGCGATAGCCAGTTTTTTATCTGCTTCGACGATGCACGCTTCCTCGACAACCAGTACACGGTCTGGGGCAAGGTGATCTCGGGCATGGAGAACGTCGACAAGATCAAACGCGGCGAGCCGGTCAGGGACCCCGACAAGATCGTCAAGGCGACGATGGGGGCGTAACGGTCTCTGACTGGCTCGCCCGTTTTCGCGGGCGATGACGGCAACCGGCCATGCGCACCGATCTCTTCGATTTTGAGCTGCCGACCGACCGCATCGCTCTGCGGCCGGCGGTGCCGCGTGACGCCGCCCGCCTCCTGGTGGTGAAGCCCGGCCGGGCGCCCGAGCTGGAGGACCACGGCATCGCTGACCTGCCGAACCTGCTGCGGGCGGGCGACTGCCTGGTGGTCAACGACAGCAAAGTCATCGCGGCGCGGCTTGTGGGCCGGCGCATCGGGCGGGGCGATACCGAACCCGCCATCGAGGCCACACTACACAAGCGCCTGGATGGCTCGCATTGGCGCGCCTTCGTGAAACCGGCCAAGAAGCTTCAGGTTGGTGATACCTTGCGGCTCGGGACTGAGGGAAAAGTTTGTTTTCTCGGTGAGCTTGATGCTCAGGTTTCGCGTAAGGACGAAGGAGGGGAGATAACCCTCTCGTTTTCCTTTCATGGGCCCGTTTTGGACCAGGCCATCGCCGAGCGCGGCGAAATGCCTCTGCCGCCCTATATCGCCTCACGGCGGGCCCCGGATGAGCAGGATCGGGCCGACTACCAGACCTTGTTTGCCCGTGAGGACGGCTCGGTGGCGGCCCCGACAGCCGGCCTGCATTTTACGGCCAAGCTGCTCGCGGGGCTTATGGAGCGCGGCATTGGCCTCCACAAGGTGACGCTGCACGTCGGGGCCGGGACGTTTTTACCGGTCAAAACTGACGACACTGAAGACCATAGGATGCATGCCGAGTTCGGTTCGGTTTCAGCGGAAACCGCCGCGGCGCTCAACGCCACCCGCGCCAAAGGCGGGCGGATCGTGGCGGTCGGCTCGACCGCGCTCCGGCTATTGGAAAGCGCGGCCAAGGACGATGGGACGCTGCATGCCTTCTCCGGCGAGACCGCGATCTTCATCACCCCGGGCTACAAATTCCGCACCGTCGACGTGATGCTGACCAATTTCCACCTGCCGCGCTCGACGCTGTTCATGCTGGTCGCAGCCTTCAGTGGCCTCGACACAATGCAACGCGCCTATGCGCACGCGATCCGGGCAGGCTATCGCTTCTATTCCTATGGCGACGCCTGTCTATTGTATCCGTCGCACATACAACAATGAAAATGTCAGCTAGTCCTCGCGAAAGTGGAAACTCGGAGCAATAGATTTCTGATGCGGATACTCTGGATTCCCGCTTTTGCCAGAATGAACGGAGTGGGTGCTGCGCCCCGTCCGGGACACGCGTTGCCGTCATTCTGATATGAGTGCGTGATGCGCGAAGCATTTTCCTTCGAGCTGATCGCGACTGACGGCGCTGCCCGCCGCGGCGAGGTCGTTACGCTGCACGGCACGGTACAGACCCCCGCCTTCATGCCGGTCGGCACGCAGGCCACCGTGAAGGGTCTGATGCCGGACGATGTGCGCGCGACCGGGGCCGAGATCGTGCTCGGTAACACCTATCATTTGATGCTGCGGCCCGGCGCTGAGCGCATTGCCGCGCTGGGTGGTCTGCACAAATTCATGAACTGGCCACTGCCCATTTTGACCGACTCGGGCGGCTTCCAGGTCATGTCGCTGTCCGATCTGCGAAAGCTCGACGAGCGCGGCGTAACGTTCCGCTCGCATCTCGACGGCGCCATGGTCGCACTCTCTCCGGAGCGTGCAATCGAGATCCAGACGCTGCTCGGCGCGGACATTTCCATGCAGCTAGACGAATGCCTGAAGCTGCCGGCAGGGCGCGAGGAAATTGCGCGCGCGATGCAGCTGTCGCTGCGCTGGGCCGAACGCAGCAGACGCAGTTTCGAAAGCCACGCGCGGGAAGGCTATGCGCTGTTCGGAATCGTCCAGGGCGGCGACGATTTGGGGTTGCGGGCGGAAAGCGCGCGCGAACTGACCGGGATGAATTTTCAGGGTTACGCCATCGGCGGGCTTGCGGTCGGCGAGCCGCAGGAGATGATGCTCAAAATCGTCGCGGAAACCGCGCCAATGCTGCCCGAGCGTCGCCCGCGCTACCTTATGGGAGTTGGCACGCCGCACGATCTGCTCGAAGCGGTTCATCGTGGTATCGACATGTTCGATTGCGTGCTGCCGACCCGCAACGGCCGCCACGGCATGGCCTTCACGCGTTTCGGTCCGATCAATCTTGCCAACGCCCGCCATGCCGATGACCCACGCCCGCTCGATGAGCAAAGTACGCATCCGGCTACGCATAAATACTCGCGCGCCTATCTGCATCACCTCACCAAGGCCAACGAGATGCTGGGGGCGGTGCTGCTCTCGAGCATCAATCTTGCCTACTACCAGACGCTGATGGCCGGAATGCGCGAGGCCATCGCAGCCGGCCGTTTCGCGGAATTCAAGGCTGTGAGTGAGGCAGGCTGGGTGCAGGGCGATTTGCGGCCTCTGTGAGGGTTGTCTCATCCGTCCCGCTTGGCTAAAGGCACCCGCATGAACGTCCACGCTGGATTTCTCGACCACCGTCGCAAGCCGCGCTTCAAGTTGCCGGCTGGCAGTTGCGATGCGCATTGCCACGTCTTCGGCCCGGCGGCGAAGTTCCCCTATGCGCCGAACCGGCGCTACACCCCGGCCGACGCGCCCCGGGAAATGCTGGCGGCATTGCATGCGCATCTGGGGGTCGAACGCGCGGTGATTGTGCAGGCGAGCTGCCACGGTACCGACAATGCCGCGATGCTCGATTGCATCGCCTCGGATCCCAGGCGCTATCGCGGCGTCGCTATCGTCGACGACGCCTTCACCGACAAGGATTTCGACGCGCTCGATCGCGGTGGCGTGCGTGGGGTACGCTTTAATTTTGTCAAACATCTCGGTGGCGCTCCCGACTTGGCGGTATTCAATCACGTCATCGAGCGCATAAAGGGGCGCGGCTGGCATGTGGTGCTGCACGTGGACGCACCCGATATCGTCCCGCTTTCGGAGATGATGCGGAAACTGCCGCTGCCTTTTGTCGTCGATCACATGGGCCGCGTGCCGTCGGCGGCGGGTATCGATCAGCCGCCGCTGCTTGCACTGATTGAGCTTTCGCGCCTCGAAAATTGCTGGATCAAGGTGTGCGGCTCCGAGCGCATCTCCATGCCACCTTACACGGCAGCCGTGCCGATTGCGCATGCCTTGGTCGAAGCGGCCCCTATGCGGGTATTGTGGGGCACCGACTTTCCGCACCCGAACGCAACCCATGAGGCCGATGAGGCAGACCTTGTCGATCTGGTGCCGCAATTTGCGCCCGATCCGCTGGCGCAAAAACGTCTGCTGGTGGACAATCCCGCGCAGCTTTATGGTTTCAAGTGAGAAATATAGAACAAAGAAAATCCTGGAGGACACGCTCATGATGAAGGGGCTTTTTGCAGTGGTCGCGCGCCGGACTGCGCTGTTGATGCTGGCGGCAATTGCCGTGGTCGCCGCACCGCAGGCTAAGGCCGCCTGGCCGGAAAAACCGATCAAGCTCGTGCTGCCGTTTGGCGCCGGCGGCGTTGCCGACGTCACGGCGCGTATTCTTGCTGACAAGCTTAGCCAGAAACTCAATCAGCGTGTCGTTGTCGAAAATATGCCGGGCCCCGGCGGTATCGCGGCCGCACGCGCGGTGATCACGGCGCCGCCCGACGGCTACACAATGGCGTGGGTGACCAACGGCGCAGCCATCAGCGTCGCGACCTTCCAGAGCCTGCCGTTCGACCCGGTGAAGGATTTCGCGATGGTCTCGATGGCCGGCACCTTCGACCTGGTTTTCGTGGTCAATAGCCAATCCGAATTCAAGACACTCGGCGATTTCATCAAGGCAGCAAGAGCCAGCCCCGGAACGATGAATGTCGGGACGATCGCCGCCGGCAGCACGCAAAATCTTGGCGGCGAGCTGTTCAAGTCGCTGGCGGGCCTCAATGTGCAGATCGTTCCGTACAAGAACTCACCGGATATCGTGGTGGCGTTGTTGCGCAATGACGTGCAGCTGATGATCGATTTCCCGCCGGCAGTGGCGGGGCAGGTCGCAGACAACAAGTTGCGCATTCTGGCGAGCTCCAGCCCGCAGCCATCCCGGCTGCTGCCGGGCGTGCAAACTGCCGATCAGGCCGGAGTCAAAGGCTACGAGGTGATCTCATGGAACGGTGTTGGCGCGCCGAAGGACACGCCGAAAGAGGTCATCGATATCATGAATAAGGCTATGCGCGAGGTCCTTGCCATGCCGGATGTGCAAGAGCAGCTCGCCAAAGTCGGAGTCGTCGCGAAAGCGAGTACGCCAGCCGAACTGATGGCGCGCCTGACAGCGGACATCAAAAAGTGGAACGACGTGGTCGACAAGGCGGGTATTCCGCGGAAGTAACGGCTGGCGACGACCAGCGAAAGACCAAAAAAGGACGCAATGAAGAAAAAACTCTCGGTCGCCGTGGTCGGCGCGGGCATGGGCGGTCTGGCTGTGGCGGCGACGCTGCGACGCGTCGGTATCGACGTCCATGTTTACGAGCAGGCGGCGCGGTTCGCGCGGATCGGGGCGGGCATCCAGATGATGCCCAACTCGATGAAAGTGCTGCGCGGCATCGGAATCGAGGAACGGCTGCGCAAGACGTCGTTTGCGCCTTATTCGCATCTCAACCGCGACGGCACCACCGGTGAGATCACGCGCGAGCTGCCGATGCCGGAGACCCTCTACAACGCTCCCTATCTCTGCATGCATCGCGGCGATCTGCACGATGCACTGGCCTCGGCCGTCCCGGCCGAGATCATCCATCTCGGCAAGAAACTGGTCGGGCTTGATCAGGCGCGCGGGCAAGTGACGTTGCGCTTCGAAGACGGCAGCAGCGCCACGGCTGACGCCGTGATCGGGGCGGACGGCGTCCATTCCACCGTGCGCGATATCGTGGTTGGCCCTGACGAGCCGATCCACAAGGGCCGCATTGCCTACCGTGCAGTGTTTCCGGCCAAATTAATGGGCGGTTTCGATATCGGCCCCTCACGCACGAAATGGTGGGGTACCGATCGCCACATCGTCATCTATTACACGACCAAAGCGAAGAGTGAGGTTTACTTCGTCACCAGCGTGCCGGAGCCGGCGGAGTGGCTCACGCGGGAATCCTGGTCGGCCAAAGGCGACGTAAAGGAACTGCGCGAAGCCTACGAAGGTTTCCATCAAGATGTGCGCAATGTGCTGGGGGCGTGCCCGGATTGCCACAAGTGGGCGATCCTCGAGCGCGAACCGTTGCCGTACTGGAGCGATGGGCGCGTGGCGTTGCTCGGCGATGCCGCGCATCCGATGACACCCTATATGGCGCAAGGAGCGGCGACATCGATTGAGGATGCCGCCATTCTTGCACGCTGCCTTGATGCGGTGAATGGTGAGGACATCGAGGGCGCGTTCAAACGCTACGAGGATCATCGCAAGCCGCGCACATCTGTCGTGCAGGCGATCTCGAGCGCCAATACATGGATGCGGGACGAGCGCGGCGGCGATACAAGTTGGCTCTATGGTTACGACGCCTGGAGTGCAAACCTCGATCAGCCGGCCGCACACCCGCGCGCGCAGGCGGCTTAAGGGATCGTGCCCCGGATGCGATGCAGTACAAAGCGCAGCGCATCACCCTCGTGCTGCGCTGCGCCCGGGACACGCAATTCTACGGGCCGTCGTAAAGCCAGGCGATGCTCTCGTAACTTTCCTCGGCCGTGCGGGGGGCCAGCGCCAGTTCGCGCAACTCGGCGCTAACGCCGCGCGCGTGATAAACCTCGCCGTAGACACGCGCCATGATTTGCGTGCGGCCGGTGCGCAAGTATCGGTCCTGCTCATAAGCCTTGAAGGCCTTGGCCGGATCGTCGGGTGACGCAGCAACCTTCTCCGCCAGCACGATCGCATCCTCGGTCGCCATGCATGCGCCTTGCGCGAGATATTGCAACATCGGATGGGCGGCATCGCCCAGCAGTGCAACACGGCCCGATGTCCAGTTCTTCACCGGCTCGCGATCGCACAAGACCCACATACGCCACGTCTCGATCCGCTCAAGCATCCGCAGCACTTGCGGCACCTGCATTTTGAAGTGCTGCCACATGACGTCCTTGCTGCCTTCGGCATTCCAGCCTTCCTCGTAATGATCGGAGTGAAAGACTGCGACCAGATTGTAAAGTTCGCCTCGCCGCAATGGGTAATGCACGAAATGGGTACGCGGTCCGGCCCACAGCACAACATCGGGACGCCAGAGATCCTTCGGCACGTCCTCGCGCTTGAGAACGCCTCTGTAGGCAATGTGTCCAGACACTCGCGGCTTGCCGTCGCCGACCAGGCTCTCGCGGATCTTCGACCACATGCCGTCGCAGCCGATCAGAGCGCGGCCTTCGACGGTCTCTCCATTGTTGAGCGAGACAGAAACGTGGTCACCGTGATCCTTAAAGGCGTCGACACGGCGGCTCGTTTCCAGTGCGATCAGATTGCTGCCCTGGCAGGCTTTGAGGAACGTGCCATGGATATCGGCCCGGTGGGTGACGCCATAGGGCTGGCCGAACCGTTTCTGGAACGCATCGCCAAGCGGGATATTGGTAATCAACTTTCCAGTCAGCGCGTCCCGCATTTCCTGGGCGGGCGGACGGTGGGCGTCGGCCAGGATCGCATCCTTCAGGCCGACCTTCTCCAGCACACGAAAGATGTTTGGACCAAGCTGGATACCGGCGCCGACCTCACGGAATTCGGGCGACTGCTCGAAAACCCGGACAGGAAAGCCCTGATGGGCAAGCGCGTAGGCGGTGATCAGCCCGCCGATACCGCCACCGGAAATCAGGAAGGGGGCGGAGCCGCCATTCGTACGCGCCATGGACACAACCTCACTTTCACGAAAGACCGAACGGGATTTACGATGACCATAAAACCGGAAGCGGCCCGCCGCCAAGTGCGTTCTCTCCAATGAAAACCCGCGGCCAGGGTCGGGTTAAGTGAGGCCACTCAAGACTTCATGCTGGAACCGACACCGCGACGGGCAAAACCGAGGCGTTTTCGCATTGAAGCGGGTCGACAGAAGAGGCAGCATGCCTCAGTGGATCTTGTCCTTCGGGACGTTGGGAGGGGGCTTGGCGAAGAAAACGAATCTTTTGTGCGCGATCACGGCATTGGCGTTGTTTGGTGCGTCACAGGTCTCCACTGTCTTTACGACAGCAGCCTTCGGACAGGGACATGTTAATATCAACACAGCGAACTACGTCATGCCTGGATGTCGTAGCTTTCTCGCTAGATCAAAAAATGAAGATCCTTTCCTGCAAGGGCGATGTTTTGGATTGGTTGACGGCATCGCGCTTGGATTGGCCAAGTGCCTCCCCACCGACATAACGCTATTTCAAGTTATGCGCGTTGTGGTTCAGTACATCGACAGCCAGCCCGCTCGGCTGCATGAGGATTTCAGGCTGTTAGCTGGCGAGGCAATGGTCAAGGCATGGCCGTGCCCGCGCTCGTCGAAAGAGATGTAGGGAAAAATCTAGGGCAGCGGCCTAAGCCCTGGGTCGACTGAATAAAACAATTTTATTTTCTTCAGACTTGTGATTACGAAACAAAAATCCCGTCGGCAAGGTGCCGGCGGGATTTTGCCGAAGCGATCGGGGTCTGCCTGGTACCCTACTTGGTAACCTGGCCGCGGACTTCGCCGCCCTTGTTGGCTGCGGTGTGGACGTTGACGTACCACTTGCCCGACATGAGCTCCTCGGCCTGCGCATCGGTGAGTGTCGCCGAACCTTCGAACGTGCCTTTGTCGGCGCCCGCGATTGGGACAGCCACGCCGCCGTTCTTGCCGACTTCGCCGGAATGGAAATGCGCCGCGGTCGCCGGGCCGCTGAGGCCGGAAACAGTGCCCTTCCATGATAATTTCTTGCTGGCGGTATCAAAGGTCGCGGTTACCGAACCCGTGCCTTTGCTGTCGGTCGGCGGAACTTCGCTTGCGCCCTTCAGATCAGCCTTCATGTTGACATTGGCTGCCAATGCCGGGCTGGCGATGGCGAGTGCGGCAACGCAAGCTAGCAAAATCGTCGTTTTCATATTTAGCTCCTCCTAGGAGTGCGTGGACGCACCCTTCGTGCAAACACCGTACTTTACCACCTATTCCCGGTGTTGCATGGCGCCCGCGGGGGCCTCAATGAGAGGTCAGCGGTATGGAGGTGCTGGAAGGCTCGCCACAGGCGTCGCATTCCCAGTGGTGGCGGATTTCTCCACTTTCGATGAACTCGGATGCGATCGGCGCGACCAGCAGGTCGCCGCAAATAGGACAGCGTATGGGGTTGGCGAAAGCGCGCAGGGCGGAAAGTCTCGCCCAATCTTCATGTAGGTGCATATCACGGCCTCCATTTTCTCCCCCGCCGTGGGTGGGGAGTAACTGCGTATAGTGGCAGCGAGGAGACGCTTTGATGAAACTGTGGTGGCCGGAACCTTAAACTTTTGCGACAGAATGTGACTCATCGATATCCCGCGCCGTCCGCGCGACAAACGGCGGCCTCCTGCCGTATTGTTGCGCCGCAGGGAGCAGATTGTCGACGATGTGGGAAAACGCCGCAAAATAAAAAGGGACCGCCGGGAGCAGTCCCTACGGTTTGCCGAAATTGGGGACACCCTGGTTAAAGGGATCGACATCCCGTTCGCGCACCATGACCCGACAGCCCGAATTGCTCTGTGAAGTAGCTCACACCCCAAACAATAATTGGCGCCGGCGGGACGAGATGGTGGATGGCGTTTTAGCAGGCGCCATGCCGCATCCGGACGCAAGACCCCCCGGAATTCGCTGTTGGCGACGCCGCCAAAGGTGCATCGCCAAAAAGGCGAGCGTTGGCTGTTGTCAAATACGGAGGCGGTCCCAGTCGTGGCAGTGTGGCATTCTACCCCGGCTGGCGACCGCCCAAGCGGAGCTAGCCCCCCAGGCCCCCGCTTCGTTGCAGTGTTAAACTTTGAGCGGCTTTATCGCTATGACCGCGGCGCAACAGTTGAGGAAAAATGAGTGTTGCGCACTGGAACTTTGTACAAACGAAACTGATGCTTGCGTCAATTTCGATGCCGGCGATAGCGACAATCCGGATGCTCTAAAGAAACGGGCCGCTTCAGCGGGGACGGAGAGCGGCCCTTAAAAGGCTGGTTCAAGATGAATCGCGCGTCAGGGCTTGGGGCAGACCATCCGCGCGGTCGCCGCCTTAAGCTGACGGCATTGCGCCAAGCTTATTCGGTGCCGCCGATAAAGTGATTTCGTTCGGTAAGTAACCTTAAGGCCGATGCAGAAAGTACAAATATAGGGAGATTTGAGGTCTGGTCACTCGACGACGACTTCAATGAGTTGATCGCAGGATCTGCACTCCAAGGTAGCGCAATAGATATTCGCCCAGCACGCCTTTTGAATAATTTAGATCGGCAAACCATTACTCGTACAGCATTTGACGGTGTAGGCCTTTTCAGGCGAAATCAACCACTTAAGGGATCGCGTGAGACCATCCATGCTTTGGCCAAACAAGCCAGCGAAGCCGACAGCGCTGCCGCGGCGGTTTCGTACGTCAGGAGTTACTGGCCCACAAGTTGCGATCCTTTTCGCCGCGTTCACGTTGCTCATATCCATACCGATCTGGACGCATCCGCTGCCACCGCTGTCAGACTACGTCAATCATCTGGCGCGGATGAAGGTGATCGCAACGCTAACGGAGAACCAGCAGCTTGCACAATTCTACGAGTTAAATTGGCAGATGATTCCCAATCTGACCATGGATCTTGTCGTGCCGCCGCTGGCTGGTGTCATGAACATTTATTTCGCCGGCCAAATATTTATTGTTGCGATGTTTGCACTCATCATATCGGGCGTTCTGATGCTCAACCGGGCACTGATCGGTCGCTGGTCAGTTTTACCGTTGTTCGCCATTCCTCTGCTTTACAATTATGTCTTTCTCGTTGGGTTGATGAATTATCTGTTCGGGGTCGGGGTATCATTGTGGGCCTTGGCCGGTTGGGTCGCCTTCCGCGAGGATCCATGGCCGTTACGCTTTGCATTATCGACTGTTTGTGTCGTTGTTCTTTTCTTTTGCCATCTCTCGGCACTTGGCATCTACGGAATTGGCTTGCTCTCATTCGAGATTTTAAGGCTGTGGGCGCAGCGGCTTGAACCATGGCCGAGTCGGATTATGGATTTCATTGTCGGCGGACTGCCATTTCTCGCTATCGCCCCAATGCTCTATGCCAGCCCGACTATGCAGCTCGTTTCCGCTACGTCCTGGGAGCAACGCGGCAAGATGGACGGGCTGATGTATGTCTTCGAGAACTACTCCGATATAGCTGCTTTCGCGCTTATCATCGTCATGGCCGCGAGCGCAATTTGGGCGACGCGCCATCGCGTTCTGCAGATCCATCCGCTGGCTCTGGTCCTGCTTGTTGTAGGGGGCGCAGTCTACCTTGCTCTGCCACGAGTGATGTTTGACACCTACATGACCGATGAACGTGTCCCGCTTGGCGTTGCATTCATGATTTTTGCCTGTGGCGAGCTGGACGTGCGCCGTCGTCTGGTGTGGCGTGGTTTTTTGACGGTTCTCGTTGTCTTAATCGCCGGTCGGGTTCTTGAGATCGATTACAACTGGTCGCAACTATCGGATTCCACCAGTGAGTTTCGTTCCTCGGTGCGCCGAATTGCACCAGGCTCAAAAGTCTTTGTTGCCTATGCCGATCGCAGTTTTGGCGATGACGTGCGTGATCTTGGTCTCGTCCACGCTGCCTGCATCGCCACAATCGAGCGTTCTGCGCTGGTCACAACGCTTTTCACGGTTGCCGGTAAGCAAGTGGTGCACGTTCGCCCCGCGTATCGTGATTTCGCCGATATACAGGACGGTACACCACCCTCGACGGCGCAACTTATCGTCGCTGCCGAGCACCCGCTGGCAGACACGCCTGCATTTTGGCTCAATTGGACGAAATTTGATTTTATCTACATCCTATTTACCGAGGACGACGCGCCTAATCCGGATCCATCCCGCCTGAAACTTGTCGCCGATGGCGATCGTTTTCAACTTTACCGCATCATCAAGCCGCAGTAGGCGCGCGCAGCATTCGACGAGATCCAGGATACTACAGCACCGCTGTCGCCTGAACGTGCAAGGTCATTGAATATTTGAACGGGGACATCGTGCCGTACTAACTGCCGGGATTACGAAGGACCACGCAGTCACCTCCGGCCAGATGAATTCTTTTGCACACATCATTTGCGGCCGCGCGCGAATCCGCGCCAACCCTGACTTGATAACGAGGTAGGGGACCCCGTCCGCGTTCAAGCAGAATGGGGTCCCGTCCTGCGAGCACTGCCGCAAAACGCCGCTGGAGTGCGGCGTATCGATCCAAGATTTCCGATCGCGATCTGTCTGCGCCAAGAATGGCCCCCCAAGGTTGAACAGCGCCCGTGACTATGTGCTGCTGGAGCGCGGCAAGGAAGGTTGTCGGGGGTTGTTTGAGTTTTGCCATCAGCGTTTCACAACTAATTCTGCTTTCGGCCTTTGTCTCCAAGCTCCGGCCCGCCGCCCATGCGTCAATTGAAATACCGGTCACCGCTTCCACATAGTTGCGCGTCTGAGCTGGCATTGAGGCTTTGCCAGCTATCCACGCGCGGACGCGACCGGGTCCCGCGTTATAGGCAGCTGCCGCAAGGCCGAGGTTACCAAACTGGCCGCGCAAATCTCTGAGAAACTCGGCTGCCTTCGGCAACGCCTCTACGGGATTTAGTGGGTCGAGTAGATTGCGTTCGGCTGCTGTGGCGGGCATGAATTGAGCAATTCCCAACGCGTGCTTGCCTCTTCGCGTTGATGGGCCGACAGCCGCGGGGTGGAATCGGCTTTCTTGCCAAATTAATCGGACGAAGAATTCGATCGGTAGTCCGCTAGAAAGAGCCGCCGATTCGACGAGGAGGCAGACTGACTGCTGCACTTCTCGAGTCGCTTTGCTATCGCCTGCTATCGAAGGGCGCTCGGAGGTATCGGCGGCTTCCTGCGCTGTTAGGCCCGTCGCCGTCAGCAGGTGAACAACAAGAACGCATCCAACAAACCGCAGCATCAAGCGCTCTCGGTTTTAGTTCTGGCGGTTATCCTTGAGCGCCGCAGGAGCAGCTTCGCTTCACGGAACCGTATAAGCCAAATTTCCGCTACTGGCCCAAGGCGGACATTCGTGCTCCTCCTTTGGCGCCATCGCCATCGTGATTGGTCCGCCGATCAACGCGAACAACCCAGGCATGAGCAGACCTCACGCGGACATCCGCAACGTTCGCTCATGACCCAAAGCGGCCATCGCTGGGGATCACTGTCGTTCGACGAGCGTCCAGCCGCTGTAGGAGATGAGTTTGAACGTCTTGTTCAGATAGCCCTCGACTGCGACGACAGCTGACATTATGCGCGGGAAGTGCGATGGGCGAAGAATATCGACGAACATGCAGTACCGCAGCTGGTCGGTCTCGTTGGCGGACACATGCAGCAACGTGTCGTCGAAAATGAACAGTTTGTCCTCGCACCAATAGTGGGTCTTGTCGCCGACTACGATGTACGCAGACTTATCCTTAATGTCGTTGATGTTATACAAAAGCCGCAAGGTCGGGCGCAGCCACCCGAAGTGGGGAGAAGTCGTGATCTTCTTGTTGAAGACGGATAGCCCAATAGTCTTGACATAGTTCCAGGGCTCATCGAAGCCGGGAACATTCACGATTGTGTCGACTTTGACACCATAGCTTCGCCAAAAAAACATCGCACGTTTGTGCTGCTTTGCCCGCTCTTCAACCTGGTGGACGAGATCGGCCTCGTTCGTGACCTGGATGAGGCGTCTCACTTCCTTCTGATGATCTGGCGGCAGATCTTCCAGACGATAGACGCCTTTGTTGATGTATGGCAGCGAGAGTAAATCGAGTACGACATTGATGGGTGAAAGCAACCAGAGGAGGAAGCCGTTGCCGATGAAGTAGCGCCGCAGCGTCGATAATTTCAGTC
This sequence comes from Pseudolabrys sp., assembly GCA_035519415.1. Taxonomy (GTDB): domain Bacteria; phylum Pseudomonadota; class Alphaproteobacteria; order Rhizobiales; family Xanthobacteraceae; genus Pseudolabrys. The sequence goes on from DATIWJ010000023.1 coordinate 22,597, forward strand.
CATGATTACGACTGACGTCGTACAGGCCACAGGCAATGTAAAACAATGCAATTTTGGGAAAGAAATATGCGAATGGGGCGAGCCCACAAAGAGGAATTAACAGCCGCCTGAGCGCAAACTTCCAAATCCTGTCAAATAGCGCCTGACCTCTCAGAGGTTCGCTGACTATGTTGCTCACCTGCCACCTCACTAATGGTACTTCACTACGACTTATTCTTCGGGTTTGCTGGTGTCCCCACAAGCTTGTACCCATGGTCTTGCTGCACATAACATAAACGAGCGGGTAAGTGGGCGAAAAAAGTCACAATGACGATGAAAATCAAAATCAGCTACCCCGTCGTCGCATTGATTGTCCTGTTGCTCGGTTCCCCTGTGCAGGCTCAGCACAATCATGTTCTTCAAAGCAGCATAAGCGGCCAGTATGATCGGCTAATACGCAAGGACAATCGCGGTGCGGAAATTGCCGATCAAGCGATTGAAAAACGCAAACCACAACCGAAGCCAAACAAGAATGTTGGTTCCTCGGCAGGTCCAATAGCTCCGACGAAAAATTCAAATTAGGGCACTGCCCGGTTTTGGTATCTCCTAACCGCTCGACAAGCTGTGTACGAAGTAGACAGCCAAAACGCCTTGAACATCGGCCGCATCCATCAACGTCCGAACAATCTTCGAAATTGTCTCGCAATCCAGCTCAAGGCTAAGTCCAGGTCACCGTTTCGGTAGGTGCGCATCATCGCGAAGACCAGGAGCGCGAGGCTGACCGTCACAACCACGAACGTCTCGAGGCTGCCGCCGGCATTATCGTGCGGGATCAGAACGATTTGCGCCTTCGCTGAAGTCATGGCGGCATCATCGATCCGGCGCTCTTGTGCGCGGCATTATCGGCCACAATTCCACATCGGTCCTATGGGCGTCTGTGTCCAACATGGGCCAAAGCCGCCGCCATTCCAGCGGCCACGATAAAAGCCCGGCCACGCCGGGCCGTAGTATCGCGGCCCGTGCACCCGGTAGTAGTGTCTCGCGCGCTCACGTTCGATCATTTCGGGCGTCCGGTAGCCCGGCAAGTAACCGTAACCGTGCCAGTGACGCGTTACCTGGCGTTTGGATGGTTGGTCTTTGTCGTTCACGGGTGTAGCCAGCGCCGGCGTCGCCAGCGAAACGACGGCGATGCCGACAACGCTCACGAGATTCCGCAGCACTGCCGACCATCGTTCACCACAGCATTTCGCCTCACACGGTGAGGCTGGGCACGACGTGCTTGCGCATGTTGTAGCCGTCATTGGGCTAGGGCTTGCATCTCATAGTTGTTTTGACGCAATCACAAAAATGCATACCAGACAGCAAATGATAATGGCCCAGGCGATGACGTGCATAAACATTAGTCTGGGGAACTGGAAGCAGGTCCGCTAGTGGGTGCGTTTGCATGATCGCACAACCTCAATACCGTCCGGAATAATAGCTAACGAAGCATATTCGCTTGTGGCGGTGTGCCTACGGATAATTATTGTTTTCTTGAATACGGGAGAAGGTTCAATAGCCTCTGGAAATATTGGTGAGCGCGGATGGGATCGAACCATCGACCACTTGATTAAAAGTCAAGTGCTCTACCACTGAGCTACGCGCCCGCCACCAGACGCATGATCTTATCCGAAATTTGACACCGACGCCCAATCAAGGCGCGCGGACAAACTGTGCCGGGATCAAGCGCTGCGGGGCTGTGTAGGGGTGGTCGCCCGCGCGGTCAATAGGCGCATGCGGCCTTTGAACTCGCGCCGGGCCCGCGATTTGCTAGAGTACATGGGGCCAACGCCGCCCGGAGAGTGCCATGCCGATCGTCAATCGCGTCGCCGACCTGCACAGCGAAATCACCGCATGGAGGCGCGATCTGCATGCCCATCCCGAACTGCTGTTCGATGTCCAACGCACGGCGGGCTCGGTCGCCGAGAAACTCAAGGCCTTCGGTTGTGACGAGGTGGTAACCGGCCTGGGCCGCACGGGCGTGGTCGGCGTGATCCGCGGGCGCAAAGGGTCCTCGGGAAAGACAATTGGATTGCGCGCCGACATGGATGCGCTGCCAATCGAGGAGGCCAACGATCTCCCCTACAAGTCGACCGCGGCCGGAAAGATGCACGCCTGCGGCCATGACGGCCATACGGCCATGCTGCTCGGCGCAGCGCGTTATCTCACCGAAACCCGCAACTTCTCAGGGACCGCGGTGGTGATTTTCCAGCCGGCGGAAGAGGGCGGCGGCGGCGGCAAGGAAATGGTCGACGACGGGCTGATGGATCGCTTCGGCATCGGCGAGGTTTACGGCATGCACAATTATCCCGGCATGCCGGTCGGCACCTTTGGTATCCGTCCCGGGCCGATGATGGCGGCGGCGGATTCCCTCACCATCGATATCGAAGGCGTTGGCGCCCACGCGGCACGCCCGCATCTTGGCATTGACACAGTTCTTGTCGGCGCGCAGATCATCAACGCCATCCAGTCGGTCGTTTCACGCAATGTCGATCCACTGAAATCGGCGGTCGTATCGATCTGCATGTTTCGTGCCGGCAACGCCGACAATGTTATTCCGCAGACCGTACAGCTGCGCGGGACCGCGCGCAGCCTCGCGGCCGACGTACGTGAACTTCTGGAGAAACGGTTGCCTGTGGTAGTGGAGAATACGGCGGCGGCCTACGGCGCGAAAGCCAAGCTCACTTATCGGCGCGGCTATCCGGTGCTGGTTAATCACGAACGGGAGACTGAATTCGCCGCGTCGGTGGCAGGCCAGATTGCCGGTCGGGAAAGGGTCGATACGTCGTTACCACCGATGATGGGCGCGGAAGACTTCTCATACATGCTCAACGCGCGCCCGGGCGCCTTCATCTGGGTCGGCAACGGCGACAGTGCCGGGTTGCATCACCCCGCGTACAATTTCAACGATGATGCGATTCCGTTCGGAACATCGTATTGGGTGAAACTGGTCGAGACGGCGCTCGCCAAATAATCAAACGTTACTGCACCAGTTCTCCCGGCTTCGGTGCCGGGGCTGTGCGCGTCGTTTCTGCGATCGTTGCGCTACGCCGCGTGATCGGCAGCAACTCGGCAACACGCGTCTCGAGGCTCCGCCAGTACGCGAATTCGTTAAACCGCGTCCGTTCGATGACGGCGAGACCTACGGCCGCGATGAACGGCAGGCTCTGCACCAGGAGCACCACGGCGAAAATATTGATCTCGCGGATTTCCTTGTAGTTTGTCATCACCAGTACGATCGCGCCGAGGATGAGGAGGCCCGCCAGCACAGCTTCCCAGAAAGCGTGGAAATCGGTCGAGCGCCTCATCCCGCCCTTGGAGGTACGTACGAAGGGCAAGTGATCCTTGATAACTCCGAAGCTGACCGCCCGCGCAACTGTCCATTGCACCGACATCGCGGCGAAAACAGATCCGAGCAGCTGGCCCATGCGAGGACGCACGCGCAGCTGATAGAGGGTCGCGAAATGCACCACCGATACGATGAAGCTCACGATGATTGGGGCGGTCAGAATGCGATCGGGCACGGCAATATCGAGGAACGCGACCACCGGCACCCACGCGATATTGAGGATGGCAACCGCGACACCAATGCTTTCGGCGCCAAGCCAATTTAACCAGCCGAGGGCAAACTCACGCCTCTGCTCGCGCGTCAGCCGGCTGCTGCCGGGCAGGAAGCGGCGCCAATGCTTCTTGAGAATCTGGAATCCGCCGTAGGCCCAGCGGTGCCTCTGCTTCTTGTAGGCTTCGAAGCTGTCAGGCAACAGGCCGTGGCCGTAACGTTTGTTGGTGTAATGGGCTTGCCAGCCGAGCTCGAGCAGCGTGAGGCCAAGATCGGTGTCCTCGCAGATCGTGTCGCTCGACCACCCGCCGGCGGCCTCAATCGCAGCACGCCGTATCAGGCACATCGTGCCGTGTACGATAATCGCGTTATTTTCATTCCGCTGCACCATGCCAATGTCGAAAAAGCCGGCGTATTCGCCGTTCATGGCGTGATGCATGACGCTTCGTTCGCCATCGCGGTGATCCTGCGGCGCTTGCACCAGGCCCACGTTCGGATCGCGGAACAGCGGCACCAAGTCCTTGATCCAGTCGGGCTGGACGACATAGTCGGCGTCGATGACACCGATCACCTCTGCATCGGCGGCGGTATGAATAAGGGCAAGACGCAACGCGCCGGCCTTGAAGCCGACGATGTTGTCGGCGCGGATGAACTTGAAGCGCTCACCAAGTGTGCGGCAGTGCTCTTCGATCGGCAGCCATAGCGCAGGATCCGGCGTGTTATTGATAACGACGATGCATTCATAATTCTGGTAGTCGAGCCGGGCGACTGCATCGAGCGTCTGCTTGAGCATTTCCGGCGGCTCGTTATGGGCCGGGATGTGAATCGAGACTTTCGGGAATGCAGCATCGGGCGCAAGCGGTGGGCTTGCAATCAGCCGAAGCGGCTTGCGTCCGAATGCGACGGCGGCAATTTCCTCGATGCGCGCGAGCGCAATCACAATGAGAGGAATCAACAGCAGCATGCCGAGAACAAGTGCGAAGGCGGCGCCTGGAACGAAGTAGTGTCCGTTCCAGTAACCGAATAAAGCGGCAAACCAGGCGCCTACGATATTCGCGGCGCTGGCGAGCATGGCCGTTTGCATGAGCGTGAGTGTGCTCATCGCCAGCAGCGGCAACGACAAGAGGACGCTCACGAGAATGGCGATCGCGGCAAGACGCCAGTGATCGGGGTCGGTGAGTGGTCCGGTCCATTCGAATTTCGGATGGCGCGCTGCATCGAAGAGTCCCCAATAGGGGCCAACGCCGCCTTCAAAGATTTTCCACGGCTGGTCGATTGCTTCGACGATGTTGTAGTCGATGCCGTATGCTTCGGCGCGGGACACAAAATCGCGCAGCACGACAGCCTGCTCGATACGGCCAGGATTTGCGCGGTGCATATTGTAACCGGCACTCGGCCAGCCGAATTCGGCAATGACGATGCGCTTGCCGGGATAGGCCTGACGAAGCTTGTCGTAGATCAACACCGTCTGATCGACGGTCTGTGTTTCGGAAAAACCTTCCCAATACGGAAGTATGTGCGCGGCAATGTAGTCGACGGCCGAGACCAGTTCGGGATGCTCGATCCACACATGCCAGATTTCGCCGGTCGTCACCGGGACGTTAGTCGAGCGCTTCACGCGCTGAATCATCTGGATGAGGTCGCTAACCTTCTGCTCGCCACGGAAAATGGTTTCGTTGCCGACGATAATCCCGTTGACGTTGCTATGACGTTTGCTGAGGTCGATCACTGAACGGATTTCGCGTTCGTTACGATCCTGATTTTTGTCGATCCAGGCGCCGGCGGTGACCCGCAATCCAAATTCCGATGCGATGCCCGGCACAAGCTCTACGCCCCCGGTTGATGAGTAGGTGCGGACCGCGCGTGTGAGCGGCGCCAGCATTTTGAGATCGGCGCGAATCTGTGCTGCGCGCGCCTGGCTGGAATCAGGATGAGACGAACCGTCATATGGTGCGTAGGAAACGCTCGCGAGCTGCCCGTCGAAGTTGGGGGCGCGAACATTGTCGCGCATTAATGCCCACAACCCGGCATGCACGCACGCCACGAGGGCGAGGACGGCAGCAACGGTGCGCATAGAACTCAAAACCAAGTGGGGCTGGATGGCAGACCCTCGAACCCGTCCCCTGGGCTCAGCCGAAACTTCGTCTGCAAGGATGCAGCGTAGCGCGGCGTAAGGTAGAGATTCAAGTAACTACACGACATGGCAATTCCTAGGCACCGACAGGGGACCCTGAATAATTTTCCTTAACGGAAACGCTCGTTATCGCTGGGTGGTTCCGCCGGAAGTGGCGCCAGGAGCGGGTTGGACGGCGGCTTCCGCCGGGATCGGCTCCAGGCCTGGGTTAACCCAACAAGCATGTACCCGCCCGTTAAGGGTTTCCTGAGCCTTGGGATCGATGTTTCCCTGACGGACAAGGCAGCGGAAGGTGGCCTGGATATGGGCACTGGGGCAACCGAAGCGGTCGTAAAGGTCGAGGTGGCGGAAGGCCGTATCGAGATCGTCCCGCCATAGAAGGGTAACCACGCGGCGGCCAAGCCAGACGCACTCCGGATTGCCCGCCGGACCGGTCAACAGGCGTGTCGCCTCGGCGATTTCGTCGATTTTCTTCTGGCTTTCTTTAGCTGTATCCGCCGGCTGCTTTTGCGGCTCGGGAGGTTTGCCGTTGCCACCGCTTTGCGCGAAGGCGGCCGGAACGCTGAGACTCAAGCCGGCTACGCAACAAAGCACGGCAGCAGACTGACGCAACTTGAGAGAAAACCGCATTGTCCCCGTCGTCGGATGTTTGATCTTGGCCCCTATGCCCGTCCCAGAACCCTCTGTTTGCAACCTGATTGGGACGCTAATACGGCGGTAATCTATCTTGTAAATTCGTCCCTTGGTCAGACGGCATCCTGGGCAGAATTTGAAGAAATAGAACTTGGCCTGAACTGCCGAATTTTGTCCAGCGCGACAACGTTCTTTGCTTAAGGAGTGCCAACTTGGCAGGGTCGGCGTCGCGCGATAAGCCGGTCGGCGGCTATTGATGTCTCCAATTGGGTTTCCGATGCGTCATGCTTTTGCCTGCCTCGCCCTTGCGACGGTGGCCATAGCCGGTGTCTGGACCTGGCTTGGCGCTCCGGTGCTGTTGATGCCGCTCCAGTTCGGTCGTGGCGAAAAGCTCTATTGCGTTTCCTACACCCCTTTCCGGGGTGCCCAGACCCCGCTCGACCCGTCCATCATCATCCCCCCCGCCCAAATTGAGGAGGATCTCAGGCGCCTGGCCCAGGTTACGGACTGCGTTCGCACCTATTCGGTCGATTTCGGACTCGATCAGATTCCGGACATTGCGGCCCGCCATGGATTGAAGGTGATGCAGGGCCTGTGGCTGTCGAGCAACCTGATCAAAAGCCAGTACCAGATTGAGACAGCGGTCGCGCTCGCCAACAAATACCCCGGCACTATTCGTTCGATTGTGGTCGGCAACGAGGTACTTTTGCGCGGTGATATGACCGCTACCGACCTCACTGACACTATTCGCGCGGTCAAAGCGCGTGTGCGCGTGCCGGTGACCTATGCCGACGTCTGGGAGTTCTGGCTCCGCAATCACGACGTGGCAAACGCCGTGGATTTCATCACGATACACATTCTCCCTTACTGGGAGGATTTCCCGGTTCCGGCCAGCGATGCGGTTGCTCACGTCGAGGCGATCCGCCGTCAGGTGCTCGCGGCATTTCCCGGCAAGGAAGTGCTGATAGGGGAGGTTGGCTGGCCAAGCGCCGGCCGCATGCGCGAGGGCGCGTTACCGTCGCCGGCGAACCAGGCACGTGTGGTGCAGGACGTGCTTGCTTTGAGCAAGCGCGGGAATTTCAACGTCAACATCATCGAGGCCTTCGATCAGCCGTGGAAGCGCGCGCTCGAAGGCACAGTTGGCGGCCATTGGGGGCTCTTCGATGCGGCGACGCGCATGCCAAAATTTGCCGGGGCACAGGCGGTATCCAATCATCCGCGTTGGCTTTGGCAGGGCGGCGTCGGGATTTTGTTCGCCGTCATTGTATTCTGCGCCGCGATCAGCGTTCGCACCAAAGATACTCCGCTATTGTTCTGGGTTGCTGTCGGCGTAAATGCATTCTTTGGCGGGACGTTGATCGGTTGGACGATCGAGAACATCCCGATTGAAAGTCTCGGGTTGGGCGCCTGGTTACGGTCGTTGGCACTTGCCGCAGTCGCTATCGCTGCGCCGATCGTGCTCAGTGTGGCGATCATGTGTTCGACTCCCGTCCCGGCATTCTTTCGGCTGTTCGGCCCCAAGGAATATCGAGAGCGGAATTCACTCGCACTGTCGGCCGGGGCGATTCTGGCCGCTACGATGCTTTTGGCATTCGTAGTCGCACTCGGGCTGGTATTTGACCCGCGCTACCGGGATTTTCCGTTCGCGCCACTCACCGCAGCGATCGTGCCGTTTCTCGTGCACGGCGTCGTTGCGACGCGACCAAAGGGCATTCGTCCGGCAGCGGAAACTGCGGGAGCGGTCGTAGTTGCGCTTTCAGTATTTTATATCGTGTTCAATGAAGGCTTCGCCAATTGGCAGTCACTCTGGCTGTGCGTGGCCTTGGCGGGGCTTGCTTTCAGTCTGGCTCGGGTGCGCGACGTGCCAGGCTAAGGACCAACAGGCCCGCAGCCAACGAAGACAGGCCTGCATTGTAGAGGACGACGCCGCAACAGGCCGCGGCGAGCGCAACCGCGAAAAGCACAAGCGACGGGCGCAGCAAATTGAGCGTAGCGACGATCAAGGCACACCAGCCAAAGGCTGAATACGTAAATAGCGCGATGGTGATCTGACGCGTGACGCACAGCCACGTGTTCAATCCGGCCTGGCAGGCAAGTCCGACCGGCGATTGCTCGACGGCGAGATAACGCATGTAAAGCGCATAGCCGATCGCCGAAAACCCGACGAGCAATAGCCAATTGGTTGCGCGTGCGGTCGGCAGAAACAGCTTCATGCGATCAGTATGGCGCTGCGCTGGGGCTGCGACAATCACTGCTGGGCAAGCTGGTCGCCGTCGAATTTGACCGCCTTGCAGGCCGTGCGGGCGGCGGTGAAATGAGCACACAATCCGGCTGCCGCCGCGCTGTTCGGCAGAGGGCCAACCACCAGCCGATAGCCGCTGTTGGCGGAACGAGAGTCGCGCGCCGCAACCGGATACATGCCGCTCAGCAGCGGTCCGAAACTGGCTTTCATCGTGATCCAGCGCTGGCGAATCGCCTCCACTGTAGCGCCGCCGCCGAGATCAAGCCCGAATTCGCTTTGTTTCGTGGCCGTCGGCTCGGGCTCGACTGTCGGCGGGGCCGCAGTGCGGGCCGGCGGCAGCGGGATTGTCTGCGTGGTCAACGTGTCGGCTTTGGGCGGAGGAGGCGCTGCCGCGATCGACCCTGTAGTGGCAACGGTGCTCGCGCCGTTCGGAGGCGTTGCTTTTGCAGCGAGAGCTGCCACCGCGGCTGCTTGTGCAGCTGCCTGCTTTTTGACCGTGCCGGTCAGGTCGTCGATGCTGCTTTCGAGCAGCGCAATGCGTCCTGCCAAACGATCGCGCTCGCTGATCAGTGCGCGAACTTGCGCAGCCAACAGGTGCGTTTCGGATTCCAGCTGTGAGACGCGCGGCGGCATTTGCGCGATCGCAGACGACTCGTTGCTGGCGAAAATACGCCGCAGGCGTTGATTGGCGATTTCAGTCTGGGTCGTAATCGCCAGGATGATCAGGGCAACGGCGGTGATGCCACCCCAACCGCATAGCCACAAAAGCGTCTTAAGTTCGCGGCGGCGTCTGCGCGGGTCGCGCAAATCGGATTCCAGCGGCGTCTGTTCGATCGCCATGGGTTCCTCGATGGGCGAATCATTGAAAACACTAGCAGAATCCGGCAGATCTCGCTTTCACCCTGCTTCGAAAGGATTTCTGCACCGGTCTTTTGCCGATCGGCTGGTTGAGTTATGGGATGCGTCGAACCCCGGAAATTAAAGACTGAGCCCCACGTAGATGCCTCGTCGAACATGCCTTGCGATTGTGCTCGCGGCCGGCGAAGGCACGCGCATGCGCTCGCGGTTGCCGAAAGTCTTGCACCAGCTCGGGGGGAGCTCATTGCTTGTCCATGTGATGAAGGCGGCGAGCGCTGCCGGTACCAATGATCTGGCGGTCGTGGTGGGGCCGGGCGAGGAGGCGGTAACGGCAGAAGCTCGCAAGTACGCGCCCAAGGCGCAGATTTTCGAGCAACGTGAGCGCTGCGGGACTGCCCATGCGGTCTTGTCGGCGCGCAAGGCGATCACCCGCGGCGCCGAAGATATTCTGGTGATATTTGGCGATACGCCATTGGTGCAGGCCGAGACGTTATCGAAATTGCGTGCCGCCCTTGCTCAAGGTGCGGCTGTCGCCGTGCTGGGGTTCGAGCCGGTCCGTCCGCAGGGTTACGGTCGGTTGGTCATGCACGGCCGTGACCTTGTAGCCATCCGCGAGGAACGCGACGCCACGCCCGAAGAACGCAAGATCACCCTTTGCAATGGCGGCCTGATGGCGCTTGCCGGCAAACACGCTCTCGCCATCCTTACTCGTATCGGGAATGCAAATGCCAAAGGCGAATATTATCTTACCGACGCCGTTGCCATTGCCCGCGATATGGGCTTGATGGCAGTGGCAATCGAAACCTCGGAGGACGACGTGCGCGGCATCAACACCAAGGTGCAGCTCGCCGAAGCCGAAGCACTGCTGCAACAGCGGTTGCGCACGGCGGCGCTCGAGGCTGGCGTCACCATGATCGCACCAGAGACAGTATTTCTCTCTGCTGATACTAAATTAGGCAAGGACGTCATTATCGAGCCGAACGTGGTGTTTGGGCCAGGCGTCACGGTCGAGGACGGCGCAACAATCAAATCATTTTCGTATATGGAGGGCGCGCGCATCGGTAAAGATGCACGCGTCGGTCCGTTCGCGCGGCTTCGGCCGGGCGCCGACCTTGGTAAGAATGTGCGTATCGGCAATTTCGTCGAGGTGAAACAGGCCAAAATCGAGGCCGGCGCAAAGGCAAATCATCTCACTTATATCGGCGACGCGCATGTTGGCGAGGGTGTTAATGTTGGGGCCGGTACCATTACATGCAACTATGACGGCGCTGGCAAACACCGCACGGAGATCGGTAAAGGCGTCTTCATCGGTTCGAATTCGGCGTTGGTTGCGCCGGTTAAGATTGGGGCCGGCGCCTATATTGGGGCCGGAACGATAGTAACCAAAAATGTGCCCGCCGGGGCGCTGGCGATCGCGCGCGCCAAACAGACGGTTAAGGAAGGCTGGGCAAAACGCTTGCGGCAGGTGAAGGCCTTGGGCAAGAACCTGTCCGGAAAGAAGCCGAAAAAGTCCTCCTGAGCGCGGATGCGCCAAAGCGACTCTGTCACACGCCGAAATGCGTTGTGATTTCTTGAGCCCGCCGGCGACGGCTAAACCATAACTGATGGGCAAAGGGGCCATCCAGACGGATGTGCGGAATCGTCGGAATTTTGGGGAACGAGCCAGTTGCCGGCCAGCTGGTCAATGCGCTCAGGCGCCTCGAATACCGCGGCTACGATTCTGCGGGCGTTGCAACTCTTGACCACGGTGTGCTCGGCCGTCGGCGCGCCGAAGGCAAGCTTCGCGCACTTGAAATCCGTCTCGAGCGCGAGCCGCTTGGCGGCACAATCGGGATTGGCCACACCCGTTGGGCAACACACGGACGGCCGACCGAGGACAATGCTCATCCGCACGCAACCGATCTTGTCGCGGTGGTGCACAACGGGATCATCGAGAATTTCCGCGAGCTGCGCGAGCAGCTGACGAAAAGCGGCTGTAGGTTCGTCAGCGACACCGACACGGAAGCCGTTGCGCATCTGGTCACTCAGGAAATGAAGGGCGGCAAATCGCCGGCCGATGCGGTGGCGGCCGCGCTCAAGCAATTGCGTGGTGCGTTCGCGCTCGCCTTTCTCTTTACCGGCAAGGACGATCTGCTGATCGGCGCGCGCAAGGGCTCCCCGCTTGCCATTGGCTACGGCAAGGGCGAGATGTATCTCGGCTCCGACGCGATCGCGCTGGCGCCGTTTACCGACACCATCAGCTATCTCGAAGACGGCGACTGGGCCGTGCTCACCCGCAAAGGCGTCGAGGTTTATGATGAGCAAGACCGCAAGGTTGAGCGGACGATCCTGAAGTCAACGGCTTCGGCACAATTGGTCGACAAGGGCAACCACAAACACTTCATGGCGAAGGAAATCCACGAGCAGCCTGAAGTGGTCGGCCACACCCTTGCTCACTACATCGATATGGTGAACGAGCGGGTTGCCTTGCCGATAAAACTTCCGTTCGACTGGAAGAAACTCAAACGGCTCTCGATCTCGGCGTGTGGCACCGCCTTCTACGCGGGGCTCGTGGCGAAATACTGGTTCGAGCGTTTCGCGAAGCTGCCGGTCGAGATCGATATCGCCTCGGAATTTCGTTATCGCGGTGCACCGCTCGAGCCGGGAGACCTCGCTATCTTTATCTCGCAGTCGGGAGAAACCGCCGACACGCTTGCGACGCTGCGCTACGCCAAAGAGAACAAGCAGCACGTTCTTTCCGTGGTCAATGTGCCAACCTCGACGATCGCCCGCGAAAGCGATGTGGTGATGCCGACACTGGCTGGGCCCGAGATCGGCGTTGCGTCAACCAAGGCGTTTACCTGCCAGCTGGCAGCCCTTGCGTGTCTCGCGCTGGCCGCCGGGCGCGCGCGCGGCGAGCTGAAGGAAGCCGACGAACAGAAACTCGTGCGTGCATTGATAGAAACGCCGAGGCTGATGGCCGCCGCGCTTTCGCTTGAGCCACAGATAGAAAAACTTGCGCAAAATCTCGCCAAGGCGCGCGATGTGCTTTATCTCGGCCGCGGAACAAGCTTCCCGATTGCGCTGGAGGGTGCCCTCAAGCTCAAGGAAATCTCTTACATTCATGCAGAAGGCTACGCGGCCGGCGAGCTAAAGCACGGGCCGATTGCGCTGATCGACGAGATCATGCCGGTGGTCGTGATTGCGCCTTATGACCGCGTGTTCGATAAGACGGTTTCGAACATGCAGGAGGTCGCCGCGCGCGGTGGTAAGATTATCCTTGTGACCGATCCGCACGGTGCCAAGGAAGCGACCATCGAGTCCGTGGAAACGCTGACTTTGCCGGACATGGCGTCAACGGTGACGCCCTTGGTCTACGCCATTCCCGTCCAGTTAATTGCCTATCATACGGCCGCCGCTATAGGCACCGACGTCGACCAGCCACGCAACCTCGCGAAATCGGTCACCGTGGAATAGACTTGGCTTATGTCCGAATTCGATGAAAAGCCGGAGGAACCACTGGCCGCCGATGTGGCGAAGGCTGCCGCGCCGCAAACCAGTGTTGCCAGCCGCATCCGCAATTATTTCCTCACCGGCCTGGTGGTCGCCGGGCCTTTGGCAATTACCGTCTGGCTGATTTGGTCGATCGTTACCTGGGTCGATAGTTTCGTGCGACCGCTCATTCCACCCGCCTACCGGCCGGAAAGTTATCTGCCGTGGCCGATTCCGGGAACCGGTCTCATCATTGCGATCGTTGCGCTAACGCTGCTTGGCTTCCTCACCGCAAACCTGGTCGGACGTAAGCTGGTCGAACTCGGCGAGAGCTTGCTCAACCATATGCCGATCGTTCGGCCGATCTACAAAACGATGAAGCAGATTTTCGAAAGCCTGTTTTCAAAGAGCGGCTCGAGCTTTCGCAAGGTGGCGCTGGTCGAGTTTCCGGCGCCCGGCATGTGGTCTCTGGTGTTCCTCTCGCAGCCGCCAAGCGAGGATCTCACCAAAAAACTACCGCAAGGTGAGCACATTTCCGCATTTATGCCGTGCACGCCCAACCCGACCACCGGATTTTTCTTTTATGTAAAGCGCAAGGATCTGATCGAGCTCGACATCACCGTCGAAAACGCAATGACACTCCTGATTTCTGCGGGCATGGTGCAGCCGGACGCCGAGGCGCAAAAAAAGCTGGCCTCGCTCGCCGCCACCGCGAAAGCGGCAAGGGCGCGCGCCAAACGCAAAATCGAGGCCGCGGAATAGGCTATCCCGCGCGGATCAATTTGATCGCCTCGTCTTTACCGAAGAGATAGAGCAAATGGCGCAGCGCCTCGCCGCGTGGCGTTGCGAGTGTGCTGTCGCGCGATAGAATAAGCGCCGCGTCGTCACGGGCCGCACCAAGATATTTTCCGTGCAATTCGGGCCGCGCGATTTTAAAGCCGGGCATGCCGCTTTGCCGCGTGCCGAGCAAATCTCCTTCGCCGCGCAACCGCAGGTCCTCTTCGGCGATGCGGAAACCGTCTTCGGTCTCACGCAGAATGGCCAGCCGCGCCTTGGCCGTCTCGCCAAGCGGGGCCTTGTAGAGCAGCAGGCAGGTCGACGCGCCTGATCCACGCCCGATGCGTCCGCGCAATTGATGCAGTTGCGCCAGGCCAAAGCGTTCGGCGTGCTCTATCACCATGATGGTTGCTTCGGGAACGTCGACGCCGACCTCGATCACGGTCGTAGCGACGAGCACCCGAGTTTCGCCGGCAGCGAAGCGAGCCATGGCCGCATCTTTATCGGCGCCTTTCATGCGGCCGTGGACGAGATCGACCCGGCTGCCAAATTTCTTCCGTAGTTCCTCGAAGCGCGCCTCAGCCGCGGCGAGATCGATCTTTTCTGATTCATCGACCAGGGGGCAGACCCAATAAGCGCGCTTGCCTTCGGCGAGCGCACGGCCGACCGCGTCTTCGACTTCCTCGAGACGCGAGAGTGGAATCGTGCGGGTGTCGATCGGCTGGCGGCCGGGAGGTTTTTCCCGTAGTTCGGAAATGTCCATATCGCCGAAATAAGTGAGCACGAGCGTGCGCGGGATCGGCGTGGCCGTCAGGACGAGGACATCCACGGCTTCCCCTTTCTGTGTGAGCGCGAGGCGCTGATGAACGCCGAACCTGTGCTGTTCGTCGACCACGGCGAGCGCAAGATCGTGGAAGGAGACATCCTCTTGAAAAAGCGCATGCGTACCGATCAGAAGGTCGATATCGCCGAGCGTAAGACGATCAAGAATCTCTTTTCGTCCAGGCCCGCGCTCGCGGCCGGTGAGGATAGCGACGCGAATGCCGGCAGCCTCGGCGAGCGGCGCGATAGTCGCGAGGTGCTGACGGGCAAGAATTTCAGTTGGCGCCATGAAGGCTGCCTGCCGGCCGGCTTCGATGACCGCGGCAGCGGCGGCCAGTGCCACAACCGTCTTGCCGGATCCGACATCCCCTTGCAGCAAGCGCAGCATTCGTTGCGGACGGGCAAGATCTGTCGTGATGTCGTCGACAGCTTTTTGTTGCGAATGTGTGAGCGCATAGGGCAGGGCCTTGAGAATACGCGCGCGCAAACGGCCTTCGCTGGCACTGCCGCGTCCCTTCTGCCGGCGCATGTGCGCGCGCACCAGCGCAAGCGCGAGCTGGCCGGCGAGCAATTCATCGTAGGCAAGCCGCGTCCATGCGGGGCTTTCTGGGGAAATATCGTGCGGCTCCGCGGGACGGTGCAGATGACGTAGCGCTGCGGCAAAGGTCGGAAAGCGTTCGCGCGCCACCCAGGCTTCATCCTGCCATTCGGCCAGATCGGGCAGGCGCGCAAGCGCGCTATCGACCGCGCGGCGGACGTTGCCGAGCGCTAACCCCTCCGTCAGCGGATAAACCGGCTCGACCAATGGAAGGGCCGCAAAACCGGCTTCATCGACGACGCGGTCGGGGTGCACCATCTGCAACATGCCGTCGTAGAATTCGGCAGTGCCGGAGACGTAACGCATCTCGCCCTCAGGCAGCAGAGTCTCCAGATAGTCACGGCGTGGGTTGAAGTAGGTGAGGGTGATGTCGCCGGTGTCATCGCTGGCGTAGACGCGATAGGGCGCGCGCGAACGGCGCGGCGGGCCGGGGCGGTGTTTGCCGATGGTCACTGCAACTGTGACAACCTGGCCGGGCTGTACGTCGCGCAGCTTGGGCCGCGCGCGCCGATCAATCACACCGGACGGCAGGTGGAACAGCAGTTCGATAACACGAGGAGCCTCGTGGTCGAGCAGCCGGGCATAAAGCCTTTCCAGCTTCGGCCCGACCCCGGGCAGACTGGTGAGCGAGGCGAACAGCGGATTGAGAACCTGTGGTCGCATAGGCGAAGAATGTAGTGGATTTCGTCAAAGCGCAGCATCTGTCATCGCCAGGACAAGCTCCGGCCATGACAAATGCAAGGTTGCCCTCTATATAAGCCCCGCCCGGCCCCGTCCGGGTTTTTGGCGTTGGAGAGATGCGGCGATGACCGGAACGAACCTGTCGAGCGAGGGGCTCGATAAGCGCCGCCGCCGCTTGCTGTTCCGCTGCTGGCACCGCGGTATTCGCGAGATGGATCTGGTGCTCGGCCGCTTCGCCGACGCAAATTTGGCATCGCTGAGTGCCGGCGATCTCGACGAACTCGAGCGCTGGCTCGACGTGCCGGACCAGCAGATGTTTGCCTGGGTCAACGGAATGGAGCCGGCCCCGGCGGATTATGACACGGGGTTGTTCCGCCGCCTCCGGGCATTCCACGGCGGGAGTACGGCGTGAATCCAAGAGCAAAATCGCCGGCCGAATTGCTTAGGGCAGGCACGCCGCTCACGCTGGCGCAGGTTGCCGACGGCGCCGAAGGATTGGTGCTGGCCGATCTCGCTCACTCTATCGCCGCAAAAAAAGATGCGCCCGCAATATCGCTTGCCGTCATCTGTCGTGACGGCCAGCGGATGGCGGCGCTGTCGCGCGCGCTGGCATTTTTCGGTTCGGACCTCCAGCTCATGGAATTTCCGGCCTGGGACTGTTTGCCTTACGACCGCGTATCGCCAAACCCCGCTGTGGTGGCACAGCGCATGACCGCGCTATCGCGGCTCGCGCGCGTTACAGGCCGGGACACGCCGTCTCTTCTGCTAACGACTGTCAATGCCGCGCTCCAGCGCGTGCCGGCGCGCAATTTCGTGGCGACCCACGCGCTGTCCGTCGCGCCCGGCAATGTCATCGGAATGCACGGGGTGATCGAATGGCTGGAACTCAATGGGTTCATCCGCGCCTCGACGGTGCGTGAACCGGGCGACTATGCGGTGCGCGGCGGCATTCTCGATCTCTATCCGCCCGGCATGGATATGCCGGTCCGTTTCGATTTTTTCGGTGATGCACTGGAAACGATCCGGGCTTTCGATGCGCAGACACAGCGTAGCGGGGAGCGGTTGGGCGGGCTTGATCTGGTGCCGGTCGCGGAATTTCAGCTCGTCACGGAAACAATCCGGCGCTTCCGCACCGGCTATGTCGCGGAATTCGGTGCTGCGACACCGGACGATCTCCTCTATGAGGCTGTAAGTGAAGGCCGCCGCTATCCCGGGATGGAGCACTGGCTGCCGCTATTTCACGACAAGCTCGAAACGATCTTCGACTATCTCCCCGACACCCCTCTGGCGTTGGAACATCTTGCGGAAGACGCCGCGCATGAACGCTTTACGCAAATTGCCGACTATTTCGATGCGCGCCGCGACGCTCTCAAGCAAGGCGTGACGCCGCCCTACAAGCCGCTACCCGCGGAAAGGCTCTATCTCGGCGAGAGCGAATGGAAAGAGCGGCTGGAGACGGAAGCCCTCGCTAGGCTGACGCCTTTTGCCGTGCCGGAAACAAGTGCGCTCGATATCGGTGCGCGGCAGGGGCGTAATTTCACCGCCGAGCGCACTGAGCCGGGTGCGAATGTCTTCGAAGCGGTCAGCGCCCACGTGTATTCCCTGCAGGCTGCCGGAAAGCGCGTCGCCATCGCGCTGTGGAGCGAAGGTGCACGTGAGCGCATGAGCCACGTTCTTGCCGACTACAAACTTCACAATCTCACACCGGTGGGCAGCTGGACCCAGGCCCAGGTCCTGCCAAAGTCGACGATCGCGCTCGCCGTACTTGGTATTGAATCCGGCTTTGAGACCGACGATGTGGCGGTCATTAGCGAGCAGGACATTCTCGGCGATCGTCTGGTGCGGCCGCGCCGTGCCGCACACCGGGCCGAAAATTTTATCGCCGAGGCAACCAGCCTCGCTCCCGGCGACCTCGTCGTCCACGTCGACCACGGCATTGGGCGCTTTGCCGGCCTGCAGGCAATCGAGGCGGCCGGTGCGCCGCACGACTGCCTGGAAATTCACTATTCGGGCGGCGACAAACTGTTCCTGCCGGTGGAAAACGTCGATCTGCTGTCACGCTACGGCTCGGAGGAAAACACGGTCGACCTGGACCGGCTTGGCGGGGGCAACTGGCAGGCGCGCAAGGCGCGCATGAAAAGCCGTATCCGGGAAATTGCCGGTGAACTGATAAAGATCGCTGCCGAGCGGCAATTGCGCGAGGCGCCTCGCCTTGCCGTCGGGCCCGGCGCCTACGATGAGTTCTGCGCGGGCTTCCCCTACGAGGAAACCGACGACCAGCTTGCTGCTATTGAAGCGACGGTCAAGGATCTGGGTTCGGGCCGACCGATGGACCGGCTCATTTGCGGCGACGTTGGATTCGGCAAGACCGAAGTGGCGCTGCGGGCGGCCTTCATCGCCGCGATCAACGGCAAGCAAGTGGCAGTGGTGGTGCCTACGACGCTCCTGGCCCGCCAGCATTTCAAGACCTTCTCGGAGCGGTTTCGGGGCTTCCCCGTTAATGTGGCGCAGGCCTCGCGGCTGGTGCCCGCCGCGGAGCTCAACAAGATCAAAGCAGGCCTCGCAGATGGCAGCGTCGATATTGTCATCGGCACGCATGCTTTGCTCGGGAAAGCGATCGCGTTCAAGGATCTGGCACTGCTTGTGGTGGACGAAGAGCAGCATTTCGGCGTCGCGCATAAAGAGAAACTCAAGACATTGCGCTCGGAAGTGCACGTTCTGACGCTGACCGCCACGCCAATCCCGCGCACATTGCAGCTTGCGCTGTCCGGTGTGCGCGATCTCTCGATCATCGCGTCACCGCCGGTTGACCGCCTGGCCGTACGCACATTTGTGTCGCCGTTCGACCCGATCACGGTTCGTGAAGCTCTATTGCGCGAGAAATACCGCGGCGGTCAGGCTTTCTATGTATGCCCGCGCATCGAAGATCTGGCAGGTGCCAAGGATTTTATCGACAAGAACATTCCGGAAGTGCGAGTGGCCGTCGCTCACGGGCAAATGCCGCCAACCGTGCTCGACGACATCATGTCGGCCTTTTATGACGGCAAATATGACGTGCTGCTGTCGACCACCATCGTCGAGTCCGGACTCGATATTCCGACAGCTAACACATTGATCGTTCATCGCTCCGACAGGTTCGGCCTCTCGCAGCTCTATCAGCTGCGTGGGCGGGTCGGGCGCGCCAAGTTGCGTGCTTACGCACTGTTGACGTTGCCGGCACAGCAGCGGATTACGCCACAGGCCGAACGGCGGCTCAAAGTATTGCAATCGCTCGACACACTCGGGGCCGGCTTCCAGCTTGCTTCGCATGATCTCGACATTCGTGGCGCGGGCAATCTGCTCGGCGAGGAGCAATCCGGCCACATCAAGGAAGTCGGCTTCGAGCTCTACCAGCAGATGCTGGAGGAAGCCGTGATGAGCCTGAAGGCCGGCATCACCGCGCCGGTGGCCGACCGATGGTCGCCGCAAATTACCATCGGGGCGGCTTTGCTTATCCCGGAAGACTATGTCGCCGATCTGTCGGTACGGCTTGCGCTCTACCGGCGTCTCGCAGAGATCGAGGACGAACGCGGCATCGATGCTTTCGCAGCGGAACTCGTCGATCGCTTCGGAAAACTTCCGGAAGAAGTCGAGCATCTGTTGCAGGTGGTGGCAATCAAGGTGCTCAGCCGGCGCGCCAATGTCGAGAAGGTCGAGGCAGGACCAAAGGGCATTGTTTTGTCATTCCGGGAGAACCTCTTCGACAATCCGGAGGGGCTGATTGCCTTTATCCGCGAGCAGGGTTCGGCGGTGCGCATGCGCAAAGACCCGAAAAACCCCAAAGGCCAGCAACTGGTGTTCTTCGAAGATTGGCCGCGCCCGCAGGACCGGCTGAAGGGCACCACAGCTGTGCTGCGCAAGCTCGCTTTGATTGCGGAGCAGGCCAAAGCCGCCTAGTGCGGCATACGCAAGACCGGTTTGATCGTCTTGCCGGCGCTCGATTCCGCTGCGGCGCGGTTGATCTCGTCGAGCGGATAAAAAGTAATCATTTTTTCGATCGGAAAGCGGCCGGCCACAATGTGGTCGACCAGCAAAGGGATGAACTCCTGCGGCACGCTGTCGCCCTGAATGACGCCGCGCACGGTCCGTCCATTTTGCAGGAACGGGGTTTCAAACGTCGCTTCAGTGCCGTTGCGCGCGCTGCCGAGCAATATGCACGTACCTGCTGGCATGAGCGCGTCGACCGCCTCGCGAAGCACCACGGGCAGCGCCGAGGTCTCGAGGGTATAGCGCGCGCCGAGACCGGTGATTTTCCGGATTTCCTCCGCGACATCGGTGCGGCCGGCATGATTGATCGTGTGGGTAGCGCCAAGTTCGTGCGCCAGCGCCAGGCGATGCTCGTGCACATCCACCGCAATGATTGGATCGCAGCCGGCGATTTTTGCAGCGAGCAAGCCCGACAGGCCCACCGCACCTACACCAAAAACGGCAAAACTGTCGCCCGCGCGCGGCTTCATCACATTGAGTACAGCGCCGGCGCCGGTCTGCCCGCCGCAGGCAAGCGCACAGACTTGCTCGAACGGCGCATCGTTGCTCACCTTCACCGCGAAACGCTCGTTGGCGATCGTAAAATTGCCAAACGAAGACTGCTGAAAGAAGGCGCTGTAAACCGGCTTGCCCCCTTGCGAATGCAGCGTTGATCCGTCGGCACGCGTTCCATTCATCTTCAGATCGAAGGCGTGCAAGCAGTAGCTTTGGCGCTGTGTCTTGCAATTCGGACACTCGCCGCACCAGGGATAGGCCATCACAACGTGATCGCCGGGCTTGAATTTCGAAACGCCGGACCCGACCGCGCGGACGATGCCGGCTCCTTCGTGACCAAAGACTTTGGGAAACTTCGTCGGATAGTAGGCATCGCGGCCATGCAAATCGGTCGCGCACATGCCGCTGGCAACGACTTCAACCAGCAGTTCATCGGCTCGCGGATCGCAAAGATCGAGTTCTTCAACGGTGAACGGACCCGAGCGCTCGTGCACCACGGCTGCGGTGATCTTCATTGCTATCGTCCGGGATTATTCGGCGGCGGCGGCGGCCTGTGCGACCCTTACAATCGCGTCGGCCAGATACTCCGGCGCCTGCGCACCCGACACTGCGAACTTGCCGCCAAAGATAAAGCAGGGCACGCCCTCGATCCCTGCTTCCTTGGCGGAAAGGGCCTCGCCCTCAACTTCCGCAACATCCTGGTCGCTGGCGAGCGCGGCGCGAATATCCTCAGCGTCAAGGCCGATATCGGCGGCAGCCTGCACCAGCACGGCATGATTGGTGAGGTCGGCACCCTCGGTAAAGTAGAGATCCATCAGCTTCTGCTTCATGTCAGCCGCTTTGCCGATGCCGCCGGCCCAGCGGATCAGGCGGTGTGCGTCGAGTGTATTGGGCTGCCGGCTGATCCTGTCGATAGCGTAGGTGAGGCCTTCTGCGGCGGCTGCAGCCGAAACCCGTTGCGCGATGCCCTTGTAGCGCTCCGGCGAGCCGAATTTGGTCGTCAGATACTGCTCGCGCGAGATGCCTTCGCGGGGGATCCAGTCGTTGAGAAAATAAGGACGCCAGTGCACTTCGACCGGAATGTCCGGGTTAAGCGCGAGCGCCTTTTCCAGCCGACGCTTGCCAATAAAGCACCAGGGGCACACCACATCGGAGACGACGTCGATACGAACGGGCTGGTGACTGGACATGACTGGCTCCTTCTCGGCGCCAGCCTAAGCCTCCGTCTACTCGGCCGCAACCGTGCGGCGACCCGTCACCCGCATCATCAATGTGTCGAGCGTGTCTCCGGCCTTCAGCGTTGCCAAAGTAACATTGGCCGTGAGCGGTTCGTCGGTCCGTTGCGGCGTCAGCATTGCACTCTTGAGCGTGCTGGCGATGCGGCGGACGATGACATGGGTGCTTCGAAGATCGGTCTGGGTAAAGGCGACCAGAATGCCGCCTTCCTCGTCACGCGTGGCAAAGTCGATATTGCGGATCAGGCGGCTCATGAGCCGGGCGGCGTCGAGGCTTGTACGTTCGTCGGTAGTACCGTCGAATGAAAAACGCGCGACTGAAAATGGCAGGCTTCGGTCGGCAGCCTCTCGGGCCACTTTGCCGAGATCGCGCCAAAATGACTGGCGGGTAAGCAACCCACTCTGAGGATCAAACATGCCTTCGGTGTCGAGCGATTTGAGCATGCGCTTGAGCCGCGCTTCAAACGCGCGCATGCGAACCAGGGGCACCATGCGCGCGACAAGGCGTGCTGGATCGGCGGCGACTTGGTCGATATTGGGAAGTGCGTCCGCAAATTCCGGCGGGGCTTCGCCAATCACGGCGACCGGAATGTCACGAAAACGCGGTTCCTGCGCCAGCACCGTCAGGAATGCTTCGACCATGCGCAGAGAGAAGCCGTCACCAACGACAATGCCGTCGATATCGCGTTCATTGAGGTGTCTGGCGGCAGCTTCGACGCTGAACGCGCCGACCATCTTGACCCGCTCGCCCATCGCAACACTCAGTTTGGGATAGAGCGGCCCACGTCCGGCGATCAGCACGGTCGCATCCTCGAGCGCGTCGCCGACGGGGAGCATCGGCAATTGGCCGCCGTGCGAAGCAAACAATTCGATGCGGCGCAGCACAGTCGCATGCAACGCACGCACGCGCATGGCCGATTGCAGGCGTGTTAGCAGCCGTTCGATCGGGAGTGCAGCATCCGCCGGAAGCGCGATCGGCACGGCTGCATCTTCATCGCCGTGTACGCACGCGACCACAGGCACCATTGCTCCGTTCATGGTCGCAACTTGCAGGCATAGCATGCGCGCCGACGCCTCATTTAACGGCGGTCCGGGTTCGGCGACGACGATTGCGGATGGTTTGACGGTCAGAAATGCAGCCGGTGCATCGGCCCATTTCGCTTCAACGATAGGGAAGGCGCCAGCCGCGCTGAGCGCTTCGACCAGGCGGACCGCCGGTTGTTCGGCGACCACGATCAGCGGACCTTGAAGCGACATCCGGGCCCACGCGCGATTTGGATGTGAGGAGCTTAGATGAGCGCTGTTAATACCTCGTCAACACCAGGCCGGAATTACGCGGCTTCCGAAGCGCCGCGTGGCTGAAACGCCTCAGATATCAGCGGATTGACCCCACGTGCTCGGAGCTTCGAGAGCAATTCGGCCCGATTGGTGGCGCTGCCCGCAAAACGTTGGCCGAGGTCGGCATCGGGCAAAGGGACAATGGTTGCATCCGGATCGGTCTGGGCTATGAGTTCTTCGACCTCATTGAGGTGGAAGCGATAGCCCCCGACAGCGGTCATCCCCGATGGAGGCGCGGTGACGATGAGTGCGCGAGTCGGACGATCAATGCGGCAGGCAAAGCCGGTGTCGACATAGCCGGCACTCTCGCGCGAACGCAGTGCATGGCCACGCTCGGCGATCGGCGGAAAGGATTGTGTGGGGACCATGCGGCCGCGCAACAACAAAGTGCCGGCCTCTCTACGGGTGGCCTCAATCACCGTAGGCGCGCCGGCTGCGCGGCGTGAGGAGCCAACAACGCCGTATGGGATTGCGCTTGGCAACCGGTTTTCGCCGCGACGTGATGCGATGACACCAATTTCGCCAAAGCTCACCACATCCACCAAAGGCGATGGACTTTCCCATTGTTTGGCTGCGGTCAAACGCTCAGGTGTGCGCCAAAGCGCAACAACCGTCTGTTTCGCATCCGTGAGAAGGCCGGCCTCGGCAATCGGCGCAATTGCGGCCGCGGGCAACATCACTGTGCCATCACCAAGCGCAGAGCACTGCGCGGCGAATGAATCCGGGTCAAAACCATGATGCAGGTGCAATGCGCCGCCCGACAGTAACCAAGGCAGCGCGGTAAGAGCGATGCCGGCAAACGAACTGATGGGTATCGTCGACAGGAGCGGTATATCGAGTGCGGCACCGGTTTCCAAAAACGTCTCGAGGCCCCCGGCAACCAGTTCGACGTGACTGCGCGCGACCGGCAGGATGCCTTTGGTGCCATGGCCAAAAGTGACGGCCGCCACATGCGCGGCGGCGAGACCAGGCCGGGTGTAGGCGATTGCAACATCGGCACCGGCGAAACCGAAAATGTCGTCGAGCGGAACAATGCCGTCGGGTAGCTTTTGACCAAAGCCGCAGATATGACGGATCGGGAAGAGCTCGACGGCAGTTTGCCCCGCTATCTCGGCATGGGCAACTGCTCCGATGCGCGAGCACGTTACGATGGCCCTGGCACCAACGTGGCTAAGGGCTGCCGCCATGTCCTGACGACGCCAGAGCAGCGGCACCGGGGCGGCGATCATACCGGCGCGCAGGACGCCGAGGAACGCAATAATGCTCTCAACTGTGTTCGGCAGTTGGATCGCGATGACAGCATCGGTTTGCAATCCAAGCTGACGTAGCCTTGCAGCGAATGCCGAGATTGCGCGGTCAGTCTCGGCGAAGCTCAGGATGCGAGGCGCGCCGTCGGTGAAAGCCTCGCGGTTGGGCGGGTCTGCGAGTGCGATTGCATCGGGGTTTCGTATTCCGGCCCGCCGAAAAAGGTCGTCGAGCGTCGCAGCAGTCCCTGCCGTTCGGATGCCTTCGCCGAGGATCATGGACGACGCCTCAAGGCTTTAGGTCCTTCTGCCACCAGGTTTCCGGCAAATACCCGAAGAGCGACGTACGCGAGGGATGCTCGATTCGCGTCCAGCGCGCTACCCATTGCACCGGTGGAAAATAGAGCGGCACGACGTAGAAGCCGGACAGAAGGACGCGGTCGAGCGCCCTGGTCGCCGCCACAAAGTCGGGCCGGGTCGTGGCGGCAAGCATGGCAGCGATCATCGCATCGACCGCTTGCGACTTGACCCCCATGTAGTTGCGGCTTCCCTGCAGGTCGGCAGCCTCGGATCCCCAATAAAACAATTGTTCGTTGCCCGGCGACAGCGACTGCTCCCAGCGATATTCCATCATGTCGAAATCGAAGGCGATGCGACGACGTTCGTATTGCGTTGCGTCGACGGTCCGCACCCGTGCATCAATTCCGGCACGTTTGAGATTGCGTACGAAAAACAGCCCAAGCCGCTCCTGATCGCGGGTCGTCGTCAGGATTTCGAACGATAACGGTCGGCCACTCGCAACATGGGTCAGCTGCGTGCCTTTGAGTTCATAGCCTGCGGCATTGAAGAGGGTAAACGCGCGATGCAGCGTTGCACGGTCGCGGCCTGAGCCATCGGTGACGGGCGGCGACCAGGTGCCGTCCATGATGTCGGCGCGCACTGCGTTGGGGAATGGCGCCAGCAAGTCGCGCTCGCGCGCGTTGGCGGCTACGCCGTGCGCAGATAAATCGCAGCCGTCGAAATAGCTTGCGGTGCGCTTGTAAAGGTCGAAGAAATAATTGTGGTTGATCCATTCGAAATCGAACAGCTGGAGAATTGCCTCGCGTACCCGTATGTCGCCAAAAACTGGTCGACGTGTGTTGAACACGAGACCTTGCATGCCTTTCGGCAACCCGTACGGGAGGTCTTCCTTGATCACCCGGCCTTCGCGCAGGGCGGGAAATTCGTAAGCCGTCTGCCAGCGGCCGGGGTCGGTTTCCACGCGCAAATCGTAAAGTCCTTTCTTGAAGGCCTCGAAATGCGTATTACCGTCCCGGTAGTAGTCGAAGCGAATGGTATCAAAATTCCACAATCCGCTATTGATCGGCAAATCACGGCCCCAATAGTTTACATCGCGCTTGAAGGTGACGCTGGTGCCGGGTTTCACCGCACTGACGGTATAGGGGCCGCTACCGAGCAGGGGCGCAAAGCTCGTATCTTCGAAGGTCGCAGTGTTGACCGCGTGTTTTGCCAGCACGGGCATCAAGCCGATAATGAGCGGCAGTTCGCGGTCGTCAGCCCCAGTGAGATCGAACCTGACCGAGCGCTTGTCGATCGCCTCAGCCTTGACGGCCTTGGCATAGTAGGTGCGGAAATTCGGTCGCCCTTTATCGCGCAATAGTTCCCAGGAAAAGATGACGTCGTCCGGCGTCACCGGCTTGCCGTCGGCAAAGCGCGCAGCCGGATTGATGGTGAATGTGACGAAAGTGCGCGCAGCATCAGTGGCGACACGCTCGGCGAGCAGGCCATACAGCGTGAACGGCTCGTCATAGCCGCGCGCCAGCAAACTTTCGATCACGTAGCCGCGTATGTTGGCCGCAGGCAGTCCTTTGACAATAAACGGGTTGAGGCAGTCAAAAGTGCCGAGCACACCTTGTACCAATTGGCCGCCCTTGGGCGCGGCCGGATTGGCATAACTCGGATGACTGAAATTTGGTCCCCAAGCCGGCTCGCCGTGCATGGCAATGGCGGGTGATGCGGCTTGTGCACGCGCCCGTCGCGGGCTGACGCCTGAAGCGACAAGCAGTGCGCCCAGCAGGACAGCGCGCCGCGACACCCGCCAGTGCGGCACTGCGGAGGGACCAAACATCGGCGCAAGCGAGGTTTGAATGCGATTCGTTCCAGTTTTGCTCGAATTTATCATAGGGTGTGGGCTACGGCCGGAACTGCATTTTCCCGGCGTTCGTGGCTTTATTGCAGGGCCGAATTCAGCTATCAGGCTGCGGTCAAGGGTCACGCTCCCGCCGTATTTCACACGGAGAGAGCCCCGCTGTGAGGCGTCGTTCGGGAGCCGTGGGCCTCGGACGATTAAGAACAAGGGATAATCGCAATGAATCACTGGACCGCATCGGCCTGGCCGCGGGGCCGGGCGCTGACCGCCACATTGGCGGGTTTATTGGGGGCGGCCATTATTGTCGGGCCTGCATTGGCGCAGCAACCGCCGCAGCAGAAAGCAGCGCCCGCACAGAAACAGGCGCCAGCCCAGAAACAGGCACCGGCAGCACAGCCTGCCCAGCCCGCGCCACAGGGCCAACCGGGACAACCGGGCCAGCAGCAGGCTGCCGGCGATCAGCCGCAGCTGATGTACTCGCCCTGGATGAAAGTTTGCGGCAAGGGACCCGACACCAATAACAAGCAGGTCTGCGTCATCACCAAAGATGGCCGTTTGGAAAACGGCATGCCCGTCGCCATCGTCCAGCTGTTCGAGCCGGAAGGCGGCCAGAAGGTGCTGCGCGTCACTGTTCCGCTTGGCATGCAGCTCGCGCATGGAACGCGGCTGCTCATCGATCAGGGCCAGCCGGCGCAATCGCCCTACAATATCTGCTTCCCTGTCGGCTGCATGGCCGACTATCAGGTGACCGATGACCTGATCGCCAAAATGAAGAAGGGGCAGAACATCGTCGTGCAGGCAATCAACATGCAGGGTACGCCGATCAGTCTGCCGCTGCCCTTGAACGATTTCGCAAAGGCCTATGACGGCCCGCCGACCGATCCAAAGGCCTTCGAAGAGCAACAACGCAAATTACAGGAAGAGCTTCAGAAGAAGGCGGAAGAGGCTCGCAAGAAGCTGGAAGGTCAGCAGAGTCAGGCGCCCGCAGCGTCTGCACCGGCGGCTGCGCCTGGACAGAAGAAATAAATATCATATAGGACAATTTAAAAAGGCGCGGCCTCGAGCCGCGCCTTTTTCATTTTGCTCCTCGCAGGATGCCTAGTGCATCTGGCTGTGACGCGGGCGATAGCTTCCGCTTTCATCCCGTTCAAAGACGTCGGCCACGTCCGGGTGACGGATCGGCGTGTCTGATGTATCAGGCAACAAATTCTGCTCGGACACGTAGGCGATATATTCCGTTTCCGAATTTTCCGCGAACAAATGGTAGAATGGTTGATCCTTGTGCGGGCGAATTTCGGCCGGAATCGCCTGCCACCACTCTTCGGTGTTGTTGAACACAGGATCGATGTCGAAGATAACGCCACGGAACGGATACAGGCGGTGCTTGACCACCTGACCGATCTTGAATTTGGCGTTGCGCATCTTGTCCATGGGTGAACTCTTGTCCTGCTACAAGGCGTAATGGGCAGCCATTTCCGGATCTTTGGCCGCGACGAGCCTGGCCAGATCGAGCAACACCTTGGCCTGCTTCCAGGTTGCATCATCCTGCATTTTTCCGTCGATCATGACCGCGCCGGCGCCGTCAGGCATCGCGGCGACAATTTGCTTGGCGAATGCCACTTCACCCGGATCGGGCGAGAACACCGTCTTCGCGATTGCGATCTGTGAGGGATGTAACGACCAGGCGCCCAGGCAACCCATGAGGAACGCGTTACGGAATTGCGTTTCGCATGCTGCGGCATCGGAGAAATCCCCGAACGGTCCATAAAATGGCTTGATCCCGGCAGCCGCGCAGGCATCCACCATCTTTGCGATGGTGTAATGCCAGAGATCCTGCTGAAACGTCGCGCGCGGAGCATCGCCCTTTGCATCCGCGAGCACTTTATAGTCGGGATGGCCGCCGCCGACGCGCGTGGTCTTCATCGCGCGCGATGCCGCGAGATCGGCAGGCCCGAGACTCATGCCATGCATACGCGGAGAGGCCGTCGCGATCGCCTCCACGTTGTTGACGCCTTGCGCAGTCTCCAGGATCGCGTGGATCAGGATAGGTTTTTTCAATTTGTGCCGCGCCTCAAGCTGGGCCAGCAACTGATCGAGGTAGTGGATGTCCCAGGGGCCATCGACTTTTGGCAGCATAATCACGTCAAGCTTGTTACCGACAGCGCCGACAATCTCGACAACGTCGTCGAGTGCCCAAGGCGAATTGAGCGCGTTGATGCGGGCCCATAATCCGGTCGCCCCGAAATCGACGGCTTTCGCCATCTCGATAAATCCCCTGCGCGCCGCCTGCTTGGATTCGACCGGAATGGCGTCTTCCAGGTTGCCCAGCACAACGTCCACCTGCCGCACCAGCTCCGGAACTTTCGCGCGCACCTTTTCATTGTGTGGCGGCACAAAATGAATCATGCGCTCGAGCCGCACCGGCAATTCGCGCAAAGGTGGCGGTGCGCCAATGGCGAGCGGGGCAAAGAACTGACGCGGCAGCTTCATAGGACCTTCCAAAACATGCTTCTGCCGTTTAGAGCAATGCAAAGGCCGCGCCAAGTGGGACGCCCGGAGCGCCGTTAATGATCGACGTTCTTAATCTCGCGCTGCCTTATTTCGGGCTCATCTTCATTGGTTTTGCCTGCGGCAAACTCAAGCAGATACCCGACACGGCGCTGGCCTGGATGAATTTTTTCATCGTTTACGTGGCTTTGCCGGCCCTGTTCTATCGGATCCTCGCGCAGACCCCACTGGAGCAACTCACCCAGGTGGATTTCATATTCGCCACGACGTTGGCGACATTCTTGGCCTTCACGGTGTCTTTCGTGATCGGCATGGCGATCCGGCGGGGCAATATTGGACAATCGACAATCGCCGGTTTGGCCGGCAGTTTCGGCAACATCGGCTACATGGGGCCGGGTCTCGCGCTGGCAACACTCGGCCCGCAGGCTGCGGTGCCCGTGGCGCTGATTTTCTGTTTCGATACGCTGCTTCTGTTTTCGCTGGTGCCATTTCTGATGGCGTTTGCGAATCCGCAGCAAACGACCATTAGCGCAACCGCCATTGAGGTGATGCGTCGGATAGTTACTCATCCGCTGGTGATTGCGACCGCAGTTGGCGTCGTCTCGGCGGCCGTGCATTTCCAGCCGCCCCTGGCGGTGGAGCGGCTCCTCCAGTTCCTGCAGAATGCCGCCGCTCCATGCGCGCTGTTCACGCTTGGCGTTACGGTGGCGCTGCGGCCGCTCAAAAAGATGCCGTGGGAGGTGCCACCTCTTGTAGCAGTCAAACTCGTCCTGCATCCTTTACTGGTATTTCTGTTGCTTTCCCTGTTCGGGCCGTTCGAACAAAGCTGGGTGTATACGGCGGTGCTTATGGCGGCATTGCCGCCGGCGCTCAATGTTTTCGTGTTTGCACAGCAATACGATACATGGGTCGCACAGGCCTCAGGTGCGGTCCTGGTCGGTACACTGGTTTCTGTTCTCACGCTGACGTCGGTGATGTGGATGGTCAGGACCCACACGCTGCCGGCACTTCTGTTCGGATGAATCCATGCAACCCTTGGCAGGCCTTCTTGTTGTGGATTTCACCACGCTTCTGCCGGGCCCCTTGGCGACATTGATGCTCGCCGAGGCCGGTGCCGAGGTCATCAAGATCGAGCAGCCGGGCGGAGAAAACGCGCGGTACTTTCCGCCTATGATTGATGGCGAGAGCGCAGCTTTTCTCATGCTCAATCGCGGAAAGAAAAGCATGGCACTCGATCTCAAAACTGAAGGCGATCGTGCCAAGCTTACTCCACTCATCAAACGCGCCGACATTCTGGTCGAGCAATTCCGGCCCGGCGTCATGGCGCGGCTTGGTCTTGGCTATGACGAGATGCGTGCGCTCAATCCGCGGCTGATCTATTGTTCCATTTCCGGCTATGGCCAAAGCGGCCCGCGCGTGCACGAGGCGGGGCACGATCTCAACTACATCGGCAATACGGGCCTGCTGGATTTGCAGCCGGGGCCGGCCAGCCAGCCGGTGGTGCCGCCGATGCTCGCCGCCGATATTGCCGGGGGAAGCTTTCCGGCGGTGATCAACATCTTGCTGGCGTTGCGTGCGCGCGATCAAAGCGGGCAGGGCTGCCGGGTCGATATCGCGATGACCGACGCGATGTTTACGTTTACCTGGGCGGCGCTGGCGCTCGGCGCGGCGAGTGGCCGGTTCCCAAAACCGGGAGAAATGTGGCTCGTCGGCGGCTCGCCACGCTATCAACTCTACCCGGCCAAAGACGGCAAGCTGGTCGCTTGCGGTGCGATTGAGCAAAAATTCTGGATCGCGTTCACCAAGGCGATTTCCCTGCCGACCGAATTTGTCAATGACATGCGCGATCCAAAGGCATCAATAGCCGCTGTTGCAGAATTGATCGCGTCACGATCGTCTGATGAATGGCGTCCGCTCTTTGCCGCTGCGGACTGCTGCACGACAATTGTAACGCCGCTTGAGGAGGCGATGCGCGACCCGCATTTCGTCGCACGCGGACTTTTTTCACACACGGTTACGACCACATCCGGCACGAGTCTGCCTGCACTTCCGCTGCCAATCGACCCTGAATTTCGGGAAACCCCGGGCGTGAAGAAAGCACCAAAGCTCGGCTAAAGCACTTCCCCACGCATCAGCCGCGGTTGCGCCCTCGTCGGCGCCATGCCCTCGCGCATCACCGCGCGTCGTAACGGCCCAATGCGGTCGATCAGATAAAGTCCCAGTCCGCGGGCCCCCTGGACCGGCAGAAAATCGCTGAGCAGCGTGCGATTGAGCAGATCGATCGCAAACGTTCGGCTGCCAATATCGGCACGGCGCAAGCGATCGTAGTCTGCGAGGACATCCATCCCGCCAATATCGCGACCGTCACGACAGGCTGCGACCGCGAGCTCGCCGATGGTGGCGGCATCGCGCAGACTCATATTGAGTCCTTGCGCACCGATAGGCGGAATCACATGGGCGGCTTCACCGACCAACGCAATACGCTTGCCGGCAAAGTGCCGTGCCGTCGCAACAAGAAGTGAAAACAATCCACGGCCCGGCTCGACCTCGATCTTGCCCAGGATCGAGTGAGCGGCGCGCTCGATCTCACCGGCCAGCTCGGTATCGGGGAGAGCCGCAAGCTCTTCCGCCATTGTAGGCTCTAGCACCCAGACCAGGCTCGAGCGTGACTCCGGCAAAGGCACCAAGGTGAAAGGACCGGTCGGCGTATGAAATTCGGTAGACGTGTCATGATGCGGACGGGAATGTCTCAGACAAATCGTCAGAGCGGCCTGCGGGTAACTGTGTTCGTCAATTTTGATCCCAGCCGCGTCCCGGCACATCGATTTGCGGCCATCTGCGCCAATCACGATCGGCGCACGCAAGGTATCTCCGTTTTTTAGCGATGTGATGACCGCATCGCTTTCCGCGACGACCTCGGCGACTTCGCCGTCGATAAGACGGAGATGGGGAAGTGAATGTGCGCGGTGCTCAAGCGCATCGATCAGATAGCGGTTCTCGATGTTGTAGCCGAAGGCGTCGAGATCAATCTCGCTTGCTTCAAATTTGACCTCCGGCGCGCGCCATAGCCGTCCGGTGTCGTCAACAATGCGCATAGTCTTCAGGGGTGCAGCCCGCGCGGCGCATTGGTCCCAGATGCCGAGAGTCTTGAGCGCAGTCACGGAACCGGCCAGCAGGGCCGTTGTCCGATTGTCCGGCTTGGCTGGCCGCTTTCCCACGAGGACTGTCGGAATGCCGCCTTGAGCCAAAGCAATCGCCGCGGTGAGCCCGGCGGGTCCGCTGCCGACCACGATGGTCCCGGCGCTATGCCCGTTTTTCTCCCGCATCGAACGCTCACTCCCGGCTTGGCTTTTACCGCACTAGCATGCGCAGGGTAGGCACGGAAACCACGTCGAGAACCCGCGATACCCCGGCCTCGCGCGATGCGCTATGTAAGCTACGTAAAAGGTCGCCATGAGCGAGACTGCCGACCACAATTTTGAACATCTGCCACCCGCCGCCGCGGGACTTGGCCATGTTTTTGCGCGACCAAAAATACTTGCTGCGCTTTGCGTGATTTTACTTGCTGGTCTTGGCTGGTCTTACCTCGGGCTTCTTGTCGCCGGCACCGGCAAGACTTTCGATGGCTCGCGCGCCTCGGTTTTGCAAACGTTATGCGGTCCCTTGCTGAACCCGCTTTGGAGCGTGAGGGGCGTTGCTGCCGTCGTCGCGATGTGGGGCGCGATGATGCTCGCAATGATGCTGCCGAGCGCGGCCCCTATGATCATGACCTATGCCGGCATCGCAGACACCGCTGCGCGGAAAAACGAACACGTCATCTCGCCGTTCGTCCTTGCGGCCGGCTACGCTGCCATATGGTTCGGGTTCTCGGTTGTTGCAGCGCTGGCTCAGATCATGCTCATGCGGGCAGCCTGGCTCGATACCGGCATGGCGTCGGCGAGCGGGCTCTTCTCGGGCGCAATATTCATCGGAACCGGCCTCTATCAGTTTTCCACACTCAAACACGCTTGCCTCAATCGTTGCCAGCACCCGTTCCCGTTCTTTTTTGCAAACTGGGCCACCACGACTCGTGGCGTATTTCGGCTGGGCCTGAAACAAGGTGCCTATTGCCTCGGTTGCTGCTGGGCAATGATGCTGGTGATGTTCGCGGTTGGGGTCATGAATGTGATCTGGATGGCGGGGCTCGGCATGATCATGACGATCGAAAAGATGCTCAGCGGGCGCCGCTTCACTCACGTCATCGGCGTGGCGCTAATCGTCGTCGGCCTGGGCATTGTCATCGCGGCTTTTGCCGCCCATTGGCCGGCACAAACGAGCTGAGTTAAGAAAAGAAAATAGGAGTGATGCGTTGACGGAAAGTTGGAGTTTGAAAGGGGAGCTGGCGCTTTCGTGCAGCTGCACCGTATTTTGCCCCTGCGTGCTGTCGCTCGGCGAGCATCCGCCGACTGAAAGCCGATGCCAGACCTGGGCCGGAATTCGCATCGACGACGGACATTTCGATTCCACCGATCTTTCGGGCATCAAGGTCGGCCTGATGATGGATTTGCCCGGCATCATGTCACGCGGCAACTGGACCGCGGCCTTGTTCGTGGACGACAATGCCTCGGCTTACGCGGTGAAGGGTTTGACCAGGATTTTTACCGGACGCGTCGGCGGCACAACGCATCTGCTGTCGATTTTGGTCGGGCAATTTCTCGGCGTGCGGCAGGTACCGATTACCTATGAAACGAAAGGCGAGACCCGCATCATTCGTATCGAAAAGTATGTGGACGGGGCGATCACGCCGGTTCGCGGCAAAGAACCGGGAGAGAACGTCGTGATCCGCAATAGCGAATACTGGATCGGCTCCGATGTTATTGTATCGCGCGCCGACAAGTCGCGGTTCCGCGGCTTCGGCCGCAACTGGAATTTAGCCGGTCGGTCGGCCGAGATCGTCAAGCTCGATTGGGGCAACAGCTAAGTGACGACATTCGAGCAGGCCCGTGCCTTTACGGTTCATGTCTTCACCGCAACCGGTGCGGCGCTGGCATTCCTTGCGCTGATCCTGGCGACCGGCGGGCATTGGGCGGCCATGTTCCTGTGTCTCGGTCTGGCGCTCATCGTCGATGGCATCGATGGCCCGATAGCGCGTGCTTTCGACGTACCGAAAGCCTTGCCGCGCTGGTCGGGCGAGACGCTCGACCTGGTGGTGGATTTTGCGACCTACGTATTCGTTCCGGCCTACGCGATCTCTGCCAGCGGGTTGCTGCCGCAGGTTCTCGCGATCCCCGCAGGCATCGTCGTCGTCATCAGCGGCGCGCTTTATTTCGCCGACCGGGAAATGAAAACCAACGATAATTATTTCCGCGGATTTCCCGCTGTATGGAATCTCGCCGCTTTCTATCTTTATTTGCTTGAGCCGCCCGAGTGGGCCGCGGTCATCGCCATCGCCGTTCTTGCCGGCCTCAGCTTCGCGCCCATCAAGTTCCTGCATCCGTTGCGCGTGCGGCATTGGCGCCTCGCCAACATGGCCTTGCTGGGATTATGGGCCGCGCTGGCCTTTGTCGCGGTCATCCAAGATCTGTCGCCCGGGCTTTACGTCACTCTGCCGCTGTCAGCCATCGCGCTATATTTTTTCGCTGTCGGTTTATTGCCGCGGCCCGCTTGATCGTGTCGAAATAGAAGCCAGGAGCAACCTATGCCTCGACCAGTCCTGCTTATTGCCGGCGGCAGCCGGGGTATCGGCGCCGCCACTGCGCAGCTTGCAGGTAAGCGAGGTTATGACGTCGCGGTGAACTATAAGACGAATTCGAATGCCGCCGCTTCGGTGGTCAAGGCTGTCGAAAAAGGTGGCGGCAAAGCGGTTGCGATCCAGGGCGACATGGCGCTGGAAAGCGACATTGAACGGGTCTTTGACACGGCCGCCGATACGTTCGGATCGCTCACTCATTTCGTTCATAGTTCGGGGATCATTGGCGAGGCTTCGCGGCTGGACGAGGCAAGTCCAAAGACGATCCGTGAGGTACTAGAGGTTGACACGTTCGGCGCGCTGCTTTGCTTGCGCGCGTGCATGCGGCGAATGTCGACAAGGCACGGCGGCAACGGCGGGGCGGTGGTCATGCTGTCCTCGATGGCGGCTCCGCTCGGCGGTGCGAATGAATGCGTTTGGTATGCGGCGGCCAAGGCCGGCGTTGACTCCATGGTAATTGGCGCCTCCCGTGAGGTTGCCAAGGAAGGTATTCGCATCAACGCTGTGACGCCGGGGGTCATCGAAACCGATATTCAGCCCCCCGGTCGGGTCGAACGCCTGCTACCCATGCTGCCGATGGGCAGGGCCGGGCAGGCCAATGAAGTGGCCGAGGCCGTTCTGTTCCTCCTGTCGGACGGCGCCTCCTATATCAATGGCGCGAATCTGCGCGTTTCCGGCGCGCGCTGATCCGCCTTGCGCTTGCCGCGCGGCTGCCTATGATCGCCGCCGAATTCAATTCCCACAACAAACACATGTATCGAGGAGTGAAACATGGTCGCGGCAGTGCGCGTTCACAAACCCGGCGGTCCTGAAGTCCTGACTTACGAGGACGTTCAGATCGCGGCACCTGGCCAGGGCCAGATCAAGATCAAGCAGCACGCCAGCGGCGTCAATTTCATCGATGCTTATTTCCGCATGGGCATGTATCCGTCGCCGGTCGGCATGCCATTCATCGCCGGCAATGAAAGCGCCGGCGAGGTTATGGCGGTCGGCCCCGGCGTAACGGACGTCAAAGTCGGCGATCGTGTCGCCTTTGTCGGCCCGCTCGGCGGCTACGCGGCCGAACGCCTGGTGCCGGCCGATCGCGCCGTGAGGCTCCCCGACAATATTTCCTACGAGCAGGCCGCCGGCATGATGCTCAAGGGCATGACCGTGCAGTATTTGCTCAACCGTACATACAAAGTGGAAAAGGGAACCGTCTGTCTCATTCACGCGGCGGCCGGCGGTGTCGGCCTGATTGCCTGCCAGTGGGCGAACTATCTTGGCGCAACTGTCATCGGCACCGTCGGATCCAAAGACAAGGCCGAGATCGCCAAGAAGAACGGCTGTCACCACACCATCCTTTATCGCGACGAGGATTTCGTGGCGAAAGTAAAAGAGATCACCAGTGGCAAGCTTTGCGATGTGGTCTATGACGGCATCGGCAAGACCACGTTTCCGGCCTCGCTCGATTGCCTTCGTCCGCTCGGCTATTTCGTGAGCTTCGGAAGTGCATCGGGACAGATCGAAGCCTTCAATATCAATATCCTTCAGACCAAGGGCTCCCTTTTCGCAACGCGACCAACCCTCAATCACTATGTTGCAAAACGCGACGACTTGATTGCGACCGCAGCCGACCTGTTCAAGGTCGTCGGCTCCGGAGCGGTGAAAATTCCGATCAACCAGAAATATTCGCTCAAGGACGCCGCCAAGGCGCACAAGGAAATGGAAGGCCGCGACACCACAGGCTCTTCCATTCTGGTGCCATAACGGTCATCCGAACGGGATTGCGATCGGCGGCGGTGATGATCTTTGTCGCCGCCGCCCAACCCGTATATCCCGGGAACACATCCGATGCCGAGGCGCTGGCTATCGTGCGCAGTCATTGCGTCATGTGCCACGCCGTAACGCCTGCACATGAAAGTTTTCATGGGGCGCCGAAAAATATCATCCTGGAAACCATCGCTGACCTTAAGAAACACGCCGCGACGATTTACGCACAAACGGTACAGACCAAGGCAATGCCTCTCGGCGACCAAACCGTCATTACAGATGACGAGCGCGCCACGCTGGGTCGATGGCTGAAGGAGCTCCCGTGAATGGGGGTGTCAAGCCTTGGGGTGTCTTCGCCACGTTCGTGTTTGGGGCGATCGCGCTACTGGCCGGGCAGCTGTCGGGGATCGCGGCGCTGAGCTCGTTATACGGGCTCAATTTGGGAGATGTCGCGACTGTCAGTCAGGATGGCGGCGCCATCGTCTTGTTCATCTTCATATCGGCGCCGGTCCAGGTGGCAGTTTTGATGGTCGCCGCCGGGTACAAAGGAAACGCGGCGACTTATCTCGGCTACAAGCTTCCAGGGCGCAGCGAAGTGGTATTCGGCGTCGCGACAGTGGCCGCGCTGATCGTCGTGGGCGATGCGGTGAGTTGGTTAGCCGGCCGCAATATTGTCGATCGCTTCCAGACCGATATCTACCAGGCGGCGACTAACGCCAACATGCTTCCCTTGCTGTTGGTCGCCATAACAATCCTCATTCCTGTCACTGAAGAGAGTCTGTTTCGCGGCTTCCTGTTTCGGGGTTGGCTGCGGACGCCTCGACATGCCTGGCCGGTCATCGTTTTCACTGCGGGATTGTTCGCAATAGTCCACGTTCAATATGACTGGTTTCTCATCGTCCAGGTGTTCGCTTTTGGCGTTTTGTTCGGATGGATGCGCTGGGCCACCGGTTCGACCATCCTGACCATGCTGCTGCACGGTTTGGTCAACTTGGAAGGCATGATTGAAACGATGTTGAGCATGAACAGCTAGCGCTCAAAGCAGCGCCGCGATGCGTGCAATTGCTGGATGATGATTGATGCCGGCTGGCAAGCGTGGCAACCCGACTACCCCTACCGTGCCGGCGAAACGCGCGATGCTAGCAACGGTATCATCCAGTTCAACGGTGTCGCGACCGCTTTCGCTGACCACGATCGCAGCGACGGTCAGCTTGCGCTGCGCCAGCACGTCGAGCGCGGTGAGGGTATGGCTGATGGTGCCGAGATAGCCGCCGACCACGAGCAATAGCGGAATATCGAGCGCGGTCATCCAATCAAGCACGGTGCGCTGGCCGTCGAGCGGCACCATGATTCCGCCAACGCCCTCGATGAACAGTGGGCCTGTCGCGGCCTTGATTGCCGCACGGCTGAAGGAAATCAATTCATCGAAATCGACACGCCGACCTTCCCGAGCGGCGGCAAGATCGGGTGACAGCGGCGCGCGGAAGCGCCACGGCGCGATACGCTCGACCTCGTCCGCCGTGACCGGCCGACCGAGCGCAGCCAGCAAGACAGCCGGATCACTGGTTTCCACCACCGACGAGTCGTATCCGCTTACGATCGGTTTGAGTGCCGTGACCGGTTGATTGGATTCTCGCAAATAGCGAATGAGTCCAGCTGTGACGAAGGTTTTGCCGATATCGGTACCGGTCGAGGTGACGAAATACGCAGCCACTGGTTAAGCCACGATCTTGTCGCGGACGATGTCGGCGAGCCGTACAATGTCATCGTCGGGATGTTGCGCGGTGAATGTCAGGCGCAGCCGGGCGGTGCCGGCTGGCACTGTCGGCGGCCGAATAGCGACGACGAGATAGCCTTCGCTTTCCAGGAACTGCGATGCGGCGAGTGCGGCCTCTTCATCGCCAATCACGATCGGCACAATCGGGCTCTGCGCCTCTGGCAGGCCGGCGCGCCGAGTAAAGGCCTTGGCCTTTTGCACCGGCAAAGCCGCGTAACCTGGCTCGCGCTCGATCAGGTCGAGGGCGGCAATGGCTGCGGCAACGCTCGCGGGCGGCAGGCCGGTAGAATAAATCAAGGTCCTGGCACGGTTGCGCATCAATTCGATAACCGGGGCCGACGCGCACAGGTACCCGCCATAAGAGCCGGTCGCTTTTGACAAGGTTCCCATCTGAAGCGGGACCGGTATGTGCGCGTTGCCGACAAAACTCGAACCGCGACCGCCGCCGACCACGCCAATACCATGGGCATCGTCAGACATCAGCCAGGAGTCGTGCTCGACGGCAAGCGCCAGCAGCTCAGCAAGCGGCGCAAGATCGCCGTCCATTGAAAAAATGCCATCGGTGACAATCAAAGCACGGTCGTGTTCGGCACGATGGGCAGCGAGCAGTTCGCGCGCGTGGTTAACGTCATTGTGCCGGAACGTCATCATCCTGCCTCGCGACAGTTGCGCACCGGCATAGATGCAGGCGTGCGACAGCTCGTCGAGCAGAACGAGTCCGTCGTCGCCGATCAACACCGGGATAATGCCGGTATTGGCAAGATAGCCTGAGCCGAAAACGCAGGCCGCCTCGGTGCGCTTGAATTGCGCCAGTCGCGCCTCCAGGTGCGCATAGAGCGGATGATTGCCGGTCACGAGACGCGAAGCCCCCGAGCCGGCACCATATTCCTCGATCGCGGCAATGGCCGCTTGTTTGATGGCCGGATGCTGGGTCAAATTCAGATAGTCGTTGCACGAAAATGACAGTAACCGACGTCCGCCGCGTTCCACCCAAATGCCATCTTCACGAAGGGTATCCGTCAGCGACCGGTGCAGGTTGCGGCGCTTGAGTTCGTCGAGCTTGTCTTGAGCGAAACGATCGAGTGAGTGCATCTAGTAACCTTGCAAGGCGGCGAGCCAGATGCTTAGCACGAATGGGGCAGGGAAGGCTCAAATGGCGAATGAAGCCGGCAAAAGCAGTGCGGAGCCAGCCTGGTATTCCGAGAACCTGGAGCACATCTGGCTGCCCTATGCCCAGATGAAAACTGTATCGCCGCCGATACCCGTCATTCGCACGCAAGGCACCCGTATCATTCTGGCTGACGGGCGGGAATTGATCGATGGCATTGCCAGCTGGTGGACCGCCTGCCACGGGTACAACCATCCGCACATAAGGCAGGCGGTTGAAACACAGCTTGGACAAATGCCGCATGTGATGTTCGGCGGCCTTGCGCACGAGCCCGCGCTGACGTTGGCCAAGAGGCTAACGACATTGCTGCCCGGCGACCTCACGCGCGTGTTCTTTTCAGACTCAGGTTCGGTCGCGGTCGAAGTCGCCTTGAAGATGGCAACACAATACTGGATCAACAGCGGTGTCCGCGGCAAAAGCCGGTTCGTAGCGTT
>DATIWJ010000024.1:0-34421 GCA_035519415.1 Pseudolabrys sp.
TCTTTGGGGTATAGCTCCGCTCGACGGCGGATCTTCGGCTGACACATTTTCGGTAATCTGTAACAGCAGTGCATCGGACGCCTCGCCATCCGATCCGTCGGCGCCGGTGTCCGACCCCGGCCGTGCTTGTGATCACTGCAATCTCTGCAGCGGTACAGCGTCCCTCACCGCGCCCGATGCCGGCGTTTTGAATCAACTCGCACCCGCCGAAAACCTGCCGGTGCTTTACCCCGTCAAAATTGCGTTTCGTGACGGGCTTGCTGCAAGTCCGCATCGCGCTCGCGGTCCTCCGTTCTTCGCATGATGTAACGGCCGTTTATCGGCCTGCAACCATTGCTGTCATTGCGAATACGGAGTTTCTTCCATGTCTACTCGCGATTTGCGCACGGCGCTTTGCGCCGGCTCGCTTGCGCTCGTCGCGTTCGCGCCGGCGGACGCACACGAGATTGTCGGTAACCGGTTCTTTCCAGCAACGCTGGCAATCGACGACCCTGGGGTCAACGACGAACTGTCAATACCGACTATCTCGATGTCGAAAACCGGAGACGACCCATCTTTTAAACAGCTTGATGTCTCAGGAGAGTTCTCAAAACGCATCACCGAGGATTTTGCCGTGTCCTTCGCACCTACCTGGTCACGGCTTTACGCGCCGGGCGGACCCAATATGAATGGCGCCCAAGGATTCCAAAATCTGGAGACAACGTTCAAATATCGTCTGTTCAAAAATCCCGAACATGAATTTGTGATGTCGGTGGGGCTGGAAATCGAATGGGGTGGCAGCGGCGCGCAAGGCGTCGGTGCCGAACGTTTTACGGTTTACACGCCGACGCTTTATTTCGGCAAGGGTTTCGGCGATCTGCCAACCAGCATGAATTGGGCGCGGCCTTTCGCAATCACCGGGCAATTCGGCTATTCGATCCCAGGCGTATCGAAAATCACCACCGCCGCGACCGATCCCGATAGCGGGGAGCAGAGCATCGATACGGAATTCAATGCGCGCGTGTTCAACTGGGGCGCTACGCTTCAGTATAGCATGCCATATCTGAAATCCGTCGTCGTTGACCTCGAGTTGCCCGACTTCTTCAACCACCTTATCCCGATTGTTGAAGCTTCGATGCAAACGCCGGTGTCGAATACAACAACCTCCGGGACCGTAACAACCGGGACAATCAATCCGGGGATCATCTATGTCGGCAATACGTTCCAGGTCGCGGTCGAAGCCATGATTCCGGTCAATCGCCAAAGTGGCACCAGCGTTGGCATCATCGGACAGCTACACCTGTATCTCGACGATATCTTTCCCACCACCATTGGGCGGCCGATTTTCGGAAACGGCATTGCCTCATCAGGGAGGCCGATGTTCGGCCGATAATAATCATGCATAGAACTGTCCGTATTTTCGCTTTCATCGCCCTGCTTTGCCTCACCCCGACATTGGCGGAAGCTCACGCCTTTCTTGACCACGCCTCGCCAAGGGTCGGCAGCACGGTAAATCCGGCGCCAAAGGAAATGGTGCTCTGGTTCACGCAAAAGCTCGAGCCGGCATTTAGCTCGATCGAGGTGCGCAACGAACAGGGCGCAAACATGACAGCTGGCAAAGCCACCGTCGGCGGTGACCGCACGCAACTTCGCGTGTCGCTCAAAGCTCTGCCGCCGGGCAACTACAAGGTGTTGTGGCGGGTACTGTCGGTGGACACCCATCGCACGCAAGGTGACTTTAATTTTAGCGTTGCCCGTTAGACGGCCTGCGCGTGCAGGTAAGACCATGAATTCCCAGCCGGGATAGGCAGGTGCCATCCATTATGTGGCGACAACACAAGGAGTCTCGTCATGCAATTTGCGTCGTTGCTTAAATTGTCTGCGTGCGTGCTTGCCCTCGCATCCGTTTGTGGCGGACCCGCATCGGCCCAGGATGTCAAGGCCGGCGATCTCGTGCTCGGGCATGCCTGGGCTCGCGCGACACCCGGCGGGGCCCAGGTTGGCGCCGGATACCTCACCATCGAAAACAAAGGAACGGGCCCAGAAAAGCTCCTAAGTGGGTCGAGCCCGGCGGCCGCCAAGATCGAGGTGCATGAGATGGCAATGAAGAATAACGTCATGACAATGCACCCTGTGAGTGGTGGATTGTCCATCCCGCCCGGGCAAACAGTTATGCTCGCTCCCGGCGGCTATCATCTGATGCTGATGGGCCTGAAGGCCCCACTAAAAAAAGGCGACAAGATTCCAGTGACGCTGAACTTCGAGAAGGCCGGAAACGTCGACGTCAAATTAGACGTGCAAGGAGTTGGAGCATCGGGCGTAGATTCTGGTCATATGGATCACGCTATGCCCGGCATGCAGAAGCCCATGCAGATGAGCCCCGATCACAAGATGTGATTTCATTCTCCGCCTTGAACCAAGGTTTTGCGCGTGCTTGATCCGCTGACGCTGGTACGCGGACTCCACTTTGCTGCGACGCTGCTGGCGTCCGGCACAGTCTCTTTCATCGGGCTGATTGCACTACACGCCGTCGCCGTGAAGATGCCGGCGGATGTCATCATCTTGCGCGGGCGGTTGACCGTGGTGATCTGGCTCGCACTCGCGGCGGCGGTCCTGTCGGGCGCGGCCTGGCTGGTTTTGCTGGCGTCCGACATCCTCGGTGCATCCTTCGCCGATGTCTGCCTGCATGGTGGCGCCTGGCCGATCCTCGTCGATACACGCTTCGGCATGGTGTGGTGTGTGCGGTTTATCCTCGCAGTGTTGCTCGCTCTGTTGGTGTTCGTCCGCGCGGCGCGGAGTGTGCAGATTGCCGTAGCATCAGGCTTTGTGGCCCTGCCGGCCCTGGTCGGCCATGCCGGCGCGACACCGGGTATGGCCGGAAACATCCATCTCGTCTCAGACATGATGCATTTGCTCGCGGCCGGTGCATGGCTTGGCGGCTTGCCAGCATTTGTTTTGTCGCTTTGGCAGGCGCAGCGCGCGGCCAGCCCGCCTTGGCGCAATTTTGCGGTTCAAGCGACCCACCGTTTTTCTGTACTCGGCATCCTCAGCGTCGGCATTCTGCTGGCTAGCGGCCTCACCAACAGTTGGTATCTGCTGAGCGGTCCCCGCGATCTCGTGACTAGCGACTATGGGCGGCTGGTCACGCTCAAGATCGGACTATTCGCCGCCATGGTCGCCATTGCCACGGTGAACCGATTTTACCTCACGCCCCGACTTCCCGAACCCGCCGCACTGCGCGCGC
Source organism: Pseudolabrys sp. (assembly GCA_035519415.1). Lineage (GTDB taxonomy): Bacteria > Pseudomonadota > Alphaproteobacteria > Rhizobiales > Xanthobacteraceae > Pseudolabrys. Next base: position 3,224 of record DATIWJ010000024.1, read on the forward strand.
TCCAGCGCAACGGCCTCACGGAAGTCGGCCTCGGTCTGATTGTCTTGATGTTCGTTGGGATGCTGGGGACTCTACCGCCGGCCGCGCATGTACACACGGCACCTGCGGATGTCCCGTCTGGGGCAGCCTTCGTGCATATCCACGCGCCTGAGGGCATGGCCGAGGTGACTATCGACCCTGGTCGCGCAGGAATAGCAGAGGTTACGATACGCGTGTTGCGCGAAGACTTCTCCCGTTTCCCGGCAAAGGAAGTCCGGCTTACACTTGAGCCGCCAACTTCGGTCAGTCGCCGGCTCGAGAAGAGCGCAATTCAACAGAGCGATGGGTCCTGGCGGGTTAACGATATTACTCTTGTTGAACCAGGCATATGGACAGTGCGAGTGATTGTTACTCCGGACAAAGGCGACGCGATTCCGCTTGATGCCCCGATCGTTATTGAGCGCTGACGTCACAATGCTGATGACAGCCCTCAGACGATGGGCTAGCGTCGCTCCAGTCCGTACAGCGGATCCGGGGGCAACACCCGGTTCCATACCTGCGGTCCAAGTCTTGGGAGGTAAGCAAGTCCTGGCGCGGCAACCGCGGCCACTCCGGAAAAGAAAAACTGCCGGGGACAAGGACTTATCAATGCAACGAGCAGGGCGTCATGCCCTGCTCGTTTTTTGTGGCGTGCCACGGACAAGTCTAACGGCGCGGCGGCCCGGAAATTGCCATCAGCAGGTCGTAAGGAATGAGACCCTGCGTGTAGGCGACGTACAAAATTCCAAAAATCACTGTGGCGACCAGCGTGGTCCAGCCGAGCTTGCCCCAGACCCGATGGATCGCCGGCGCTCCAGGATCGGTTCCCGGCACAACTTCGCCGCTTTCCTCCTGATTGCGCACACCCCATGGCAGCACAGCAAACAGCGTCACCCACCAGATCAGGAAGTAAATTGCGATGACGGTGCTGTTGCTCACGGTAGGGCTCGCAACGTCACGCCTGTTCTAGTTCAACCAGCGTGCCGCAAAAATCCTTCGGGTGGAGAAACAAAACCGGCTTGCCATGGGCGCCGATTTTCGGTTCTCCATCGCCGAGAACGCGTGCACCCTGCGCCTTGAGTGTGTCGCGAGCGACGCGGATGTCGGGCACTTCATAGCAGACGTGATGAATGCCCCCATCGGGATTCTTCTCCAGAAATTTGGTGATCGGCGAACTCTCCCCTAACGGCTCCAGCAATTCAATTTTGGTGTTCGGCAACGTGATGAATACAGTGGAGACGCCATGCTCAGGCTGCGGCACCTTCACCGAAACATCGGCGCCCAGGGTATCCCGGTAGACCGTGGAAGCCTTGGCAATATCACGCACCGCGATGGCAACGTGATTGAGACGACCTATCATGACTGTCCTCACTTCCGCATCATACGGCCAAAACGTGCACGTGGCACATCGGCTTCTTGCCCCAACGTTCCGCGACTGCCGCACGGACCGCACGACGCAGTGCTTCCGCGACCGAATCCGGATCGCGTCTGCGACCACGTGGCAGCGATTCAAAGGTGTCAATCAGCGCATTTTGCACCACCTCGTACATTGATGCGCCGTCGCCATCGCGTTCCGGAATCCCGATCAAATCGAGGGACGGATCGTCAACCATCTCACCTTTGTCGGTAATAGCAATCGCGACAGAAACGGCGCCGGCGAAGCTCAGCCGTCTGCGGTCAGCAACGGTCCGGGCGTCAGCGTCAACCAGCAAGGTCCCATCTTTGTATATTCGTCCGGCCGGAACCTCATCGATCACGCGAATTTCGGGTGACAACTGCACCAGATCGCCGTTGCGACACTGCACGACTTCGCGGACGCCGCAGCGACGAGCGAGTGCAGCGTGCTCGTGCAGATGCAGAGCTTCGCCATGGACGGGGATAACAATCTCCGGCTTGACCCAACCGATCAATTCTTCGAGTTCGGCGCGCCGCGGATGGCCCGAGACATGCACCAGGTGCGTACGGTCGGTAATGACTTCGATGCCCTGCTCGATCAGCAGGTTGATGACCCGCCCGACCGCTTTCTCGTTCCCGGGGATGGTGCGCGCTGAATAGATGACCCGGTCGCCAGGCGAAAACGTCACTTCTGGATGCTGCTCTTCCGCAATACGCGAGAGCGCCGCGCGCGGCTCTCCCTGACTGCCGGTACAGAGCGCCACGACCTTGTTCGGCGGCAAATGGCCGAAAGCATCGGCAGGGCGAAAATCCTGCGTACCATCTAGATAGCCGGTCTCGCGCGCGATTTGCACAATGCGCTCCATGGCACGGCCAATGACCACCACCTCACGGTCAGCGGCCCTGGCCGCATCGGCAACCGTACGCAGGCGCGCGACGTTAGAGGCGAATGTCGTAACCGCCACTCGTCCCGGTGCATTCTTGACGAGTCCGGCAATGGTTCTTGCAACGTCGGCTTCGGAAGGCGAGCGACCCTCGCGCACGGCATTCGTAGAATCGCCAACCAGTGCAAGGCATCCCTCCTCGCCGAGGGCGCGCAACTTTTTCTCGTCGGTGGGATCACGAAGGATCGGTGTTGGGTCGATTTTCCAGTCACCAGTGTGCAGCACGGTGCCGCCCGGGGTGCGAATGATAAGCGCGTTCGATTCCGGAATTGAATGCGCCATGGTGACGAGTTCGATATCGAATGGGCCGACATCAAAGCGACTGCCAACCGCGATGACATTTACGGGAATTTTTGGCGCGCCGGGTTCACCAGCGCGCTTGGCTTCGAGCAACGCGGCGGTGAATGGTGTCGCATAAATTGGCAGCTTGAGACGGGGCCAAAGGTCTAGCAAAGCGCCGAAATGATCTTCATGCGCGTGGGTGAGCACGAGCCCTACGAAATTTTTGCGTTCTTCCACCAGATAGCGAATGTCGGGAAGAATCAGATCGACACCCGGCAACTGCTCTTCTGCCGCGAACGACACCCCAAGATCAACCGCGAGCCAGGTCCGGCTGCGTTCATCGCCGATGCCATAGATCGACAAGTTCATGCCGATCTCGCCGACTCCGCCAAGCGGCGCGAACACAAGTTCCTGGGGCACAGCCATCACGGCTCACCGAAGCCAAAAACTTCGCCGGCGGTAATTGTCGCCATGCCGCTGTCCTGCTTCAGCAAAAGATGGCCATTCTGGTCGAGACCGTCGAAGCGCCCCGAAAGCTCGCGCCCGGGCAATCGAACCTGCAACGGCTCGCCGAGGCCGGCCGCGTGCTTGAGCCAGTCGGCGCGGATGGCGGCAAAGCCTTGCCCGCGGTCCCATTGCGCAAGACGCTGCGCCATGGAAGCCGATAGCGCGGTAAACAGCGCGTCGGGAACAACAAGAGCCCCAGTGGCGGCAAGGTCGGTCGCGGGATAACCGGCGTCATCCGGGTGTACAGCGCAATTGACGCCAATACCGATTGCCACCGCAAAGACGGGCCCGCTTTCACCTTCGACCAAAATACCGGCAACTTTGGCTCGTTCGACCAGCAGATCGTTCGGCCACTTTACGTACAGCAACGGCCTGAGCTGCGGCGCACATAAAGTGACGGCATCATAAAGCGCCAACGCGGCCACAAACGACAGTTGAGGCGCCTGCGCTGGCCGCGAGGGCTCGCTCAACAGCAGCGTTGCGTGAAGATTTCCCGGCAGCGATACCCATTGACTGCCACGACGTCCGCGGCCGGCGCTTTGTATTGTGGCCGTGATCCACAACGGCCCGCGTTCGCCGGCGCGCGCAAGCGCCAACGCCTCGGCATTGGTCGAGCCGAGCGTCTCAAAGGCTATGTGCCGGACCCCCGCCAGGTCCGTGGCTTCGCGGTTCATTTCAAAACAGAGATTTAGCGGCCACCGTCGCTGCGCCCAGAAGCGGCGCCGGATAGGCGAAGAACAGAATATTGGCCAGTCCTGAAACCCCCAGTACCAAGCGTAGCAGCATAGGCATGCGTTGAAAGCCTTGCACCGGCTCATCGAAATACATGATCTTCACGATCGCCAGATAGTAGTAGGCGCCGATCACGCTGCTAAGCACGCCAATGACCGCGAGCGTAAAGAGCCCAGCTTTGATGGCAGCGAGGAAGACGTAGAATTTCGCGAAGAATCCGGCGAGTGGCGGAATGCCGGCGAGCGAGAACAGCAGCACGCCCAGAAAGAATGCCATCGCTGGATGCGTGCGCGCGAGGCCCGCGAGATCGCCAATGTTTTCTACCAGCCTGCCGTCGCGCCGCATGCTCAAGATCACCGCGAAAGTACCGAGCGTCATTGCGACATAGATGCTCATATAAACCAGAACGCCCTGCACGCCCTCGGGTGTCCCGGCGGCCAGGCCGACCAGCGCGTAGCCCATGTGACCGATTGAGGAATAAGCCATCAGCCGCTTGATGTTACGCTGGCCGATCGCGGCGAAAGCGCCGAGGACCATCGACGCAATCGAAACGAATACCACGATCTGCTGCCATTCGTGGGTAATGCCGGGAAACGCCACAACGGTCGCACGCGCGAAGATGGCTATACCGGCGACTTTCGGTGCCGCAGCGAAGAAAGCTGTGACAGGTGTTGGAGCGCCCTCGTACACGTCGGGCGTCCACATGTGGAAGGGTACGGCCGAAATCTTGAAACAGAAGCCAACGAACAAAAACACCAGCCCGAATATGAGACCGACGCTGGCGCCGTTCTGCGTCGCCTTGGCAATACCTGCAAAATTGATTGTGCCGGTGAAGCCGTAGATCAGCGAAGCGCCATATAGCAACATTCCAGATGAAAGCGCGCCGAGGACGAAATATTTCAGACCTGCTTCGGTCGATTTTGCATTCTCGCGATTGGATGCCGCTATCACGTATAGCGGCAGGCTCATCAGCTCGAGCCCAAGATAAAGTGCGATCAAATCGGAGGCCGAGATCAGCATCAACATGCCGAGCGTGGCGAGCAGGAACAATGCGCCATATTCGAATTTCTGCTGTTTCTCCAGCGTGAGATAATCCAGCGACAGCAGGAGCGCGCCGGCGGAGCCTACCAGCGTCAGCATCTTGAGAAAGCGCGCATAGTCGTCCACCAGGAAACTGCCGTCGAACATGGATTGCGGGCCAGGCGGCACCCAAACGAGCGCGGCGCCGCCCACGAGCAGAACGATCACGCACCAGCCATTGACCATCGCCGAGCTGCGCTCTCCGATCATCACGCCGATCATCAGCATCAACATTGCACCGCAGGCGAGCACCAGTTCCGGCAACAGCGGCATCAGATCGTGCAGGGCGGGAAACGCGTTCATGGTGACTGCTGCGCCGATAACGCGGCCGTCTTGGCCGCGGCGATAGCGTGGTTGTAATTATCAAGCAGCTGGGCCACCGACGCCGCCGACATGTCGAGCACCGGCTTGGGCACAATCCCGAACAAGATGGTCAGAGCGACCAGAGGCGCAAAAATCACCGTTTCGCGCCAACCAATGTCGCGAATGCCTTCGAGCGAAGGCTTGAGATTGCCAAAAATCATCTTCCTGTAGAGCCACAGCGCATAAGCCGCGGACAAGATGACGCCCAGGGTTGCCAGGGTCGCGACCGGTATGTTGGTCCTGAAGGTGCCGATCAGTGACAGGAATTCTCCGATGAACCCGGAAGTGCCCGGCAAGCCGACATTGGCGAGCGTGAACACCATGAAAACAAAGGCATAAAGTGGCATGCGGTTAACCAGCCCGCCATACGCCGCGATCTCGCGCGTATGCATGCGGTCATAGACGACACCGACGCAAAGGAATAACGCGCCCGAGACGATGCCATGCGAGATCATCTGGAAAATGCCGCCGGCGATCCCCTGTGCCGTTGCAGCAAAGATGCCCATCGTCACGAAGCCCATATGCGCCACTGAGGAATAAGCAATCAGTTTCTTAACGTCCTCCTGCATCAAGGCGACGAGCGACGTGTAAATGATAGCGACGACCGAGAGTGTGAAAATCAGCGGCGCAAATTCATGGCTGGCCGCGGGGAACATTGGCAGCGAGAACCGCAGAAATCCGTAGCCGCCCATTTTCAAGAGAATGGCCGCCAAAATGACCGATCCCGCTGTCGGTGCTTCGACATGGGCATCAGGCAGCCAGGTGTGCACCGGCCACATCGGCATCTTCACCGCGAATGAGGCGAAAAATGCAAACCAAGCCCATTTCTGCAAGCCCAGCGGGAAGCCGTGGCGCAGAAGCGCCGCGATATCGGTCGTACCAGCCTCCCAGTACATCGCCATGATGGCGAGCAGCATCAACACGGAGCCGAGCAGCGTATAAAGGAAGAATTTAAAGCTCGCGTAGACGCGGCGCGGTCCGCCCCAGACGCCGATGATAAGGAACATCGGAATCAAGCCACCTTCGAAGAACAGATAGAACAGCACCAGATCGAGTGCCGAGAAGGTGCCGACCATCAAAGTTTCCAGCACCAGAAAGGCGATCATGTATTCCTTCACGCGCGTCTGGATCGCCGTCCAACTGGCGAGAATACAGATCGGCATCAGCGCGGTGGTAAGGATCACGAAGGGCAACGAAATTCCGTCCACGCCCATGTGATAGGAGGCGATGCCGAGCCAGTTGTTCTTTTCAACGAACTGGAATTCCGCCGAACTGGCGTCAAAACGCCAGACCATCACCAGTGAGATGGCAAAAGTCACGAGTGTCGACCACAGCGCCACCCAACGCGCCGTACCGCGTGCCAACCTTTCATTTCCGCGCACAAGCAAGGCAACCAGCAATGCGCCGAGCAGCGGAAGGAAAGTGACGACGGACAGGATTGGCCAATTCATCAGTGTGTCCCCGCCGCGAACATGAACCAAGTGATAAAGGCGGCCGCGCCGATCAACATGGCGAAGGCGTAGTGATAGAGATAACCGGTTTGCAGTCGCACCACGTTGCGGGTGATATCGAGCACACGCGCCGACACGCCGTCTGGCCCGAAACCGTCAATCAACCAGCCATCGCCGCTCTTCCACAGCAAGCGGCCAAGCCACTTGGTGGGCCTGACGAAAATCAGATCGTAGAGTTCGTCGAAGTACCATTTGTTGAGCAGGAAGCGGTACAGCCAATCATGCTGGCGCGCGAGCTCAACCGGGATGTCCGGGCGCCGGATGTAGAATTGCCAGGCAATGACGAACCCGATTGCCATCATGACAGTCGGCAGAATGCCGACCTGTAGCGGCACGTGATGCATCTCTTCCAACACGTGGTTGGACTTGGCGAAAGTCAGTGACCCCCGGAAAAAGCCCTCGACCCCGTGCCCGGCGAAGATTTCCTTGAACGGCAAGCCGGCGAGCACCGAACCGGCAGCAAGGAAGCCAAGCGGAATCAGCATCACCATCGGGCTCTCATGCGCATCCTTCCAGTGCTTGCGATCATGCGGTTCGCCATGGAACGTCTTGAATATCAGCCGCCACGAATAAAACGATGTCAGCATCGCGGCGGCGACCGTGCAGATGAATGCATAGAGCGCCATCGGATTTTTGCTTACGAACGCTGCCTCGATAACGGCATCTTTGGAGAAATAGCCGGCTGTGAGCGGGAACCCCGTGAGCGCCAGCGTGCCTATCAGCATGACAACGTAAGTGTAAGGAATGCGATCCTTCAGGCCGCCCATGTGGCGGATGTCCTGCTCGTGATGCATTGCATGGATTACCGAACCGGAGCCGAGGAACAGCAGGGCTTTGAAGAATGCATGGGTAAACAGGTGGAACATGCCGACCGAATAGGCCCCTACTCCCATCGCGACAAACATGTAGCCAAGCTGCGAGCAGGTGGAATACGCGACGATGCGCTTGATATCGTTCTGCACGAGTCCAATGGTGGCCGCGAACAGTGCGGTCGTTGCGCCGATCAAGGTGACAAACGTCTGCGCGTGCGGCGCAAGCTCGAACAATGGCGACAAACGTGCCACCATGAACACACCGGCGGTGACCATGGTGGCGGCATGGATCAATGCCGAAACCGGTGTCGGGCCTTCCATTGCATCAGGCAACCAGGTGTGCAGCAAGAATTGCGCGGACTTACCCATCGCGCCCATGAAGAGGAACAGGCAGGTGATTGTGAGCGCATCGACTCGCCAGCCGAAGAAATTGATCGCTTTTCCGGTGAGGGCAGGCGCCTGCGCAAAGACTGTGTCGAAATCGATCGCGCTGGTGAGCATGAATACCGCGAAAATGCCAAGCGCGAAGCCGAAATCGCCGACACGATTGACGATGAAGGCCTTGATCGCGGCGGCGTTGGCTTCGGGTTTATGATACCAGAAGCCAATCAGCAGATAGCTCGCGAGGCCGACGCCTTCCCAGCCGAAAAACAGCTGCACCAGATTGTCCGCCGTCACCAGCATTAGCATGGCGAAGGTGAACATCGACAGATAAGCGAAGAAGCGCGGCCGGTACGGATCCTCGTGCATGTATCCGATGGAATAAAGGTGCACGAAGCCCGACACCGTGTTGACGACCACGAGCATGACGGCCGTGAGCGTATCGATGCGCAGCGACCACTCGACCTTGAGATCGCCGGCGGTCATCCAGGTAAAAATCGGAACCCGCGCGTCGTGATGGGCAAATCCGACATCGACGAAAGCAATCCATGACAGGATCATGGAGATCATTAAAAGCGTGGTCGTGATCAATTCGGCGGTACGTGAGCCTGCGGCTGCGGGTTCGTGCGATTCCTCTTCGTGATGAGATGAGTGGACAACTGCGCCGCCGTGCACTCCCGGCCCGCCGTGGTGCGGAGCATGGTCGGCCGCGGAGTCTTCCGCACCCGCAACCGGACCTCTACCGGGAAAACGCGCGCGCGCGCCGGCGAGCGCAATAATCCCCGCGAGAATCGCCCCCAGTAAGGGCAGAAAGACGATGGCCTGATACACGCCCCTCACCCCTTCATGAGATTGATATCTTCAACCGCAATGGAGCCGCGATTGCGATAGAAAACCATTAGGATCGCCAGCCCAATTGCCGCTTCCGCAGCAGCAACGGTGAGCACCAACAACGCGTAGATCTGCCCGACGATGTCGCCAAGATGGGTCGAGAAAGCGACCAGGTTGATGTTGACCGCGAGCAGGATCAGCTCGATCGACATCAGAATGATGATGACATTCTTGCGGTTCAAGAAAATACCGAAAATCCCGAGCGTGAACAGGATTGCCGCGACCGCAAGATAGTGCCCCAGGCCGATGGTCATGTATTGCTCCCCAGACCTTGGCCGGAGCGAACTTTCACGATTTCGATGGACGCCGCAGGCGTGCGCGCAACTTGCGCACCTATGTCCTGGCGGCGCACGCGCACGCGGTGATGCAATGTGAGCACGATGGCACCGACCATCGCGACCAGGAGGATCATGCCCGCAGCCTGGAAGAAGTAAACGTAACGTGTGTAGAGGACCAGACCGATTGCTTCGGTGTTCGGAATTTTCGACGGGATGGGCGCGGTGATCGCTTGCGGAATGCCTGATCCGATGACCCAGGTAAGAGCGACAAAAAGCAGTTCACCGACAAAGATGCCTCCGATTACAAGGCCGATTGGCAGGTATTGCAACAAACCTTGCTTGAGTTCGGCAAAGTCGACATCAAGCATCATCACAACGAACAGGAACAACACCGCAACCGCGCCGACATAGACCACGATCAGAATCATCGCGAGAAATTCCGCGCCCATCATCACGAACAGGCCCGCCGCGTTGACGAAAGCAAGAATGAGAAACAGCACCGAGTGAACAGGGTTGCGCGCTGCAACCACCATGATCGCGCTGGCCACGCAGACACCTGCAAACATGTAGAAGAACAGCGCGGCGACAATCATCGTTCTACTACCTGTAAGGCGCATCGATCGCGAGGTTCTTCGCGATCTCGCGTTCCCAGCGGTCGCCGTTCGCCAGCAGGCGTTCCTTGTCGTAGTAGAGCTCTTCCCGAGTTTCAGTCGCGAATTCGAAATTCGGGCCTTCGACAATCGCATCAACCGGGCAGGCTTCCTGGCAGAGACCGCAATAGATGCACTTCACCATGTCGATGTCGTAGCGCGTTGTGCGTCGCGTCCCGTCATTGCGGCGAGGACCGGCTTCGATGGTGATCGCCTGTGCTGGGCATATCGCTTCGCAAAGCTTGCACGCGATGCAGCGCTCCTCGCCGTTGGGATAGCGGCGCAGCGCGTGCTCTCCGCGAAAGCGCGGCGAGATCGGCCCCTTTTCAAACGGGTAGTTTAGAGTCGCTTTTGGCTTGAAAAAGTAGCGCATGGCCAGCACGAAGCTGGTCACGAACTCCATCAGAAACAAGCCCTTGGCCGCGCGATCGAGCCTCATCACATCCTCATTTCATGGCGCCAGTCGCCAGCGCGCCGTATTGAATAACGGCCGCCACGATTGCCACCATGGCCAATGACAGGGGCAGGAATACCTTCCAGCCGAGCCGCATGAGTTGATCGTAGCGATAGCGTGGAACCATGGCCTTGGCCATGGCGAACAGAAAGAACATGAACAGCGCTTTGAGCGTGAACCAGACCACGCCCGGCACCCAGGTGAACGGTGGGTATGGCACCGGCGGCAACCATCCACCCAGGAACATGATCGTGCCCATAGCGCACATGGTTCCAATCGCCACGTACTCGCCAAGCATGAACATCATGTAGGGCGTCGACCCGTACTCGACCATAAAGCCGGCAACGAGTTCCGATTCCGCTTCCACAAGATCGAACGGTGGACGATTGGTCTCCGCGAGCGCCGAAATGAAGAACACACCGAACATCGGAAACAGCGGCAACCAGTACCAGTTGAACAAACCGTAGGGCCCATCCTGCGCCTTCACGATTGCCGACAGATTCAGCGAGCCGGCACACAGCAACACGGTGATGAAGACGAAGCCGATTGAAACTTCGTAGGACACCATCTGCGCGGCTGAGCGCACCGCGGCCAGGAAGGCGTATTTCGAATTCGATGCCCAGCCCGCCATGATCACGCCGTAGACCATCAACGAGGAAATCGCGAAGATATACAGTACCCCGACATTAATGTCGGCGATGACCCAGTTGGCGTAGACCGGGATCACCGCCCAGGCGGCGAGCGCCAGTACGCAAGTCACCAGGGGCGCGAGCAGGAACACGCCTTTGTTGGCGCCGGCCGGAATCACCGGCTCCTTGACCACGAATTTCAGCAAATCGGCGAATGATTGAAAAAGACCCCACGGACCGACGACGTTCGGCCCGCGCCTGATCTGTACCGCCGCCCAGATCTTGCGGTCGGCCAGCAGAATGTACGCGATCGCGACAAGCAGGATCACGAGCAGCAGCACCGATTGAGCGACAATGACGATCAGGGGCCAAAGGTAGGTCCAGAAGAAATCCACGGGCCTACTCCGCCGCCGTCTTTGTTGCCGCGTGAGCGAGCGCCGAACATTCAGCCATGATGGCCGAGGCGCGCGCGATCGGATTGGTGAAGTAAAAATCTGTAACAGCCGAGCGCAAGTGCGCCTTTTCAGGCGCGCCGCCAAGCTTCGCAAGTTTCTTGATGTCGGCGGCGTCACCCGCTGCAATCTGATCGATCCGCATGAGATGCGGATGGGCTACGAACATTGCCTGCCGCAGCGCGGCGAGCGAGTCGTAAGGCAGCTTGTGGCCGAGCGTATCGGACAGAGCGCGCAGGATTGCCCAATCCTCGCGAGCATCCCCAGGCGGGAATGCCGCGCGGTTCGCCATCTGCACGCGGCCTTCGGTGTTGACATAAATCGCGGATTTTTCCGGGTAAGTGGCGCCAGGGAGGATTACGTCGGCGCGATGCGCGCCGCGGTCACCGTGCGTACCGATATAGACGACGAAAGGACCAGACGCGACCTCAACTTCGTCCGCGCCCAGCAGAAACAGCACATCGAGCCCGCCCGCCGCCATTTGCTGCGCGTCGAGACCACCCGCGCCCGGCACCAGGCCGAGATCAAGCGCCGCGACGCGGGAGGCTGCGTTATGCAGGACCGAGAAACCATTCCAGCCGTCCTTCAGTGCGCCCAACTCGACCGCGACTTTTGCGGCTAGTGAACCGATGGCTGCGCCATCCCTGCGCGCAAGTGCGCCGGCGCCGACCAGAATGACCGGCCGCTCGGCCGCCTTCAGTACGTCAGCGAATTTGCTGCTGCCAAGATCGGCGAGCGTCTCGGCGCCAGCGCCGAGATACTCATAGTTATAGGTGAGATCGGCCTTCTCGCCGATCAGACCGATCAGGAAATTGCCGGCACGCCAGCGCTTGCGAATACGCGCATTGAATACCGCCGCTTCACGGCGTGGGTTAGCGCCGATAATCAGCAGTGCATCCGCCTGTTCAATACCGGCGAGCGTGGCGTTGAAGAGATAAGATGCGCGGCCCAATTTCGGATCGAACGCCGAGCCATCCTGGCGCGCGTCGATATTGGTGCTGCCCAGCCGTCCAATCAGATCCTTGAGCGCGAACATTTCCTCGGCGCCTGCGAGATCGCCAACTATCGCCCCGATCCGCTTTCCGGTACTAGCCCTCGTCTTGCGGACGATATTTGAGAAAGCCTCCGCCCATGACGCCGGCTGAAGACGTCCGTTAACCCGCACATAGGGCTGATCCAGCCGCTGCGTCCGCAAGCCGTCGACGATGTGCCGGGTCTTGTCCGAAATCCACTCCTCGTTCACGTCTTCATTGGCGCGCGGGAGGATGCGCATCACTTCACGCCCACGCGTATCGATGCGGATTGCAGAGCCGACGGCATCCATCACATCAATCGACTGGGTCTTGTTGAGCTCCCAAGGCCGCGCCGCAAAGGCATAGGGCTTGGACGTAAGGGCCCCGACCGGGCAGAGATCGACCACGTTGCTTTGCAGTTCCGAGGTCATCGCATGTTCAAGATATGTCGTGATTTCCATATCTTCGCCACGGCCGATGGCTCCGAGCTCAGGCACGCCGGCAACCTCCGTCGAGAAGCGAATGCAACGCGTGCAGTGAATGCAGCGCGTCATAATCGTCTTCACCAACGGCCCAATATATTTTTCTTCGACTGCGCGCTTGTTCTCCTGGTAGCGGCTCGCGTCCACGCCGTAGGCCATGGCCTGGTCCTGCAGATCGCATTCGCCGCCCTGATCGCATATGGGGCAATCAAGAGGATGGTTGATCAGCAGAAACTCCATCACGCCTTCGCGCGCCTTTTTCACCATCGATGTCTTCGTGTTGAGCATCTTCGGCGAGCCGTCCTTGTTCGGCGGCAAATCCTTCACGCCCATGGCGCAGGACGCCTGCGGCTTGGGTATGCCAACGACCTCAATCAGACACATCCGGCAGTTTCCGGCGATCGACAGCCGCTCGTGAAAGCAGAAGCGCGGAATTTCCGCGCCTGCGGCTTCGCAGGCCTGGAGCAGCGTGAACTCCGGCGGAACGTCGATCTCCTTGCCGTCAACGATGATCTTAGTCATACCGCGTGCTCGTTTGCTCTTTCGCCGCGCGCCGTTTTCCATAAGCGCGCGTTCGGAATGCTCTCCCAGCCGAAGGCACGATCGCTCGGTCCGTTTTCTTTTAGATGATCGAGGCGAGCCACAGCTTCCGCTAAGTCGGGTCGGTGCCCGGACGGCACCCACCACATTACAAGCGGCGTTTCGATCGGTTCGAACCATTCAAGCCGGCGGCCGTAGAAGCGCCGGTGCAACGTCTGCCACACGAAGCGTTCGAGCGCCTCAACACCTTGCCAAACGGCTAGATTCGGCAGGATGCGCGGATCGTCATAGACGGTCATATTCATGGCATGGCCGCTATCGTCCTGCAGTCGCCAGACGAAGCCTTCGATCTGCTCCGCCAACGCATTCACGCGCGCAACATTGTCGACGAACTCGGTCATGCGCGGATCGTCGAGTGGATAACGTATCCGCGCGATGTTGAACTGCGCGAGATGATGATTGGACGGCTGTTGCATGGTGCTCACTCCGCCGCCTCGCGCACGCCCTGCGCATCTGAACTGCGCGAATATTCGTCGATGCGCCGCTCGATCTCGGGGCGGAAATGGCGCAGCAAACCTTGCACCGGCCACGCGGCGCCGTCGCCAAAGGCACAAATAGTGTGCCCCTCGATCTGCTGCGTGACCTGCATCAGCATGTCGATCTCGCGTTTTTGCGCGCGGCCTTCAGCCATCCGTGTCAGCACACGCCACATCCACCCCATGCCCTCGCGGCACGGTGTGCATTGGCCACAGCTTTCGTGCTTATAAAAATACGAGATGCGCGTCATGGCGCGGACGATATCGGTCGACTTATCCATCACGATGACCGCGGCGGTGCCAAGCGCCGATTTCTTGTCGCGACAACCGTCGAAATCCATGAGCAACGAGTCTGCCCAGTCTTTGCCTGCGGGGACAAGCGGCATGGACGAGCCGCCCGGAATGACCGCAAGCAGATTGTCCCAGCCGCCGCGCACGCCGCCGGCATGGGTCTCCAACAGCTCGCGCAACGGGATGCCCATGGCTTCCTCGACGTTGCACGGCTTCTCCACGTGCCCGGAGATGCAGAACAGCTTGGTGCCGGTATTATTTGGTCGGCCGATACCGGCAAACCAGGATGCACCACGTCGCAGGATATCAGGCACGACCGCAATCGACTCGACGTTCTGCACCGTGGTCGGGCAGCCGTAGAGACCGACATTGGCGGGGAACGGCGGCTTTAGGCGCGGCTGGCCCTTCTTACCTTCCAGGCTCTCCAGCAGCGCGGTTTCCTCGCCGCAGATATAGGCGCCGGCACCGTGGTGGACGTAGAGATCGAAGTCCCAGCCATTGATATTGTTTTTACCGATCAGTTTCTCTTCGTAAGCTTCATCGATCGCAGCCTGTACCCGCTCGCGCTCGCGGACGAATTCACCGCGCACATAAATATAGCCAACGTTCGCGCCCATGGCGAAGCCGGCAATCAGGCAGCCCTCGACCAAAAGATGCGGATCGTGCCGCATGATCTCGCGGTCTTTGCATGTGCCAGGCTCGGATTCGTCTGCGTTGACGACGAGATAGTGCGGGCGTCCGTCCGACTTCTTCGGCATGAACGACCATTTCAATCCCGTCGGGAAACCGGCACCGCCACGCCCACGCAGGCCTGAGTTCTTCACATCTTCGATAATCGCATCGCGACCTTTCGCCAGAATAGCCTTGGTGCCGTCCCACGCGCCTCGCGCGCGTGCGTCTTTCAGGCCCCACTCATGCCGGCCGTACAGATTTCGGAAAATGCGGTCTTTATCGGCCAGCATCGCTCACGCCTTTTCCTTGAGCGTGGTCGCGCCACCGACTGGCGCGGATAATTGCCGATCGATTTGCGGACCTGGTTTGACCTTTTTGCCCGCCGCGAGATCGTCGAGAATCTTCCCGAAACTCTCGGCGGTGAGATCCTCGTAGTAGTCGTAGTTGATCTGGGCCATCGGCGCGTTGACGCAGGCGCCGAGGCACTCGACTTCAACCCATGAAAATTTGCCGTCTGAGGTGACTTCGCCCTGATCACCAATACGTTTGCGGCAGACCTTTTCCAGGTCGTCGGCGCCGCGCAACCGGCACGGCGTGGTGCCACACAGTTGGACATGAAATTTGCCGACTGGCCAGAGATTGAACATCGTGTAGAAGGTCGCCACCTCGAGCGCGCGAATATGTGCCATGCCAAGGAAGTCGGCCACGTGCCGTATCGCAACTTCCGGCAACCATCCACCATGCTGTTCCTGCGCGCGCCACAACAATGAAATGATGGCTGACTGTTGGCGGCCTTCCGGATACTTGGTGATTTCCTTTTTCGCCCAGGCAAGATTGTCCTTGCTGAAGGAGAAATCTTTCGGCTGGATTTCCGGCGGCGCGAGGCGGCGGGCGCTCATCGGTCCACCTCACCGAACACGATGTCGATAGAGCCCAGAATGGCCGAAACATCAGCCAGCAAGTGGCCGCGGCAGAGAAAATCCATGGCGCTTAGGTGCGCGAACCCGGGCGCGCGGATCTTGCACTTGTATGGCTTGTTAGTGCCATCGGCGACCAGATAGACCCCGAATTCACCCTTGGGCGCCTCGACAGCAGCGTACACCTCGCCGGCAGGCACGTGATAGCCCTCGGTATAGAGCTTGAAATGGTGAATGAGCGCTTCCATCGAGCGCTTCATCTCTTCGCGTTTCGGCGGCACGATTTTGTGGTCGTCCACCGTGACAGGGCCTTGCCCTGCAGGCGAGCGCAGTTTCTCCAGGCACTGTTTCATGATCTTGGTCGATTGGCGCATCTCTTCCATGCGGATGAGGTAGCGGTCGAAGCAGTCGCCGTTTTTGCCAATCGGGATGTCGAAATCGAGTTCGGAATAGCATTCGTAAGGTTGCGCCTTGCGCAGATCCCAGGCCGCTCCGGAGCCGCGCACCATCACACCGGAGAAACCCCAGCTCCAGGCCTCGGAAAGTTTGACTACGCCAATATCGACATTGCGTTGCTTGAAGATGCGGTTGCCGGTGAGAAGAGCGTCGAGATCATCGACGACTTTCAGGAACGGGTCACAGAAGGCAAAGATATCGTCGATTAACTTGGGAGGCAGGTCCTCGTGCACACCGCCAGGGCGGAAATAGGCCGCGTGCATGCGCGACCCGGATGCACGCTCGTAGAACACCATCAGCTTCTCGCGCTCCTCGAAGCCCCATAATGGCGGAGTGAGCGCGCCGACATCCATCGCTTGCGTTGTGACGTTGAGAAGATGCGACAATAGCCGGCCGATTTCCGAGTAAAGCACGCGGATCAGCTGCGCGCGTTTTGGAACTTGGATGCCGAGCAGTTTTTCTACCGCAAGACAAAATGCGTGTTCCTGATTCATCGGCGCGACATAATCAAGCCGATCGAAATAGGGTACCGCCTGCAAATAGGTCTTGTGTTCGATCAGTTTTTCGGTGCCACGATGTAACAAACCAATGTGCGGATCTACGCGCTCCACCACCTCCCCGTCGAGCTCGAGGACCAAGCGCAGCACGCCGTGCGCGGCCGGATGTTGCGGCCCGAAATTGATTGTGAAGTTGCGCAGGGCGGTTTCAGCCATCAGCCAACCAGCTCCGCGGCGGATTTTGCCTTCGCCGCGACTTTGGCGTTGAAGCGATCCCACGCCACCACGACGCGCTCATGACGCCCTTCGCCAATTAGATCGACGCCATCGTGAGCGGTGACTTTGAACATCAATTTGCGGCCTTGCACATCGACGATTTCCACGTCGACCTTGACGATCATGCCCGGCGGTGTCGCCGCCAGGTGCGAAACATCAACGTGCGTGCCGAGACTGCCCTCCCCGTCATCGAGATGCTGGTTGAGCAGTTGAACGCAAGTCCATTCCATCAATACGATCATGAAACCGGTCGCGAACACCTTTGGCATCGCGGCGATTTCCGGCGACTCCGGGTAGGTGAATGGCACGGTTTTGTTTTCCGGCACCTTATAGGAGAACGAATGCTTCAGCCCGGGTTTCAAGGTCGGCTTCATGCTCACGACCCCTTCCTTTCGGTCTTCGCTTTTTCGTCACCCGGCAGCACGTATTTTGTGCCCTCCCAGGGCGAGAGGAAATCGAAGGTGCGGAATTCCTGTGCCAGCGTCACCTTGTCATAAACCACGCGTTTCTGTTCGTCGTCGTAGCGAACCTCGACGAACCCGGTGAGCGGAAAGTCCTTGCGCAATGGATGCCCCTCGAAACCGTAATCGGTAAGGATACGTCGCATGTCCGGATGGCCGGTGAAGAGCACGCCGTAGAGATCATAGGTTTCGCGTTCAAACCAGTCGGCGCCACGGAAAACGTTGATCAACGAGGGCACCGGAGTCGTCTCATCGGTTGCCACCTTGAGCCGCACACGCTGGTTCAGACGCGGCGACAGAAGATGATAGACAACGTCGAAACGCTGCTCGCGTGACGGCCAATCGACGGCGGTCACATCGATGATATTTATGAACTGGCAAGCCGGATCATCGCGCAAAAACGTCGCGACCTTGATGACATCTGCAGCCTTGGCGATGACGGTCAACTCACCGCGTGCAACAGCGTGCCCGATGATAGAAGCGCTAAGGGCGTTTTTGATCGTTTGCCCAAGCCTGTCGAGCGTATCTTCCATGTCCGGTCCCGCTCAGCGCTCAATCGTGCCGGTGCGGCGAATCTTTTTCTGCAAAAGCATGACGCCATAAAGCAGCGCCTCCGCGGTCGGCGGACAGCCGGGCACATAGATGTCAACCGGCACGATGCGATCACAGCCGCGTACAACCGAATACGAATAGTGATAGTAGCCGCCGCCGTTCGCGCACGAGCCCATCGAGATCACGTAGCGCGGCTCCGGCATCTGGTCGTAGACCTTCCGCAACGCGGGCGCCATCTTGTTGGTCAGCGTGCCGGCGACGATCATCACGTCGGACTGCCGCGGCGAAGCACGCGGCGCAAAGCCGAACCGTTCAGCGTCATAGCGCGGCATCGACATTTGCATCATTTCGACCGCGCAGCAGGCGAGCCCGAACGTCATCCACATCAGGGAGCCGGTTCGCGCCCACGTAATCAGATCGTCGGCAGCCGTAACAAGAAAGCCCTTGTCCGTGAGTTCGGCGTTCACGCCGGTGAAAAAGGAGTCATCTGCTCCGACCGGTTTGCCAGTGCGCGGATCCAGAATTCCCCTCGGCGCGGGTGCGACTACACTCATGGGTTCATCAATCCCATTCCAGCGCCCCCTTTTTCCATTCATATATGAAGCCGATCGTGAGAACGCCAAGGAACACCATCATCGACCAGAACCCGAAAAGACCGATTTGGCGGAAGACAACTGCCCATGGAAACAGGAAGCTTACCTCGAGGTCGAAAACGATGAACAGAATCGCGACAAGATAGAAGCGCACGTCGAATTTCATACGTGCGTCATCAAACGCATTGAAGCCGCACTCATAGGCGGAAAGCTTTTCTGGATCCGGTTGCTTATAGGCGACGATGAAGGGCGCAATCAGGAGCGCGAGGCCGATGCCAAGCGCGACCGCGATGAAGACAACCAGAGGCAGGTAGTCCAGCAGCAATGAGTTCATCGGCGACCTCAAGCGTACCGCCCCCGCTTTACCCGAAATACGCCCGCCTGGACTGCTCGGCGGCCAGAAAGGCGCCGGTTATCCCGCACAAATAGGCCCTTGCTTTGTTTGGAATAGCCTTAAGGACGGGAGCGGCCGAGGCTTAGCGCAGCGCACAATGGGTGGCAAGCCAACATTCGGCGGTCATCCACGAGCCATCGCGCTCTATTCGGGCAAATGGCAACCACGCGATTGACGGGACGCGACGCGCCCTCGATATTCGCGCCGGGCGGCGGCTTAGGTGCAGAATTGGGAATAGTCCATGGTGCTTCCTCGACAATTTATGGCCCTGCTCGCACTTGCAGGAGTTGCCGTCATCCCGGCATTTGAGGCGAAAGCCGATGAATATCCGTCGCGGCCGGTTAAAATCATTGTTCCCTTCGGCGCCGGAGGGCCAACCGATGTCTACGCTCGCGCGATCGGCGAGGAACTGCGCAAGGCTCTGCATCAGCCGTTCGTTATGGAAAACCGACCGGGCGCCGGCACAACCATCGGTACCGAGGTCGTCGCCAAGTCGGCACCCGACGGCTATACGCTGTTGATGGTCTCCGGCACACAAACCGTCAACGAGACCCTTTATGCCCACAAACAATATCAGCTCATGCGCGATCTGGTGCCGGTTGCACCGCTGATCGACACTGACCTGGTACTGGTGGTGCATCCGTCGGTACCGGCAAAGAACCTCAGCGAACTGCTGGCGCTTGCACGCGCCAAGCCCGGCACCATCAACTACGGCTCGTCTGGTCCCGGTTCGAATTATCACATGGCCGGCGAGCTGCTTAAGAACCTCACCGGCATCGACATCGTGCATGTGCCGTACAAAGGCTCGACCGGCGCCCGCAACGACATTCTCAGCGGGCAAGTTCAAATCCTGTTCGATTCGGTGCCGACGATGGCGCCGATGATCAAGGCGGGTCTGGTGCGAGCGCTCGGCACGACTGGCAAATCGCGCTCGCCCACGCTGCCTGACGTGCCGACGATGGCAGAGGCCGGAGTCCCCGGCTTCAATGCGACCTTATGGGTCGGCTTCATGGTGCCAGCCGGCACGCCGCAACCGATCGTGGACAAACTCAATCGCGAGATCACAAAAATTTTGGCGCGGCCCGACGTCAAAGAGGCCTGGGAAAAAACTGGAGCGACACCGGTTGTGATGACACAACAAGAATTCAAGGCTTTCATGGATAGCCAAGTCGCCAAATGGGCAAACGTCATCAAAGCCAACAACATTCCTCCGATCAACTGATCGTCATGGGTAAGCAATGAACGAAATGAGCAAGCCAGCCACCCCGATAAAAGGCGAGGACCATTGGACCGCTAAGGATGGTGGGGTGAAGCTTTTCCTGTTTGAGAAATGTGTGGGCGATCCCGCCAAGACCATAGGCACAATCCTGTTCGTGCACGGTTCGTCTATGGCATCTCAGCCAACCTTCGATTTGCAGGTACCAGGAAGGCCTGACTCGTCGGCGATGGATCACTTCGCACGCCGCGGCTTTGATTGCTGGTGCGTCGATATGGAAGGTTATGGGCGCTCCACCAAGGACCGCGACAACAACGCGCCGATCTCGCAAGGCGCCGACGATTGCTATGCAGCAGCGCTTTACATTCAGAAGCTACGCGGCAAAAGGCCATTCCTTGTTTACGGAATCTCTTCTGGCGCGCTCCGAGCGGCTATGTTTGCCGAACGCCATCCTGAAATGATCTCACGTCTTGCACTCGACGCGATGGTGTGGACCGGCGAAGGATCTCCCACGCTTGAACAGCGGCGCAAGAAGCTCGCCGAATTCACAGCCAAGAACCGCCGGTCGATCGACAAGGCTTTCATTCGTTCGGTGTTCGACCGCGACCATCCGGACACTGCTGAACGCAAGGTCATCGATGCATTTGCGGATGCAGTAACGGCACTCGACGATTCAGTGCCGACCGGCACTTATGTCGACATGTGCTCGAAGTTACCGGTGGTCGACCCGGAAAAAATTACTGTGCCGACCCTGATCATGCGCGGCCAGCATGACGGCATTGCCTCGATGGAAGACCTGTTGAAGTTCTATGAAAAGCTGCCAAACCCGGACAAACAGTTTACGGTGATGCCGGGTATCTCGCACGCGAGCTTTCAGCAGAAGAATTACATGGTTGTCTATCACATCCTCGCGAGTTTCTTTTCGCAGCCGGAGCCCGTTTATCGGGGCTAGCGCTTTCGTGTCCCGGGCGCAGCGCAGCACGCAGTGATGCGCTGCTGACCCGGGACCGTTACAAATTCCGAATACGAGAAGGTCCCGGATCAGCGGTGCATCGCTAGCGCGCTGCACCCCGTCCGGGATACGAAGGTCTCACGTTTCCAGCTTTTCCGCCAAATCGGAAAGGTCCGCGCCCGCAACATCCACCTTCACCGTTGGCTTGGTCTCGCCCGTGGCAGGACCATGCTCGTCCGGCCGGGCGATATGGCCGGTCCGCAATCCGCATGCAGCAGCGGCGGCGAGATCGCTGCTGTGCGCCGCGACCATCATGCATTGCGCCGGATCGAGATCGAATGCCTCACAGGCAGCGAGGTAAGTACGCGGCTTCGGTTTGTAGTCGCCGGCGATTTCGGCGCCGAGGATCGCGTCCCACGGAAGATCGTTGCGACGCGCAAGATCGACCATCAACGAAATGTTTCCGTTGGACACGGGCGCGAGCAAGAACGTCTTGCTGAGCCGTCGAAGCGCCGGCGGCACGTCCGGCCAGGCATCGAGCCGGTGCCATGCGAGCGTCAGTTCACGCAACAAATCATCGGGGAGATCTCGCAATCCAAAGCGGGGCAGAAAACGCTCGAGGTTCCGCCGGTGCAGGATGTCAAGCTTGGAAAACGGGATACGACCGGAACGCACCTCCTCCATGCCGGGCTGATATTCCCCCCTCCAGGCATCGGCGAAACCGGACCAATCGAGATTATATCCACGAGGGCGAAGCAGCCTTTCAGCTTCGCGGGCTACCCCTGTCCGCCAGTCGACCAGGGTCCCGAATACATCAAAGAACATCGCCCGAACGGTGGTCATGGAGTGCCTTCGCGGCCCTGTTTGCCGGCCGCAAGAGGCCTTGGCCGGCCACCGAAAATCATGGCTAAGTCATTGATAAAATGGCGGGAGCGACGGGACTCGAACCCGCGGCCTCTGCCGTGACAGGGCAGCGCTCTAACCAACTGAGCTACGCCCCCGCGGGCGTTTGTTCGAGTTATAGGCCGCCCTAAGGCAAGTCAAGGTAAGCTTACTCGCTAACGGAAATTGCGAAAAAGCCTTATTTACCTAGAAGAATCGATGGTCAGAGTGCCCCCGAATCGTCTATGCGGGCATGGTGTTTGGCGTTTCGCCAAACTGGCGGATTCAAGAGGAGGGTCCCACTGATGGCAATGGTTCCTGGAAAAGCTCCGACACCACCGACCGTCACACTGAAACATCTCGCCGCTGCGCTAGCAGAAACGCACGAGATGTCGAAGAAGCAGGCGGAGACCGTGCTGGGCGATTTAGTTGGTAATATCGTGAAGCATTTGAAGAAAGGCGAGCGCATTCGCATTGGCGGTCTCGGCATCCTTCAGGTGCGCAAACGTGCCGCACGCATTGGCCGCAATCCAGCGACCGGCGAGCAAATCCAGATTAAAGCCAGCAAGAAAGTTGCTTTCCGCGCTTCTAAGGAATTGAAAGAATCGATCTAAGAGTTTTCTGCCTGACCCTCCGGGGAATAACGGCGGGCGTGGAGCGATAGCTCTTCGCCTGCCGTTTCGTTTTTGGATCTCGCCTGCGAGCTTGCGTCGGACTGCCGTCGCACGATATTGCGTGGATCAGGCGTCTAGCTCAATCGGGAGAATGCCCAGGTTACGTGTAGAACTGCTCAGAAGAATTCAATTAGATTTCTTCTGACACAGCTATGGCACAGAAATCTTTAGCCACGAGAGTTTCGCGACGAAATGGGCGGTTAGCTCAGCGGTAGAGCACTCCGTTTACACCGGAGATGTCGCAGGTTCGATCCCTGCACCGCCCACCAGCTCGGCAGCGGCTCGGCAAGCGAACTTCGCGAAGCATATCCGCTATGGACCAATAGCGGATAGAAACGAATTTTGTCGAAGAACAGAGAGTTCTATAAAGTTAGCTGACACCGCGGGAGGACAACCATGAAAGGCGATACGTTTAGATCCCTGCGGAACTTTTCAGTGGTTCTTTCCGTCGTCGTGTTGTTTGGCTTTGCCGCACCGGCAAGAGCACAGGACACGATCAAAGTCGCGGTCGGCCAGATCGATGCTTGGGCCAATCAGGTCCCGACACTTGGCATGAAGGCTGGAATTTTTCAGAAGCACGGTATCGTTTTGGAAAATTACGGCACCCAAGGCGCCGGCGAGACGCTACAGGCCGTGATCTCGGGCAGCGCCGATATCGGCATCGGCGTGGGAACCCCGGGCGCCATGCGCGCTTTCTCCAAGGGCGCGCCTGTGCGCGTCTTGGCCGCGGCCTATACCGGTGTTGAAGACATCTATTGGTTTGTGCCCACAAGTTCCCCGATCAAAAGCGTGAAAGATATAACCGACAAGCACACGATTGCTTATTCGACCAGCGGCTCCACCTCCGACAGCGTGTTGCGCGCACTGATCGCCCATTACGGCCTCAAAGCAAAGCCGACTCAAACAGGTGGGCCGCCCGGTACATTCACAATGACAATGTCGAGGCAGATCGACATCGGCTGGTCGGTAGCGCCGTTCGGGCTGAAAGATTTGCAAGACAAAACCATCCGCGTTTTGATGCGAGGTAGCGATGTGCCTTCAATGCGCCACCAGACGGTGCGGGTCGAAATTGTCAACGCCAACGCGTTGAAAGAACGCTACGATGTTATGATGCGCTTCATGCGCGGGTATCGCGAGACACTTGACTGGATGTACTCGGACCCGCTCGCGGTGAAATATTATTCCGAGCAAATGCGCATGCCCGAAAGCCTGGTCGAATTGCAGCGCGACGAATTCAACCCGAAATCGGCTATGAACCCGGACAAATTGTCTGACATCGACTTGGTGATGCAGGACGCGATCGCCGGAAAATTTCTGGAAAAGCCGCTCACTCACGAGCAGCTCGCCGAGTTCATCCAGATTCCGCCGCGCCAATAGATCTTCCGGCAGCCCTTTCTGCGGCATTTGGCATTGCGAGCGCACCGCTTGCTCACCACAGCGTCGGGACGGCTCTATTCTCATTTACTCGTACGTGCAGCTAAGATGGTATTGTGCACGCGAGACGATTTTTCTAAATGACCAACAGTGCCCCCATTCTAATTGTTGGCGGCGGTATTGGCGGCCTTGCGGCCGCGCTGGCGCTTGGCCAGAAGGGATGGCCCGTCAAGGTTCTCGAAGAAACGCCCGAATTTGGCGCGATCGGCTACGGCATCCAGCTCGGCCCCAACGTATTTCATATGTTCGAACGCCTCGGCATTAGTCACGCCGTGCTTGAGAAGGCGATTGTCCCCAAGGCAGTCACCATGCTCGACTCGGTCGATGGCGCTGTGATTGTGCGCGTTCCGACCGGAACCGCGTTTCAAAAACGATTCAAATATCCTTATGTGGTACTGCATAGAGTCGACTTGCATCAGATTCTGCTGGACGCCTGCAACGCCGTCACAGCAATCGAACTTGTGCCGACAACCAAAGTGAATGGATTCGAGAACAGTGGCGACAAAATTCGCCTGCTCGCGAACAACAATACGATTGAGGGCGCAGCGATCATTGCCGCTGATGGCCTGCGTTCGGTTATCCGCCAGCAACTCTTGAACGAGGGCGAGCCGCGTATGGTTGGCTACGTGGCGCATCGCACGATTGTTCCGATGGACCAGGTTGCCGCTGACGTACGGCGCGATGAGTCAGTGCTGTGGTCCGGCCCTGGCTTTCATATGGTGCACTATCCGCTTCGCGACTTCACGCTGTTCAACATCGTCGCGGTGTTTAAGACATCAACCTACGCGGAGCGAGGCGATCTTTCTGACTACCGCGCGGAGATCGACCGGACCTACCGCAATTCTCACCCGGCCATGAAAGCGCTCCTAGCGATGATGGACCTTGGCCGGCGCTGGATAATCTCAGACCGCGATCCGGTCCGGCACTGGAGCAAAGGCCGTGTCGGCTTACTCGGTGATGCTGCGCACCCCACCCTACAGTCGCTCGCCCAAGGGGCCTGCATGGCGATCGAAGATGCGGTCTGCCTCGCTGAATTGATCGATCAAGCCGACGGTGATTTCCCGGCCGCCTTCCGCCGGTATTCGGCCGCCCGTTACGTCCGCACGGCCCGCGTGCAATTTGAGTCGCGCTTCATGTGGGACCATTTTTATCACGTCGACGACATTGCCCGTGACGTTATGCGAGCGTCCTATGCCGATAAGTGCGACGAGGACCTGCATAACTGCCTCGCGTGGCTCTACGATGGCTTCACGCTACCGAAGAATTAAGCTGGGCTTTAAAAAGCGCAGCGTTCGATCTGTGATGTCCGCTTCAAAGCGGATGTTCGTTAGACTGATTGGATTAGTGGTTCTTACCTTTGAGCTTGCCTTTATTGCCGCCTTGGCCTCCACCGCCGGCCCGGACCGTCTGGACCCGATTGCTCGTCTGAACGCGTCGACCGGTCTGTCCCCCCTGCACACGATTGCCGGTCTGAATTCCCTGAATATTTTTGTTGGTCTGAATACCCTGGATGCTCTTGCTCGTCTTGATTCCTGAAACAGCTTTGCCGGTCTGGATTCCTTGTACACCCTTACCAGTCTGGACGCCTCGGGCGCCCGTGCCGGTTTGAGTTCCTTGAGTGCCCTTGCCAGTCTGGATGCCCTGGACACCTCGTGCGCCGACATTACCGAACTGCTGTTGAAGATTTGTGTTTCTGAACTGAACGTTGCCGTGATGAGCTGGGTCGAACTTCCAATTTTGGAATTGGCCACCACCGGTAACGTTGACCCTGTTAAATCTGCTATAAAGAGCAGTGTTGGTCTGGATCGCCGCGTAGCCTGGGTGTCCCCAATTGTAATGGTACCACAAGGCTGGTCCCACGAAGAGCGCCGCGCCGAACCCGAACGCAGGCCCGACAGCCCACCAACGTGGATACCAGAAGAATGGCGCATATGCCGGCGGCCAATAACCGGCACCGTAGACAACCAGCGGATCATAGACTGGCACATAGATGTAATCCGGCTCGACAGGCTCGATCACAATGTATTCGGGCGGTCCCGCATAACCGGTGGGCGGCGCAGCGATCCTGCTGACCTTCTGCTCCTTGCTCGACTTTAGACTGCCGGTCGTCTCTGCTTGTTTGCGCAGGGTTTGAATTGCATTTTGTACATCGTTGGGCTGAGCCAAAAACGCCTCGCCGAGCTGGTTGGTCCAATCCAGCTTCTCGTTCATCATTGCGAGCACTTGCGGAACCGACGCCAATCCCTTGATGCTTGGGTCCCAAGGCTGCTTTTGCATCGCATCTTCGAGAGGCCCACCTTTGAGATTCGGATTCTTCTCGGACCAACGCGCCGCCATCGTTACTTCGAGCGGGTAGGTCGAGGCGGTCAGCACCTGCGCTAGCAAGGCATCAGGATAAAGCGCAATCGGCGCGACCAGCTGTTGGAGCTGCTGCTGTGTAAGAGCTTGCTGCTGAGGCTGAGGCTGCTGTTGGGGTTGTTGCTGCGGTTGCTGTTGGTCTTGCTGATCTTGGGCAAACCCAGGCGATGAAGCGCTCGATAAGACTATCTGCACCGCCAATGCCGCCATGAAGCAGTATGAACCAACGCGTTTCGACCAGGCTGGCATGAGCGATACCCCTTTTTGCCGCGTTGCCGGCTAATCTTACGCAGAAGCTGGGAAATTCTCTATGCTTCTTCTTCCTTCGCATCGGCGGCAATCATCTAAGCACGTGTGAGATGTCCGTTTTGAGCCAAAACAGAGGGTGTACGTGATGTCCGCTCTACCCCGAAAATGTCGGCTCTTACCCCGAAAGTAGGCATTCGGCCGCTCGGGTCTCAGTAACTGGTAGCGTTCTGCGCGGCCTCATTGCGGAAGTAATTGCTGGCCTTTGGCGTCAACGCCGGCCCCGCCTGCTGATAGCCAAGGTGAATGTTTGTGTTGGTTGCCATCGCGGGCCCGGCCTGATTGCCGAAGCGACGTTCAAGAAAATTATCCCGATTGGCCGGCGCTCTGGCGCGGCGTACGTGCTGCACAACTTTGGTCCGGGTTTGACTACGCGACTTGACCGCATGCGGCGTCCTGGTCATCGGGGACTTTTCTTTCGGAGAAGCAACCGGCAATTCAATCTCGCCGATATCGATTGGAACATTTGCTGTCGCTGGCGCGGCATCGGCTCGCGTGTCCGGCAACTCGCGCAACTTGTTCAATTCGTCAGCACGCCGCTGGATTGCGCTGAGAATGATAAGCTGCCGCCACTCTGGGCGCTCACCCCACTCGATGATCGGACCGCGCACCGGCACTACGTTCGATATCTGCGCGCGGGAGCCATCTGGCGCATTGAATGCCAAGGCCAGAAGCGCGATGGCGAGAAGTACACAACCCACCGGGAGGATCCAACGGATCGGTAGCATGCGCTCCTGCTAACTGAGTCGGCAGGAACGTTAAACCAGAGCTCGTTACCAGAATTGCGACCCCAAAGGTAACAACCAACCTTTTCCGATGCACGCCTTTCCGCCGGCAGATACGGGAGGTTGCATGAAAGAAAAAATACAAAACAAAATGAGGCTAGCAATTTTCGTCTCACGCCTACGTCATTGCCACCACTTACAAATGGAGTGAATCACTCGCTTCACACACCGAGCTACCGCCACATTCGATATCACGTGTTTAACGTTTGCCGAATTTGCAACGTATTGCAGCCCGAATCCCCGTCTTCAATCCACATTGATTCAGTCTTGAACATCTCTGTCGCTGTGAAGTTGAGGGAGGGCGATACATGCCAGAACGCAAGTCGGCACTGGCTTACGCCATGCTCGCTCTTGTATTCGTAGCCGGCATGTTCGCGCGATCGACGCCCAGTGCGCACGCTGCCGACGAATGCCTCAGCAAGCCAAACTCGCCAGCACCACAAGGACAGCACTGGTACTACCGGGTCGATCACGCGAGCAATCGCCAATGCTGGCGTTTAGGACCGGAAGGCCTTCTCGTCCGGAAGAGCGCGCCGCAAGTCGAAGCGTCGGCTGCGCCGCCAACGCGCGCAGAGCGGCCAACCACGACACCACCGACAGACGTTGTCGAAACTGCAACGGACGTTGACGTTGCTGCGACGGCGGCTCCGGTGCTTTGGCTCGACGGATCGAAATTGCTGAACCTCCCGCCTTCCTTACAGCCGTTGCCACAGGCACAGTCCGGTACTGAATTGCACTTCGCCAGCGCGATCGAACCGGCACCGCCGGTGAGCAGTAATGTTTCAAACAGCACGAGCGGCGATGGGTCTCCTGCAAGCACCCGTGCCGAGAAATCGCAACGGACAGCCGCGCGACCCTTACATGCGACAGTACCGGCGCAGACTGTCGCCGAAGGTGATCACGCCTTCCCCCTACTCATGATCATGTTCGCATCGCTCGCCGTTGCCGGTCTGCTCCTTAACTACACCAAGCGGCTGCACAAACGTAGGGTCAGAAACTTTCAAGCCCCACGATGGGCGTCCACGGTTGCTTTGAACACGCCCGCCCCTCGCGCACCTCTTGCACGTGCCCCCGAAATTGCACCCGCTCTGGCGCCACTCACGCCGCCTGATCAAACTGAAAGACTGCGACACGCGCTACAACAAGTCGTGGACCAGCTGCAAACGATCCAACGGCCCGGGTCGAAAAGCGTGAAATATTCAGCCTCCGTGGGCGGACATTGAAGGCATGGGCGTGCGTTGATTCATTCGAATTGTCGCAACGCGGGACCTGTTCCAAAACAAAAACGGCGCCTCGCGGCGCCGTCATTTGCTTTGCGACGCGCTCAGTGCGCGGTCAAACCGGAGCCGTCCTCGTCGACCGCGGGCTCGGCAGCTGCAGCCTCGGCCGCAAGCTTGGCACTCGCCTCATCCCACTCGATCGGTACAGGTGTGCGAACCAGCGCGCGGGCCAGCACTTCGTCCATGCGCGTAACTGGAACGATCTCCAGTCCCTTTTTGATCGTGTCGGAGATCTCCACCAAATCCTTGGCGTTTTCCTCCGGGATCAGCACGGTTTTCATGCCGCCACGTGCGGCGGCCAACAACTTTTCCTTCAACCCGCCGATGGGCAGCACGCGACCACGCAGCGTGATCTCGCCGGTCATCGCGACATCGCGGCGGACGGGTATACCCGTCATCACCGAAACGATCGCGGTGACCATGGCAACACCGGCCGACGGCCCATCCTTTGGCGTGGCGCCTTCCGGCACGTGCACGTGGATGTCGCGCTTGTCGAACAGAGGCGGTTGGATGCCGAACGCGACCGCACGTGAGCGGACGTAAGACGCCGCCGCCGAGATCGATTCTTTCATGACGTCACGCAGATTACCTGTGACGGTCATCCTGCCCTTACCCGGCATCATCGCGCCTTCGATGGTGAGCAGCTCTCCGCCCACATCGGTCCAGGCCAAACCGGTGACCACGCCAATGAGGTCCTCTGCTTCGATCTCGCCGTAGCGGAATTTCGGCACACCCAGGTAATCACCGAGACTCGCGGCTGTGACCGCAATCGACTTCTTCTTCGAAGTCATCAGCTCCTTCACCGCCTTGCGGATCAAAGTCGAGAGTTCGCGCTCGAGATTGCGTACGCCTGCCTCCCGCGTATAACGGCGGATCATGGTCAGCAGCGCTTCGTCGTCGATCGACCATTCCTTGGCATCGAGGCCGTGTTTGACGATCGCATGCGGGATAAGGTGTTTGCGCGCGATCTCGACCTTTTCATCCTCGGTGTAACCCGCAATACGGATAATCTCCATGCGGTCCATCAGCGGCGGCGGAATGTTGAGCGTATTCGCCGTCGTAATGAACATCACGTTGGACAGATCGTAGTCGACCTCAAGATAGTGGTCGTTGAACGTGTGGTTTTGCTCGGGATCGAGCACCTCAAGCAACGCTGATGACGGGTCGCCGCGGAAATCAGCGCCCATCTTGTCGACCTCGTCCAGCAGGAACAGCGGGTTCGAAGTCTTCGCCTTGCGCATTGACTGGATAATCTTGCCAGGCATCGAGCCGATGTAAGTGCGACGGTGACCGCGGATCTCGGCTTCGTCGCGCACACCGCCAAGCGAGACGCGCACAAATTCGCGGCCGGTCGCCTTGGCGATCGACTTTCCGAGCGACGTCTTGCCAACGCCGGGAGGCCCGACGAGACAGAGGATCGGCCCGGTCAATTTGTTGGCCCGCTGCTGCACGGCAAGATATTCAACGATCCGCTCCTTGACCTTCTCCAGGCCATAATGATCGGCGTCGAGAATTTGCTCGGCCAGCGTGAGATCCTTCTTGACCTTGCTTTTCTTATTCCACGGAATTGAAAGCACCCAGTCGAGATAGTTGCGCACGACTGTGGCCTCCGCCGACATCGGTGACATCTGGCGGAGTTTCTTTAGTTCGTGCGTGGCCTTCTCCCGAGCTTCCTTCGAGAGCTTGGTCTTCTTGATCTTGTCTTCCAGCTCCTGGAGTTCGTCGCGACCTTCTTCGTCGCCGAGCTCCTTCTGGATCGCCTTCATCTGTTCGTTGAGGTAGTACTCGCGCTGCGTCTTCTCCATCTGCCGCTTGACGCGGGTGCGGATGCGCTTTTCCACCTGCAGCACGGAGATCTCGCTCTCCATCAGGCCAAGCACCTTCTCCAGGCGCTCGGTGACGACCGGCGTCTCCAGGATGTCCTGCTTGTCCGGAATCTTGACGGCGAGGTGCGAAGCGATCGTGTCGAGGCCGAGGCCATGGCGCGCTCGGTCGTCACCGAGTTCGAGAATTATGTGAAGCTCAACAAGAAGGTGTCGCCGGAAGTTGTCGGCGTGGTCCAGCAGATCGAGGACTACGCCAAGCTCGCCGACACCATTGCTTCGCATCTGGCCGTCAAGATTCCCGACAAGCAGGACATCCTGGAGACGCCGGTCGTTACCGAGCGCCTGGAGAAGGTGCTTGGCCTGATGGAGAGCGAGATCTCCGTCCTGCAGGTGGAAAAGCGCATCCGTACCCGCGTCAAGCGGCAG
>DATIWJ010000025.1:0-30203 GCA_035519415.1 Pseudolabrys sp.
TGAACCTGCGTGGTGGTCAGCGCCCCGATCTGCGTCGTCGACAGGTTGTTGAGGACCGTCGTGCTCAGGCTGCCGATCTGCGTGGCGGTGAGCGCACCGGCCTGCGTCGTCGACAGGTTCTGCAACTCGGTCGAGGTCAGCGCCCCGACCTCCGCCGCGGTCAACTTGCTTACTTGTGTCGCCGTTAAGGCGCTGATTTGCGTATTCGTAAAGTTCTGGATTTGCAGCGTCAGCAGGGCACTGATGATAGTCGGTGAAAGCGCCGCGACCTGCGTTGTGAAGAAGGCCTGTATATCGGTTGTATTCAATACATTGACCTGGGTGGCCGTGAGTGCGGCTACCTGCGTCGTGGCCAAAGACTGAATATCTGTAGTGGAAAGGCCTTGAATGGCAGTGGTCGAAAGCCCGGCAATCTGATTGGGCGTAAGGGATGAAATAACAGTCATCTAACGCACTCCTGTGCGACAAAATCTGTCCTGCCGGCTCACCCATCGCGAATGGGTGACGAACGCCCGACCCTGGCTGCGCGGAGAGTTGCATAGACAAGTTAATCCTCTCTAACTTGACCGAATGAACTCGCACTTTGTTAATCAGTGCTAATTTTTGTGACTGCTGTCGCCAGGATTAGACGGGCTTGGGTGATGCACAAACTTGCGCGTTACATCGGCCAAGGAAAAAACCACGAGAATAGAATCAGTTGCCCGATATGGACCTGCTGGCGCGACCAAATGCCGACAGGTAACCTCCAGCAAAGGCACTGCACCGCTTCCACGAAGTGACCCAAGGAATTCCCGAGCGGTTGTAGTATCAAAAGAGTGGTGAGAAATTTCATGCGTTTTGACGGCACCAGGGCCTATGTTGCGACCGACGACCTAAAAATCGCGGTCAACGCCGCTATTACCCTCGAGCGTCCTCTGCTGGTCAAAGGCGAACCAGGCACCGGCAAGACCGTGCTGGCTCTGGAAATCGCCAAAGCGATTGGCGCGCCGCTTATTGAATGGCACATCAAGTCCACCACCAAGGCACTGCAGGGGCTTTATGAATACGATGCAGTCTCGCGCCTGCGCGACAGTCAGCTTGGCGATGAACGCGTCAAAGACATCCGCAACTATATCAAGCGAGGCAAGCTATGGGACGCCTTCGTCGCTGACGACCGCCCGGTATTGTTGATTGACGAAATTGACAAAGCCGACATCGAATTTCCTAACGATTTATTACAGGAACTCGACCGCATGGAGTTCTTCGTTTACGAGACCGGCGAAACCGTGAAGGCGC
This sequence comes from Pseudolabrys sp., assembly GCA_035519415.1. Classification (GTDB taxonomy): domain Bacteria; phylum Pseudomonadota; class Alphaproteobacteria; order Rhizobiales; family Xanthobacteraceae; genus Pseudolabrys. Next base: position 1,276 of record DATIWJ010000025.1, read on the forward strand.
GCCGCCGTCCCATCGTGGTCATCACCTCGAACAACGAGAAGGAGTTGCCGGACGCATTCTTGCGCCGATGTTTCTTTCACTACATCCGGTTTCCGGACACAGAGACCATGCGCGCGATTATTCAGGTCCATTTTCCCGATATAAAACAAAGGCTTGTGGCAGAGGCCCTGAAACTATTTTACGAAATTCGCGAGGTGCCGGGCATGAAGAAGAAGCCTTCCACCTCCGAACTTCTGGATTGGCTCAAACTCTTGATGGTGGAAGACATCGGGCCCGAGACCTTGCGCGAACGCGACCCCAAGAAGCTCATTCCACCTCTGCATGGCGCGTTGATCAAAAATGAGCAGGATGTGCATCTGTTCGAGAGGCTGGCCTTCATGACACGGCGCGAAGGCAGATAACTGCTATTGGTCGGAATCGGAGACCGGCGGCGCGGACTCCACTTGTGTCTCGGATTTCTCGCTTGGGTTACTATGAGATAGCACTCCGGGTCCGCCCGGCGATGCCGGCTCGGCCGGCACTGCATTCCAACCCTGCTCCTTGGCAAAAGCGAGAACGCGCTCGCCGATTTTTCGGCCAAGGCCTCGCGCAAGCCCTTCGACATCAGGCGAAAGGCGCTCGGTAGGTCCGCCGGAGGCTGCAACCAATGAGTTGATCGTCGCGTTGCGTGCGGCCGCAATCTTGGGCGGCACTGCTGGATCACGTTTGCCGGCAACAACTTCAGCATTGAACGCGAGCACTTCACGTTTTCCACCGGCGGAAAAAAGCACGCCCGTCATGGACGCAACAATGTGCCCGCGCCCGGCGCCAAACCCGAAGTTGTTTTTATTTTTCTCGGTAACGGTTTGGTTTGGGCGCAGATTTCCCGATAGGACCAGCGCGTTCTCATCAAGCGTCAGCGTATCCTCACCGCCGGCCTGTGCGGCAATCCCACCTTCTTGCAGAGTTGCAATGATTGTAGCCACGATTTCAGCATTGACGCGCTCTTCGGTACGCTGACGTCGCTGGTATGCCGGATATGCGCCGATTTTGCGCTCGAGCCGCGCGGTATATCCACGATCGATGGCCACCACTTCGGAAGCGAACGTCAAATCCGAAACAAAAACGACCTTCGGCTTGAGGCTGGTTTGCAGGCCACCGACACCGGCACAGCCGGCCAGCCCTAGCGCGACGATGACAATAGTCAGACGCATTCAAACTGAACTCTTGAGGTCGGCAGGCCTTATTTCCTTGCGCGCCCGTGTACGCGCACGATAGCGGGCAACTTCCTCTTCGATGCGCTCCACAGGCCGCGTGCCCCAATAAAGGCCTTGCGCCAAAACGCGTCCGAACACACCGCCCGCCCAGACCAACTCGTAAGGCGCAAACAAGCGCCATGTTTGGTCGGCGTCCACAATGCCGCGCGCGACGAGCTCGCCCGCAATTGCCGTGTTGTTAAGACCATGACCGCCGAAGCCGCTCGCCAGCCACACACCCCGCTCAATTTCGCCGATTTGCGGCATGCGGTGAACAGTCCGACCGAACGTCCCGCGCCATAAATGGGCGATGGATACCTTGCCGAGGCGGGGAAAGGTACGCCGGATGTCGTTGACCAGCCCGCGCGCGATCAGGCCAGGACTGGCATCCCACGATCGCATGCGCCCCGACCATTGCAGGCGATCACCGCCGACAATGCGGTAATGATTGTCGGCGCGATTGGTGTCGCTGACGGCACCACGGTAGCGAACCACTTCATGCAAGATCTCTCCGATCGGTTCAGTCACCATCACAAATGTCGTGACTGGCAGCAGCGTCGCCGCAAGCTGCGGCATGAGTGCGCCGAGATGAATATTGCCAGCGAGCACCACGTGCGCGGCTCGCACACGGCCGGCGGGTGTGACGACACGCTTACGGACACCGGCCGGATCGAGCGAGACTGCCGGCGTGTCCTCGAAAATGCGCGCACCTGCTTTCTCCGCGAGTGCGGCGAGTCCGAGCGCATAATTGTACGGATCAATGTGGAAGGCTTGCTTGTAGTGCACCGCTGCAAAGTATCGCGGGCTAAGAAACTGGTCGCGCACACGTTCTTCCGACCAAAACTCGACGTCCGCGCCGATCCAGCGCATACGTTCAGCTTCGCTGCGCAGTTCACCGGAATTGTCAGTTTTCGATACATGCAGCCAGCCATTGATCAAATCGACGCCAGGCATTCGCGTATCCAGAATCGTGCGGCGCACATAGTCGAGCCCTTGCTCCGACAAGACCCATAGCTGCTTGGCGTGGTCGAGACCGATGCGTTCGATGATACTTTTGATGTCTTCCGAATAGCCCGGGAGCACGAAACCCAGATTGCGGCCCGAAGCCGCCCACGCGACCTGACCTGCCTCCAGCACCGCTACAGACCATCCCCGTTGGGCTACCTCGCGGGCGACAGTAAGACCAGCAAGTCCAGCACCAATAATACAGACGTCAACATCAAGATCGAGATTCAGGCGCGGACGATCTGGCCGCGCAACGCTGTTAGCTTCGTACCAACCCGCTTCCATGCCTCACTCTCAAGTCTGCGTTAGCACTGCGCACGTCCGGGACGCATGTTACACTGAACCGTAGTAACGACGACATCCGTAGCACGACCATGCGCCGACTTTTGCTCTTTCGTCATGCCAAGGCCGAACGCTCTGAACCTGGCATGGAAGACCGTGCCCGCAAGCTGGTCGAACGCGGACGCAAGGAGGCCGCCAAGGTCGGCGGCTACATGTCTGCCCATGCCCTGATTCCCGACCGAGTTATGACATCTCCCTCCGCGCGCACCCAGGAAACCTGGAAATTCGCCGCCACTACATTTCGCAACCCACCGGCGGCTACCGCGGAGGAGCGGCTTTACGACGCGACCGCACATACGATCCTTGGTATCGTCAGGGAGACCAACCCGGCCACGCATACACTTCTTGTTATCGGGCACAACCCCGGCCTTCACGAACTTGCGACCATGCTGATCGCCTCGGGCGATATCGAGGCGCGTGAACGATTGCGGGAGAAGCTGCCTACATCGGGCCTTGTTATCATTGATTTCGCTTTCGACGACTGGGGCAAGCTGCACCCCCATTGCGGGCGGCTTGAACGCTTTGTAACCCCCAGGTCGCTTGGCGCGGCCGGTTGAGACAATAACTCTCACTCAACGAGCGCCAGAAAACGTGTCATGATTACCCATTCAGCGAAACGAGGGGCGCTGTCATGTACAAAAAGATCCTGGTGCCGGTCGATCTCGCCGATACGGACTTGGCTAAACCGGCCATTGCCACCGCGATCGGAATGGCGCGCGCATCGGGCGGATCGGTACGTCTGGTGAATGTCCTTGCCATGACCCCCGTGATGCTCGCGGAATACGTGCCACCCGACTTCGACGTGCAGCAGCGCAAATCGGCCGAAGAAGCGCTTGGCATAATCGCGCGCGAATGTGGGCTTGATGCCGAACATGTTTCCGCAACGGTCCGCCAAGGCGGCATCTACCACGAGGTGCTTGAGGAAGCGAAAACATTTGGCGCGGACCTGATCGTCATGAGTTCGCATCGACCTGCAATGCGAACGTATTTCCTCGGCTCAAATGCCGGACATGTAGTGCGCTATGCCAAATGTTCAGTCCTTGTCGTGCGTCAATAGCTCGAAACAGAGTAAAATGCCGTCACTGTAACTGCGGCATGAGATCTGTTGGAAGCGTATTGGCGGTGTAGACTCCCGGTCGGTTGCGCTGAATGAAATTGCCACCCTGCCAGAGAAACAGCACAAGGAAGGCGCTGACGAGTGCCGCCCCGCCGTACGTAGGGAATTGCAAAGCCCGCACGACTAATGCGGCAAGTCCGAGCCCAACCGCGATAAAAACGAGCAAACTCGGCCAGTAGACGAGCGGACTGCTGCCTCGTTCGAAGCGCACGCGCGTTGGCATCACCGCAATGCGACGGTGTAGTTCACGCACAAAGGTCGAATAGGGCTGATCCAGCCGCTGCTGTTCACTCATGCTTTTCCAGGAGGTCGAGGCAATCTGCAATTTGGGCGCATCCTTCGCCCAAAGTTCGATGATGAAGCGGTGCGACTGCATGCTGGTGGGCCGATATGACATGCGCAGGTGGCTAATATCACGGTATGGAACGCGCCCAGATTGGACTCCGGCGACCCAATCAATGCCATCATCCGATAGACTGAACTCGCGGAGCGGCCCCCATGCGGACGGACGGTAGGCGTAAGTAACGGGTCTTTCTACGACTTCTGCGCGCGGCTCTGTCACGTGTACCCTCGCTCACATCCGGACCGCTCGCGCGCCTTGGAAAGTTATCAGTCGGATACTCACAGGCAGAGCCGCCAGTGTTCCCATCGCCTGGGCGATATAATAACGTACTTCAAAGCGCGGCGTTCAGGGGCTGTTCGTAAGCGTTCTGGGGTTGGGAGGCGTCGTCATGGCGAAGTTGTCGGATCTTTTTGGCCGAAAGAGTGGCGCGGCCGGGGTCGACAAATTTGTCGGGCGATCTCAGAACGGAAACGGCAACGGTGGCGACCATATCTCGATCGAAAATCTGTCCGATGTCGGTTCACGGATGGGTGAGGAAAACGAGGTACTGCGCAATCTGCTGACCGACACCGGCCGCAAGATCAGCGAACTGGACGACCTCAAGGAAGCCTTCGACAAGCTGGTCACGCCCTTCAACAGTACCCTCCGCGCCCTCGAGCAGGAAAAGTCCCAGACGTTGAGCCTGTCGGGGATGCTCGGAGAGGCGCGTACATCTTATGAGACCCTGCGTACTGAATTCTACCAGGTCGAAAAAAAGGCGACGATACTCGAAGCCGACTTGGAACGGCTGCGTGAAGACCTTGAGCTGTCGCGCGAAGCAAATCGCGCGCTGGAAAGCGCCAGGCTTGAGCTCACCGATGAGCTCAATGCACGCCGCGCGCAAATTGCCGAGCTCGACCGCCAGCTGACGCATGAAACCGCTCAGCGCCGAGCACTGGGCGAAGCGCGTCGTACCCTGCAAGAGCAACATGATGCCGCCGAAAAACGTATCAGCGAACTTGAGGGCGAACTCGCTGCCGCACGCGAGAAACTGACGCTCTTGGAAGATGAAAAGCGATCATTGCAAATCGCAGTCGATCAGGCGCTAAACGAGACCGCGCGACTGACGCGCCGCCTGACCGAAAGCGAAAATACTTTAACCGCAACTCGCGCCCAACTTGGCAAGGTCGAGTCAAGCTTTGCGGAAGCTTACGCTGAGCGTGGACGGCTTGGCGCCGCACTCGATGAGGCCAAAGAACAGCACCAGGCCGAGCGTAGCAGCCTGAACATGCGTTTGGACGGGCTGCAGTCACGTGCGGCGACTGCCGAGCGACTGCTCTCCGAGGCGCGGCAAAATCTTTTAGCACGTACCGAAGAGGTGCGCGCTTTCGATCGCAAATCGGTCGAAGCGACGATCGCCCGCAACAATTCGGAAAAGCGGCTCGCCCAAATCGAAGCGCAGCACGAAACGCGCGAACGCCAGATCAAAGACCACGAGCAGGCTCGTGTTGCTCTGACCGAGCGCAACAACGCTTTGACCAAGGCGCTAAAGGTACGCGAAACAGCGCTGGCGCGTGCAGACGAAAAGATCGCTGCATTGACCGAACGCAACGGACACCTGGAGGCGGACATTCAGATCAGCCGCACCAATATCGAAAAGCGCGTTGAGGACCTCGGCTCTGCACTTCAGCGCGAACGAATGGAGCGTGCGGTTGTCGAAGGAGCTTTAGAAGCTGCGCGCAAGGACAATTCTCGCCTGCAAAGCGAAGTCGCTGCTCTACGGTCGACGTTACGGCGGGGGGTGCCGCTCGACGATATGCCCGTTCCACCCGCCGAAGCGGCGAACGACGAAATGCCGCCCAAGGGCAAGAGGGGCAAGAATACCGAACTTTCCGAGGCGGGCGGCAACGCGTAGGCCCAGTAAGCTGTCACTGAGCGCGCAACGCCAGGTTTTTCTTTTTTCAAACCAGTAGCGACATGACAAAAATTATGCGCCGTCTTATATGACGGTGATGCGCACCCTTCTCGTCGTTGTGCCATTACTCGCCCTTTTGGCTTTGTCTATCTGGTTCGCGGTCGCGGCCTGGGTCCGGCTCGGCGGCGAGGCAATTCCACTTTACGGTTATGTCGCTATAGCAGGAGGCGTGCTGTTCTCTCTTCTGGTCGGCGGCGGCCTAATGGCACTCGTTTTTTATAGCAGCCGTCATGGATATGACGATCTGAGCGGCGGCGATAAATAATTGCTGAGTCTTTTCAATCGTACCATCCTATCGCGTACGAACGCAGGACGCGCTATGTATTCCTGTCCGCCGGTATCGATTGGAAACACCTATGAACAAAACCCTCGTTCAGGAGCAGTTCGGCAAGACCGCGTCCAGTTATCTGACCAGCACGCCGCACGCACTCGGCAAGAGCCTCGAACGTCTGGTCTCCCTCACCTCTCCACAAAAGAATTGGCATGCGCTTGATATTGCAACCGGCGGAGGCCACGTGGCGTACGCATTCGCGCCACATGTCGCTCGCATATGGGCGACTGACATCACCCAGGAGATGCTCGATCTCGTAAAGGCGGAGGCGCTTAAACGCGGTCACGCCAATATCCGCACTGCCTATGCCAAAGCTGAAGCGCTACCCTTCGAAGACGAGAGCTTCGAGCTCGTGACCTGTCGCATCGCGCCGCATCATTTTGACTCTATCCCCGAGTTTCTTGCAGAGGTCCATCGGGTGCTCAAACCAAATGGCGTGTTTGCAGTAGTCGACAACGTGGTGCCGGAGGGCAGCGTTGGAGACTACGTCAACGCCTTCGAAAGATTCCGCGATCCGAGTCATCTGCGCGCCTGGACCATGGATGAGTGGCGGATGTCACTGAAAGAGCACGGGTTTGCTATCGCGCATGAAGAGCAACTCTATAAGAAAATGGAATTCAAGAGTTGGGCGAGCCGCCACGACGAGACAATGCAGATGTTGCTGCGTGCGATGCTCGCGCAGGTCACGCCTGAAGTGCAGTCGACCCTGGAGCCACATGGCGCTGGTGCCGAACTCACCTTTCGCCTATGCGAGGGCCTGTTCATCAACAGACGATCCTAATTATGAACACAGGCGCCGAAATGCATGGCTCTCGCACTGCGACCACAATCCGGCTTCTGCCCGGCTCAATGTTATTCACAGACCGAGTGACGTTCACCCGACCGACCCAAGGGCCGGAATTCCCGAGGGTTGGTCCCGCACACACGCGCGCGTCGTGGCCAACCCTTCGTTCGCTACCAAGCCTTTGAAACAGCGCAGCTTTTAGTCAGATTTTGCGAGCCGTTAACCCTTTATTTACCCACCGAAATTTAGATTCCGTTAGGATCGGTTAACAAGTGATTCGGCGTCGCTTCGGCCGGGCGAATCGGCGTTAAGGGGATCACGCAATGAGCAAATTCGGGGGCTTATTCGCCCGCAAGGCCGGACTTTACGACAAGCCGGCCGAGCCAACGCCGAGCAATGCTAACCCGACCGGAAATCCGCTCGAACTCGACGAGGAATTGTTCTCCGCGCTGGGCGCCCAGCTTGGCGGTGATAACGAGTCACTCCGCAACTTGCTGCTCGATGCTAACGCCAAGATCGGCGAGCTCGACACGATCAAGAATGCCGTCGGCAAACTTGTCGACCCGGTAAGCAAGGCTCTACGGGCATTCGAGGCCGAGAAGTCCGAGAAAATCAGCCTGCAGACCGTGCTCAACAACACGCGCACTGCCTATGGCAAGCTACGCAATGAAGTCGCCGAGCTGGAGAAGAAAGCAGCTTTTTCGGAGAGGGAATGTCAGGCGCTCCGCCAGGAACTCACAACTACCCAGAACCTCCTCCGCACACTCGAGGCCACGAAGGCTGAAATCGCCATCGATATAGCCGCCAGGCGCGCGCAGATTGTCGATTTGGAAGCGCGGTTGGCGCAGGAGACCGGCGAAGGCAAGGCGTTGCGCGAGGAGAACCGTCGCCTCGATGAGAAATTATCCACGGCCGACAAACGTTTGGCGGCCCTTGAATCCGAGCTCAATGCCACGCGTCAACGCTTATTGATGATCGAGGATGAGAAGCGTGCCCAGCAGATCTCACTCGACAAAATCAGTGCCGAATCAGCTCGCGTCTCTCGCAAACTTACCGAGGCCGAAGCCAGCCTCACGGCAACGCAAGGCCGACTGCGTCACGTTGAAGGTAATTTCGCCGAACTTAACACTGAACGAGCGCGGCTTGTGAGCGCCATCGACGAGGCGAACGAACGGCATGAGCACGAACTCACAACGCAGCGTATGCGGTTCGAAGCCTTACAGGCACGCGCCGGTGCGAGCGAGAAGCTTCTGGGCGAAGCGCGCGAACATTTGCTTGCGCGTGCCGACGAGATTCGTACTTACGACAGGCGGGCGGGCGAACTTGCGTTGGAGCGTGACGCCATGCAGGCACGAGTCGCCGAGCTGGAGACCGAACGGATTCAACGCGAATCCCACTTCAAGGAGGTGGATCAGGCGCGCGCCACGCTTATGGAGCGCAGTGCAGCTCTCACTCGTGCCTACACCGCCAAGGAAGCCGCCCTCGCTCGCGCCGAAGATACCATTGCCGCGCTCAATGAGCAGATCGCCGCTCTGGAGACGGCGCGCGCGGCTGAAAAACAGACAACCGAGCAGCGGATCGAGGAACTCAGTGCGTCGCTACGGCGCGAACAAATGCAGTGTTCGGTGGTCGAAGGGGCGCTGGAAACCGCGCGCAAGGATTTCGCCCGACTTATGCGTGAGGCAATGGCCCTCCAACGCGAGCAGCAGGCGACACCCGACGACATTTCGCGGCTGCGCCCCGCCAACGCTGCATAGAACGGCCAGTTTGTTGGGGACTACCACAGCGCCGGGCACCCACGCCCGGCGCTGCTGCTTTGAGGAGTCAAGGACGCTGGCGTCAGACGCTGGTTGCCGGAATCGGAAGCGGCAGAACCAAAAGGTCCTCACAGGCTGTGCAGGTGTAGGTCAGAAGGTCGGTCTTCGCCTCGGTCGGATGCGGCTCGCTCCCGATGAGGCGCATAAGACCCCCACAGCGCTGACAGAGGAGGGGCGCCCAGCTTTTCGTGTCTTTGATTTCGGTGTGTTTCATATATCAAAGCTGTCGCACACGCAAAAAGTGTCAATTCTGTTTCTTTGCAACCAATCTTGGCTTCATCGCCGTTTTTGGAACCTTTTCGCAATTTCACCGTTTCTTCCGCTCTTGCCACCTTGTACAAAAATGAGTAAATTACTCATAGTGAGCTATCGTCTTAAATTTGTCATGCGAGGGGTAACATGGCAAACGGCGTAAACCGCGGCGAACGACTGCAAATTATGCTGTCAGCCGATGAACTGACGGTATTGGATGATTTTCGCTTCAAAAAACGCATGCCTAGCCGAGCGTCGGCGATCCGCGAACTTCTGAAGCGCGGATTGGCGGCCGAGGGGTTTCATAGTGCGGCTTTCGGCGCCAAGTCGGAAGAATTTGGTGTGATCGGTAGAATTCCGGCCGGCCGCGAGAAATAGAGAGCGGTAGAGGCCAGCTACCGTACTAGCTCGCGCATCGCTCGATCGAGACCATCAAGCGTAAGTGGATACATGCGCCCGCCCATCAGCTGATGCACCACCGAGATTGAATGGGTATAGCCCCATTCCTTTTCCGGCACAGGGTTTAGCCACACACTGGCCGCGTAGGTCCGTGTTACGCGTTCGAGCCAGAGCCCGCCCGGCTCGTCATTGTAGTGCTCAACTGAACCACCCTGCGCCATGATCTCATATGGCGACATGGACGCATCGCCGACGAAAATCACTTTGTAGTCGTGCGGATAGGTGTGCAGCACGTCCCAAGTCGGCGTGGTCGCCTGGAAACGGCGGCGGTTTTCTTTCCACACGCGCTCATAGAGGCAGTTATGGAAGTAGAAATATTCCATATGTTTGAATTCTGAGCGCGCGGCCGAGAACAATTCTTCAGTCGCCTTGATGTGCCAGTCCATCGAACCGCCGATATCGAAGAACAGCAGGACCTTTACTGAATTGTGCCGCTCCGGGCGCATCAAAATGTCGAGATAGCCCTTGTGTGCAGTCTCTTTAATGGTGCCGTCGAGATCGAGTTCTTCGGGTGCACCGGTGCGCGCGAATTTGCGGAGGCGGCGTAGTGCAAGTTTGATGTTGCGCGTGCCAAGCTCAACCTCATCGTCGAGATCCTTGAACTCCCGCTTGTCCCAAACTTTGACCGCCCGAAAATTGCGATCGGCATCCTGGCCGATGCGAACTCCTTCTGGGTTGTAACCGTAGGCGCCATAAGGAGACGTACCGGCGGTACCGATCCACTTTGAACCGCCTTGATGACGGCCTTTCTGTTCAGCGAGACGCTTGCGCAGCGTTTCCAACAATTTGTCGAGACCTCCCATGGCCTCGATCTGTTTCTTTTCATCTTCGGTGAGATACTTTTCGGCAAGCTTCCTCAGCCATTCGGCCGGAATATCTGCTTCGCTCATCTCGTCGAGCGTTTCCAGCCCCTTGAATACATGGCCGAACACACGGTCGAATTTGTCGAGGTTGCGCTCGTCCTTCACCAACGTTGCGCGCGACAAATAGTAGAAGTCTTCGACCCGGCGCGATGCCAAGTCGGCATCCATTGCCTGCATTAGTGTCAGATATTCGCGCAGCGTCACCGGGACGCCGGCATTTTTAAGCTCCGTGAAGAAGGCGACAAACATGCGCGACAATTCGTCCTAGTCATGGTGTCCGTCAAGCGGGTAACACTGTGCTTGAGGGCGGGGAAATCAGTTCAATGTACAGCCGAAATGGGGCTTTTCAGCCGCAATCTTTTGCGGCCATTGCCAGTTGGCTTTTGCTGCAGGCGCCCGCGATTTGGAATGGCTTTCCGCTGTTGCAGTACGACACCGGCGGCTATCTGGCGCGCTGGTACGAAGGCACGCTGGTACCGAGCCGTACAGTAACCTACGGGCTGATGCTTAATGTTGCAGCGCCGGCCGCGTTTTGGCCGGTTGTCGCTGTGCAAGCCGGGCTTGCAGTCTGGCTGATCGTCCTGGTGTTGCGCGCGCAAGGGTTCGGCGGACGTCCATGGCTGTTGCTCCTCGTGGTCGCCGTACTCACTTTAATCTCCACCCTGCCCTGGCTCACTTCAATACTCCTCACCGATATTTTCGCCGGACTTGGCGTTCTCGCGCTGTATCTCTTGCTGCTGCGGCCCGACAGTCTGACACGTCGTGAGCGTTTTGCGCTAATCGCGCTCGTCGCCGTCTCCGCCGCAACCCATACCGCGACAATTGCTGTGCTCTTGGTATTGACCCTTGCTTCCGTCCTGTTGTGGGCTGTCCGGCCTCGCCGTATGCCGCTTACGCGGATCGGCAACGGCGTATTGGCGCTTGCGTTCGGCGCCTTGTTCGTGCTCGCAGCAAATCTCGTGGTGGCGAAGCAATTCGCTTGGACGCCAGGCGGATTTGCGCTGTCGTTCGGTCGTATGCTGCAAGACGGCATCGTCAAGAAATATCTCGACGACCACTGTCCCGACCCGAAACGGATACTCTGCGCCCACAAAGATCAGCTTCCCGACGACGCTGACGTGTGGTTCTGGGGCAGTCAGCTGTTCGACAAGCTCGGTCGTTTCCAAGGACTAGGCGCCGAGATGCAAGCGATCGTGCTCAACAGTTTATTTGAGTACCCTGGTCTCCAGGCCAAAGCTGCAGGCGCCGCAACAATCAAACAGTTGATCGCCGTACATACGGGCGAAGGTGTCGTAAACACTGTCTGGCACACCTACCGCATCATTGAGCAATACACCCCGCGGTTGGTGCCGTTCATGCGCATGGCGCACCAGCAAAAAGACGAGATATCTTTTACCGTTATCAATTCGTTGCAATATCCGGTGGCGCTGATCGCGATGGCACTGCTTCCGATTATTGTTCTCGTCGCGTATCGCAGGAAGATGCCTGATGTCGGCGAGCTGGCCGCCACGTGCGGATTGGCCATTGTCGCGAACGCCTTTATCTGCGGCACGCTGTCGAACCCGCACGACCGCTATGGCGCGCGGCTTGTCTGGATTGCTGTTTTCACAAGTATCATTGCGCTCTTGCGGCTTGCCAGCCGTCTTGGATCACGCCATCACATCGCCTAAGCTCAATTGGCTGCACAATGGAAATCAAACCGACGTGCCTGGAGGTCCTTTGGCCGCATCATCGCGAACCGCGCTGCTGGCATTTGCACTGACCTGGTGCCTTTCGCCAGCGTTTGCTGCCGAGCCGGCGAAGGAAGCAGTCGCAAAGGACCTCGCTCCCACGGGAAAGCTGCGCGCGGCTATCAACCTCGGCAATTCGGTGCTCGCGCAGACCGACCCATCCACCGGTGAAACCAAGGGCATCACGCCCGATCTGGCGCGCGAGCTTGGAAACCGGCTGGGTGTGCCAGTCGAGCTCGTGACCTACTCAGCCGCCGGCAAAGTCTTCGATGCCGTCAGGACTGGGGAATGGGACATTGCTTTCGTCGCGATCGAGCCGGTGCGTGCCGCTGAGATCGAATTCAGTGCGCCCTATGTCATTATCGAGGGCACATACATGGTGCCGAAGGATTCGCCTTTGAAGGTGATCGAAGACGTTGATCGTCCCGGCGTGCGCATCGCGGTTGGTCTCAAGTCTGCCTATGACCTCTTTCTGACGCGCACCGTCAAGAATGCCACCGTGGTCCGGGCACCGGCCGGCGGTGGCCGAGCAATGATCGACATGTTCGTCAATGACAAGCTCGAAGCTGCGGCTGGGGTCCGGCAGCCACTTGTCGCCTATGCCAAGGACCATCCAGAGGTGCGAGTGATGGACGGCCATTTCATGGAAATCCAGCAGGCCATGGGCACGCCTAAGGGGCGCACCGTCGGCGCCGAATATCTGCGAGCCTTCGTCGAGGAAGTGAAGGCCTCCGGGTTTGTCGCCGATGCGATTAAACGCGCCAATCAGTCAGCGAGCGTGGCGCCTCCCGCCGCAAAGTGAGACAACACACAATGGCCGATGCCGCCGTATTGAAAGAACTCGTTCCTACCGGAAAGCTGCGGCTTGCTATCGCCGTTGCGCCGTCCCCGTCTGCGCAGTTCGCCATCAAAGATGGCGACACCTATCGCGGGGTTGCCGTTACTTTTGGCCGTGCACTCGCCGCAAAGCTCGGCGTACCTCTTGAGATTCTCCCGCACCAAGCTTCAGGTGAAATTCAGAACTCGGCTTCCGCCAACCGCTGGGATGTAGCGTTTCTACCGGTCGACGATGAGCGCAAGAAATTCGTCGACTTCGGCAATGCCTATCACCTCCTGCAGAGTACTTTTCTGGTCGCACCTGGTTCAAAAATTCAATCCGTGAAGGATGCAGATGCCAAAGGCGTAGGGATCGGTGGTGTTGCCAATACCGCGACCTTCCGCGCTGCCAAGAAAGCGACCGCCAGTGCAACTCACATCGATTTTGCCGGCGTCGATGCAGCGGTTGCCGCCATGCGCGATGGCAAAATCGAGGCCATTGCGCTATCGCGCGAGTCTTTGTCGGGACTGGTTGGCAAGATAGCCGGGTCTCGCATCCTCGACGATGCGTTTCTCAATTCCAGCACAGCCGTCTGCGTGCCCAAGGGCAAACCGGCTGCGCTCGGATATGTGAGCGACTTCATTGAAGAAGCAAAAGCCTCGGGCCTTGTACGCAAGGCGCTGGATGACATGGGGCTCAAATCGTCACTGGTGGCGCCGGCAGGGATGAAGCCTTAGCTTGCCGCATCCATACGAGGCGCCGCGTCTGGCGTGTGGATGTGCTCTGGCCTGATACCCAGCGCCATCACACGGCCCGGAATGCGCCGCAATAGCGGCCACTGCAATGCCTTCATAAAAAAAGGTGCCTTCGGTCGTTCGCCTCTGAGTGCGGGACCGATGATGTTGTTTTGCAGGACGATTTGCAGACGCTGAGTGAACCGCGTGGGGAATTCGCGGCGCTCCTGCACGCTGTCCAGCGTCTCGATTGTCACTGTCTTGCGACGCAAGGGCTCAGCGAGGATGTTGGCGGCAGCAACCGCATCCTGCACCGCCAGGTTGATGCCGACGCCACCAATCGGAGACATGGCGTGCGCCGCATCTCCTATGCAGAGCAGTCCGGACCGACACCAGCGGCGCAGTCGGTCCACTGCGACCGTCAACAATTTCACCTTGTCCCAGCTTTCGATCTCCTCAAGCCGGCCGCGCGTAAACGGCGACATGTCGCCGACCGTCGCTCGGAATTGATGGAGTCCCGCGCGCTCGACTTCTTCGGCGCTCCCTTTGGGTATCACATAAGCACATTGCCAATAGTCGTTCCGGTTAAGCATCACCATCATACGGCCGTCTTCAATATGGCCGAAGGTTTCGTCGGGATCGCCTGACTTGCGCGAGAGACGAAACCACATCACATCCATCGGCGCGCCAAAGTCATCACTTCTAAGGCCGGCTTTCGTGCGAACGATCGAGTGGCGGCCGTCGCAGCCTACAGTGAGATCGGCGCGAATTTCGATATCGCCATCCGGCGTCTTCGCGTTAATGCCGACGATACTTCCATTCTCCTCGATCAAATTGGTCGCTTCTGCGCACATGCGCAGATCAAATGTCCGATAGCGCTTGCCGTGATCAGCGATGAAGTTCAAGAAGTCCCATTGCGGCATCAGCGCGATAAATTTGCAATGCACAGGCAGGTGATCGAAATGGCCAACAACCACCCGGTCGTCACCAATCTGCAACGAAATCTGCCGCACCTCTGAATGCGGCAGCTGGAGAAATTCCTCGAGCAGGCCGAGTTCGTACATCAATTCCAGCGTCGATGGGTGCACGGTATCGCCGCGGAAATCGCGCAGGAAATCAGGGTGCTTTTCCAATACGACGACGGGAACGCCTGCACGTGCGAGCAAAAAACCAAGCATCATCCCGGCTGGTCCCCCACCGACGACACAGCAGGTGGTTTTGATCGAGACCACAGGTCGTCTCCACGCTGACTTTATAAGAACCGCGCCCCGTTGACCGGTTCCACCCGTGGACCTTTACGCTTGCTTGTCCGGCGTCGATACCAGCAGCCCGTCGAGTTCGTCGGTCACTTTAATCTGGCACGATAGCCGCGAGTTCGGACGCACATCGTAGCCAAAGTCGAGCATGTCCTCCTCCATCGGGGAAGGACCGCCGACTTTTTCGCGCCAGGCTTCATCGACATAGACATGGCAGGTAGCGCAGGCGCAGGCGCCGCCGCATTCGGCCTCGATCCCGGGAATATTATTGCGGATTGCGGTTTCCATTACGGTCGAACCAAGTTCGGCCTCGACTGTGCGGGCCGTGCCGCTGGAGTCGGTATAGGTAATCTTCGGCATTTGGAAGGATGCAAGTAATGACTGGGTGGCAGGTGACGCGGGCCTCTATATAGTCATTCGTCCCAACACGCCATCCCCGTCATCTCAACGCAACAAAGCGGCGATCTGTGCTCTCACCTCCTCGACCGCTTGGGCAAGGTGCCTGATCGCGTGTTCGCAATCGCCCGGCGCATTGCTCGCAACCGTTTCGGCTGAGGCAGCGGCACGCGCGACGCGTCCGGCACCGATACCAATTGCGGAACCTTTCAGCGTATGGGCCAATGTGGCAACCGCGGCCGGCTCGCTTCTATGTATACGACCCATCAGCAGTTCGGCCTGTCGATCAAACAGCTGCAACACTTCGCGCTCCAAGCTGCGATCGTTGAAGGTGATGCGCGAAAGGTGGACGCGATCTATCACGCCACTTTCAGCGATCCCGTTTTCCGGTTCTAAAATGTTGACCGCGGCTTGCAGCATCCCGGCCTCCCAATGTCTTTTTGTTGCCGGGGACTTTGACCTGAACGGGACCAAATCCAGGTAAATGCGGGACCTCTCGCCGTAGTGGTGGTTAAGGCGGTGTAATCACAGCGCATAAGCCCGCCGCGCCGCCCGGTTGGCCGCATCGCAGCCTCAATTCGGCAGCCATGATTGACGGCCGACCCGGCGGGGAGCCATGTTCGCTATGGTTAGCAAACAGTTAACGATGATGAAAAAGTCCTTACCGGCGTGGTTTCTTTCGCTTTGCCAAGGCGATAGGATGACTGCTGGGCGATAGATCGGGGAGCTCGCGGCCGGGAAAATGGCCGTAGAAATGCCGCTTTGGCGGCAGGTCCTTGCTTTATCGTTACGGTACCGGCCGCGGCGAAATGTCCGGCGTCATGACAAGGCGACGACCGATATGGCGAAGAGTCCACAGAAATCAAAAGACGCCACAGAAGAGGCACTTTCCGCCATCCAGGAGGCCCTTAACGTTCGCGCGCCCGAGACGCCGACCGACGCGTCTCTTCCGCCAGCCGCCGAACCCGACGCCGTCAGCCCGTCGACACCCCCGACCTCCGACCTGTTCCCCCCGGAGGCATCACAAGCCGCGTGGCCGACCGGCGACACCACACCGCGACGGGCCGCCAATGATGACCGCATCGGCATCGGGCAGATCTTGCAAGCGCTGCGCCACCGGTCCGGACGCACTCCTTATACGGTCGCCGGTGCTGTCGGTCTCATTTGGGTGGCCGCGGGAATCGCTCTCGCTGCCCTTTACAGCACCGAAATACGCTCGGCTTTCGCGACGCCCGGTGTCGGCCTTGCCGCAATGGTCGCGATTGCCGCCGCGATTGCCGTACCGGTGATTTTCTTTTTCGTTCTGGCTCATATGTTCAACCGCGCGCAGGACATGCGCGTGGTTGCCGAGTCTATGGCCGAAGTGGCGATGCGTCTCGCGCAGCCCGAGACAGTAGCACGCGAATCGATCGTGACCGTCGGCCAGGCCATTCGCCGCGAAGTCGCGGCCATGGGTGACGGTGTCGAACGGGCCCTTGCTCGCGCTGCCGAACTGGAAGCGCTGGTACATAATGAGGTCTCCGCCCTTGAGCGCGCTTATAATGACAACGAAGTCCGCATTCGCGATCTGCTCACCGAGTTGACCAATCAGCGTGAAACCCTGGTCAACCAGGCCGAGCATGTGCGCAATGCTATCGCCAGCGTCCACCTCGATCTCGCGCACGATATCACCTCAGTTGGAGACCTGGTTGCGGACAAGGTCAACGAGGTGGCGCAGCGCGTCACTCGCTCACTTACCGAGAAAGGTGAGCATATAACCCTGGCGCTTGGTCACGCCGGCGATTCCATGATCGATGCCTTGAGCGAACGCGGCTCAACGCTGCTTGACCGGTTGGAAACGACAAGCGACCAGGCCACCACGGCGATTTCATCTGCCAGCGAGCGCCTGTCTGCCAGCCTGAACTTCAAGACTGAACATGTGCACGATGAGTTCGCCGAACTCGCAGCCCGCCTGCAACAGATGATGAGCGCGCGCCTCGATCAGGTGGCGCAAAGCTTCGCACAGAAGTCGTCCGTCACTATTGAGTCCATGGCAACCCGTTCGCAGCAATTTACCGATGCCCTCGCTGACAGCAGCGCGCGCTTGGCCGAGTCGATCGCCGCACGCGCTGACGAGGTCAACACGACGCTACGTTCGACCGGAGATTCACTCGTCCTTGATCTCTCTCTGCGCGGTGGCGACGTGGTCTCGAAGCTTGAGCAAACCGGCGCGCGCATCACCGATACCATTGCGAGCCGTAGTGACGCGGTAGCCGACACGTTCCGCGAGAGCGCAGAATCGCTGGTTGCATCGCTCAACAGCAGAGGCGATATCGTCAAAGAAATGCTGGCAGCGCGACTGCAGGCCTTTGAGGAGATGTTCAATAAGGGCGGCACCGAAATCACCGAAAAAATATCGCGGGACTCAAGCAATCTCGGCAATCTCATTACCCGCCACATTACCGAATTCGACCACACCGTGAAGAATTATGGTGGCGAACTGGTCGGTCGCCTTGGCCAGCGGACCCAGGACGTCGCCGAAGCTCTTCGCAGCTACATCGACACCTTCGACCAACGCGTCACCGGCCGGACCGGCGAGATTTCCGGCACCCTTGAACAGCGTCTCGCTCAATTTGAGTCGGTGCTTGGTTCCCGGGTCTCTGATCTCGCCAAGACGCTCACCGAAGGCGGGAAGGAAGTCGTTAGTGCGCTCGATCAACGTATCGGCGAGGTTGCAGGCACGATCAATTCGCGTGGAACCGAAGTAGCGGACGCAATTGGCGCCAAGATCGGCGAGGTCGACCAGACGCTCGGGGCGCGCGCACTCGAAGTGGCCAACAACCTCGACAGCCGGATCGGACGTTTCGAAGAATTGCTGGTTGGCCGCGCGGAAACTGTTGCCAGCCAAATCGAAACTCGTAGCAAAGCTGCCGCGGATGCGCTCAATGCCCGGCTTGAGCAGCTCAGTCAGGCCATCAAGGTCAACTCGGCTGAAGCCGAACGTTCCCTCGGTCAGCTCGCCCTTTCCACGACCGAGGCAATTCGCAACAGCGCAGGCGATGCGGAGCGCACCCTTGTCGGAGTGAGCGAAGAGGTTGCCCGCAATTTCGTCGGAAAGGCCGACGAGATTGCCACCTCCGTGAGCCGGCGCAGCAACGAAATGACCACCGTTCTGTCCGAAAAGAGCGGCGGCGTGCTCGCAGCTCTCACCGAAAAGAGCCAGAAATTCACGCGTGAAGTGACTTTGGCCACCGACCAGGCGGTCAAGGCAATTGATGAGAGAGGCTTCGCCTTCACGCGCACGATGATGGACAACAGCACCGAGATCTCGCGCATGATCAATAGCGCGGGTGAAGCAGCGACCAGTGCCGTCAGCCGCACCTTGCACGATCTTAACGAAGTCACGCTGAAAGCGATCGCGCACTCGAGAGAGACAGCCACATCGACTGTGAAGGAGATGCTGGAAACGCACACCATGCTACGCGCCGATACGACCGCCCTGTTCGAGCGGTTGCGCGAAGCCAACATCATGTTGCAGGAAGTGCTCAGCGGCGCGCACGAAAATATGGGTGCGCTCGAAAATACTCTGATGCTGCGCGTGTCAGAGTTTGTTACCGCCATGAACGACGTCACTGCCTCAACCGGCGACGCTACCGGACGCGTGGAAACGAACATTGCCAATTTCCGCGATATCACCACACAGGCCATCGGCGACCTCGGGCAGCTTGCGCGCCAGTTCGATATTCATGGACGCGACCTTGCCAAGGCCGTCGAAGTTATCGCCCGGAGCAATCAGCACAGTGAGGACAGCGTCAACGAGCGCCGTATGCAGCTCGATTCGCTTGTGGCAACCCTCGATATTCGCACCGAGGATCTCGAGAAACGTCTTAGCCGCTTTTCCGGCCTGCTAGACGAATCGCTCGAAGCGGCATCGACGCGCGCCCGCGAGGTTGCACGCCTTGTATCGGAAGCAAGCGCCGAGGGCACGCGCGCGATCGCCGAGCAATATGAACGCGTCCGCGAGAATGCAGAGGAGGAGCGCCAACGGGCTTCCGAGGCGATGCGCGGAATTTACGAACAAAGCGCCGGCGAGACCCAGACGCTGTTCAGCAACGCCACTGAACGCTTCGCTGAAGCTGTACAAGGCATGAAGCAGATGGCTGCTGAAATGCAACGTGAGCTCGAAGCCACACGCAGCGAGCTGCGCCGGGGAGTGTTCGAGCTCCCGCAGGAAACGGCCGAAAGTGCCGCGCAAATGCGCCGGGTCATTGTTGACCAGATCGAGGCACTGGCTGAACTCAACCGCATTGTCGCCCGTCACGGCCGCAACCTCGATGCTGTCGAGCCCACGCGACGCGTGCGCGAGGAACCGACGCTTGCGGTGGTCGGCACCCGCACCGAAACTCCTCCACGGCATGAACCTCCGCCGCGCAGCGAGCCCCCGCCCCGCAACGAAATTCCTTCGCGCAGCGACAGTTCCCCGCGGCCTGCACAACGCATCGAAACCGGCAACTTTGCTCCGGCGTCGCGCCGCGGCGCCGAAGGACCCCCGCTGACCCCTGCACCGACCGTACCCGGCCGCGGCTGGCTCACCGATTTGCTCAATCGTGCTTCGCGTGAGGAAGGCGAGCCGCAGCGCGAACTTTCACGCGAGCCGTCACGTGAAAGCATGCGCGAACCCTCTCCCGTGCGCATAAATGACGAGAGGACTGCCCGACACTCGATCGAGTCGCTGGATTCGCTTTCTGTCGACATCGCGCGCATGATTGATCACGATGCAGCCGCCGACCTGTGGGACCGTTACAAACGCGGCGAACGCAATGTATTCACGCGTCGGCTTTATACCTTGCAGGGTCAGCAGGCATTTGACGACATCCGCAAGAAATATCGATTAGACCGCGAATTCAAACAGACGGTCGATCGCTATATTAGCGAATTTGAACGTCTGCTCGATGAGGTTTCCCGTGATGACCGCGGCCAGGTGGTGGCGCGAACCTACCTCACCTCGGAAACCGGCAAAGTCTACACTATGCTGGCGCACGCAGCCGGACGGTTCGACTGATCGCAAAAAGTCGATTTGACATGGCGTCGGCCGATGAAACCGTGGCGCCATGGCCAAGTCTCCGGATTCTTCAGTGGTCGTTCCTCTGACTCTTACACTTGCCGCCGAACGCTGGCCTATTGCGGGCTCGTTCGGCATCAGCCGCGGCAGCAAGACCGAAGCAGTCGTCGTAGTTGCAGAACTGAGCGACGGTACGTCACGCGGCCGTGGCGAATGCGTTCCTTATGCTCGTTATGGCGAAAGCATCGAGAGCGTCATTGCGCAGATCAATGCCATACGACCGCAGCTTGGCGCCGGACTCGATCGGGTCGCCCTGCAAACGGCGATGCCGCCAGGCGCCGCCCGCAATGCGCTCGACTGCGCGTTCTGGGACCTCGAAGCAAAACGTGGCGGACGGCCGGTTTATGAAATCGCCGGCCTTCCCGTTCCGCACGCAATAATGACTGCTTACACAATCACCCTTGATGCGCCGTCGGTAATGGCAAAAGCCGCCGAAAAAGCCGCCAGTCGCGATCTGCTCAAGATCAAGCTTGGCGCCAAGGGCGATACCGCGCGTATTGCAGCCGTGCGCACCGCCGCACCTGACACGATGCTTATCGTCGATGCCAACGAGGGCTGGGATGAAAGCAACCTCGCGGCCAATTTTTCGGCCTGCGCCGAAGCCGGCGTTGTTTTGATCGAGCAGCCGTTGCCGGAAGCGAATGACCAGGCGTTGGCGCAGATGCAGCGACCCATTCCTGTCTGCGCTGACGAGAGCGTCCACGACCGGCTTTCGCTCGCCGCGCTCGCCGGAAAATACGACGCGGTCAACATAAAACTCGACAAAGCGGGCGGATTGACCGAAGGGCTGGCCCTTGTTGCAGAGGCGAAACGCCAGGATTTTACGATCATGGTGGGATGCATGGTCGCCACATCACTGGCGATGGCACCGGCCATCTTGCTTGCGCAACAAGCGCGCTTCGTCGACCTTGATGGACCGCTTCTGCTCAGTAAGGATCGTACCGGCGGCCTGCGCTACGCCGATAGCCTTGTTTATCCGGCCTCATCGTCGCTGTGGGGTTGAAGCCGACCGCCGGAACTTCCGCTATTTCCGCCTGAATGCGGCGAACTGTACACAAGGCAGGAACCGCAGTTCCGCTGAGCACCTGATTTCGTTCATGAAATGTGCCTCCCTTTGGTTCGCCGCCCTCAAAGTTTTGCCCAACCAAAGCTTCCCGTCGGCCACCCGCTTGGCTTAGACTTGAATTAAGATCGCACCGCCTGCCGACAGGGCGACGATAACGGGACGGGGATATGCGAATTCGGGGCCTAATTTTCGGCGCCGTACTAGCGGCGCTCAGCGTAACGTCAGCGTCTGCGACCATGCGCATCGCGGAAGACCGCGGCGGGCAGATTGGTCAGTATCTCCAAGCCTTCAATACGTTGCGATCGTCAGGCGAACGCGTCATCGTCGACGGAAATTGTCTGTCCGCCTGCACGCTGGTGCTGGGTTTGGTTCCGCGCGAGCGCATCTGTGCCACGCAGCGCGCGCGCTTTGGCTTTCACGCCGCCTGGATGCCCGACCGCGACGGACGGCCGGTAACCAGCCCGCTTGGCACGCAGGCACTTTGGAGCATCTATCCGGCTTCGGTGCGACGCTGGATTAACCAGCACGGTGGGTTGTCGCGCAAGATGATCTACCTCCAGGGTCTCGAACTCGACGGCATCGTCGCCAGCTGCGACCGCGATGTACGGACTCAGGCACGCTCAGCGGGTCGGCTCACGCCGCGTCCGGTGCGCTACGAGTCCGCAAGCGCCTCCAGCGACCGCCACTAGCGCCATCGCCGCGTAGGCCCGGCTGCCGAAGTCCTCGTACAGCACGCCTGAAATTCCCATTGCGGCTGCCATTGCCAGACCGGCTGTAATCGCGAGATAGCCCTGCGCGGTTGCCGCCTGATCCGGTGGCGCGTGATGCGCAAGATACATCAATGCGCCAAGATGGGTCGCGCCGAACGACAAGGCATGCAGCAATTGCAACCACGGCAAAATGAACGCCGGCGGATCAAGTGCCATGCCCGCCCAGCGCAATACGCCCGCTGAAGCGCCGACCAGCAGCAGCACCGTCGGCGTGAAGATGGGCGGCAGCCGTCCTTGCACTGCAAACAGCACGATCTCCGCGGCGACGCCCAGCGCCCACAACGCAGCAATGAAAGTGCCGTCAAGACCGGCAGCGCGCCACTGCACCGCCGAAAACCCGTAGAACACCGCATGGCTGGCCTGAACCAGGCTCGCGGCTACAATCACCGCGACAAATGCGGGATCGCGTAGCGACTTCTGACGCGACGCCCCCTGCACGCTCGGTTCGACCGTACTCGCTGCGAGTGGCGCCAGTGTCCACGTTGCGATCGCCATTAGCGCGCTTGCTGTGACCATGAGCCAGATCAGGTGGCGTGCAGGAATTGCGTCGGCGGCGAAGCCGGCCGCGAAATTGCCGAAGATGAAAGCGAAAGAACCCCATAACCGCACGGGTCCGTAGACGCGCCCGCGCGCCATGAGTCCCTTGAGCGCATAGGTTTCCGCAAGTGGCATCAGTGGTGTGGAGAACAGGGACGTCAGCGTGTACGCGATCAAGATCGCAACGGCGCCGCCGGATAGGCCGACGAACGTATAGCCGATGACCGTCGCAAGGCTCGCAACAATCAAGACAGCGCGTACATCGCGCTTGTCGGCTTGCCGCGTAATGACCGGGATCGCCAGAACCCGAGCGACCATCGGCACCGCCAGCACGATGCCGATGAGTTTGGCGTCCACATCCTTGGCCTTAAGCCAGACCGGGAAGAACGGCATCTGGATGCCCGGCAGGATGAACAGAGCGGCATAAAACGCCGCCAGCCGTGGTACGAAGCCCAGGGACATTCGCAAATCAGGCCGCATCGGCTCGTCTCAGTTCCCCGTAACCCGTTATCGAAACTTGCGTTTTCTCGACCGGACGCCATTCGCCTGGCGCAACTTCGCTGGCCGAATCAAGCCACATGATTGATAAACGGACCCGCAGGGATTGCACATGCCAAACGAAATAACCGCCCGAACGGACCAGTTGTCCGGCGCACCGGACGAAGGCGATTATCAGGCATTCTGTGAAGCGTTGTCGGCGAGCGAGCGCGGCCGGGCGTTCCTTGCCGAATACACCCGGCGAAACCGCAATGCCGACACCAAACAGTTGCTCGCCGCGATCGATCGGCTGCAATCCTTGGTCACAACGCGTGCCACGCCACAGACATCAGAGCCGATCAAGCAGCAACTGCGCGAGCTTCTTGACGAGATTGTCACGGCGCAGTGCGAACTTGAGGCCCGCATACTGGCGACAAAGGCGAGCAAGCTTGCCGAACTGATCGCGCTGGTCGAGCGTCGAATTTCGGACATCGTCAATTCACTCGGCGCCGGCATTGCGCCGCAGATCGAGCCTCCATCGCCAATATCCAACCTGCCTGACGAGCCGGTTGAGGAGGCCGAACGAACGCATCTCGTTATTGTGCCGCTGCCAGAGCAGCCGGAATTGCCTATTCCTTCGCCGGCCGCGACACAGCCCCCGTCGATTACGCTTGTGCGCAGCGAGGAGATGATAACGGAGGTCGCGTTCGTCGGGCCGCCGCCCGTGCCTGAATCTCAGCCTGCAAGAAATTTGGTGCCAGCCATCGATGCCCGCGCGAGCGGGCCAAAAACATCAAAGCCTTCCGGAGCAAAGCGGGGGCTGTCGCCGACGAGCCCATTGGCATCAATCATGGCATTGAGCGAGGAAGAGCGGCTTGCCTTGTTCACGTGAACAGCAGGCCCGTCAGGCCGCGATCAGACGCGCGAACATGTCCACATCCACGTTGCCGCCCGACAGGATCCCGACGACAACTTTGCCCTTGACGCTGAGCTTGCCGGCAAGCAGGGCTGCCAGACCAATGGCACCGCCCGGCTCAACGACCAGCTTTAGCTCGTTGAATGCATAGCGTACGGCCTGCGCGACTTCCGCGTCGCTGACAGTGGTGCCCTGCCCTATGAGCTCGCGGTTGATCGGAAAGGTCAATTCGCCAGGCGTGTTGCTCATCAGCGCATCGCAGATGGTGCCGCTCATACGCGCATTGGCCTCGCGCTTGCCGCTTGCAAACGAGCGCAGCGTATCGTCGAAGCCTTCGGGCTCGACGACGTAGAATTTTGCGGACGGCACTCTCGCCTTCACGCCGATCGAAATGCCGGCGGCGAGGCCCCCGCCGGAGGCGCCAACGACCACGATCTCAGGCTTGAGAGAGAGCCGCGCGAGATCCTCAACGATTTCGGCGCCAATGGTGCCCTGTCCGGCGATGATCAGCGGATCGTCGTAGGGTGGTACCAGCGTGGCGTCTCGTTCGGTCACGATCTTCGTGGCGATAGCGGCACGATCTTCGCTGTTGCGGTCATAAGGAACCACCTCGGCGCCAAGCGCGAGCGTGCGTTCGCGCTTCGCCTTCGGCGCATCGGCCGGCATCACGATGGTCGCGCGCATGCCAAGCAGACGTGCCGCCGCTGCTACGCCCTGCGCATGGTTGCCGCTCGAATAGGCCACCACACCGGCGGCGCGCCGTTCTAGCGGGATCGACGAAATCTTGTTGTACGCGCCGCGGAATTTGAACGAGCCGGTGCGTTGCAAGGTCTCGGCCTTCAGAAAGACGCGTGCGCCAATTGCATCGTCGAGCACGGGCGCATTGATCAGCGGTGTTCGGACGGCGATACCGGCAAGCCGTTTAGCCGCGGCCTCGATATCGGCGGCGGTGGGTAGAATGGTATTGTCGATCGCGCCCATGGAGCGAAGAGTAGCGCCCGGAAACGGCGCTGTCATGGGCTCGCAGCGCCGTATGCGAAGCAGGCGTCTACGCCGGCATGAGTGGAGTGTCGTGTGTGGCGACCGGTCTGCGGCCCGACTTCGCTGCCTGTGCTACATGCTCCACGAATGTCCGCGCGCAGGCAGCCCAGGTCATGCCAAGCGCGAAATCGCGGCACTCATGCCGTGAGCATTCCAATGCGCCGAGGCACGCGCGGCGAAGATCCTCATCGAGCACACCAACACTTGTCTCGCCGATGACATCGCGCGGTGCCGCCGCCGGGAATGCTGCGACCGGAGTACCGCTCGCCAACGCCTCGAGCAACACAAGCCCGAAAGTATCGGTGCGGCTGGGAAATACAAAGACGTCTGCTGTCGCATAGATTCCTGCCAGCGCGCCGTTGCGGCGCGGCCCAAAAAACACCGCGTCCGGAAATTTGCGCGCCAGTACATTGCGCAACGGACCATCTCCAACGACAAGCTTGGTCCCCGGCAGATCAAGCTCCAGAAAAGCTTCCAGGTTCTTTTCCAGCGCCACCCGACCGACCGTTAAAAAAATCGGCCGCGGCAGGTTGAGATCCGCTTTCGCATGCGGGTTGAATAATTCGGCATCGACGCCGCGCGACCAAAGCTTCACGTTGTTGAAGCCACGCATCGTGAGCTCGGAGACAAGCGTCGGCGTTGCCGCCAGCACGGCGGCGCCCGGAGCATGGAACCGTCGGAGCCACGCCCATGACGCGTCTCGGGTCCAGCGCTCCGGCAAGGGCAACCGCTCTGCGAGATAGTCAGGAAAGCGCGTGTGAAAGCTGGTGGTGAAAGGCAAATCCCGTCGCAGGCAAATTCGGCGCATGGCATGCCCGAGCGGACCTTCCGTCGCGACATGAATCGCATCCGGCTGAATGCGCTCAAGGCGCCGTTCGACACCGCCCGGTCCGGCCAGCGCCAGCCGGATTTCCGGATAGCTCGGCATCGGCAAAGTCCAGAATTGATCGGGACTAAGGAATTCGACCTCGACGCCGAGAGCGCGCGCCTCCCGCGCGACATGGCCCAAGGTGCGTACAACGCCATTCACCTGCGGATGCCAGGCGTCGGTGACGACGAGAATTTTCATGCACTCAGGCCGCTTTCGCCGCCGGCGGCAATGCTAGCGCTGGCTCGCTATCATGACCGGTATTTGTCCAGGTGATGATTTCAAATTTGCCGTCGTGGCCTTCAACGACCGCCGTGCAGCTTTCGACCCAGTCGCCGCAGTTGATATAACGAAGCCCGTAGTCGTCGTGCATTGCTGCGGTATGAATGTGACCGCAAATGACTCCGTCGGCACGATGGTGCCTGGCTTCGGTCGCCAGCGCTTTCTCGAAGGCGCCAATATAATTGACCGCGTTCTTGACTTTGAGCTTGGCCCATTTCGACAGCGACCAATATGGCGCGCCGAGCACGCGCCGGAACGCATTGAACACACGGTTGGCGGCAAGCGCGAATTCGTAGGCTTTGTCGCCCAGCAGCGCGAGCCAACGCGCTTGCGTGACGACCAGATCGAAAATGTCGCCATGAACGACGAGATAACGGCGGCCATCGACGCCCGTGTGGATGGTGTTTTCCACGACTTCGATTCCGCCGAAATGCGTGCCGTAGTAACCGCGCAGAAATTCATCGTGGTTTCCGGGGATATAGATCATGCGCGCACCCTTGCGGGCCTGTCGCAGAAGTTTCTGCACAACGTCATTGTGCTCCTGCGGCCAATACCATGACGAGCGCAGCGCCCAACCGTCGACGATGTCGCCGACCAGATAAATCGTTTCGGCTTCGTGGTTGCGGAGAAAATCAAGCAACTTGTCGGCCTGACAGCCGCGCGTACCCAGATGGACGTCGGAGATAAACAGCGCGCGAAATCGTCGCGTGGCGTTGTCCGTCACGATACGGCGGTCTCCGATGCTGTGATCATGCAAGACATGTATCAGCCGCCCTTTTCACTTTTGTGACAGCGCTGTTTACCTATTTCATACCTTTGGAAATCAAGCAGGGACGCTGCGCGTCTCGGCACGGCGAAATCGCACCAGCGTGTACACCCCGAACGGCTTGACCTTGCGCCGCTCTATCAGCTCGGCACCGCCGTGCGCTTGCGCCCAGGCCGCGAGGCGCTGGAACGGAAACTCCGGCCGCAGGCCGAGCTTGCGCGCCTTCTGTGCCAGCAGGCGTTCGACTGCGGCCGCAAAGCCACGCTCGGAGTAGAGATGATTGACCAGAATGATTTGGCCACCGGGCCGCAGGACCCGCGCACATTCCGACAGCACGCGTTCCGGATCTTCCACCAGCGTGATCACGAACTGGCCGACGACGCAGTCAAACGAGGCATCGGGGTAGGCCAACGCGTGTGCGTCCATGACCGTCAGTTCCTTGACGAAAGGATACCGGCCGCCTTTAACCCGCCCGTGCGCACGCGCGATCATCGGTTCGGAAATGTCGATCCCGATGATTTCTGTCGTGGCGTCGTAGTCGTCGAATGAGAGACCGGTGCCGACTCCAATTTCCAGAATTCGCCCGCCTACGCCGCGTGCAGCTTGCGCAGCGGCACGTCGGCCGTTGACGAAGATGGGCCCGCACAGCGCGTCATAAACAGGTGCCCAGCGGGCATAGGCTTTTTCCATCACCTGGCGGTCGGGATCGCGCAGCATGGTCCCCTCGCGAATCATTTCAGCTTGTTCGCGAGGGGGACTACCAAGCCTGTGCGACAGTCCGGCGACAGGAGCTTTGTCGCTTGACGCTCCGGCATCTGGCTCCGACACTCGGCGCCGTCAAAAAGGAGACCCTATGAATCTTGGAATTGCCGGCCGCAAGGCCATTGTTTGCGCATCGAGTCGCGGACTCGGCAAAGCCTGCGCGCGCGCACTGGCGGAAGCCGGCTGCGAAGTGGTGATCAACGGACGGGACGCAAAAAAGCTGGAGGCCACTGCGGCCGAGCTTTCAAGTCTCGCAGGCGTCAAGGTGGTCCCGGTTGCCGCCGATGTCGCAACCGCCGAAGGTCAGAAAACGCTGCTCGCCGCCTGCCCGCAACCTGACATTCTGGTCAATAACAACGCCGGCCCGCCAATGCGGGATTTCCGCGAACTCACCCGCCAGCAGATGATCGAAGGCGTTATCGCCAATATGGTCGTGGCGGTCGAGCTGATCCAGAAAGTAATCGATCCGATGTGCCAGCACCGGTTTGGACGCATCGTCAACATCACATCCGGTTCTGTGAAGATGCCGCTGGCCGGCCTTGATCTGTCATCCGGCGCCCGCGCCGGTTTGACCGCCTTCCTTGCCGGTGTCGCGAGGACGGTTGCGGACAAGAACGTCACCATCAATAATATATTGCCCGGCGCATTCGACACCGACCGCTTGCGCGGGGTCATGAGCAAGACCGCCGAGCAAAAGGGCAAGAACGTCACGCAAGTTGCGGCCGACCGCATCGCGACTATTCCGGCCAAGCGCTTCGGCAATCCGGAAGAGTTTGGTGCGGCTTGCGCGTTCCTATGTTCGGCGCATGCCGGCTACATCACCGGACAGAACCTGCTGATCGACGGCGGCACCTTCAACGGCGCGTTCTGAACACGAAAAGGCCGGCATCGCTGCCGGCCTTGCCCC
>DATIWJ010000026.1:0-108330 GCA_035519415.1 Pseudolabrys sp.
CAAATCTTGGGTCAATTCTATCGCGGCGCATGACTTTGCGAGCGCAGCAATTGCTTTCTCGGCAGCGTCCAACGCAGCTTCATAGCCCCAACCAGCTATAAGGTAGTAACGTTGGAAAAAGTCGGTGTGGCAGGATTTGAACCTGCGACCCCCACGTCCCGAACGGACCGGGTTTGGCCTAATTTAGACATTTTAAAGTTGGGCGCAGAGTCAGGTCTAAATCTCTCGAGCTATGGGTACGTGGGATTCGGTGGGTACAAATTCTACGACTTCGAAATTCTATTTCGTCACCTCGGTATTCGCGACATGACGAGTATCGAAGGTGATCGATCCATCGTAGCCAGATGTGAGTTCAATAAACCTTTTAGCTTCATAGAGATTAAATCAAACACCTTTTCCCGATTTATTGGCAGGGCGACCTTCAACAACCCAATGGTAGGATGGCTTGACTTTGACAGCCCAATCTCACGTGACATTGTGGACGATGTGCTCGCGGTTGGAGCCAAGGTGCCTGTCGGGAGCTTCATTTTTGTTACTATTGATGCACGGATTCCAGAAGGCCTGCGTGTGCAACCCCTGCGGCAGCGGTTGGCCGACCTAAGAGAAGAGCTACAGGCTTTCGCCTTAAATCCGAGTTCGACTGACGTAGAATTCGAAGGCTTTCCCCTGTATGCTGATCGAGTGCTATGGGCAGCGTTGAAAGCAGCGCTTGCTAGACGAAGAGATGGTGACTTCGTTCCTTTGATGCGCGTCTTTTACAAAGACAGCACATTGATGCTGACAGTTGGCGGCTGCTTATGCGAGACAAACGTAGCGAATGATTTGCGTCGTCGTATGCAACAGGAATTTCCGTTCCTTCTTCCCAGAGGGCGAAGGGTCACGCCTTATACAATTCCGTTATCGAACTTTTCTGTTCGCGAACGGCATCTCCTCGACGCTGCTGTAACATCGCGAGCTATAAGCCGGCGTAACCAGAAAATACTTTCTGG
Organism: Pseudolabrys sp.; assembly: GCA_035519415.1. Taxonomy (GTDB): domain Bacteria; phylum Pseudomonadota; class Alphaproteobacteria; order Rhizobiales; family Xanthobacteraceae; genus Pseudolabrys. The sequence continues at coordinate 990 of DATIWJ010000026.1, forward strand.
TATCGGCATCACAAAAGACATGGTCGGTGATTACAAGCGGTTGCTTCGTTTCGTCCCAAAATATTTCGAGACTTACTTGTAGTCTTGTCGATGCGGATGAAGTCCTTTTTCATCGACCATTATCACCTCCAAAAATTCCTGAACCGTGTCGGTGACAGTTCTGTATATCGAACGGTGTGCTGAATGTTCCTGTGACCAAGGTAAGCTTGCAGCGCCCTCGTGTCGTGACCCTTGTTTGCCAGTGCATACCCGCAGGCATGCCGGAGCATGTGCGGGTGCGCCTTGAATGCCAGTTTGGCCCCGGTCCGACCCCAACGGTTTTTCCTGGCGGCGTTCGTGAGCCGCTCGACCTCAGCCTCTGTCAGGTACTCGCGGGTGCGCAGGTCGGCGTTGGGGGGCCGCTTGGGCCCGACTGTTCGGTTTACGGTGGCTGGCGTAACCAAGCTGAGGTGCCGTTTGGCCATGCGTTTCGCGCTCCGAGTGTGACTGACTGTTCGTATAATGCTCGTTCTTTGGACAGTATTTTCAAGACGAGATGCATTGCAGTAGGTACGGCGTGTTGACTCACTCTTATCTCAAGTGGGTCCTTCTTCCGGTCGAGCTAGCGAAAAAGACCCCCGCCCTCCGCTTTCAAAAATGCCGACTAAAGTCAGCAGCGGCTGCTTGGCCAAACGTTCGTGTTTTCACAAAGTACGGCTGCTTCTTTATCTCACCTCAGTGGCGGCCCAAGCGCGACTGAGAAGAATTGACAGAACTGCATGAAGCACAACCGCGGGCCATAGAAAGACGCCAGCAAGCCCACCTGCGAAACCGAGGTAAGCGAGATACAGCGTGACCACTGCGCTGTAGATCAACATGCCGACCAATGGCGGACCGGGCCAGCAGGCGATGCCTAAAGCAATCAGGGCGATTCCGGCCACGCGTCCAACTGGTATTGCAAGGCCGGTAAGTTCCTCACCCAACAACAAAAGTCCGACGAGCGAGGGAACAAGCAGCAACGCTAATCCGGTCGCGGTCTCAGCGACGGCGGCGAAAACCAGCACCTTTTTCATTGCCTCGATCACACCAGACTGTTGGCAGTAGCTTGGAAATTCCTAGCGCTTCCCTTCCGTTTGTTGCTCCGGTTCGAGTTTGAAAGTCAGCTTGTCGATCTTACCGGTGAACTTGAACGGAGGATCGTAACGATACTCAAGCAATGCGACGCCTGTGCGGGTATCTTGGCCAACGTCGAAGGATTCATCCTCCGGGAACGTGATCGGAGTGGTGTGCTCCATGGTGTTCCTCGCCACCTCCTTACCATCCACCGACAAAACGCCCGTGCCGCCCTTGCCCAGGCCCGGACCATCCGACTTGAAGTCGAAGACGATGGTGTGCTTGCCGGCGCCCAACTCCGGCCCTTCCCACGTCGTACGCTTGAGATCGAGCAGATTATAGAGGAACACCACCTTCCCGTGGCCGACGCCCAATTCGCCCTTGCTCAGGAACAGACCATAGCCGCCGAAGCGCCCGCCTTCGGTGACGATCATGCCTTCTGCGCCACCTTCGGGGATGTCAACCTCGGCGGTGATGGTGTAGCCCTTGTTCAAGATGCTTGGCGCAGCACTGGCTGGCGTGCCGATCAGTTCGCCCGAATACGTGAAGACAGTTCGTCCCGCCGTGAGGCTCGGACGCGGTGTGTTCCAGCGCGAAAGCGTCGAGTTGTCGAGCGGCAGCACATTGTATTTCTTCGCCTCGGAGTAGAAGAGGTCCTGCATCTGCTTGAGCTTCTCCGGCATCTTGGCGGCGAGATCGTTGAACTGAGTAGGGTCCTCCTTGACGTTGTAAAGCTCCCAATTGTAGCCGGTGATCACATCCGGAGGCGTCTTGGTGCTTAGCTCCCACGGGAGAGTCGCCGGCGTCGTGGCCGCTACCCAACCGTCGTGATAGATGGCGCGATTGCCGAGCATCTCGAAGTATTGCGTCGTGTGTCGAGTGGATGCGTTGGCGTTCGCTTTATCCCACGTGTACGCCATGCTCACACCTTCGATGGGGCGCTGTTTGATGCCATTGATCGTGTCCGGTTGCGGAATCCCGGTGGCTTCGAGGATGGTCGGAACAACGTCGATGACGTGATGAAACTGGCGGCGGATGCCGCCTAGGTCATTGATGTGACCGGGCCATGACATGACCATGCCCTGAGCCGTTCCGCCGAAATGCGACGGCACTTGCTTCACCCACTTGAACGGGGTGTCCATCGCCCATGCCCAAGGCGCCGCAAAGTGCGGGAACGTCCGTTCCGACCCCCAAAACTCGTACCAGAGAAACTGGTCCTTAACAGGGACGGAAACACCATTGAATGTAGTGAACTCGTTCGGTGTGCCGTTGAGCATGCCTTCGGCGCTCGCGCCGTTGTCGCCACCAATGTAGATGATCAAGGTGTTATTGAGTTCGCCGAGGTCTTCGACCGCCTGAATGACCCGACCGATCTCGTTGTCTGCGTAGGCAAGATACGCCCCGTAAACGTCCGCTTGCTTGATGAAGAGCCTCTTCTCCACAAAGCTGAGGGAATCCCACTGCGGCAGCTCTTTCGGCCACGGCGTCAGCTTGGCGTTTTCGGGCATGATGCCCAAGCGCTTTTGGTTAGCGAAGATGGTCTCGCGCACTTTGTTCCAGCCGTCATCGAACAAGTGCATGTCACTGATCTTCTGAATCCACTCCGGCGTCGGATGATGTGGCGCATGCGTGGCGCCGGGCACGTAATAGATGAAGAATGGCTTGTCGGGCGCGACCTCCTTGAGCTGCTTCATGTACTGGATGGCCTCGTCGGCCATCGCGGTCTCTAGGTTCCAACCGGGATTGCCGAGAAACGGATAGATCGCCGTCGTATTGCGGAACAGGTTCGGTTGCCACTGGCTGGCGTCGCCGCCGACAAATCCGTAAAAATAATCGAAGCCCATTCCGTTGGGCCATTGATCAAACGGGCCTGCCTGACTCGATTGGAACGAGGGCGTGTTGTGATCCTTGCCGAACCACGAGGTCGCGTAGCCGTTCGTCCTCAGGATCGTACCGATGGTGCCTTTCTCAATCGGGATGATCGAGTCGTAACCGGGGAACCCCGTGGATACTTCGCCCACCACCCCGAAGCCCACCGAGTGATGGTTGCGTCCCGTGATAATCGCGGCCCGCGTCGGTGAGCAGAGCGACGTGGAGTGGAAATTCGTGTAGCGCATTCCATTCTTTGCGATGCGATCCATCGTGGGAGTGGGTATGACGCCGCCGAAAGTGCTTGGTGCGCCAAAACCTTGGTCATCCGTCATAATGAGCAGCACGTTGGGTGCGCTCTTAGGCGGCACGACACGCGGTGGCCACCAGGCCTTCGACTCTGAAGCCTTTTCCTTGATCACTCCGCCGAATTTCGGATCAGGCGGAGGAAGTTGTTTTCCGGTGATTGTGGTGGTGGCTTCGGGCGAACCCGGCACACCTGTGATCCGCTGAGCCGATGCCGAGACGCAACTGAGGGCGAGAAGACCTACGGTCGCAAGCATGCCGCGACTGATTTTCATAGCGAAGCCTCCCGTTTAGATGCAGTGCCCCGGCAAAAAAGCTCGCGCACTTTGGCGGGCGAAAATAGCCGCATTGAGCGAACTGCACTTTGACTCATGTCAAATGCTGGAACAGGGTCAGTGGCTTTGGCGACCAGCGCTCCCAAAGGCTGGTAGGGCAAGAACTCCCAAGGCGGCTAAAGCTTCGCAGCAATGTCTTCCGCGCGGGGATGCGTGTATCGGAACAACATCCTCGGGTCACGGTGGCCGCTGATTAAAGCGACCTCGGGCACGTTCAGTCCTTTTTCGAAGAACCTGCTGATCGCCTCGTGTCGCAGATCGTGAAACCGCAGGTTCTCCAAACGGGCACGTTTTGCCAATCGCTTCCATGACATCTTCGCGGCGTTATCCGTGATAGGCAGGAGACGCTCGGATGATTGGCCATAATGGTCCCGTAGGTCCCGCATGAGCGCCAAGGCTACGCCTGAGAGCGGAATGGTTCGCGCGTGACCATTTTTGGTGACCGGAATGTGCAGCGTTCGTTTCTCAACCGACACATCACACCACCGCATTTTCAGCAGTTCACCCCGACGCATTGCGGTCTCAAGCGCTAACTCAACCAGGAAGCGGACATACGGGTTGCGGCATCGGAAGCACTCCGATAGGAGACGCTCCTGCTCACCTGAGTGCAGCCGTCGCTCGCTTGGAGCACCGCCCTTGGGCCTTGTGACTTCAGCGAATGCGTTATGTGCGAGCGGTACATCCCAATTACGTCGAGCTACCCCGAACGCATGTCGCAAGATGTCCAGTTCACGGTTCAGCGTACCCGGCTTCACCCGCCGGAGACGTTCGGTACAGTACGCGTTCACCATGCCTGCGGTGACATCACTGAGAGCCACTTGGGCCAATGGGTGGCGCAGGAACGCATTGAGCACGAGCGTTTCGCGGTCGGCTCCCCGCTTTCGCGGCACCACTTCGTCGCGGTAGCGGCTCACGATGTCAGCGACCGTGATGCCCTTGAGCGTCTTGTGGGCCTGCGGTCGATTTTGGTCGGCCTCAAGCTCTTGCTCACGCGCCCAAAGGAGCGCCTCGGACTTCAACCTGAACGACCGTGAGGTTGGCGTGCGGGCTTTGCGTCGCACTTGAACTTGCCACCGATCCCCACGCTTCCGAACTGTCGCCAAAGCTCGCCCTCGCTGTGACACAGTTGTGACAGCAGGCGGTGTTTCACGTTCTTGCGGAGGTTCAGGAAGTTCACTAAACGCTTGAACTGCTTAGTGAAGCGATTGGTCGGAGTGGCAGGATTTGAACCTGCGACCCCCACGTCCCGAACGTGGTGCGCTACCAGACTGCGCTACACTCCGACTGAAGGCCGGTCTTATAACCCTGGCGTCCTTAAACGCAAGCTTGAGAGAGGCGATGACCGTCGAGCCCGGAACGCGGATTTTAAAGGCCGATCGTGAGGCGATCGAGGCGGCGGCGCGCTGCCTTGCCGCCGGCGGTTTGGTCGCCTTTCCGACGGAAACGGTCTACGGCCTGGGCGCCGACGCCGGCAACGGGGAAGCCGTGGCGCGGCTTTATGCGGCCAAGGGCCGCCCGTCATTCAACCCATTGATCGCGCATGTTGCAGATATCGACGCCGCCCGTCGCGTCGGCATCTTGAACCCCGCCGCCGAAAAGCTGGCGGCCGCGTTTTGGCCCGGACCGCTGACGCTGGTACTGGCAAAGCAACCGCGTTGTGGCGTGGCCGATCTTGCCCTCGCCGGTCTTGACAGCGTTGCGGTGCGCGTGCCCGCGCATCCGGTTGCGCGCGCCTTGCTCTCGACCTTCGGAGGACCGGTGGTGGCCCCATCGGCAAACCGTTCCGGTCATGTTTCACCGACGAGCGCCGCTCACGTGCTCGCCGACTTGCGCGGCCGCATCGATCTGATCATCGATGCCGGGCCTTGCATGGTCGGCGTGGAGTCGACGATCGTGTCGTGCGTCGACCGGCCGGCATTGCTGCGGCCGGGCGGCGTTCCGCGCGAAGCGATCGAGCGCGTTCTCGGCGTTGAACTGGCGATTGCTGTGGTCGCCGAGGACGCGCCCGTGGCGCCGGGAATGTTGACCTCACACTACGCGCCGAAAGCCGCGCTACGCCTCGATGCTGAAACCGCGCACCCGGGTGAGGCGATGCTCGCCTTCGGCCGGGCACCATCCTTTTCCGGTACAATTTTCAATCTGTCGCCGCGGGGGGACCTGATAGAAGCGGCGGCCAATCTTTTCTCGCATTTGCGCGCGCTGGACACTTCCGGTGCAAAGCGCATCGCTGTAATGAAGGTGCCGTATGAGGGCCTCGGCGAGGCGATCAACGATCGCCTCAAGCGTGCCGCGGCACCGAGACGGACGACAGAATGAACGAACAGCTTCGCCGTGCGCCATCTCCCGACCTGCTGACATGCTTTGCGGCCATTGTCGGCGATAGACATGCGGTGACCGATCCGGCCGCTCTCGCGCCATATCTGGTCGAAGGCCGCGGCCTTTATCATGGCCGCACATCGATGTTGCTGCGGCCGGGTTCGGTCAGCGAAGTCCAGGCGATCCTCAAGCTCGCCAACGAGACCAAGACACCGCTGGTGCCGCAAGGAGGCAACACGGGGCTCGTCGGCGGACAAATTCCATTCGATGGCGAGTTGATCCTTTCGCTCACGCGGCTCGACAAGATCCGCGAAGTCGACGCGGCATCGAATGCCATGACCTGCGAAGCCGGCGTTGTGCTGGCGAAAGCGCAGGAGGCAGCAGCCGCTGCCGACCGGCTATTCCCGCTGTCGCTTGGCGCCGAAGGAAGCTGCACGATCGGCGGAAATCTCTCCACCAATGCAGGCGGAACGGGCGCATTGGCCTATGGCATCGCACGCGATCTTGTGCTCGGGCTCGAGGTCGTGCTCGCGGACGGCAGGGTCATGAATCTTTTGTCGAAATTGAAGAAAAACAATACCGGCTATGACCTGCGCCACATTTTCGTCGGTGCCGAGGGCACCCTCGGCATCATCACCGCGGCAGTGGTGAAAATGTTTCCGCGGCCGCGCGCCGTCGAAACCGCCTTTATCGGAGTGCCCTCCCCGGCCGCCGCTGTGACGCTGCTCAATCTGGCGCAGGCGCGCGTCGGCGGCACGGTTACCAGCTTCGAGCTGATCGTCCGCGATGTAGTCGAATTCGCTCTCAGACACGGGCATGGCGTGCGCGACGCGCTCACCGGCAAACATCCCTGGTATGTGCTGATGGAAGTCTCGTCGCAGCACGGTGACGGCCTGCGTGAAAGCGTCGAGCAGCTGCTGGCCGATGCCGGTGCGAACGGCCTGATCGAGGACGCGACGCTTGCCGCCAGTCTCGATCATGCGAAGGCATTCTGGCACCTGCGCCACATATTGCCGGAGGTGCAGAAGCCGGAAGGCGGGTCGATCAAGGCCGATGTGTCGGTTCCGGTCGCGTCAGTTCCGGAATTTCTGGCGGAGGCAAGCGCCGCGGTCAAAGCGATCGTTCCGGGCTGCCGACCGGTGCCGTTCGGTCATCTTGGCGACGGTAATGTTCACTTCAATATCAGCCAGCCGATCGGTGCCGATCCCGCGCAATTTCTCGCGCGCTGGGGTGAAATCAACGATGCCGTCAACAAGATCGTCCTGAAATATAACGGTTCGATTTCGGCCGAACACGGCATCGGCAAGCTCAAGCGAGACTCGCTGGCGAAAGTTAAGGATCCTGTCGCGCTCGAACTCATGCGCGGTTTAAAGCGCATGCTCGATCCGAACGGCATCCTCAATCCCGGCAAGGTGCTCTAGGCGCGCCTCACGGCGCCACGACCACGCGGCCCTTGCTCATCAAAACAAGACCCCCTGCCCGTCGTCCTTCTTTGCACGCCTGGTGGCGCGCCGCGGCGCAGGACCTTCCGGCGCCGGCTCCGCTTCGACGAGGGCCGAACAGCGCTCAACCAATTTCGGATTGTCATTGGCGGTTCGATTGACTGCGGTCGAAACCTCATAGGCTTCGAGCAAATTCTCTGCCGCCGGGGCAATCAGCACGGAAGCGGTTTCGACATCGACCTTTGCGCAATCGAGCCACAGGTTGAATGCGTCCGGCGGCACGACCACCGGCATCCGCTCATGAATGTCGGCAAGCCCGCGATTGGCCCGCGTCGTAACGATGGCGGCGGTTTCCAGCTCCTCGCCATGGGGCCCCGTCCATGTTTCCCATAGTCCGGCAAAAGCGAGCGGCTGACCTGACCTCGCACGCACATAGTAAGGCTGCTTGCGTGTGCCGGCCGCTTTCCATTCGTAGAAGCCGTCAGCTGGAATCAGGCAGCGCCGGTACTTCATCGCCGCACTGAAGGCCGGTTTTTCGGCGACCGATTCGCCGCGTGCATTGACCAGCAGGGTAAAGTTTTTCGGGTCCTTCACCCACGAGGGCAGCAGCCCCCAGCGCACGAGCGCGAACTGACGTTTGCCGTCGACCTGGCGAACAATGGCGATGGGCTGCGTCGGCGCCACATTATAACGCGGGGGGAAGTTGGGCTGCTCGGGATAGCCGAACAGCGCCCGAATCGCCTCCGGCGCAGAAGTCACCGCATAACGGCCGCACATCGACCCAACCTCAACGATTGCACGCTTAAGTTCAATTTAACCCGCCATCGGGACACTGGCTGTCCAGCCGGCTCCGGGGATGGGTCTCGATGAAATATCAGAATTGCGCCGACGCCGCGCAAGCGCCGGATGAGACGAATGATGCCGATAAAGCATCGCGGCTCGCCGATGCCAGTATCAACCCCGCGACCGGCCTCGCCACCGACTATCTCAACCGCTTCAGCGAAGCGGTCATGCTGCTCGATATGCTCGCCAGCTTTCCGGAATTCCGCGAGGATTTTCTCGCCTGGGAGCCGATGAGCTATCGGGAACATTTCCGTCACTCTCATTTCACGACCCGCGACCTCGCGGTCGCGGCCTATGACAAGGCCGATCCGGATTTGCGCAACAGCCTCGACACGCTGGCCGTCACGATGACGATCGTGCTAGAGGCAACCCGGGCGGCCATGGACGACACCGATCGCGGGCCGGAGACGGTCGCGGCCCTTGCCGGAAACGCTATCGGTTGGCTGAAGCCGCTGATTGCGCGCGCCGGTGCAATCATCAACGGTGAGACCGACGTGAAGAATGCACCGACCCCGCAGGAAGTCGTCGACAAATTGATGAAACGATAGATCGCGTGGCCGACGAGCGAACCTATCCGCAGCGCCCTTATCTGGCAGTCAGCGCTGCCATCTTTCGCGATGGCAAGATTCTGATCGTACGCCGCGCGCGGAGCCCGGCGCTCAATCTCTATACCTTGCCGGGCGGCGCCGTCGAACCGGGAGAGTCGCTGGCCGATGCCGTCATTCGCGAGGTGCACGAGGAAACATCGCTCTCAATCGAACCGATCGCGCTTGCAGGTCCCCGCGAGGCGATCGCCCGCGATGCGCAGGGGCGGATTGAGCGGCACTTCGTCATCTTGTGCTTTGCGTCGCGCTGGCTTGCAGGCGAGCCTGTTCTCAACGAAGAGCTCGATGATGCGCGGTGGATTGACCCGTCGGAGCTTGGCGGCTATCGCACCACGGATGGGCTGGCAGAGATCGTCTCTGCCGCTGCAGCTATTCTGGCACGGGCGGGCTGAACGGCCTGCCTTGCGGTTACGCCCAAGCCGGCGCATATCATCCGCACGGAGACCTCGAGCAAAACGCGTGCAGAAACTTCTTACCATCGGCGCGATTCTATTGTGTCTCGTTTTGCCAGCACGCGCGCAAAACGAGGCACCGGCGCCTTTTGACGGCGACCTTGAGCGTCTCGGCGAAATCCTGGGCGCGCTCCACTATTTGCGCGCGATCTGCGGCGCCAACGAGGGAGCAAAATGGCGCAACGAGATGCAAGCCCTGATCGACGCCGAAGTGCCGGGCGGGGAACGCCGCCGCAAGATCGTCGCGAGCTTCAATCGTGGCTACCGGGGTTTCCAGCAAACGTACCGAACCTGCACGCCCGCCGCCGACCTCGCAATTCGGAGGTATCTTGATGAAGGCGCGAAAATTGCCCGTGAAATTACAGCGCGATACGCTAACTAGTTGCGCAATTAACCTTTTCTTTATTGTAATCTAGTGACGCGCAATCTGCATGCTAACGTCTTCTCGGGACGTGAAGTTGGTGTCCACCCCCGGACGCCGCCGGGGAAATAAAAACAATGACGAACGCCGAAGGTTCGACAAAGGCGCGCGAGTTGATGTCTGACCGCGAGCAGAAATTCGTGGCGCTTGGCTATCTCCAGGAAGCGTGGGCGGAGGCGCGCCACGAAGGCGTCGACGGCGATTGTCTCGCGCAGGCCTGCCTGTTTGCGGCCCTCGCCGAATTCGTCATGACGTATGGCGAAGAGGCAACCGCTACGCTCGCCAACGGTTTGAGCGCACGAATCCGGAACGGCGAATTTTCGATCGATCAGGCGCGACAATAATCGGCTGAAGGCGCTTCAACGCGCAAGAGTTTCCAAAAACCTCACGCGTTCGCCTTGCGCGGGCGTCGCGAGACTGTTCTCCCACATCACTTTGCGGCCCCGAACAAAAGTCCCGACCGGCCACCCGGTGACGGTCACCCCGTCATAGGGAGTCCAGCCCGCGCGTGACGCGACCCATTTGTCGGTGATCGTTTCGCGGCGTTTGAGGTCGACCACGGTCAGGTCGGCGTCGTAACCAACCGCGATGCGGCCTTTGGCGGCAATGCCAAACAGGCGCGCCGGGCCCGCGCTGGTGAGATCGACAAGGCGCAGCAGCGACAGCCGGCCTGCGTTGACATGGTCGAGCATGATCGGAACCAGAGTCTGCACTCCGGTCATGCCCGACGGACTCGCCGGATAGGATTTCGCTTTTTCTTCGCGGGTGTGCGGTGCGTGGTCGGAGCCGAGGACATCGACGACGCCATTCGCGAGACCGTTCCAGATACCGGCGCGGTGAACGGCATCACGGACGGGCGGGTTCATCTGCGCGCGGGTACCGAGGCGCTCGTAGCAACCGGGTGCTTCCAGAGTAAGATGATGCGGGGTGGTCTCGACCGAGGCGACGTCCTTGTGATCGGCGAGGTATACCATCTCCTGCACTGTCGAGACGTGCAGGACGTGGACGCGGGCGCCCGTCTCGTGAGCAATCGCCACAAGACGTTGGGTGGCCTTGAGCGCGGCTACATCATCGCGCCAGACCGGATGTGAGCGCGGATCGTCTTCCACGCGCAAGTTCTTGCGCTCGTTGAGCCGCGGTTCGTCTTCCGCGTGGAACGAGGCGCGACGACGGATCATCTTCAGGACAGCGCGCAAGCCGGCATCATCGGCGACCAGCAGCGAACCGGTCGATGAGCCCATGAACACCTTGATGCCGGCACAACCCGGAAGCCGTTCCAGCTCCGCAAGGTGTTTCGTGTTATCGGCGGTTGCGCCGACGAAAAATGCAAAGTCGCAATGCATGCGGTGATGGCCGCGCTTGACCTTATCGGCCAGGGCTTCGGCACTTACGGTCAGCGGATCGGTGTTTGGCATTTCGAAAACGGCGGTCACGCCGCCCATCACCGCTGAGCGAGAGCCGCTTTCCAGGTCTTCCTTGTGGGTGAGACCCGGTTCGCGAAAATGGACCTGGGTATCGATCACGCCCGGCAACACGTGCAACCCGCGGCAATCGATCACTTCGCCCGCCGGGGCCCGCGACAAATTGCCAATGCCCGCGAAACGGCCGGCTCGGACGCCAAGGTCACGCGGGGCTTCGCCGTCATGGTTGACTACGGTGCCGCCCTTGAGGATCAGATCGTAACTGTCGGCCATGCTGGAATGCGTTTAAACGGGCTTGAGCCTTGCCCGACAGCGCTTACGTTCCGCCGCGAGTTCTGGCAAGAGACTATCGCGAGAGACCCCAGGTATTGCATGCAAGCAGCACTTCTCCCCGATCGCGGCGTGGTCAAGGTCGTCGGTGACGATGCCCGGCGTTTCCTCAATGGCCTGGTGACCAACGATGTGGCCGCCATCGCGCCCGGCAAGCCGCGCTTTGCCGCACTGCTCACACCTCAGGGCAAAATCATCGTTGATTTCATCATCGCCGAGGCGCCGGCCGAGGATGGCGGCGGCTTCTTCCTCGACTGCCCGCGAGCGCTGGCTGGCACGCTCGTGGAGAAACTGAATTTCTACAAACTGCGGGCGAAGGTGATTTGCGAGGACCTGTCGGAAGTACTGGGGGTCATGGCAGTCTGGGATGGTATCGCCGACAGCGAGTACGGATTGAGCTACGCCGACCCCCGGCTGCCGACCTTGGGCTCACGCATCATGCTGCCGGCGCACCTTGCAGCCGAAGCCGCCGCCGATCTCAATGCGACCATGGTCAGCGCGGATACCTACGAGGCCCATCGCATCAGGCTCGGCGTTCCGCGCGGCGGACTTGATTTTATTTACGGAGATACGTTTCCGCACGAAGCTGACATGGACCAACTCGGCGGCGTCGATTTCGAAAAAGGCTGCTATGTCGGACAGGAAGTCGTCTCCCGTGTCGAGCATCGCGCCAGCGCACGCAGCCGCGTCGTGCCGATCACCTATGAAGAATTCGCGCCGAGCTCCGGACTGCCGATCATGGCGGGCGGCAAGCAGATCGGCACGCTCGGTTCGACCGCCAGGGGCCACGGCCTCGCACTCATGCGTCTCGACCGCGTTGCGGACGCACTTACGGCCGGCATTCCGCTGGAAGCGGGCGGCATCGCCCTTCGCGCGTCAAAGCCGACCTGGGCAAAGTTCGACTGGCCGGGCGAGACGAAAGTGGCGACATGAGCAAGTCGGTTGTCCATCCTGACGGCCTGACCCGCTGTCCATGGCCGAAACATGATCCCCTCTACGTCGCCTATCACGATGAGGAATGGGGCGTACCGGAATTCGACGACCGCGCGCTCTACGAAAAGCTGGTGCTCGATGGCTTCCAGGCCGGCCTTTCGTGGATCACCATCCTGCGCAAGCGCGAGAATTTTCGCCGCGCGTTCGATGGCTTCGCTCCGGAAAAAATTGCGCGCTATCCAAAGCGCAAGGTCGAGTCGCTGATGAAGGACGCCGGCATCGTGCGCAATCGCGCCAAGATCGAAGGCGCGGTGTCATCGGCGCGCGCCTGGCTTGAGATCATGGAGAGCGGACCGGGATTTTCCAATCTGCTTTGGGATCACCTCGACGGGACGCCGACGCTCAATAACTTTCGTACCACCAAACAGGTGCCCGCGGAGACGGCGCTGTCGCAGAAAATGTCGAAGGAACTCATCGCACGCGGCTTCAAGTTTGTCGGGCCAACCATCGTCTATGCTTTCATGCAGGCGGTCGGCATGGTCAACGACCACCTCGTCACCTGCCATCGCCACGCAGCCTGCGCGAAACTCGCCAGAAAGCGATGAGCAAGCCGACCAAAAGCGCTCGTGGCGCAAAGTCCGCACCGCGCGCGTGGCAGCGCATGCTCTCGGGCCGGCGACTCGACCTCCTCGATCCCTCCCCGCTGGATGTGGAACTCGATGACATCGCGCACGGTCTGGCACGCGTCGCGCGCTGGAACGGACAAACGCAGGGTGCGCATATTTTCTCGGTTGCCCAGCACGCACTACTGGTGGAGGCTCTGGCGCGCGCCAAGGTTCCGCGGCTCGACCGCAACGGCCGCCTGGCTGTGTTGCTGCACGATGCGCCCGAATACGTAGTTGGCGACATGATCTCGCCGTTCAAAGCCGTGATCGGTGACAGTTACAAAGCTGTGGAGAAACGGCTGCTCGCCGCCATCCACCTGCGTTTCGGTCTTCCCGCCAAACTGCCCGAGAGTCTGCAAAATCTGATCAAGGCGGCCGATCGTAGCGCCGCCTATCTTGAAGCCACGCGGATTGCCGGCTTTGCCGCCGATGAGGCGCGGAAATTCTTCGGTCCGCCGCCGAAATTCTCCGCCACGCTTGAGCGTGATTATCTCAGCCCCTGGCCCGCGGGAGCGGCTCAGACACGTTACCGCGAACGTTTCGAAAAACTTTTGCGCTCGTAAAGCCTTTTCATTGCGATGTCTAAGTCATACATATGACGTGCGAATCGCTTTCTCTTACTGTCCATATGATCCACGTTTGCTCATTAGCGCGCCTGCACACTACGGTCGATGAAACCGGAGCGCGCCACATTGTCACTTTGCTGCGGCTTGTCGACCGGGTGCAGCGGCCAACTCATATTGTTCCCGAGAACCATCTGGTGCTTGCGGTCGACGACATCACCATGCCGATGGACGGCTACACCGCGCCGGCGCATGAGCATGTGCAACGGCTCATCGATTTCGTTAGTGCCTGGGACCGCGCGACACCGATGGTGATGCACTGCTTCGCGGGGATCAGCCGATCGACTGCCGGCGCTTATGTGGCGGCTTGCGCGCTCAATCCGAAGCGCGACGAGATGCAAATTGCCTGGGACATTCGCCGCGCATCGCGCACAGCGCACCCGAATGCACGGATCGTCTCGATCGCTGACCGTCTGCTCAAACGGGATGGCCGCATGGTGCACGCGATCGAGGCCATTGGCCCCGGAGATGCGGCGACGGAAGGCGACCCCTTTCGGCTCGAGATCGCCTGACGGGGTAAGCTAGAAGGCAGCAGTCAGATGCGGGGGCCAGCGTGAGCAAAAAGAGTTACGGCGTCGTCACGCCGGACATCCTCAAATCATATGACGGACTTGGCTTCCTGAGGGCGATTATCGATGGCACGGTGCCCAACCCGCCAATCAGCGAGGTGATGGGCTTTCACTTGACTGAAGCCGAGCAGGGCCGCGCCGTGTTTGAGGGCGTGCCCGAATTCCGGCACTACAATCCGATCGGCACAGTCCATGGCGGCTTTGCCGCAACCTTGCTGGATTCCGCACTCGGGTGCGCCATTTTTTCCACCATCGCGAAAGGTGATACGTGGACGACACTCGAACTCAAATTCAATCTGGTGCGCCCGATCACCAAGGACACGGGGCCGTTGCGTGCGGAAGGACGCATCGTGCATCGCGGCCGCACGCTCGCAACCTCAGAAGGCGATCTCAAGGATCGGGCCGGAAAGCTTTACGCACACGCCACAACCACGTGCATGATCTTCCCGGCAAAAGGATGAAGGTCAGTTATTATTGTCGGCGGCGAGCGACGGGCGCAGCCCCAACGGACGGGCGCTGTTCGTACGGTATACGCTGTGAGCCACGGTCGTGCGCCCGCCATACCTTGTGAACTCACAATAGGCAAAGCCCAGCCCCGAGATCGATCCACGGAAGCTGTTGTCGCTTATGCGCTCGAGGTTGAAACACGGCTGGATCATCATGCCCTGCAGCGAGGCGCAAACAGACTCGCCCTTCACCTGGAGCGTATTGGCTGGAAGATGCGCATAGCGCACCGGACCGGACCCCTGGAACTGGATGGACCCGGCGACCGAGCCGTCTGAATTCACGCGACCCTGTCCGCGCGTGCCTTCGAAGCAGCTATAGTTGAACATCTTGCCGATGACGAACCGGCGGGCATCCTCGGCGCTCATGTCACCGGCTACCGCCGGCAGCGCGGCCAACAGGCCGGCCGTCAATACGAAACCACGAAGCATTTCCTGTACTCCGACTGACGCAACAAACTACAGCACATTTGGGCCGATTTTTAGCCCTTACAAATTATGCACGCCTTTCGTCGACAAATCCTGAACGCGTTTACCCGACCTTGACCACGATCCGGCCGCGGACCTGACCCGAGAGGATCTCCGGAGCCACCCCAAATACGTCCGAAAGCCCGATTTCACGGGTCATCATAGCCAGTTTTTGGCGGTCCAGATCGGTTTCCAGGCGTTTCCAGGCGTCCCGCCGGCGCTCGATGGGACACATCACGGAGTCGATGCCATAAAGACACACCCCACGCAGAATAAAGGGAGCGACTGAAGCAGGCAGGTCCATACCACCGGCTAGACCGCAGGCCGCCACCGCCCCTCCATAGCGGGTCATGGAGAGCAAATTGGCAAGCGTGGTGGAACCCACCGCATCGACGGCGCCAGCCCAACGCTCTTTGGCAAGTGGTTTGGCCGGTCCCGCAAGCTCCTTTCGGTCGATGATCTCGGCGGCGCCCAGCCCCTTCAGGTAATCGGCCTCTTGCGTCCGTCCTGTCACGGCATGAACCGCAAAGCCGCGCTTGGCAAGAATGGCAATCGCAACCGATCCGACGCCGCCTGCTGCGCCCGTGACCGCGATCGGTCCGTTTTGCGGCGTGAGGCCATGCCGTTCCAGTGCCATGACCGCAAGCATTGCCGTGTAGCCGGCGGTGCCGATTGCCATGGCCTCGCGCGCGCCCATGGTCTTGGGCAACGGTACCAGCCAGTCGCCTTCCACCCGCGCCTTCTCGCCGTAAGCGCCGAGATGGCTCTCGCCGCAACCCCAGCCGTTGAGGATGACCTTGTCGCCACGCTTCCAACCGGCGTTGGTCGATGACTCAACCGTACCCGCGAAGTCGATGCCCGCGATCATCGGGAACCGGCGCACAACGGGCGCCTTGCCGGTGATCGCGAGGCCATCCTTGTAATTGACCGTGGAATATTCGACGCGGACGGTGACGTCACCGTCCATCAGATTGGCCTCGTCGAAATCAGCGAGCGCCGCCTTGGTGCCACTGTCCGTCTTCTCGATGACGATCGCCTTGAATGCTGCCACGCCTGCCCTCGCCGGTTAAACCCCGGCATTCATGACGCGGGCGGGGCCGCTGCGCAAGCGCTTCAGGCCGGCGCCATGGCGAGGCGTGCGACCGGTTTCTCGACGATCGGCAGGTTGATCACAGCCGAAAGCACTCCGAACAACACTGACAGCCACCAGACCAGGTCGTAGGAGCCGGTGCGCTCGAATGCGATGCCGCCGATCAGCACGCCGAGAAAGCCGCCGACCTGGTGACTGAAGAAGGCAAAGCCGAACAACATCGCGAGCCAGCGCGTGCCGAACATGACCGCGACCAGCGCCGAGGTCGGCGGTACCGTCGATAGCCACATCAGGCCAGTGACGGCACCGAAAACCAGCGTCGCCACCGGACTCGCCGGCAGCGTGATGAAGGCGATGATCGCGGCCGCCCGAATGAAATAAATCGACGAAAGAAGATAACGCTTGGGCATCCGGTTGCTGAGCCAGCCTGAGCCCAACGAGCCGATAATGTTGAACATGCCGATAACCGCGAGCGTCCAGCCGCCGATTTCCGCCGAGAGACCACGATCGATCAAATAGGACGGCAGATGCACCGTTATGAAGGCGAGTTGAAAGCCGCAGGTGAAGAAGCCAAGCACCAGCAGAACATAACTGCGATGGCCGAAGGCTTCCGCGAATGCCTGTCGCGCAGACTGCGTTGGCTTCGCAGCCGCCACCGTTCCTGCAGGCGCGGTGGGCGTCGCAAGGGCGAGCGAGAGCGGCAGAATCAACAGCGTGACGCTGCCGAAAATCAGCAGCGCTTCCTGCCAGCCGAATTTGTCCATCAGCGCGACAGCGATCGGCGAGTAAAGGAATTGCCCAAACGAACCCGCAGCAGTGCCTGCGCCGAACGCAAGCGACCGCCATTTTTCCGGCAGCAACTTGCCAAATGCGCCGAGCACGATGTTGAACGAGCAGCCAGACAATCCAAGGCCGATCAGCACCCCCGCGGAGAGATCAAGCGTCTCAGGAGTCGTTGACTGCGACATGATCGCAAGGCCGAGCGCGTACAGAACGGCACCGACGCAGAGCACGCGGTTGGTGCCGAAACGGTCGGCTATTCCACCGGCGAAGGGCTGTCCGATACCCCACAGCAGATTCTGGATGGCGACAGCGAGCGCGAAGACGTCGCGGCCCCAATGATTTGTCTGCGACAGGGGCGTCAGGAAAAAACCCAGCGACGAGCGCGGTCCGAAACTGATCATTGCGATCAGGCAACCGCATACAACGACCACGGCCGGCGTACGCCATTCGACGGATGTTGGGGCCTCGGTCATGGCTCTCATGGACATTACAGAAATCTCCGGCACAATCTGGCGCGAAACTTATAGGCTCGCGCTGCATCCGTCCCAAACGAATATTCGTGATCCGGCGCATTTGCGCCACGCATGGCTCGGCAGGACGGTGCTATTTGCGGGCGTTCTGCCGGAGCGACGCCTGGCCTTCTTCTGATCTAAGCCACTCAAGGCTATGGCTTACAGGACCTTTTGCTTCCTCGGCGGCGGCTTCTTTTTCGGTTGTAGCCGCATCGCCCCAGGTCGGTTCATCTTCGCCATCGCCCCATGCGCGTGGGCGATAGAAGGTATGCACACCGAGCTTGTAGACTCTCTTCATCTCGTTAACCCAGTCCGGGTGCACCCAGTAGGCATGATAGTGAGTGGATTTTGAAACTTCCGGCATCCACAACTTGCCGTCGAGCATGTCGCTGGCGATGCGTTTGGCGCGTTCCCAGGCATCGGGTTCCGTGACGATGTCGGGGATACCATCGCAGGCGAAGGTGAACTGGCAGGCGAGATGCCGATGCGAATTTTGGTACACGACGCCGCAGACATCATTCGGATAGAAAGGCGAGAAGACTCGGTTCATGACGACCTGCGCGACCGCGATTTGGCCGCGCACCGATTCTCCGCGCGCTTCGAAATAAACCGCGTTGGCGAGACATTTCTCGGCCTTGGCCCGGCCTGCGCCCGTGAGCGCCAATCGTTCCGCAGGAGACCGAGGCCGTTGATCGACGCCGGTAACCTCGCCCTTGTTGGCGACACTCTCCCCGCCTTTGCCTTCGCCCTCCGGTGAGGGTGAACCAAGCGCCGACTGTTTGATATCGGGGTCGCCACGCGAGGCCAGCACCACTGGCGCCTCACCCGGCGCCCACGGAGCAATACTCTCCCGGCCGCCCGCCATCGAATCGATTCCAAAATAAAGCTGCGCCGCGTCCTTTCCGGCGGCCTTCTGCGGCGCAGTTGGTGTCAGATTGGCGGGCGGAATGTCGGCATAAGGCAAATCGATATCGGGTGTCTTCGACTTCTCGTCGGGAGCGGTCACGAATTCGTATTGCGAATACGGGTCAAAGCGACCCGTGCCCTCGTTTTTCATCGACGCTTCGACTTCCGTCTCCGGCGCCGGTTCGATTGCGAGCGCAGGCGGCAAGGGCGGCAGCGGCTCGCGCGGCCGTGAGACAAGTGAATCGCGCTTCGCCTTGCGGTTGGCTTTGGGAAACTGAAGTGGCGCCGATTCATCGCCAAGCGGCTGCTTGCCAATCGAGCCCGTGATGTCTGTTGGGTCGAAGTTGGCAAGCGCATAGATCGGTGGATGCGGAATTGCGGTACCGACCGGACGCGGAAAACTGAACGTGGCGGCATGGATGGTGCCGAAAGGCGAAGCGATCAGATGCTGCTGCCAGCGTTTGGCCACGCCCGGCTGACGGGCAAGCAGGGCGCCCAGATCCTGAAACGCAATTCTTTCCGGGGGAACCACAAGCAGCATCGCGCCAATAGTAAGCGACGCGGCCCTTCTCCGCCGCCGACGCCCAAGCGAAACTGCTCCCCGCTCGCTCAACGCCACACGCAACGTCCTGTCCCGCCCCGACGCCGGTTGGCGACAGTGCGACAGATTTTTTATGGGCTGATTAACCTTGCGAAGGTGTTAACTTCGCGAAACCGCGCCGGGGATTGCACGTGCCGTCAGGGTGCCGAGCATCTGTTGGTGAGCGGACAAATCCGCTGGTTCCCGCAGTAACGAATGGGAAACAAAAATTAACTATATCGCAATTGCTGCCGACCAATATTGCCGCGGTATTTATTTACAGGTCGGCATGTTCGTTTCCATCCTGCCATCGACTGTTGTGGGTCAGGCCTTGCTTGTTGGCGGGTTCCTTGTGGCGTTCGCGGTCCTTTGCGGACTCTATCGCCACCTGCATGAGCAAAATCGCCGGCTTTCCACCGCGCTCAACAATATGTCGCAAGGCTTGAACATGTTCGACGGGCAAGGCCGCATCATCTTGCTCAACAGGCGCTACCTGGAGATGTACAAGCTTTCGCCCGACATCGTGAAGCCAGGCTGTTCGCTCAAAAATCTGATTCAATACCGCAAGGAAACCGGATTGTTTTCCGGCGACGTAGACAGTTACGTGCAGAAAATTCTCTCCGCGATGACGGAGGGCAAAAGCCAGGAACACTACGTGAAGGCAAGCGATGGTCGCATCGTGCTGGCCAAAAACGAACCATTGCCGGGCGGAGGCTGGGTCTCCACCCATGAAGATGTCACCGAACAGCACCACGCTGAACAAGAACGCGCGTCCATCCGCGAGCAGGAACAGCGGCGCGCGATGATCGATTCGGCCATCGCATCATTTCGTCCGACTGTCGAGAAACTGCTGTCCAGCGTAGGCGCCAGCGCCGCTGCGATGCGCTCGACCGCCGGCGCGCTATTCGGTTCCTCCGAACACACATCACAGCGCGCCGAAAGCGCGGTGCATGCATTCCATGAGGCATCCACCAACGTCGAGACTGCGGCAGTTGCCGCCGACGAACTGTCGCACTCCATCAGCGAGATCAGCCGCCAACTCACCCTCACCAGCAACGTCGTGGGCCTCGCCACCAGCGAAGCGCGTGCTACCGATGGCGAAATTGGCGGCCTGGCCGACGGGGCACAGAAGATCGGCGATGTGGTCAAGCTGATTCGCAATATTGCGGGGCAAACAAATCTGCTGGCGCTCAATGCTACAATCGAAGCCGCACGCGCCGGTGAGGCTGGCAGGGGCTTCGCGGTCGTCGCTTCCGAAGTCAAATCGCTGGCTGTACAAACTGCCAAAGCGACCGAAGACATCGCCAATCATATCCTTGCGGTGCAGGATTCGACCGCTGCAGCGGTGGAGGCGATCCGGCAGATCGCCGCTCGCATGCGCGAGATCAATGAAAATACTTCGGCAGTAGCGGCCTCGGTCGAGCAGCAAAATGCGGCCACCAGTGAGATCTCGCGCAATGTCGCCAGCGCGGCCGAAGGCACCGGTCATGTCGTGTCGGTGCTGGGCGACGTCGCAGGCGCGGCGACGCAGACGCGCTCCTCGGCAGAAGTCGTTCGCGATGCTTCGCAAGCGGTGGAGCATGCGGTCGCCGACCTGCGGCTCGAGGTCGAAGACTTCCTCAGCAAAGTGGCAGTTTAATCCTACGCCTGGCTGGCTGCGGTTTTTCCGAGCGCGGCTTGCGCGGCAGCAAGGCGGGCGATCGGCACCCGGAATGGCGAACAAGACACGTAGTCGAGCCTGGCTTCATGACAGAAGGCGACCGATGCCGGATCGCCGCCATGCTCCCCGCAGATTCCGACCTTCAGCTTGGGGCGAACCTTGCGGCCACGTTCGACGCCGATTTTCACCAGTTCGCCGACGCCTTGCTGATCGATTGTCACAAATGGGTCGGCAGGAAGGATGCCCCGCGCTGTGTAGATGCCGAGGAAACTCGCTGCGTCATCGCGAGAAATACCGAAGGTGGTCTGCGTCAGATCGTTAGTGCCGAATGAAAAGAATTCGGCGGTCTGCGCGATTTCGTCGGCTATCAGGGAGGCGCGCGGCAGCTCAATCATGGTCCCGACCTGGTAGTCGACTTTTGCGCCTTTTTCCTTTGCGACCGCTTCTGCCATCTGGTCGATGCGCGCCTTGACCAAATCAAGCTCGGCTTTGGTGGCGATCAATGGCACCATGACCTCAGGGACCACGGACTTGCCAGTCCGCTTGGCGACTTCGACTGCCGCTTCGAAAATGGCGCGCGCCTGCATTTCAGCGATTTCCGGATAGGCAATGGCGATGCGGCAACCACGGAATCCCAACATTGGATTGAATTCCGATAACTCGCTTGCACGCGCCGCCAGCTTTTTCGGATCGGCACCCATGGCGGCAGCAACCTCGGCAACCTCTTCGTCGCCGTGCGGCAGGAACTCGTGCAGCGGCGGGTCCAGAAGGCGAATGGTTACCGGCCGGCCGGCCATGATCTCAAACAGTTCGACAAAGTCGGCGCGTTGCATGGGCAGAAGTTTCGCAATCGCCGTACGACGTGATTTCTCGTCGTCGGCGAGGATCATTTCCCGGACAGCCTGGATGCGCGCCTCGTAGAAGAACATGTGTTCGGTGCGGCAAAGCCCGATACCCTCGGCGCCGAAACGCACCGCAGCCTTCGCATCGTTCGGCGTGTCGGCATTGGCACGCACGCCAAGGCGGCGCACCTTGTCGGCCCAACCAATCAGGGTCGCGAATTCGCCGGACAGTTTCGGCTCGATCATATCGACCTTGCCGGCCAGCACCTGTCCGGTTGAGCCATCGACGGTAATGTAATCGCCTTTTTTGAAAGTCTGGCCGCCGGCTGTCATTGTGCCCGTGGCATAGTCGACGCGCAGCGACCCGGCACCGGAAACGCAGGGTTTACCCATGCCGCGCGCAACGACGGCGGCATGAGACGTCATGCCACCACGGGTGGTCAGGATGCCTTCGGCTGCATGCATGCCGTGGATGTCCTCGGGCGAAGTTTCCACGCGGACCAGGACAACCTTCTTTCCGTCGGATTTGAGCTGCGCTGCTTCATCGGGCGAAAAAACAATCTCGCCACTGGCGGCACCCGGTGAGGCCGGCAGTCCCGTGGCGATAACCCGCCGATGTGCGCGCGGATCGATTGTCGGATGCAGCAATTGATCGAGACTCAGAGGATCAACACGCAGCACCGCATCGTTCTTTGAAATAAGACCTTCGTTGGCGAGTTCGACCGCGATCCGCAGGGCTGCCTTTGCGGTGCGCTTGCCGGAGCGGGTCTGCAACATCCACAACTTGCCCTGCTCGACGGTGAATTCGAGGTCCTGCATGTCACGGTAGTGACGTTCGAGGATGTTGTAGATGCGTTTGAGCTCGCCATAGGCCTTCGGCAACGTGTATTCCATTGACGGCTTGTCGGAGCCGGCCTCCTTGCGCGCGGCTTCGCTTATTTCCTGCGGCGTGCGTATGCCGGCGACGACATCTTCGCCCTGCGCGTTGATGAGAAATTCACCGTAAAGCTTTTTCTCTCCGGTCGATGGATTGCGCGTGAAAGCAACGCCCGTTGCAGAGGTGTCGCCCATGTTGCCGAACACCATCGCTTGCACATTGACCGCCGTCCCCCAGTTCTCCGGAATATTGTGCAGCTTGCGATACGTGATGGCGCGTTGATTCATCCACGAGCCGAACACAGCTCCAATCGCACCCCAAAGCTGCCTGTGCGGATCCTGCGGGAAATCGTGACCGAGCTCATCCTTGACGCGCTTCTTGTAACGCGTCACGAGCTCGGCCCAATCGTCGGCGGAAAGATCAGTATCGAGGCTGTAGCCTTGCCGCTCCTTGTGATGGTCGAGCAATTCCTCGAAGTGCTCATGGCCGACGCCAAGCACCACATCCGAATACATAGTGATAAAGCGGCGATAGCTGTCGAAAGCAAACCGGCGATCGCCGGATTTTTTTGCGAGCGCTTCGACAGTCTGGTCATTGAGACCGAGATTGAGCACCGTGTCCATCATGCCGGGCATCGACGCGCGGGCACCTGATCGCACCGAGACCAGCAAGGGATTGGATTTATCGCCGAAGGTCTTGCCGGCGATGCGGCCGACCTGCATCAGCGCTTTCTCCACCTGGGCGCGCAGATCCTTCGGGTATTCCTTGTTGTGCCCGTAATAATAAGTGCAGACATCGGTGGTGATGGTGAAGCCAGGCGGGACCGGAAGCTTGAGATTGGCCATTTCTGCAAGCCCGGCGCCCTTGCCGCCCAGGAGGTCGCGCATGGAAGCCTTGCCCTCGGCGCGGCCATCGCCAAAGCCGTAGACCCATTTACCCTTGGGTTGACGGGCGGCCGCATTCGGCTTGGCCCGGGAAGCCTTCCGCACGACACGTTTCTTGCTCTTTTTGCCGGCGCGGGAGCGTTTTTGTTTGGCCATAGGTCAGGCAACGTTAGGGGAACGACGGCCCTTTAAAAGCACCGCCGAATAGCCGGGCGCAAGTCCTGAATTCCGATCAGCGGAAAAGCCCGAGACCCAGGATTCCGACAGCGATCAGATAGATAGCGACAATGAAGTTAAGCAGGCGCGGCATGATAAGAATAAGAATTCCGGCGATCAGTGCGATGATGGGCTGCAAATGCGCGATACTGATGGTCATGATGTATTCCCCAATCGGATGGCAATGGAATTGAAACGACGAGGCAGCGGTGGCAGTTCCACCACATAGTCGAAGTTTGCTGCTGGACTAACCCTCGATCTTCGAGAAATCCGCGACGGTGCGTGTCGCCTCCCGGATTTCATTGAGCAACTTGAGCCGGTTTTCTCTCAACGCCTTGTCATCGACATTGACGGTAACCTTGTCGAAGAAGGCATCGACGCGTGGCCGAAGCTTGGCCATAGCCCGCATCGCGGCCGCGAAATCTTCCTTGGCGACCGCAGCAGACGCCTCTTTCTTGGCGACATCAACCACCTCGGCGAGCGCCTTCTCCTCGAGCAATTGATACCGCTTCGTGTCAGGGGCGCCCGTATATTCGCGCTTGTCCTTTTTTTCCTCGATGCGAATGATATTGGTCGCACGCTTGTAGCCGGCGAGCAGGTTCTTGCCATCATCGCTGTCGAGAAATTTTCCGAGCGCTTCAACGCGGCGCACGATCATCAGCAGGTCGTCCTGGCCAGACAATGAAAACACTGCGTCAACAAGGTCGTGCCGCGCACCTTGTTCGCGAAGTTGCACCTTCAGACGGTCGGCGAAAAAAGTGATCAGATCATGGGTCTGTTGCAGATACGTGTGCGCCTGCACAAGCAGAGGCTTTGCGACTTGCTTGGTCTTCTCGGAAACGAGCACTTCGAGTTTGACGGCCAGTTCGATATCGCTCGCGCTGATCTTTGCGATTTGCTCGTTCAGTGGATGCAGCATCGTGATGGTGCTCGCGAGAGCTTCATCGCGCGCGACCGAACCAAAATGCCGCCAGAACAGCGCACGCAACGGCAGTCGCAATTCATTTTCGATGACGATGCGAATAACGCCCAGCGCCGCTCGCCTCAGGGCATAAGGGTCCTTCGAACCTGTCGGCTTTTCGTCAATCGCCCAAAAGCCCACTAACGTATCGACTTTGTCAGCAAGAGCGACAGCGATTGCCACGGGATCACCCGGCACCAGATCGTCGGGGCCTTTCGGCTTGTAGTGGTCTTCAATGGCGTGGGCGACCGCCTCATCCTCGCCCTGCGCCTCGGCATAATAGCGGCCCATCAGGCCTTGCAGTTCGGGAAACTCCCCGACCACCTCGCTCAAAAGGTCCGCCTTGCATAGTTGCGCGGCCCGTTCGGCTTTCGCCGACTTGGCCTTCACGCTGGGCGCGATCTGGACGGCAAGTGCCGCAATTCGCGCGATGCGCTCGGCCTGGGTGCCCAGCTTTTCGTGAAACACAATTTGCTCGAATTTTGGCAGTCGGTCTTCGAGACGAGACTTTAGGTCGGTCTCGTAGAAGAACTTTGCGTCGGACAATCGCGCACGGATGACGCGCTCGTTGCCGGCTATAATCGCCTTGCCGCCATCGGCGGCCTCTTCGTTGGCGACCAGAATGAACTTGTTGACCAACTTGGCCGTCTGCGGATCGCGCAGCACAAAGCATTTCTGGTTGTTGCGGATGGTGGCGCGGATGACCTCGTCGGGGATCGTCAGGAATGCCTGATCGAAGGTGCCCATCAGCGTCACCGGCCACTCCACAAGACCGGCGACCTCGGCGAGCAACCCTTCGTCTTCCACCAGCTCAAAGCCTTGCGCGAAGGCGAGATTCTTGGCGTCGGCAAGGATCATGTCGGCGCGGCGCCCCGGGTCGAGCACGACCCTGGCCTTCTCCAGCTTGGCGACGTAGTCGTCGAAGCGCCGCACCTCTATTTCGTCGGGCGCCATGAAGCGGTGGCCCCGCGTTTTGTTACCGCCTTTGATGCCATCAATATCGAGCGGGACGACTTCAGGATCCTCGGTTTCGGGACCAAAGGTCGCGACTATGGAGTGCAACGGGCGCACCCACGACAAGGCACCCGGTTTCGCCGAGCCGGCACCCCAGCGCATCGATTTCGGCCAGGGAAAGGTCGCGATGGTGGCGTGCAAGATGTCGTTGATGACGTCGATTGCGCTTCGTCCCGGCCTGTCGATGACGGCGATATAGAAATCGCCCTTCTTGTCGGGCTGCACCTTGGCTTCGCTGATTGATTTTAGCCCCGCTGCTTTCAGAAAGCCCGCTATGGCATTGTCGGGGGCGCCGACGCGCGGCCCTTTCTTTTCTTCCTTTACATCGGGTTGCTTTGCCGGAATGCCATGCACGGTGAGCGCGAGCCGGCGCGGCGTCGCGAATGCATTTGCCCCGTCGTATGTCAGCCCCTGTTCCACCAGCCGATCCGTGAACAGCTTGCGCAAATCCTCGGCCGCGCGCGCCTGCATGCGCGCAGGGATTTCCTCGGAAAAGAATTCAAGCAGAAGGTCGGGCATCGCGGGTCGGACTAGCAGGGCAAACGAGACTTGTCATCTTGCGGCCGAGGTCGCTCCCCCGCCTTCCGTCGCGAGCCAGGCTTCGCCGCAGGATTTCGCCAATTCGCGAACGCGCAAAATATAGCTCTGTCGCTCGGTGACAGAGATCACACCGCGCGCATCCAAAAGATTGAATACGTGGCTCGCCTTGATGCACTGGTCGTAGGCCGGCAGCGCCATCAGGTGCCGTTCTTTCTTGCCGTTCGCCCACCCCGCGGCGAGATATTTTTGACAGGCTGCCTCCGCCATCTTGAATTGCTCGAACAGCATCGCGGTATCGGCGAACTCGAAATTATGCCGGGAATATTCCTCCTCCGCTTGCTTGAATACCTGACCATAGGTGACCTTCTTCTCGTCGATCCGGCCGTTAAAGTTGAGGTCGAAGACATTGTCGACGCCCTGCACATACATCGCCAGGCGTTCGAGTCCGTATGTGAGTTCGCCGGCAACAGGTGCGCACTCGAACCCGGCGACCTGCTGGAAATATGTAAACTGGGAAACTTCCATGCCGTCGCACCAACATTCCCAACCCAGGCCCCACGCGCCCAAGGTCGGGCTCTCCCAGTCGTCCTCGACAAAGCGGATGTCGTGAATCTTGGGGTCGATGCCGATTGCTTTGAGTGAATTGAGATAGAGATCCTGAATATCCGGTGGCGACGGTTTCAGGATCACCTGGAATTGGTAGTAGTGCTGCAAGCGGTTGGGGTTCTCACCGTAACGTCCATCCTTTGGCCGACGCGAGGGCTGCACATAGGCGGCGTTCCACGGTTTCGGACCAAGAGCGCGTAACGTGGTGGCAGGATGGAAAGTCCCCGCTCCCACCTCCATGTCGTAGGGCTGCAATATCACGCAGCCCCAATTTGCCCAGTATTGCTGCAGCGCAAGGATCAGCCCCTGGAATGACCGCGTTGGGTCCAGGTTGCCTTGATGCGCGCTGTCGCTGGCGCGAAGTCTGGCTTCAGCCATCGGTTAGATACTGATTCTTAAGCACGGGAATAGATTCGACCCTAGAGGCGGCTCCAAAGAGGGTCAAGTCGAGGGCTATTTACGCGTTGTTGAATGGCGGCTGATACCCACGCAATCCGACAAGAAAAGTTTGGTCGCGTTGGGAGTATACCAATGCTCGAGTTTCAAATCATTGGTTGGGGCCTGATCCTGCTGTTCTTCGGCGCCATGATCGGCGGCCACAAGAGCGTGACCGACCGCTAGTCGGCCAGATCGATCAGCAAAATCGCGAAATTTCTAGAGACGGTATTCGCCGGTCATCGGATCGCGACGGAGCGTCGGACGATTTTCGGCATCGGTTATTTTCGCCTTCACGCGCCTGGCATTTTCGAGTTCTTCATTGACCCGGCGCGCTTCCTTGACCACCCAATGCACGACCATGGCGCCGCCCAGTGTGATAAGCGACCACTTCACCAGCGGTGAGAGCAAAAACGACGGCATAGACGGCTCCAATCAATATCGACGACCCAGAGTCGGTCGCGAAGGCGGCATTTTCGGGGCGAATGATGTTTCACGCAAGTATGTCGCAGACGGGAATCCGGCGAAAAGCCTTCGACTCTTGGGATTTGCCGCGAATAGGCTAGTCTTGGCAGGGGTTATATCGTCGGAGACGCCGCAACGGTCATCACTCTGAGTGGCCGGCCGGCCTGTGGAGGAAGCCATGCACAACCCTGTCAGCGCCTGTCGGCCCGTTTCAACCTGGATCGCCGCTGCCCTCGCCCTGTCTCTGCTGTGGCCTGCATCACGCGCCGCAGCAGACGCCTGGCCCAACCGGCCAGTACGCTTCATCGTGACTCTCGGGCCAGGCAGTGGCGTCGATATCGGCGCGCGGTTGTTCGCAGACAAGTTGTCCGCGCGCTGGGGCCAGCCTGTCGTTGTGGAAAATCGGCCGGGTGGCGATGGCATGGTGGCCATCACCAGTTTTCTCAGCGCGCACGACGACCACACTTTGCTGGTGTCACCTGTGAGCTCATTCACCGCGCACCCCTATTTCCACGACAAGCTGCCGTATGATCCGCAGGATCTCATTCCAATCGCGCGCATCTCCAAGACAGTCGTCGCCGTGAGCGTGCCTGCGTCATTGAACGTCAATTCGCTCAAAGAACTGGAGGCGCTGGCGCGCGCCAAGCCAGATCAGCTGAACTGGACCACTGCCACAGGCTTTACCGATTTTGTCTTTGCCGGATATCTGCACACCGTCGGACTCAAGATGGCGAAAGTGCCTTACAAGAATCCGGCGGGCGCCGTCACCGATCTGGCGTCAGGGACAATCCAGGTCTACATGCCGGCCTACGCAATCGTGCGGCCGCAAGTCGAGGCAGGCACCGTGAAAGTGCTCGCGGTCACCAATCACCAGCGCGCGCCAGCCATCCCCAACGTTCCAACCGCGGTCGAGGAAGGCTATCCGTCGCTGGAATTCGATGGGCTGGTTGGATTATTCGGCCCGCCCGGCATTGCCGACGACGTGCGCGCGAAGATCGCCGACGACATCCGTACTGCGGCCGCCGATCCCGAGCTCGTGAAGAGGCTGACGCAGACGGGACAAATCGTCAGCCCCGGCAACGCCACCGAATTCGCTGCCTCGATCGCGCAGCAGCGCGCGCAAGTTGCCGCCGTCGCAAAGCTGTTTGGCAACAAGCCCGTGCAGTAACGGCTGCCAACTAGAGTCCGTATCGCGACCACAATGCGCGGGTTTCGAGCGCCGAGATAATGTCATCGGCAAACCCGGGCTGACGGGTGACAGCATCGACGAGACCGACACCTGACAATCGCCGCCCAAACAGCGAACGTTCGGCGGAAATCAGGGGCGTGTACACCTTCTCGCCGAACCGTTCGCGCAAGGTTGACCTGAGATCTCCGATGCGATCCGCGAGCCCCAGCTCGATCGCCTTCTGCGCAGTCCAGAATTCACCCGAGAACAGCGTCTTCTCGGAGCCATTGAGCTTGGATCCGCGGCGTTCCTTTACAAGCGCAATGAAATGCTCATGGATGTCGTGCTGGATTGCCTTGATCCGCTTTACGTCTTCTGCCTTCTCGGGCAGGAACGGATCCAGCATTGCCTTGCGGTCACCGGATGTGTAGAGCCGGCGCTCGATTCCGACCTTCTCCATCAGGTCGTGGAAGCCGAACGAGGCGCCGACAACGCCGATCGATCCAACAATCGAGAACTCGTTGCAGATAATTTCGTCGGCGGCGCAGGCCAGCATGTAGCCACCAGACGCGCCGATGTCTTCCACGAATGCGAGGACGGGGATTTTCTTCTCTTCGGCAAGTTGCCGAATTCGTCGAAAGATCAAATGCGATTGTGACGGTGAGCCCCCCGGTGAGTTGATAATCAATGCCACCGCGCTCGCGTGCCGCGCCGCAAATGCACGTTCCAGCGATCGGGCAATCGTCGACAGCAAAAGCCCGGGCCGCAGCGGAGTGACGACTCCAATGACTCCGGCAAGGCGCACCACTGGCACCACCGGTATGTCGCTGCGGAACCGGCGCGGAACAAACCGGGCGAACAAATCAATCATGGCTTTGCGGGGACTTGAATGGGGTTGGGTTTCGGAAATGGCCATCGCAATCAAATAGGCAGTCGGCACCCTTGAAGTCAAAGGCCGCAGCAGCCGGGAGCCAAAGGGGTACCCGAGTATCGCAGCGCATTAAATTTTGGCGATCTGCCCTTAAAGGGCCCCTTGTTGCCTATTTTTTAACTTTGGAATGCTTTTTGCAATGCAGTAGGCGCCACGATCGAGTGGTTATTTGGAAGAGGCGGATCGATGGATCCCAAAATAGCACTCCTGTTCCTGTTGATCGGCGCCGTTATTGGCCTTTCGCATCTAAGCGACGAAAATTTAGGTCGTATGCGGCGTCAGCTCGCCGCAAGGCGCTGGCGCGAATTTGTGCCAGGTCGGCGTAGAGCTTAGGCAACGCTCACGCGTCCGTAATATTCAGCGTTTTTCCCTCGCGTAAAACGGCTTCGGCTGCGGCAGTCGGCTGGCCGCTTTCGTCATTGAGTACAAGAGCGGGATGGGTGACCTGCGGGCCACTCGCCGCCTTCACCGCGCGCACGAGCACGCGAATCGGCGGAACGCCTTCGCGCGGAAGGATCGGCAGCACGGCGATATCGCCGAAAGCCGGCCGTAGCGCATCAACGACTTCTTCCAGACCATCCGCTCGCCAAATGACCGTGAGAATGCCGCGCGGCTTCAAAAGCCATCCGGCGGTCGCTATCCAACGTCCCAACAACCCCGGTGTTGCCACGTGCGCGAGCCGGCGGCCTGGGTCGGGCGATAGATTCTGGCGCTGCGGATCGCGGAATGGCGGATTCATCAAGACGCGATCAATTGTATCGGCGGAAAATCCGGCAACCTTCAGAGCATCCAGGTTCTCTGCATCGAGAGAACGCACGTTTACCCGGTCGTCCAGCCGGTTCAGCCGGGTGTTGTGCGCCGCAAGTGCGCACAGGATTGCGTCGATCTCGACCAGCGTGACCTTCAATCCAGGAATGCGCGCGGCGAGAGCAAGACCGGCCGCACCAACGCCCGATCCAAGCTCGACCGCTTGCTCACCCGACCGCGCGCCTGTGGCGGCCGCCAGCAGAATTGCATCATGGCCGACGCGGTGACCGCGCAGGGGCTGGCGCACGCGAAGCCTGCCGCCAAGGATGGCGTCTTCACTGGTTTCGCTCTCAGTGACCATCGGGGCGCAGCTCATGGCCGAGCCCGGCGTCTTCCAGAAGCCGCCGCGCCCGCAACTCATGGCCTTCCGCAACCAGAACGCGGCGCGGCAGAATGCCAAGCGAACCTTCCAGAACACTCATGTTCTGGTCGAACACGAGTGGTCGAATGCCGGCGCTTTCGAGCAGCGCTACCACTGCCGAAACAAGGACCGCGTCGTTTGTGCGAATGAGTTCGCGCATTGACCTATTTCGGCTAAATTCACTGGAATTTCGAGTGACGGCGGGTGTTGATCCAGTCACCCTCCTTTTGCCCACCGCAGCCGCGCCCTGTTGGGCGGATATGACAATCTAACGCACTTGCCGCATTAGCACAGCGTTCCTATGCTCGCGTTTTCTCACTGCCGGAGATGAAATTGGCCGTTGTTCTCCCGTTTGAGAGTCCGAACCCCGCTTCGCTCAATCGTTTAGCCGAGCTGGTGGCGCCGGACATGGAACGCGTCAACGCAGCCATCCTGGCGCGAACTGGTTCCGAAGTCGCCATGATTCCGGAGGTAGCAAATCATCTGATTTCGTCGGGTGGCAAGCGACTCCGGCCGATGCTCACTCTGGCTATGGCCCGGCTCGGTGGCTATCTGGGCGATGGTCACGTCAAGCTCGCTGCGGCGGTCGAATTCATGCACACGGCAACGCTCCTGCACGACGATGTGGTCGACGAAAGTGACCTGCGCCGCGGTAAAATTGCTGCGCGCATGCTTTGGGGTAATGAGGCGAGCGTGCTGGTTGGCGATTTTCTGCTTGGCCAGGCGTTCAAGATGATGGTTGAGGTCGGAAATCTGCACGCGCTCGATATTCTTTCCTCCGCCGCTGGTGTGATCGCTGAAGGCGAAGTCATGCAGCTTGGGACCGCCAAGAACACAGCCACAAACGAAGACGAATACCTGGCTGTCATTCGCGCGAAAACCGCGGAATTGTTCGCCGCAGCCTGTGAGGTTGGCCCGGCGCTGGCTGGGAGCGAGAAGGCCGAACTGGCGGCGTGCCGATCGTTCGGGATGAACCTCGGAATTGCCTTTCAGCTGATTGACGACGCGCTTGACTATGGCGGGAAGTCCGCAAAACTCGGAAAAAATGTCGGCGATGATTTCCGCGAAGGAAAGATCACCTTGCCGGTCGTGCTGTCGTTCCGCCGCGGAACCGAAAGCGAGCGTGCCTTCTGGAATCGGACATTGGCCGACGGCGACATCCGCGACGGTGACCTCGACGAGGCCATTTCATTGATGGCGAAATACCATTCGATTGAGGACACGGTCGGCCGCGCCCGCCACTATGGTGCAATTGCCACCGACGCACTCGCCCTCGTGCCATCGTCGGAAATCAAGTCGGCACTGGAAGAGGCGGTCGCATTTTGTATTGGCCGCGCGCATTAAGATTGCGCCGGCAAATTCAGGAATTTGCTGAAGCCGAACCAATCATCGTCGGGCGCACCCACCAGTTTTTTTGTTGGTCACCGAGCCTTTGCGCCGCGATTATAGCATCACCTTGAGAGCCAAATAGCGCAAAGCATGTCGGTCCCGAACCCGACATGCGAGCAAGCTCGACCCCAGGCAAAGTTTGCAAGATGCGTAGCATCTCGCCGACAACGGGTGCGCAAGCAGTTGCTGCCGGAGTAAGGTCGTTGTCCTGCCGCTTCAGAAATTCGACAAACGCTTCAAACTCGCGCGGCACATCGGCAATGCGATTTCCGTCCAGAGAGCCGGTAAACTTGCCAAACACGTCGCGGGTTGCCAACGCTTCGCGCGGATTGACGAGCACCGCTGGCAGGACCGGCAAATCAATTGGCTCAGATAGCAACTCTCCGACACCGCGCATGATCCGCGCGCGCGAGGCAACGCAAACCGGCACATCGGCACCGACTGCAAGCGCCGCCAACATCAGGCGAGGATCGTCGGACGCAATATTGCTGGCACGAGCGGCGAGGCGCAGCGCGGCCGCTGCATCGGCCGAGCCGCCGCCAAGACCGGCTGCGACCGGAATGTTCTTCTCGAGCCGGAACAATCCGCCCTTAACGTCGGCGATTCGTTCCTTGAGCGCAGCGCGTGCCTTGAGGACCAGATTGTTAGCGATAGCCCCGCTTTTGCCGGCAAAGGGCCCACCTATCTCGAGGCTATCTTCGGCGTCTGGCTGTAACGTCAACGTGTCGGCAATATCGGCGAACGCAACGAGGCTTTCGAGCTCGTGATAGCCGTCAGAGCGGCGGCTGAGCACCCGCAATGTCAGATTGATCTTGGCAGGGGCCTTTTCGAGCAGCGGCGCGCTCACGCGAAAAACCTATCGCCTGCGCATGAGCTTCAGCCGCCGTCGCCGCTTTTCTTGCCGGCCTTTGCTTGCGACGACGTCTCCTCGGGCAGGCCCGATTTAAGCTTTTCCTCGATCTTGGGAAGATCTTCGGGGTCGGGCTTGAGATCGCGCGCGTGCGCCCATTGGAATTTCGCCTCCAGCACGCGACCAACCCTCCAGTAGGCATCGCCGAGATGGTCATTGATGGTCGGATCTTCCGGCTTTAACTCAATCGCGCGCTCAAGCTGCTTGGTTGCCTCATCATAATTGCCAAGCCGAAAGTAAGCCCAGCCAAGCGAATCCACGATGTAGCCATCGTCGGGACGTTGCTGCACGGCCTTCTTGATCATGTCCATGCCTTCGTCCAGGTTGATACCCTGGTCGATCCACGAATAGCCAAGATAGTTGAGCACGTGCGGTTGGTCGGGGAACAAGTCGAGCGCTTTCTTGAGGTCTGCTTCAGCCTTCGCCCATTGCTTTGAGCGCTCATAGCAAATGCCACGGAAATAAAAGACGACCCAATTCGATTTTTCAGGATTTGGGATATTGGCGACGCCTTTGGAATAGACGCTGGCGCATTCGGCAAACTTCTTGTGCCCGCGCAGTACATTGCCCAGCGCCATGATTGCTTCAAGATCGTCGGGATTCTGCTTGATCAATCCCTCGAGATGCTTCTGCGCCTCGTCGGCGCGCTCGAGGCTGTCGAGGTTGGCAGCCATCTGAATGGCGGCATTGCGATGCAACGGGGAATTGGCAGGAACGCGCTCATAAATTTTGATCGCCAGCTCTGGCTTCTTGAGAGACTCGTAGAGATCGGCGAGCGACAGAAGGGCCAGCGGATGAGTGGGTGCGAGGAACAACGACAATTGCAAATAGACCAAGCCAAGATCCTCGCCGCCGCGACGGCCGAGGGATGCGCCCAGGCCGTAAAGCGCCTCAGCAGCGCCAGCTTGAGGGTTCGACACGAGAAGCGGCAACTTCTCTCCGGCCTTGAGCTTGTCCATCGCCTCGACCACAAGCGGGTGACGCGGCAAGGTTTTGTCGAAGGTCTCGAAAATCGGTAATGCTTCCTTCGGTGAGCGATTGCGCGAGACCCAGCTGCCATAAGCCTGGACGACCCTCAGCGCTGTTGAATCGAGTTTGTAGGCGTGATCGAGGCGCTTGCCGGCTTCTTTTTGGTTGCCGGCAGCATCGTAAATCAGGCCGGCATGCAGGTCTTTGAAGATCGCGTACCATTCCGGCCCGGCAAGGTGGTCGATCGCAGCGACCGCACCCTTGCTGTCATTCGTGGCGTACATACTCCAGGCCGTAAGCAGGGTTGCCGTAAGATCGGTGATTGGCCCGCGGATTGACTGCGCCAGTTCACGACGCGCAGCCGGATACTGTTTGCGCTTGAGCGAACTTACGCCAAGCACCAGCCGGGCGACACGATCGTTCTTGTCAGCTTGCGCCACGCGTTCGGCGAATTTCACCGCCTCGTCGACATCCCCGTCAACAAGGAACGACAGGAAGGCGCGATCGAGCAGTTCGCCATTGTTCGGATCGCGCTTGAGCGCGGAACGGTAGTAGGCAGCGGCTGCGGCGGCATCGCGCTGCTGGCCGGCGTGGCGGGCGGCAAGGTAACTGCCCGAAGCAGTTATGCCTGCGACTTCCAGGGCACTCGTCGGCTGCGCGGCAAGTTCAAAAGGTGCTGCCGCGAGAAAGGCGGCAAGCGCGCTGCCGGCAATGCAGCGGCCAAGGCTCGAAAACGTCACGGGCAATGCTCCAATGAGGTGGCTGGCCGCGGATTACGCGCGGACCGCCAATGTTACGCCGAGAATGGCCTTTTTGCACCGCCCCCGCAAGAACGTCCCATGCGGCGCGGACGGATCACCTTGACTGGCCCGATGTGGCGGTATCGTGACGAGGCCAACGCGCGCATATCACATATTTGGATAGTTCGGGCCGCCGCCGCCCTCGGGTGGAACCCAGGTGATGTTTTGATTAGGGTCCTTGATGTCGCAGGTTTTACAGTGGACGCAATTTTGGGCGTTGATCACGAACTTCGGACCGCCTGATTCCTCCACCCATTCATAAACCCCGGCCGGGCAATAACGCGCTGAGGGACCGGCGAATACATCATGCTCGGACTTTTTTTGCAGCCCCAGGTCGGCGACCCGGAGGTGAACCGGCTGATCTTCCTCATGATTCGTGTTGGACAAGAATACCGAGGAAAGCCGGTCGAACGTGATCTTGCCGTCAGGCTTGGGATAGGCCACCGGCGTACATTCGGACGCGGGCCTGAGAGTGGCGTAGTCCGGTTTGCCATGCTTCAGCGTACCAAACACCGAAAAGCCGAAGGTGTTTGTCCACATATCGAGGCCCCCAAGCGCGATACCGAAAAGCGTGCCAAATTTCGACCATAGTGGCTTGGCGTTACGGACGATCCATAAGTCCTTGCCGATGGCCGAGGCACGCCAGCTCGCGTCGTAATCTGCCAGTTCGTCATGACTGCGCCCGGCGGAGAGCGCAGTTGCAGTGGCTTCTGCCGCCATGACCCCCGAGAGCATGGCGTTGTGGCTGCCTTTGATGCGGGGCACATTCATGAAGCCGGCGTCGCAGCCGATCAGCACGCCCCCAGGAAACGACAGTTTTGGCACCGACTGGTATCCGCCCTCGGTGAGCGCGCGCGCGCCATAGGCGAGCCGCTTACCGCCGACGAACGTATCGCGCATCAGAGGATGGGTTTTGAGGCGCTGGAATTCCTCGAACGGCGAAACGTAGGGATTGGAGTAGTTGAGGTGGAGTACGAAGCCGACCGAAACCAGGTTGTCGTCGAGATGATAGAGGAACGAGCCGCCACCGGTCGAATTGTCGAGCGGCCAGCCGAAGGTGTGCTGAACGAGACCCTTGCGGTATTTCTCCGGCGCGACCTGCCAAAGCTCTTTCAGACCAAGCCCGAATTTCTGCGGCTCGCGACCATTCGCCAGATCAAACTTCGCAATCAATTGCTTGCCGAGATTGCCGCGCGCGCCTTCGGCGAACAAGGTGTATTTCGCGCGCAATTCCATGCCGCGCGTGAAATTATCCTTGGGCTCGCCGTTCTTGCCGACACCCATATCGCCGGTGGCAACACCGGCGACAGCACCGTTCACGTCATAGAGGACCTCGGTCGCGGCAAACCCGGGATAGATTTCAACACCGAGCGCTTCCGCCTTTGTCGCCAGCCAGCGGCACACATTGCCGAGTGAAACAATGAAGTTGCCGTGATTGTTCATCAACGGCGGCATTATGAAATTCGGAAGCCGCAACGCGCCCCCCGCCGAGAGATAATAGAAGCGATCATCGGTGACGGCTGTTTTGATTGGTGTGTCTTCCGAGCGCCATTGTGGAAGGAGACGGTCGAGCCCGACCGGATCGATGACAGCTCCGGAAAGGATATGCGCGCCGACTTCGGAGCCCTTCTCCACCACGACAATGGAAATATCTGAATTGATCTGCTTGAGGCGGATAGCGGCGGCGAGCCCGGAAGGCCCAGCGCCAACAACCACCACGTCAAATTCCATTGCCTCGCGAGCGGGTAGCTCAGCCATGGGTCTCTCCCGGTCCAATTCTCCACTTTTGCACACGGGGCGGCAATCGCGCAGCGCTCATGCTAGTGTGCATAAATGACGGCCACCCGCGATAAGCCTGTTCGCGACCTGCTCGACTTTTATGCCGAAGCCGGCGTCGACGCTCTCTTGGGCGAAAAGCCGGTCGATCGCTTTGCCGCGACTGAAACGCCTGCGCCACCCTCTCGCATGGCGCAACCGGTCGCACCGGCTCCCGCCCTCGAAGCCAGGCCGCGCGTGGCGACCTTGGCACCGCGTACTCCCGATGAAGTTGCAATGGTCGCGCGCACCTCGGCCAAAAGCGCGAAAACACTCGATGAGCTGCGCGCCATTCTCGACACGTTCGAAGGCTGCGCCTTGAAGGCTACCGCGACACAACTCGTCTTCGCCGACGGCAACCCGGCAGCGCGGCTGATGTTTGTTGGCGAAGCTCCCGGACGTGATGAAGACATTGAGGGCCTGCCCTTTGTCGGCCGCTCCGGCAAACTGCTCGACCGCATGCTGGCCGCGATCGGGCTAGACCGCACATCGGTTTACATCGCCAACATCGTGCCCTGGCGGCCGCCGGGCAATCGCACGCCAACGCCACAGGAATCTCAAATCTGCCTGCCTTTCATCCTGCGTCAGATCGAGCTTGCCGATCCTGACATCCTGGTCTGCCTTGGTGGTCCCTCGGCGCAGGCGCTGCTCGGCATTAAAGATGGCATCACCAAAACGCGGGGGCGCTGGTTCACCTTTGAAACGGGCAAGCGCGAGATCCGCGCGATGCCAACCTTCCATCCCGCCTTCCTGTTGCGCAGTCCGCTGCAGAAGCGCTTCGCCTGGCGCGACTTCCTGGCGATCAAAAAAGCGCTCGATCAGCGATAAGCGATCAGAATTGCGCCGGCCGCGATAAATGCCACGCCCAACCAGTTCGGTACGGTCAAGCGCTCGCCCAGAAACATCACCCCGAACAACGCCACCAGCACCACTGAAAGCTTGTCGATAGGTGCGACCTTGGCAGCTTCGCCGATTTTGAGCGCGCGGAAATAACAGATCCAGGACGCGCCGGTTGCCAGCCCTGACAGCAACAGAAACAGATAGCTTCGCGGGGAGATCGCACCCGGCGACTGGAATTGTCCGGTTGCCAGCAAAATAAAGGCAAGCGTCACCAGAATGACGATGGTGCGGATGAAAGTCGCGAAATCAGCATTGACGCTTTCGACACCGACTTTCGCAAAAATGGCCGTGAGCGCGGCGAAAAACGCCGACAGAACGGCCCACACCTGCCACGATGAAACCAAATTCATCCGGCCACCGCAAATTTGATCGCAAATAGCACCGCCAATACGACAATGGCCGGCGCGGCATCCTGTATTTTCCCGCCAATCAGCTTGGCAAGTGTGTAAGTAATAAAGCCAAGGCCGATGCCCGACGCAATCGAATAGGTCAGTGGCATCGTGATCGCAGTCACCACCGCCGGCGAATACTCGGTGACGTCTTCCCAGTCGATCTCGGCAAGACCACGAGCCATGACGCAAGCGACATACAGCAACGCTGCGGCGGACGCATAAGCGGGAACCATCCCTGCGAGCGGCGCAAAAAACAGCGCAAGCAAAAAGAACAGGCCGACGAACGCTGCGGTTAGTCCGGTGCGGCCTCCGGCGGATACGCCGGCGGCGCTTTCGATGTAGCTGGTGGTGGTCGAGGTCCCGATGAGCGCACCGAACATGGCGGCGAAGCTGTCGGAAATCAGCGCTTCTTTCATACGCGCAAGCTTGCCGTTCTTCATCAATCCTGTGCGATGCGTGACACCGATCAATGTGCCTGCATTGTCAAACACGTCGACGAACAGGATCGAAAATACCACGATGAGAAACGTGAGCTCGCTGACGCGGGAAAAATCGAGCTGCAGGAATGTCGGCGCGATCGAAGGTGGCATGGAAATGATGCCGGTGAACTTCGCAAGCCCGAACGGCAGCCCGATTGCCGTCACGACCAGAATGCCAATGAGGGTACCGCCCAGGATTCGCCGGTAGTTGAGGCCGGCGATCAACACGAAGCCGAGCAGCATCAGGATTGGTTGCGGATTGGTGAGATCACCCAGTGTGACCAACGTGGCCGGATGGGCAACCACTACCTTGGCCTCCTCGAGGGCGATAACTCCCAAAAACAATCCGACGCCAGCCGAGACGGCGAGCTTCAGGTTCTGCGGAATTGCATCAATGACGTATTGCCGTAGGCGAAACACCGAGATCAGAAAAAACAATACACCTGAGCAGAAGACGGCGGCGAGCGCCTGTTGCCAGGTATATTTGTAGGTCAACACTACAGTGAAGGCGAAGAAGGCGTTGATGCCCATGCCCGGGGCAAGCGCGATCGGATAATTGGCGTAGAACGCCATGACGAAAGTGCTTACCGCCGCGGCGATGCAGGTCGCCACGAACACCGCACCCTGATCCATTCCGGCCTTGCCGAGAATGATCGGGTTGACGAATATGATGTAAACCATCGTCAAAAATGTGGTCAGGCCAGCGATGAATTCGGTGCGGACATCGGTGCCTTGCTGGGAAAGCCCGAAATACCGATCGGCCATGGCGGCAATTTGTGGTTCAGCTGTTCGCGTCGCTGACACGCGCTTTGCCCGCTTGACCATGTCGACCCTCCGCCCGGCTGTCTGATCGCAAGCCTAGCGCCAGCGCACCCCGTCGTCAGAAGCTATTGTGGACGTTGTGGATACCGCCGACGAGCGCCGCCGCTTCGATTTAACGCAGCTGACGGAACACAATTGAGCCCCCGCGCTTTACAGCTCGCGGTTATATTTATAATGGTGCCGAGGACATTTGCTCGGAGCTCGCTATGGATTTTGATCCTGTCCTGCTAGCCCGTTTGCAGTTCGCGTTCACGATTATCTTTCATATTATTTTTCCGAGCTTCACCATCGGGCTCTCGGCATACATCGCCACTCTCGGTGCTCTGTGGATACGCAGCGGCAATGATCACTATCACCACCTCATGCGCTTCTGGACCAAGATTTTCGCGGTCTCGTTTGCCATGGGTGTCGTGTCTGGAATCGTTCTTTCCTACCAGTTCGGAACGAACTGGAGCCGTTTCTCGGTGGCGGTCGGTAACGTCATCGGTCCATTGATCGGTTACGAGGTGTTGAGCGCGTTTTTCCTGGAGGCAACTTTCCTCGGCGTGCTTTTATTCGGCTTCAACCGGGTGCCGCCGTGGCTCTACGTGCTCTCGGCTGCGATTGTCGCAATCGGCACAGCTATCTCGGCATTCTGGATTTTGTCGGCCAATAGTTGGATGCAGACCCCAAGCGGCCACGAGTTGCGGGCTGGCGTTGCTTATCCGGTCGATTGGCTCGCAGTCGTCTTCAATCCGAGCTTCCCCTATCGCTTTGCGCACATGCTCAATGCGGCGTACCTCACGACCGGCTTCGTTGTGCTGGCCGTAGGGGCTCGTTATGTGATCGCTGGCCGCTACGTCGAAGAAGGTCGCACCATGTTGCGGATGGCGATCGGACTGACCGCGATCCTGGCGCCACTCCAGCTATTCCTTGGCGACCAGCATGGCCTTAACACGCTCAAGCACCAGCCGATCAAAGTCGCGGCGATGGAGGCGCATTGGGATGGAGGCAAGCCCGGCGATTTTCACATCTTCGCCTGGCCGGACGAAAAAACGGCGGAAAACCGGTTCGCTATTTCGATCCCGCACGGCTCCTCGCTCATTCTCACGCACCACATGAATGGCTTGTTCCCGGGCCTGAATAGCGTTTCGGCTGCCGAACGGCCCCCGGTCGCGATCGTGTTCTTCGGCTTCCGGATCATGTTGGCGATTGGTTTCTTCATGATCGCGGCTGCTTTGTTTGGCGCGTTCCTTTGGTGGCGCAGCACGCTCTTCGAGACACGTTGGTATCTGCACGTCATGGCGCACTGCTGGTGGATCGGATTCGTGGCCGTGATTGCCGGCTGGATAGTGACGGAATGCGGGCGCCAGCCCTGGATCGTTTACGGATTGCTGCGGACCGCTGATGCAACTTCGCCCGTGCCGGGCGCCACCATTGCCGGTACGCTCGCGCTTTTCATCATTGCCTACGGCACCGTGTTCTCATTCGGCATCTACTACATCAACCGCCTGATTGCCCAAGGTCCGGCCGGCCCGGCAGCCGAAGAGACCGGTAATTTTTCGGCAAACCCGATCTCCGCTGCGCATGAGGCCGGCCGCACCGCAGTGGGGCCGACCTAGGGAGCGAAGCCATGGAATGGTATCTCCCGGTGATCTGGGCCGCGCTGATCGGCACCGCGGTCGTTATGTACGTCATCCTCGACGGTTTCGATCTCGGAATCGGCATCCTGTTTCCCTTCGCGCGCAACGAAACCGAGCGCGGCCAGATGATGCGATCGGTCGCGCCGTTGTGGGATGGCAATGAAACCTGGTTGGTGCTCGGTGGCGGCGGGTTATGGGTCGCATTCCCAAAAGCCTACGCGGTCGTAATGCCCGCGATGTATTTGCCTGTGATCGTGATGTTGCTGGCGCTTGTGTTCCGCGGCGTGGCTTTCGAATTCCGCACTGTGTCGCGCAGCAAAACCTGGCTCAGCATCGCTTTCATGGCCGGCTCTACACTCGCCGCCTTTGCGCAGGGCGTTATCCTCGGCGGATTGATCCAGGGTATTCAGGTGCGCGATGGAGGCTATGTTGGCGGCCCGTTCGATTGGGCCACTCCGTTTGCATTCCTTTGCGGCCTGTCGCTGGTCGCAGGCTACGGTCTGCTCGGTGCGACCTGGCTCGCGATGAAAACCGAAGGACCGGTGGCCGAACGTGCCCGGGTGCAGGCAAGGATGCTGCTCTTTGCGGTGCTGGTCTTCATGGCCGCCGTGAGTCTATGGACGCCACTGGCGCAGCCGCGCATTGCGGAGCGTTGGTTCTCGTTGCCCAACATCTATTTCCTGTGGCCGGTTCCGTTGATAACGGCACTGACCGCTTATCTTGCCTGGCGCTGGATTGATACCGGCCGTGAGGTGCCGCCCTTCCTGGCGACGATTGCGCTGTTTCTGCTCGGCTTTCTCGGACTGGTCATTTCCAATTTTCCTTATCTCGTCCCGCCTTCGCTCACCGTTTGGGATACGGCGGCGGCGCCGGCCAGCCAGATCTTCATGCTGCTCGGTACGCTATTCCTGCTGCCGATCATCCTTGGCTACATAGGGTTCATCTACTGGCTGTTCCGGGGCAAGGTGCGCGAAGGCGCGAGTTATCACTGAGCTGCAGCCGGACGCTGCATCGACCAGCCGATCCGGATGAGTGGCAACATGCCCTGCACCGCGCGCGGGAATGAGCGCGGCACTTCCGGTACCATGTCGGGAAATTGCACCTTCAGCGTCTCTGGCGGCGTGCCGC
This sequence comes from Pseudolabrys sp., assembly GCA_035519415.1. Lineage (GTDB taxonomy): Bacteria > Pseudomonadota > Alphaproteobacteria > Rhizobiales > Xanthobacteraceae > Pseudolabrys. The sequence continues at coordinate 43,047 of DATIWJ010000026.1, forward strand.
TATTATCGGCCGCCGGCCATACCAGAATGCCGCCCTGGGCACGAATGTCCGCCGCGTTCACCCACGGGCTTCGATGCGGCGCCCAGGCGAAATAGAGGTGCGGACGGCTTGGTGCAGCAAGCGCGACCAGCGGAGCGACCCGTGGATCTCCGCTCAAATAGGCGAGCGGTTTGCCAGTGCGGCGCTGGTAAATGTCCGCATAGAAGTGGCCTTCGGAGTTCGCGGGCTGAGCGATTTTGAGGTCGATACCCAACGTCCATGGGAATATCGCGGTCGCGAGCACGATCAGCACAGGTGGAGCCACCAGCAAGCCGAACCACGCCGAAGAGACCAGCCGTTCTCGGTAAAGGAGCACCTTGTCGCCGGCAGCGACAATTACCGCAAGTCCCGAAAGCACCACCAAGGGTGCGACGCGGTCGAGTGGTCCGAGCCGACCGCTGGCAAAGGCAACTGCAATCGCGACCAGGCCAGGCACCACGGCAAAGACGTAAACGAAAGTGCACGCGTAAGGCTCTACAGGATTGCGGTCGATCTCCGGAGCGCGCTCGCGCGCATGGCGAGGCCACCCACTCGTCAATGCCACGAGCAATGCCAGGCCGAGATGCGTCAGTACCAGCGCAAATAGCAACCACATTCCCGCGGATAACCGGCCGGCAGCCGCAACGCTCTCGTCAATACCTTCGACGATGAGCGAACGTCCGCCAATAAGCCAAATCGCATGAGGGAACACAACGATGCACAGCAGCAGCAAAGCGATCCATGGTTCGGGAAAAAAGATCGTGCTGCGCGCGCGGTCAGTCGCTGCGGTAAATGCAATCATGAGCGCGAGCAGGATCAACCCGGCATAACTTGCAAGCAGCAGCAAGCCGAGATCGAGCGCAAGCAGAAACCAATAGCCGCGTCTGCGCTCGCCGACAGCCCGCCAGTAACACAGCAGGCCCAGCGCCCATAATGGAGCCGCCAGTATTGCCGGACCAAAATTTGGACTAGGCACCGAGAAGGCGGCGATACCAACCATCAGCAACACGGCGAGCACTGCGTGTCGAATGCCGACAATCCCGCGGCCAAGGGTAAATATCGCCCAGTAGGTGAGGACGATGCAAGCCTGTGCCAGTGCATAAAGCCCGAAGCTGCCGGCGATTCTGAAGGCGAACTCGCCCAGCCAAAAAGCCAAGGGCGGCCCAAGATAGCTGCCGAGCACGAATTCATGGCCGATGCCAAGCAACAGCGGCACATCCCCCGGAGGGGCGCTGTAAAAAAGGGCCGGGATCAGGGTCCAAAGCGCGGCTTGCGTGAGGGCGACGGTCCAGAACACCACCGTCGGGCGTCCGCGCAGGAATTCAACAAGCAGGGAAACGTAATGCATTGGCCCGGGCGGGGTGAATACAACGGGAAGGCTTTTTCGCCCGCAGCAATAGAGAAGCCGCGCTAAAGAGGCAACAACTCGGCGATAGCCTCGTCAGAGGCGGCACCTAAAGCGGCGAGTTTGGCCGCCACCGGCGCAAAGGACTTGCGGTGGTGGATGGTTGGCCCAAGGCGTGCGAGCGCTGCGAAATGCTCCGGCACGCTGTAACCCATGTGGCGTTCGAAGCCGTAGCCGGGGTGAGCAAGGCCCAACCGGGTCATGAAGCGGTCGCGCGTGACCTTCGCAACGATGGATGCCGCCGCGACCGATACCAGCAGGGCATCGCCCGACACGACCGTTTGGCAATCGCAGCCACAGTCGATCTTCTGGTTCCCGTCGACAAAGACCAATTTTGGCCGTACCGGCAGCGCCTTGACGGCGCGGGCAAGCGCCCAGAGCGAGGCGCGCAGGATATTGTCGCGATCAATGCGCTCCACCGCACCAAAAGCTACCGCTACCTGCGCGGTGGCGCAGATTTTCTCGTAAAGTCGCTCGCGTTCTTCGGCATCGAGCTTCTTGGAATCGTTGAGACCGCGTGGAATTCGTTGCGGATCCAGCACGACTGCGGCCGCGACAACCGGACCGGCGAGCGGACCCCTGCCCGCCTCATCACAGCCGGCAACCGGAAAAACACCCCTATTCAGGGCCCGCCGCTCGCGCCTGAAGGTCGGGCGCAAGATCGGCTCTTTGAGCGGCAAACGCGGGCTTGGCTTGGATCTGCTGGCCATTGCCGCGATGAGTGCGCGGCAAGACACCTCAAGTCAATGCGCCTCCACACAGCGTGTGGATGACGGGGACTTTCAAGCAGCCGCTTAAAACAGATTCAATTGTTCCGAGCCTGGTTTTGGCTTTCGGAAATGTTCGGTCGTGAGCGTGCTGCGCGCCGTGTTGAGGCCCAGCTTCTCGCAGGCCATCTCGAAACGACGGCCAATCATCCAGGCATAGGGGCCGCTGCCCTTCATGCGCGTGCCCCATGTCGAGTCGTAGTCCTTGCCGCCGCGCATATCGCGGATCAGCTTGAAGACGTGACGATAGCGGTCCGGATAATTCGCCATCAGCCATTCGCGGAATAGATCCCGCACTTCGAGCGGCAGGCGCAGCAGCACGTAACCGGCTTCCTTCACTCCGGCCGTACGCGCAGCCTCGAGAATGCGTTCGATTTCCATATCGTTGAGCGCAGGAATTACCGGCGCGACCATAACGGTGGCTGGTATTCCGGCCTGACTTAGGCGCCTCAGCGTTTCCAGGCGCCGCATCGGCGTTGCGGCGCGTGGCTCCATTTTCCGCGCGAGCGTTGCGTCCAGCGTTGTTACCGACAGGGCGACCTTCACGAGATTCCGCTCGGCCATGCGCGCCAGAATGTCGAGATCGCGCAACACCAGTGCTGATTTCGTAACAATGCCGACCGGATGACCAGCGCTGTCGAGAACTTCCAGGATACGGCGCATTACTTTGTAGCGCCGCTCGATCGGCTGATATGGGTCGGTATTGGTGCCGATCGCGATCACTTTCGGCTCATAGCCAGGCGCCGATAATTCTTTTTCGAGCAGATTGGCGGCCTCCGGCTTCACCAACAACCTGGATTCGAAATCGAGTCCCGGCGAGAGACCTAGGTACGCGTGCGTTGGCCGCGCGAAGCAGTAGATGCAACCGTGCTCGCACCCGCGATAAGGATTGATAGAGCGGTCAAAGCCGATATCGGGTGACTCATTGCGAGTAATAATCTTGCGAGTGGCGTCTACAGTGACCGTCGTCTTGAATGGGGGCAGCTCGTCTAGCGTACGCCAGCCGTCGTCGAAAGCGACGCGTGCGAGCGGCTCATAGCGCCCAGAGGCATTGCTGTGCGCACCCCGGCCGCGCCGGCGCTCGTGATCGACAACAACGCCAAGCAGTTCGCTGACGTCGTCATAGACGCCCGCCGGCGCGGAGGGCAGCTCCTTAACCGGCGGGCGTTTTTGGGCTGCGTTTGATCGAGCCATGGGATCACCCTAACGAGCCTATGTGAACATAACAAGAACAGATTTGAGTTTCGGTCAGCAGGGGCCAAAACGCTACTAAATACTGTCGAATCCCGAGGCCTGCCCGTTTCTTGCGACCGCCTGCAAGCTAAGCACTCAAAGGCCGGTCTCGTAGGATAGAAGCCGAACACCACATGATATGGTGGCAACGGTATCCAATGGCTACGGTTCCATGCTGAGCGTCATCATCGCCACTCGCGAATCGGAGCGGACCCTCGTTCCCACTCTGGCAGCACTGGTTCCAGGGGCCGCGGCAGGCCTCCTCGGCGAAGTCGTTATCGCGGATGGCGGGTCGGGCGACGCGACTGCGGAGGTTGCCGATCTCGCGGGGTGCCGGTTTATCAGTTCAACCGAGCCCATCGGGGCGCGGCTGAAGGCTGCGGCGGCAACCACCCGGAGCCCCTGGCTTATGTTCCTGCGGGCCGGCGCGGTACCGCAGCCAGGCTGGATCGACGTCGTCGACCGTTTCATGACGGCTTCAGACCCCTCGGCCACGCGCGCCGCCGTATTCCGCCCTGCGGGAATTGACGACCTGACGCGCCCGGGGCTTTCCGAGATCGTCGCATTGTTCCGCGCGTCCCTGGGCGGACGTCCCCGGCCTGAGCAAGGCCTGCTGATTGCCCGGCGTTTCTACGATGCCGTCGGCGGGCACCCGAACGGCGACGAGGCCGAAGCCGCTCTTCTGCGGCGGCTCGGGCGGCGGCGAATTGGCATCCTGTCGGCGGGTGCTCGCGCCGCAATTACTTGATATTGTCAATCAATATACTTGACTCTATCAACTAGTTAGCCGATCGTTCCCGCATGACCGCGATTGGCCAACGCATTGCCGCTGCGCGGCGCTTCAACCGCTTCTACACGCGGCAAATCGGCGTTTTGCGCCGCAACTATCTCGACAGCCCTTATTCGCTCGGCGAGTCGCGCGTGCTCTATGAAATCTTGCACGGCGCGCGCACCGCCAGCGACGTCGGCCGCGCGCTCGATCTCGACGCCGGCTATCTCAGCCGCGTGTTGCGCAATTTCGAGAAACGCGGGCTGATCACCCGCAAGGTCTCCGATCAGGACGCGCGCCAAAGCCACCTTGCCTTGACCGCGCTCGGTCGAAATGCCTTCGCGCCGCTCGAGAAGCGCTCGCAGGAGAGTGTCGCCGTCATGCTCGACAAGCTCAAGCCGGCAGAGCAGGCGCGGCTTGTGGCAGCGATGGCGGAAATCGAGACACTGCTTGGTGGCGAGACCTCGCCCAAGACTGAGGGCGGTTACATTCTGCGTACGCCCCGCCCCGGTGACTTCGGCTGGATCGTCGCCCGCCATGCCGAGCTCTATGAAAAAGAATATGGCTGGACCGAGCCGTTCGAGGGGCTATGTGCGCAGATCGTTGCCGATTTCGTCAACAAGTTCGACTCTACGTGCGAGCGTTGCTGGATCGCTGAACTAAACGGCGAAAACGTCGGCTGCATCATGCTGGCGAAAGACAAACCAGGCGTCGCCCGCGTCCGCCTGCTGCTGGTCGATCCGAAGGCGCGTGGATTAGGGCTGGGTGCAAGATTGGTTGACGAATGCCTGCGCTTTGCGCGTGAGAGCGGTTACAAAAAGATCACCCTCTGGACGCACAGCATACTCAAGGCCGCGCGCCACATTTACGAAAAGGCCGGCTTCAAGCTTATGCGTACCGAGCGCCACAAGAGCTGGGGCCGCGCGGTGATAAGCGAGCATTGGGACCTGACACTATGAAGCGCATCCCCAAGACAAGATAAGTGGCCAGTGGGCTATGACTTCGCGCTCTTTGCCGTGCTTCGCCGCAAGTGCTCATCAAGCCGCGGCATGATTTCTGCGAAATTGCAGGGCCGGTAACGATAATCGAGCTGGTGCACCAGGATTTCGTCCCAGGCATCCTTGCAGGCGCCCGGTGAGCCGGGCAGACAGAAAATGTAAGTCGCATTGGCAACACCGGCGGTGGCACGCGTCTGGATCGCCGATGTGCCGATCTTTCTCTCGCTCACCAGCAGGAACATTGTCGCGAAGCCGTCCATTTTCTTTTCGAACAATGGTTCGACCGCCTCAGGCGTCACGTCACGACCGGTGAATCCGGTACCGCCTGTTGTTATGACAACATCGATGAACTTGTCGGCTATCCAGTCCTTGACCCGCTGGCGGATTGCCCTGACCTCATCCTTGACGATCGCCCGCTCGGCCAAGACGTGGCCGGCAGAGCGGATGCGTTCAATCAAAGTCGAGCCAGATTTGTCATCGGCGGTCTCTCGCGTGTCGGACACCGTGAGGACCGCGATTTTCAGCGGCACGAATTGTCGGCTTTCATCAATGCCGGGCATCGTGAATCTCTCTGCGGAGCCGCAATGTTGCGGCGCGGCATTCATTTGGCATACTACAACAAAATATTCGCGCAGGTCATTTTACACCCGCCGCCTGCAGATATTTCCGGTCGACGAATTTTTCCGGCGCAGGCAGCGGTGGCTTAATCGCGCCTGCCTCCGCCATCATGCTAATTACTTGTGCAAGCGCCTCTGCGTCGATTTCACCTTCGCGCGGCAAAACCCCGCGTTCCGGCTCAAAGTAGAGCTCCAGCACGTTGGCGGCCACTACCTTCGAGACGCCGGTAGTCTCGGCAATGATGTCAGCCACAGCACTGCGATTCCGCGGATCGCGGATGAATTGGAAAGAAGAGCGTAAGGCGCTCAAATACCGAATGAGCGTTTCCCGGTGAGCTTCGGCCCACGAGCGCCGCGCCGCCGTCACTGTATAAAGATACGCCGGCGTTGCTTCGGTCGAGAACCCCAACAGCGTAAAGCCTTCGGTGCGCGCTGCGACATCCTGCGGCTGCCCGAGTACGACCGCATCACATTCTGCGCGCTTGAGACAGTTTAGGCGGGCGGGCGTTCCTTCCAGCATTCTGGCGACGTAGTCGGTTTCCTCAAGCCCGTGCCTCGCAAGCAGCTTTCTGAGCGACATCGCGATCGTTCCGCCGGGGTCCGCAAACCCGACGCGTTTTCCCTTCAGCATTTCAAAACTCGTAATATCCGGCTGCGCCAGCAGACTGTAGATGGGGTTGTTGAATTCCGCAGCGACCGCCACCGCATCCGAGCCCGCCAAGGCCTTGCGGATCAGGTAAGGTGTAGCGACGTGGGTGATATCGACCGTGCCGTCATGGAGCGCATCGATCATTTTGTCTGACCCGCCGGGGATTGGCACGACGACTTTGAAATCCAGATTTTCGCGCAGGAAAAATCCCTCGCGCTCCGCGATCACGATGGGCAGGGCGTAAATACTCCGCAAGGTCGAATAGGCTGCCCCGTAACGCAGCGTGAGTGGCTCCGCACCGGCGGGCGCGACCATCAAAAAGGCAATTATCGCGGCTGTCAGTCGCCTCATCAGGGGCCGGGTTGCAGCGTGCAATCGATTTCGACCGGCGACTTTGCTTCGCCCGGCGCCGAGCGCCGCGTTGTGCCGCTTTGACGATAACCCTCTTTGCTGCACGAGACCTCGGATTCGTCCGGATCGATTGTCGTCGAAAGCCGGTAGTTACCGATCACATCAGTTGTGGTCACGAATGACATGTTCTTGAATTTCACGTTCACGCGTGCGCCGGCAATCGCGACACCACGGGTGTCCTTGACCGTGCCGAAGAAAATCGAGTCACTGTCATCACCATGATCGTCGCCGATCCCACCCGAATTCGCCGTGCCACCGGCGAGAGCCATGGCAGCGGCGAGAGCAAAGCTGCACGCGCGCATGACCGCTACCGGGTCCAAAACGGCATCAGCGCATAGGCGAGAATTGGCAACGCCAGCAGCGGCAACAGCCAGATTAGAAACAAGGGAATTTTCTCACTCAGACTCGGGAAACGAGCGGCAACAACGCCGAGCAATGCCGATCCAATCAGCATTGTCGCGATCCAGCCATACCAATACATGGCCGGGCCTTCGTTCACTCGCGCCGCCGCCCAGCCAAAATCGATGCGGTTGGTGCCAGGGTGGTAGGTGAACAGCGGCCAATTGGCCAATTCGCTGACCACGTAGATGACCGGTGCGGCGATTGCGAAGACGATTACGAACGTGCCAAACGCCGCTGACGCCGCCAGCGACGATGTTCTTTTGTCGCGCGTCGCCGCACCCGGCTCCACAACTGTGGTCATCCAAAGCCTCGCGCGTTGTTCAGAACATGTCCTGTGAGAAAGGCGAACCAGCACATGGCCGCCAGAAGAAGGGTCACCGCCTTGCGTACGCTATCGTAAGCGGGATTTTTTGGGTTCTTCCAAAAATACCAATAGGCCGGGAGCAGGCCGAGCCCCAACGCGGCGACATGCTCTTTCAACTCAAAGAAACCGAGTGTTTTCCAGTAGCCGGTGCGTTCAAGCGGAATACGGATCGCAATGCGGTACTTGGTATAGATCCAGGCGCCGAGCAGAAATGTCGCCACCCACAAGACGCAAACCGCCGTCGCATAGCCCGCACCATGAACGGCGCGGAAGCGTGTGACGAATCCACTGGCGCCCGCGATCTGTCGCGCCGGCATCGCAACCGACACCGCCTGGTGCGTGAGAGCGCCGAGCGTTGCGACAGCCAGCAAAGCATGAACGATTAGAAGGATCGTCCAGAATGTGTTCACCGAAATATAGTCGAAGACGAAGCTCATCATCGCTTCTTTCGCCAGGAACTAAAGCTGGGCCGCAGCCGCGAAAGTGTTGCAGGACGACACTTTGCCCTCTTTCAATCCGATCGTGAACCAACGCTGTCGCTGCGCCGAGGAGCCGTGCGTAAAGGCATCCGGCACGACATAGCCTTGCGCTTGCCGCTGCAACCGGTCATCGCCGATCGCCGCTGCGGTTTGCAAGGCTGCTTCAACGTCGCCCGGCTCAATTGAATTCCATCGCTGATTGGAATGATTCGCCCAGACGCCGGCTAGACAATCAGCCTGCAACTCAACAAGTACCTGAATACGGTTGGCCTCCGCCTTGCTGCCTGCAGCGCGTTGCGCATTTTGCGCTTTCGGCAAAATGCCAAGCAGATTCTGTACGTGGTGACCAACCTCATGCGCCATCACATAAGCTTCGGCGAATTCGCAACTCTTGCCGGTGCAGCCGCGAAAGCGCTCGCGCATATCGCGGAAGAAAGAGGTATCGAGATAGATGCGGCGATCGTTTGGACAGTAGAACGGACCCATCGCCGATTGCGCGAAGCCGCATCCGCCCTGAATCGCGCCGGAATAAAGCCTGAGCCGCGGCACGCTGTATTGCTGACCGCCGTTCTTGAATATCTCGGTCCAGGTATCTTCCGTATTGCCAAGCACGGCCGCAACGAAATCGCCCATTTGGTCCTTGGGCCTCTCGGTCGGCTGCCGGTTCGGCTGCTGCTGACTGGGCTGCTCGTAGTGTCTCCCGCTGTTGACGAGTTCGGCACCGCCAATGAGCACGCTCGGATCTATGCCCAACGCCCAACCAATCAGGCCCAGAATGACAATTGTTCCAATGCCGAGTCCGCCACCCCCGACTGGGAAACCCATACCACCGCCACCGCCGCCGAACCCACCGCTGTCGCGAGCGTCCTCAACGTTGTCGCTCCGGCGGAAATCATCCCAACGCATCGCGAATTCCTCCCACTAGCTTTGATGTAATCATCGCTGAACTGCGCCCACAGGTCCAACAGCCGTTCAATTGGCACCACCGTCATACCTCCTAAGTCCGTATTAATTAGGCAGAATTTGCCCAGTTGCGAGCCGCGATCATAAACCGCTTTTTTACTTTGCGCGCTCAAGATGCCGGCCTGTCGGTTGTAGGTCCCGCGTCGCCGACCGCGTCGCCTGAGTCAGAGTTCTGAGTCATGGTAGTGTCGCGTCGCGGGGCGCCCTCGAGGGCGCCCCGTGGAGTTTCAGAGAGTCCGCAACCGCACCGCATTCTTGTCGGCGATTGCATCGCCGGATTGGCGAAGTTGCCCGCGGCTTCCGTCGATCTCGTCTTCGCTGATCCACCTTACAATCTCCAGCTCGCGAGTGATTTGAAACGGCCGGACGATTCACGCGTCGATGCCGTCGACGACGACTGGGACAAGTTCGCCAGCTTTTCTGCCTATGACGATTTCACGAGGCGCTGGCTCACTGCTTGTCGTCGCGTCATGAAACCAGCCGCCACGATCTGGGTCATCGGCTCCTATCACAACATCTTTCGTGTCGGCACGATCATGCAGGACCTCGGCTTTTGGGTCCTCAATGATGTGATCTGGCGCAAATCCAATCCAATGCCGAATTTTCGCGGCCGCCGTTTTACCAATGCGCACGAGACTTTGATTTGGGCCTCGCGCGACGCCGATGCTCGCGGCTACACCTTCAATTACGAAGTGCTCAAAGCCGGCAACGAAGATATCCAGGTGCGTTCTGACTGGACTGTCCCGCTATGCACCGGCGAGGAGCGTCTGAAAGGCCGCAACGGCAAGAAGCTGCACCCGACCCAGAAGCCGGAAGCACTGCTTGCGCGCGTCATCCTCTCAAGCTCGCGGCCCGACGACCTCGTGCTTGACCCGTTCTCTGGCACCGGCACAACCGGTGCGGTGGCCAAACGTCTTGGCCGACGTTTCGTTGGTTGCGAACAGGACGCCAAATACGCCAAGGCGGCCGAGAAACGCATCGCCGCGACAAAGCCATTGGAAGCCCCGACGCTGGCGCCCTTCGTGACCGCGCGCGAAGCGCCCCGCGTTCCGTTCGCGGCGCTGATCGAGCGCGGATTGGTGACGCCTGGCGCACAATTGGTCGACGCCAAGAAGCGGCACAAGGCGCTCGTGCGCGCTGACGGCGCCGTGTCGCTCGACGGCACCGTGGGTTCGATCCACCGCATCGGCGCATTGGCGCAAGGCCTCGACGCCTGCAACGGCTGGACCTTCTGGCACGTCGAGACGCCGAAGGGTCTTACCCTCATCGACAAGTTACGCGCCCAAGTACGCGCAGAAATCGCTTAAGCTCACCTCACTGCGAAGGGCGACGCGTAGGGCCGGCCGAAGGCAACGCCCGCGGTCACCGTTTGCACCGGCTTTAGGTAGGCCTTCCCTTCGCGCTTGTTGTTGCGGGTATCGACGAATGACACCGGCCCCTCGACCAGCTCCATGATTGCAACGTCGCCCGGCGCCCCGATCTGCAAGGTGCCGAGCTTCGGGGCACGGTTGATCACCTTCGCAGGATTGATTGTCGCCATCGCGACCACCTGCTCGAGCGTAAAACCAAGCCCCATGAACTTCGACATGACCCAGGGCAGATACGGCATGCCCGGCGTATTGCCGGAGAAGACATGAATGTCCGAAGAGATTGTATCCGGCCCGCATCCGCCGGGGATCGCCACTTCCGCGACGGTATAGTCGAAGCTGCCGCCACCATGCCCGACGTCAAAGACAACGCCGCGCTGTTTTGCCGCCAACGCAGCCGGCAATAATTTTCCCTCCTGGACGATATTGGTGAAGGCCCCCGCCATGTTGGGAAAGCCCGAATAGGAATGGGTGAGGATGTCGCCCGGCCGCAGAAGGTCAAGGATTTGCGACATCAGCTCGCCGGTCTCGACCCCGCCAATGTGGCACATCACCTTGGCCCCGCTGCCTGATTTCTCGCACGCCATGATCGCGCGTTTGAGTGGTTCGGTGCCGTGCTTGGCGATGACGTTCTCGGACATGCGTACCTTGGCGCCGAGTGCGATATCGGCGTTCTCGCCGATCGTCTTGGCGCAGGCGTCCACTTGCGCGAAGTCGATATTGTAAAGCTCGGCGATCGGGAACGGAGTAAGACCCACATTGGCGATGTGCACGAACGCGTAAAGCCGCGTACGCGTTTGCGCCACGATGTGCCGGCGGAAGGCGGCGAAGTTGTTGGCACCGGCGTCGCCTGCCGAAACGCAGGTAGTGGTGCATTGGTGCGCGACAAGCTCGTCAGCCGGGATGCCTATGGCCGAGCCGTAGGGATAAACGTGGCTATGCAGATCGACGAGGCCCGGCGTGACCAGCTTTCCGGAAGCATTGAGCACGCGTAGCGCTCGCGCCTCGGGGATATCCGCTTCCACCGCTTCGACCACCCCATAGCGGATCCCGATATCGCGCCCTCCGCGCAATGACTGGCTGGGATCGAGCACGTCGCCGCCCTTGATGAGCAGGTCGAACTTGTCGTTTGGCCCCATCGCAGCATGGGCACCGCCGATACCGGCGGTGACGGCGAGCGAAGCACTCGAGGCGAGAAACTCCCGGCGTGACAGCATGATCGTCCCCCTTTTGAATTTGAGGCGATGCTAGCGCCACGCGAAGCGTGCCGTCAAAGAACTTGCGGAAACAATCAAGAACCAGGACACTAAGCGCCTGTCACTTCGACAAGGAATTCGAGCGAGCGCCTGGCAAAAGCATTCATGTTTGCCGCACGGTCCGCACTGCCCGTCCGCAGCGTGATCGCCCGTTCTGTCGAGCCGGCGACAGCAATGCAGGTATGCCCGGCCGGATCACCGTAGCGATTGCCGGTCGGACCGGCCGCCCCGGTTTCGCCGCAGCCCCACGTCGCACCGTGGCGCTCGCGCACGACCCGTGCGATCAGCAACGAATAGGCTTCGGTCGCGGGGCGCAATCCCTGCATCTCTGCGTCGCTGACGCCAAGCAGTGCCGCGCGAGCCGATTTCGTATAGACCACTGCACCTCCGAGAAAGTACGCAGAGGCGCCGGGCACAGCGAGCAAGGCCGCAGCGACGAGGCCGCCGGTCGAGGATTCTGCAATCGCGATCGTTTGCTTGCGAGCGATCAGGCGCGCGGCGACTTTCTCTGCGAGCGGTAGCAGCTCTTTCACAGATCACCTCGACCGAGCTGACAAAGTACCCGGAAGACTCCGACGTCCGCTCCGGCAAACTGCTTCGCCAGGCGCGCACCCAAAACCTCGGCGTTGGCCTGGCGCAGCGTGTCGACCATCAGACAGCCTTTGATCTTCCTGTCCCCGCCGCGCAGTTTTTCTTCCATCGAGACCGGCATCCCGGCTGGGTCGAGGGCAATCCAGATTTCACCGCCAGCAACGGCCGGATCTTGAACGAGCGTTGCGAGCAGCCCTGACAGCAATGGCGGGTCGGGCGTTTCATTGAAGCGCACGGTGACCGTATAGGCGCCGCGGAATCCGCCGCGCCGGATCGTACGGCGACACACCGTCCGGTTCATGTTGAGGAAAACCTCAGACATGATTTTGCGCGTCATCGGCGTCGGGTTGTCGAGCCGCTCGAGATAGGGCTTGGATGTGAGCACGTCCGGAGACTCGACAAGATAGAAATTGAAATAGCCGGAACTCCCCGAAATCGCCTGGTGTCGACGGCCAAAGAGGAAGCCAGGCACCGCGAGCCGCTCGAGCAAATGCTCGCCCTGAAACCATGCGTCAAATTCGGCCTCTCGACCGGCGCGGCAATCGTTCCAGATCGCCAGTATTCCCGGTTGCCTCTCAATCATTACTGCTTCGCCGCCACCACCATGATCTCAACCTTGTAGTCGGGTGCAGCGAGCTTCGCTTCGACGGTTGCGCGCGCGGGGGTGTTGCCGGGTGATACCCATGCATCCCATACCGCATTCATTTCTGCGAAATTGGCCATATCTGTGATCCAGATATTGGCCGACAGCAGTTTCGATTTGTCGGTGCCGGCTTTGGCAAGAAAGCCGTCGATCTGTTTTAGGATGTCTTTGGTTTGCTCGGTAACGGTTTTGCCTTTGGGATTATCGGCCACAATGCCTGCGAGATAGACGGTGTTGCCGTGCACCACCACCTTGCTCATGCGTGGTCCGATGTCGTGCCGTTCAATGGCCATGCCGTTACCTCCCTGAAAATTTTTAAACACTCCAGCGCCGTTCCTACCGATCTTTGATCGTTTTGGGAACCCGCACCGTCCAGGCGACTTAACGCTGGAAACAGTCACCGAGGAGGCGGTCATGAGCTGGTTTTCATCCGACATGCAGACGATGCAGGATCTGTTCCTGCATACGATGCAGGACATCTACTATGCGGAGCATCAAATCGAGAAGGCTCTCCCCGCCATGGTCGAAAAGGCTTCCGATACCGAGCTTAAGAAAGGGTTCCGCACCCATCTCAAGCAGACCAAGGGTCAGATCAAACGACTTGATCAGGCGTTCAAGAAACTCAACGTGACTCCGCAGGGTACCAAATGCCCGGCAATTGACGGCATTATCGACGAAGCAAACGAGATTGCCGGAGAGATCGAAGACAAGATGGTCCTCAACGCCGCGTTGATCGCCGCCGCTCAGGCGGTCGAGCACTACGAAATCACGCGCTACGGAACGCTCGTCGCATGGGCAAAGCTCCTCGGCCGAAACGATATCGCCAAAGTCCTGAACATGAATCTGAAGGAAGAGAAGGCAACCGACAAAAAGCTCAATGGCATTGCCAAGCGCAAGATCAATCGCAAGGCGGCGGCACGGCAGCGCAAACGGCCGGGCCGAATCGAACGGGCGGAAGATGCGATGCTGGCAGCAGCGTCGGGAATTCCGGCCGTCTAACGCCGATCGAGGGCATGCGCTAATACTTTGCGCATGAGATTTGGCAGCGCTTCGCCGCGAAGGTCGCCGAACTTCACCCAGCGTGCGCCCTCGGGCGCCGCAGTTGCGCGCGGCACTTGCCCGGCGAAAACGACAAGCTCGAGCGGAAAATGTGTAAAGACGTGCCGCACGATTCCGTGCAGCCGCTGCCACTGTACCTTGGCCCGCAGATGCGGCGCCGAGCGCCGTGCGCGGCTTTCATCAAAATCATGCGTCCAGTCGCTGCCGGGAACTTCCATCATTGACGCAAGCAGGCCCTTGTCGGAGCGTTGACGAAGCAACACGTGACCGTCGGCACGCAGCACCACAAATGCGGCGCCACGGCGCAACCGCCCTTCGCGTTTAGGCGCTTTGCGCGGAAACGTTTCTTGATCGCCGCGCTTGTTGGCCAAACATGAACCGGTCCATGGACACAGGGCGCACGCAGGTCGCTTGGGCGAGCAGATCGTCGCGCCAAGATCCATCAGCGCTTGTGCGAAATCTCCTGTCCGATCCGGTGGCAACAAGCACCTGGCAAGCTGCTTGATGGCTGGCTTTGCCGCCGGCAGCTCGTCTTCGACTGCGAATAATCGCGAGACCACCCGCTCGATGTTGCCATCCACCGGCATCGCCGGAAGATCGAACGCAATCGCGGCGATGGCGGACGCGGTGTAATCGCCGATGCCGGGCAGCTCGCGCAGTGCATCCACATCAACCGGGAAGTGCCCACCATGCAGTTCGACAACAGCTTTTGCACAGGCGTGCAGATTGCGAGCGCGGGCGTAATAGCCGAGCCCGGCCCAGGCGCGCAGAACATCGTCAAGGCTGGCCGCAGCGAGCGCGTCAACCGTCGGCCAGCGCGACGAAAACCGGGCATAATATGGCGTGACTGCCTTGACCGTCGTCTGCTGAAGCATGATCTCGGACAGCCATACGCGATACGGATCCGCATGTTCACCACGCCGCGCACGCCATGGCAGGACGCGAGCGTGCCGGTCGTACCACGTGAGCAGCTCAGCGGGATCTGGCGCCAGAGCTTTCTTCCGCCTCGACAATCGGACTGCTACGGTCATGACGCCGACGATGGCATAAGGGGTACCTGCATGGTCCCGAAGAGCGGGCACCGGAGTTCGGATAAGATCATGCGCATGGAAAACTCTTCATGAGCAAGCCCTCGCGCAGTTTTCCCCGGCCGCTTTCGGACCTGCTCGCGGCGACTTTAGGCGATGTTCTCAAGGCGCAAGGTTTCGCCTCAACCGAGATCGTTTTTCGCTGGCCTGACATTGTCGGACCGGAGATCGCCGCTCACAGCGAACCGCTTAAGATCAACTGGCCGCGCCCGGTGGGCAACGAGACGGCGGAACCCGCCACGCTGATCTTGCGGGTCGAGGGTCCGGCAGCCCTTGAAATTCAGCATCTGTCCGCCGTGATCCTCGAACGGGTCAACCGCTTCTTCGGCTGGCAGGCCGTCGGCCGGATTGCGTTGCGACAGGCCCCGCTCCGGCGCCGCGAGCAGCCACCTGCCCTGGAGCCCGATCCAGCCGAGGCGGCGCGCATCGCCGCGGCATTGCCGGACGTCGAGGATGAAGACTTGCGGCAGGCGCTTGCCCGGCTCGGGGCGGCAATCAAGCGAAATTGAGCCTCGCGGGCGCCTTGGCAGAGCGGCCCGGCATTGCCACAATTGTCATGTCCAGCTAGCCCAATAGAGTACCGGACCGGAATTTCAGCCTAGGAGCCTCCGTTGCCAATCACCCGTCGCGAATTTTGCCGGAGCACGGCCACCCTGGCACTCGCCACTGCTTTGCTTGGCGTTACATCGCTGCCGCCGTTCCCTCCCGAGGCTGCCGCAGCTGAGACCGTGCCGGCCGGTGAACTGATGAAACCTGATGCTTTGCCCGAAATGGCGATGGGGGACGACAAAGCGCCTGTGACCGTCATTGAATACGCGTCAATGACCTGCCCACACTGCGCGCACTTCCAGGAGACGACGTTTCCCGAACTCAAGAAGCGCTACATCGACACCGGCAAGGTGCGGTACATTTTCCGCGAATTCCCGCTCGACAATCTCGCGGCCGCCGCCTTCATGCTGGCACGGTGCGCCGGCAAGGACGACAAGGACAAGTATTTCGCGCTGATCGACACGCTGTTCCGCCAACAGCGGCAGTGGGCGGTTGAGAAGCCGATACCGCCGTTGCTTTCGATCGCCAAGCAGGCCGGATTCACCGAACAGACTTTCAATACCTGTCTCGCGAATCAGCAGGTGCTTGATGGCATCGAAAGCGTGCGTCAGCGCGCCGTCGACAGGTTCAAGGTCCAATCAACACCTACATTCTTCATCAATGGGACGTCATACCCGGGTGCCCTGTCGATCGAGGATATGGCCAAGGCGATCGACCCCTATCTCAAGGGTTGATAAGGGTTTTTTGGCCTGGCGTACCCCTGGCCCAGCGGTCTCTGCCACCCCCAGTTTCCTGCCAGGTGCCGGAAAGGTCTGGAAAACCGTCAGCGGTTTTTGTACGGCAGTTGCCCTTGGGGGCGCGGCGATTCATTCTCCGGACCCATGCGGCGTATGGGTACCCAGGCCGGGGCCAAGCCCCGGAACGGCTTGCTGAATCGTTCACTGCAAACGCCCGATGAAATGACGGTTGCTCGTCCCGCTATGCGCATGATCCCGAAAAGCCGGCTTCCGCAGAAGATCCTGCGCCAACAAGAAGACTGCATAAGGCCCTAACGTATGAAACTCACACGACTGCGCCTGCTCGGCTTTAAGTCGTTCGTCGAACCTACCGATTTCCTGATCGAACCGGGGTTGACCGGCGTCGTCGGGCCGAACGGCTGTGGCAAGTCGAACCTGGTTGAAGCGCTGCGCTGGGTGATGGGCGAGTCCTCGCACAAATCCATGCGCGCCTCGACGATGGATGAGGTGATCTTTTCCGGGACCAACAATCGGCCTGCGCGCAACAATGCCGAGGTGGCCATCGCTATCGACAATTCGACGCGCTCGGCACCCGCCGCCTTCAATGATCAGGACTCGTTGGAAATTGCCCGCCGGATAGAACGGGATGCGGGTTCCAACTATCGCATCAATGGGCGCGAGGTGCGCGCGCGCGACGTACAGATTCTCTTTGCTGACGCTTCGACGGGCGCCCGTTCGCCGGCGCTCGTCCATCAGGGCCGGATTGGCGAGATCATCCAGGCCAAGCCCGAACAACGACGCCGCGTACTGGAGGAAGCTGCTGGTGTCGCCGGTCTGCATGCCCGCCGGCATGAGGCCGAACTGCGCCTGAAGGCCGCCGAGACCAATCTGCTGAGAGTTGAAGACGTTATCGGCCAGTTGGCTGCCCAGATCGACGGCCTCAAAAAGCAGGCGCGTCAGGCGATCCGCTACCGCACGGTATCCTCGCAAGTACGCAAGGCGGAGGCGACCCTTTATCATTTACGCTGGGTTGCGGCGAACGGCGAGGTAACGGAGGCCGAGCACTCCAAGGACATTTGCGTCCGCACCGTCGCCGATCGTGTCGGCGCGGAAGCTGAAGCTTCCAAACGTCAGGCGCTCGCCGCCGCCAGCCTTCCAGGACTGCGTGAAGCCGAGGCCCGCGCGGGCGCGGCCCTGCATCGGCTCAATGTCGGCCTTCAGGAGCTTGATCGCGAAGAAGCGCGCGCCAAGGACCGCATCGTCGAACTCGATCTCCGGCTTGTTCAATTTGCCGCGGACATCGAGCGCGAGCAGCGCCTCGCCGCCGACGCCGAACAGGCGATCGCACGTCTGAACGCCGAAGAGCAGACCATCCGGTCCGAAGCGCGCGAGAGTGCCGGCCGCCGCAGCGGCGTCGATGCAAAGGTATCGGAGGCCGATGCGGAACTCGGCAGCGCCGAGAAGGTTTTCACAGATGTCACCACGGCTCTTGCCGATCTCACCGCACAGCGCAACCGTTTCGAAAACGCCGCGCGCGAGCAGAGCGAGCGTATTTCCAGGATTTCGTCCGAAATTTCGGCGATCGAGCGCGAGCTCGCAACCTTGCAGAGCGCCGACGCTGTGCCGCTATCCGCGGCAGTCGAAGGGGCGCAAGCGGCCCTGACCGAAGCGGAAGCCGCTGCCATTGCCGCCGAAGCCGCACATAACGTCGCCCGGAGCGAACTGGAGGCGGCGCGCGAGGCTTCCGCTGAATCGGAAAAGCGCGTTCAACGGCTTGAGACCGAGGCGAAGACCCTTTCCAAAATGCTATCGCTCGAGACGCGCAGCCTCTGGCCGCCGGTGATCGATCACATCTCCGTTGAGAAAGGTTACGAGAAGGCGCTGGGCGCGGCCCTTGGCGACGATCTCGATGCTCCAGTCGATCCATCGTCGCCTATGCATTGGACAGAAGTCGGGCGCGAAATCACCGACCCGGCCCTTCCCGACGGCGTGGGGGCGCTGGCCTGGTACGTCAAGGCGCCCGGCCAACTGACAAGGCGGCTCGCGCAGGTTGGCGTGGTCGAACGCGATGCGGGAACACGGCTTGCTGGAGGCCTCAAGGCCGGCCAGCGGCTGGTGTCTCGCGAGGGCGACCTCTGGCGCTGGGACGGTTTCGTCGCCGCCGCGCACGCCCCAACGGGGGCCGCCCGTCGGCTAGCGCAGCGCAGCCGTTTTGCCGAGATCGATGGCGAACTTGAAAACGCGCGCAGCGAGGTCGCGATTAAACACCATGCACTCGAGGCGGCGCAGAAGGCTTTCGAGGCTGCGAGCAGCGCAGAAACGGAAACGCGCACGCGCGAACGCGATCTCAACCGCCAGGCGGCGCGGCTGTCAGCCCTTGCCGAAGCGCGCGCGCGGCTGAGCATGAGCCGCGATGAAGCAACGTCCGCCAAGACGGAGGCTGAAAGCGCGCTCGGCTCACTTGCTCCGGCCGCAGATCTTGAAACAAAACTCGCGCAAGTGCGTGATGATATAACAACCAGGCGCGCGAAGCTCGCCGAGGTGCAAGCCGAGCAACAGGCCATCGTACGAGAAGCCGAACTTGCCGATCGTCGGCTGGCCACCCTTGCGGCCGACAAGACCGGTTGGGCCGAGCGCCAACAAGGCGCGCGCACTCAGACGGTCACGCTTGAACAGCGCATCGCCGAAGCCAAACGTGACCGCACCGAACTGGAGAATGCGCCGCAAGTTTTTGCGGAGAAACGCAGTGCACTGATAACCGAGGTTCAGGCCGCGGAAACCGCACGGCGTGAGCACGCGGACCGCTTGCAAGACGCCGAGAGCGCTCTGGCCGTGGCCGACCGCGACGCCCGGACAGCGCTCGAAGCAGCGAGCGCTGCGCGCGAGGATTTAGCCCGTGCCGAGGAACGCTTCGAGGGTGCCAAGCGCCGTCTCACGGATATTGGCCGCGAGATCCGTGACATGCTGGAGATCGAGCCGGCAGCCGTGGCAGAACTTGCCGAAATCGGGCCGACCGATCCGCTACCGGATCTCGTCGAGATCGAAGAAAAGCTCGAGCGCTTGCGTCGCGAACGCGAGCGCCTGGGTGCGGTCAATCTTCGCGCCGAGGAAGAATTGCGCGAGGTCGAAAGCCAGCACGCGTCGCTGACCACCGAGCGCGACGATCTTGTAGAGGCGATCAAGAAACTGCGGCTCGGCATCCAGAGCCTCAACCGCGAAGCACGCGAGCGATTGCTGACCTCGTTCGAACAGGTCAACAAGCACTTCCAGCATCTGTTCGTTCAATTGTTCGGCGGCGGGACCGCCGAGTTGCAGTTGATCGAAAGCGAGGATCCTCTCGAGGCCGGCCTCGAAATTCTCGCCAAACCGCCGGGCAAAAAGCCGGCGACGCTGTCGCTGCTGTCGGGCGGCGAGCAGGCACTGACCGCTCTGGCGCTGATTTTCGCCGTGTTCCTCACCAATCCGGCGCCTATCTGCGTGCTGGACGAGGTGGATGCGCCACTCGACGACCATAACGTCGAGCGGTTCTGCGATTTGCTCGACGAAATGATCAAGTCAACCGATACGCGTTTTGTGATCATCACGCACAATCCGATCACCATGGCGCGCATGAACCGCCTGTACGGCGTCACGATGGCCGAACGCGGAGTTTCACAGCTCGTTTCAGTCGATCTGGAAGCCGCAGTACGGTTCCGCGAGGCGAGCTAGCCGACTAGGCCGCCACGATCTCCGTCAGCGCGGCCTGGTCGACCAGACGCGGTTCGCCCGCAAGCCAGGCGCCACTGACAGTCCATACGTGATCCTGGCCGCAGGCCGGGCAATGCATTCGGCCGGCAACCAGCGGCAACTTGCGGAACACGCTGGGCTCAGTCTCGATTGCGGTTGAAACGTCGAGGCCTGTAGCGGGACACCTGATCATCACCGAACTCATGGTAATGCCCTCCGAATTGGCACCCCTCCCCTGTGCCCTTCCGCGTATGGAACTCCTGGATCGTGACCGCCTGACGACCTGCCCCGCCCTGGCGGGTAAACTTTTGATGATCGAGGGACCGGACGGAACCAATATCGGGAAGCCGCGTTAATGCCCCGAGTATTCAGCCGGGCGGCTCCCCCCCTTACCCCCCGAATAGCCGTCTGGCGAAGAGACCCCGGGTTAAAGCTCGGGGTCTTTTTTTGTCCCCCTTCCGCCAACCTGCTGATCCTTCAGCGGCTTCCATGACGACCGGATGGCTGCCGGTAGCCTCTATCTGGCTGCCGTTGGCCGGATCTATCCTTGCTAGGATAGACTTGCTGGTTCGATCGTTCCCGTTTTTCAATTCCGGAGTCGCTTCCATGTCCACCACCGGCTGGGTCGTTCTTGGTGTTGTTGTCGTATTCGTGATCTGGGCGATCAGCATCTACAACAGCCTGGTCGCGATGCGGCAAAGGACAAATCAGGCCTTCGCGGATATCGATGTCCAGCTCAAGCAGCGTCACGACCTGATTCCGAACCTGGTGGAAACCGTCAAAGGCTACGCAACGCACGAACGCGGAACGCTGGAAGCGGTGGTGCAAGCGCGCAATGCTGCGATAGCGGCGCCTGGAGTCGAACAAAAGGTGGCGGCGGAAAATGTGCTCAGCGGAGCGTTACGGCAATTGTTCGCGCTGTCGGAGAACTATCCGAACCTGAAGGCCAACGCGAACTTCCAGCAGCTGCAAAGCGACCTTTCGGACATCGAGAACAAGCTCGCCGCGTCCCGCCGCTTCTTCAACAACGCCGTGCAAGAGTACAACACAGGCATCCAGCAGTTTCCCGCGTCGCTATTCGCCGGAATGTTCGGCTTTGCGCAACGCACTTTCTTCGATCTTGGCGAAACGCGCACCCAGCTCGAGCAGGCTCCGGACGTGAAGTTTTAGATCAACCGAATCTCATTCGTCATGGCCGGGCTGGTCCCGGCTATCCACGTCTTGAGATGGAAGGAAGGCGTGGATGCCCGGCCGGGCATGACGCAGGAAGCGCCGGGCAAGATCATGGCCGCTTACGGACTGTATACGCATATCCAATCGAACAAGCGGCGATCTATCGCGCTGCTGATCGGACTTTTCTTTCTGGTCTATGTGATGGTATTTGCCGGCGCGCTGCTGGCCGAAGCGCTGAGCTCGTATTATTCGTACAATCCCCCGCCGCTCGATTACCTTGTCAATGCGGCCGTATTCGATTTCATCAAGGCGCTGCCGTTTGCCACCATCGGCACCGTCGTCTGGATCGTGATCGCTTACAAATTCCACCAGCAGATGATCGATGCCGTCACCGGCGCGCAACCGGTGACCCGGCAGGAAGAGCCGCGGCTCTACAATCTTCTGGAGAACCTTTGCATTTCGCGCGGCATCACCATGCCAACCTTGCGCATCGCCGACGACGACGCACTCAACGCCTTCGCCACGGGTCTCAACCAAAAGCAGTATTCGATCACGGTGACGCGCGGGCTGATCAACGCGCTCAACGATCAGGAAATCGAGGCCGTTCTAGGCCACGAGCTCACCCATATCCGCAATGGCGACGTACGAATGCTGGTGATCGCGGTCGTGATTGCCGGCGCGATTTCGTTTTTCGGCGAACTCATATTCCGTATTTTCTTCCAGAACGTGTTCTGGGGCGGTGGGCGGCGGTCGAGCGGCGATGATCGCAAGGGAGGTGCAGGTATCGCCGTCATCATTGCGATCGCCATCATCGTGGTGGTCTGGGTCCTGTCTATCGTGATCCGCTTCGCGCTGTCGCGTCAACGCGAATATCTTGCCGACGCGGGCTCGGTCGAGCTTACGAAAAATCCCGATGCCATGATCTCCGCCCTGCGCAAGATCGAAGGTCGCGGCGAAATACCCGGCGCCAATTCAGCCGTGATGGAAATGTGCATCGACAACCCGCGCGTAGGCTTTTCCAATGTTTTCGATACGCACCCGCCGGTCGAGGCGCGTGTGGAGGCGCTGGTGAAGTTCGCTGGCGGTCACGATCCTGGCCCGCTTGCTGTCGAAGCGGATGAGCCGCAGCCGCAACTTGCCGATCAGTCGGAAACGGAAAGCACCGACGCCGGCCCGTGGGGCGACGCGCCGCAACAGACTGCGCCGCAAGCGGGCCCGTGGGGAGCGGAACCGGGGCCACCGGCCGGCCCCTGGGGCCCGAAGCAGAGTTAGATGGCCTCCTGTCGTTGGTGGCGAGGTCATCGCGACAAATAGAAACGGTCATCATCCGCGAAGGCGGATGATCCAGCGATCCCGAAATTGCACGACTGCGGAGTACTGGATCGCCCGCCTTTGCGGGCAATGACAGGCACCGCGCATAAAAACAAAAACCCCCGGTGGGTTCCCGCCGGGGGCCTATCCCTCAAGCCACACATTTTGTCAGGGATAGAAGTCGCGATGCACGCGGAAGAGAAACTGCCAGTTGTCGCGCGGCGTATTTCGAAGGCGAGCGTTGCTGAGAGTCCGTTGCCGTTTTGCGCATCGCTGGAATTTCAACCCGGCAGAAAATGGGAGATTGTGGTGGCGAGTGCTTGGGCCGAAGCGTGGGAGGGTTTGTCAAAAACGACAAAGTGCCGGATCTAGCGAGCGATCATGCATTTGCTCTCGCCACGTTGCTTTTTGGCAACGTGGTATTTGGCCCCACGGCCGTCATGCCGGCACTTGTTGCGGCCATGATGGTTTGGAGCTAGTGCCCTTCGAACGAAATCAGCGTCCTTACCGGCACGTCCATCTTGCGCAATTTGTCGGCGCCCCCCAGCTCGGGCAGATCGATGACAAAACACGCGGCGAGCACGTTGGCACCGAGCTGACGCAGCAACTTGACCGCGCCTTCGGCGGTGCCACCAGTCGCGATGAGATCGTCTACTAATATGACGCGCTCGCCCTTCGACACCGCGTCCTCGTGCACTTCCATTTCGTCGAGACCGTATTCCAGCGAATACGCGATACTGACGCTCTTATGGGGGAGTTTGCCCTTCTTGCGGATCGGAATGAACCCGGCCGAGACCTGATGCGCGACGGCACCACCGAGAATGAAACCCCGCGCCTCGATGCCTGCGACCTTGTCGATTTTCATGCCGGCCCAAGGCTGCACCAGTTCATCGACCGCGCGGCGGAATGCGCGCGCGTCGCCGAGCAGCGTGGTGATGTCGCGAAACATGATGCCGGGCTTCGGATAATCCCGGATCGTCCGGATCGCGGCGCGCAGGTCTTTTTCGAGGGAGGCAGTGGTCATCGGTGCAACACTAGAGCCTCTCAGTCGTCATGCCCGGCCCTGTGCCGGGCATGACGTGGTTGGGTTCTGCCAGTTTTCATCACTTCACCCGCCCGGTAGCCAGCGTCGTGAAGCCTCGCGCTTGTCGTCATAGGCCGCCTCAAAGACCGGCGCGGCAAGCGTGGACTCAATGTGCAAAACGGACTTGCCGGTGTTCGAAAAGCCATGCTTGCGGCCGGCTGGCACGATGACCAGTTGTCCGCTCGTCAGCGTGACGTGTTTGTCATCAATCCAGACGTCAGCCTGTCCTTCGCGCACGCACAATATTTCCTCGACCGCGTGCAGATGGTTTGGCGCGCCGTGTCCCGGGTCGCACCATTGTTCGAACAGGCAAAGCTGGGTTGCATTATTCGCCGCCGAAGCGCGCATGCGCGTTGTCACGCCCGGTCGCCATTCTTCGCTGGGCTGCTGGTCCACATCGACGATACGCATCGGCTCCCCAATGAATTTATTTGCTGTAAAACTCGCGCGTAACGACGCCTGCATGTACGTTCATGATGGCAAGGCTAGCGTCGGAGCACCCGGCCCGCAACGGCATCAAGCTTCTTGATCAATTCCGGGTCGCGCGCTTCGGCTGCGGTGATCAGGGCGCTATCGAGCGCGCGATCCGACCCGATCGGACAAGGTTCGTGCTCGCGCGGGAAATCGCGCGCCAGACGCGTGACGAGACGCCTGGCCTTTTCGGCATTCGCGGTGAGCACCTTGATGATGTCTTGCACAGTGACGGCATCGTGATCCGGATGCCAGCAATCGAAATCGGTCACCATTGCAACGGTCGCGTAACAAATCTCGGCTTCGCGGGCGAGTTTGGCCTCGGGCATATTGGTCATGCCAATCACCGAATAGCCCAGCTGTTTATACGTCATGCTCTCCGCGTAAGTGGAGAATTGCGGACCCTCCATGCAGATATAAGTGCCACCCCAATGCGCAGCGATGTTTTCGGCCGCCGCCGCGTCGCGCAGATACGCGCGAAGCTTTGGTGAAACAGGATGCGCCATCGAAACATGCGCCACCAGTCCTTTGCCGAAGAACGAGCTTTCGCGTCTGTGGGTGCGATCGACAAACTGGTCGATCAGAACGAAGGTACCCGGCGGCAATTCCTCCTTGAACGATCCGCAGGCTGACAACGAGACGAGATCGGTGACACCGGCACGTTTGATAGCATCAATATTGGCGCGATAATTGATGTCGGAGGGCGACAGATAATGGCCCTGACCATGCCGCGATAGAAACACGACAGGCAGCCCCTCGACATCACCGATGCGCAAAGGCCCAGATGGTTCCCCCCAGGGGCTGGCAATGCGCTGCTCACGCACATTGGCAAGGCCAGGCAGATCGTAAACGCCTGACCCGCCAATAATGCCGAGAACGGATTTGGTCATGGAAATATCCTTTTGTGTCCCGGACGCGGTGCAGCGCGCAGCGATGCACGCTGATCCGGGACCGCCATACATCGTAACGATCCCGGGTCTGCAGCGCACCACACCGCAAGTCGCGTTTGCGCGACTTGCGACACGCTATGGCCTGCCACATATCCGACTTGCGGTGTGCTGCGCTGCGCCCGGGAAACGGTGCCAAAAAACAAAAGGGCCCCAAACGGGGCCCCAGCGTCAAGGAATATCGAACAGCATCAATGCACCGCCGACCACACCTTCTTCTTGGTGAAATACATGAGGCCCGCGAACACGATCAGAAAGATCATGACCTGGAAGCCGACGCGCTTGCGCTGCACCAGGTGCGGCTCGGCCGCCCACATCAGGAAGGCAGAGATGTCCTTCGAATATTGATCCATCGTCTGGGGCGCACCGTCGTCGAAGGAAACCTGACCAGCCTGTAGCGGCGGGGGCATGGCGATGTTGTGGCCCGGGAAATATTTGTTGTAGTGCCCGCCGGACGGCACCTGGAATCCCTTCGGCGGATCTTCATAGCCCTTCAGAAGCGCTGCGATGTAGTCGGGGCCCTGCTCCTGATATTGCGTGAACAAGTCGAACACGAACCAGGGGAAACCGCGCTGATAAGTGCGCGCCTTGGCCAGTGTGGACATGTCGGGCGGCGCGGTGCCGCCATTGGCAGCCTTGGCCGCCAGCTCGTTCGCAAACGGCGGCGGGAATGTATCCGCCGGCCGGCCGGGGCGTTCGATCGGCTCTCCTTTATCGTCGAGATCCTTGATCTTGAACTCGGCCGCCACCGCCGCAGCCTGCGCTTCCGAGAAACCAGGGCCACCTTTGTCGGCGAGATTGCGGAATGCCAGCATCTGAATCGAATGACAGGCCGAGCAAACCTCTTTGTAAATCTTGAAGCCGCGCTGGAGCTGCGCCTCGTCATATTTTCCGAACGGTCCGGCAAACGACCAACTCAGCTTCGGCGGGGCCACTTGCTCCTCGCCCATTGCGGGCAGAGTAAATGAAGCAGCAAGCGTAAGAGCAAGAATGGTGCGCTTCATCGTCATGCCCTCGTTCACGCTTTTGCGCCCAAGACCGACTCCGAAATCGAATTCGGCAGTGGCCTGGTTTTCTCGAAGATGCCGAGCAGCGGCATGACAATCAGGAAGAAGGCGAAGTAATAGACGGTGAAAACCCGCGACATGATCACGTAGATGCCCTCGGGTTGCTTTGAACCTAGCCAGCCAAGCCCAATGCAAGCAATCACCCACAGCCAGAAGAATTGCTTGAACAGCGGACGATAGCGTGCGGAGCGCACGCGCGAGGTGTCGAGCCAGGGTATGAAGGCCAGCACCAGGATCGACGAGAAAAGCGCGATGACGCCCATCAGTTTGTCAGGGATCGACCGCAGGATGGCGTAGAACGGCAGGTAGTACCACTCGGGCACGATTTCCGACGGCGTCACAGCCGGGTTAGCCGGAATGTAGTTATCGGCATGGCCAAGGAAATTCGGCACGTAGAACACGAACCATGCATAGAGGATGCAGAATGCGGCCATGAAGAAGCCGTCCTTGATGGTCGCGTAAGGCGTGAACGCTACAATATCCTTGTCGGACTTCGGTTCAATGCCGGTCGGATTGTTCTGTCCGGCGACATGCAGCGCCCATATGTGGAGGACCACGACGCCCGCGATCACGAACGGCAGTAGATAGTGCAGCGAGTAAAAACGGTTGAGCGTCGGATTGCCGACCGCGAAGCCGCCCCACAGCCAGGTAACGATCGCGTCGCCAACTCCGGGAATCGCCGAGAACAGATTGGTGATCACGGTCGCGGCCCAGAAGCTCATCTGGCCCCACACCAGAACATAGCCCATAAAGCCGGTCGCCATCATCAGCAGGTAAATGATGACGCCGAGAATCCAGAGGACCTCACGCGGCTCCTTGTAGGACCCGTAATAGATGCCGCGGAACATGTGAATATAGACGGCCAGAAAAAACATCGACGCGCCGTTGGCGTGCAAGTAGCGCAGCAGCCAACCGAAGTTGACGTCGCGCATGATGCTCTCGATAGATTTGAACGCCAGATCAACATGCGGCGTGTAGTGCATCGCCAACACGATGCCGGTGACAATCTGCACGCCGAGCATGAACGCCAAAATGCCGCCGAACGTCCACAAATAGTTGAGATTGCGCGGAGTCGGATAGACCACGAAGGAAGAATAAATCAGGCCGCCGATCGGCAACCGCTTCTCGAACCATTGCAGAACTTTATTCTGCGGTTGGTAGGTCGAGTGTCCGCTCATGATTGAACCTTGAATGCGACGTTTCGCTTAGCCGATCTGAATCTTGGTGTCGGATACGAACTTGTAGGGCGGGAGGAAAAGATTTTTCGGTGCCGGACCTTTGCGGATACGGCCGGAGGTGTCGTACTGCGAGCCGTGGCACGGGCAGAACCAGCCGTCATATTCGCCCTGGTGCGCAAGCGGGATACAACCGAGATGTGTGCAGATTCCGATGACGACGAGCCATTGGTCATGGCCCGGCTTCACGCGCGCCGAGTCCGGTTCCGGATCGGGAAGGTCGACGACGTTGACCTTTTGCGCTTCCTCGATCTCTTTCTTGGTCCGGTGGAAGATAAAGATCGGCTTCGAGCGCCAGAACACCTTGATGATTTGCCCGTCGGCAATCGGTGCGAGATCGACGTCGATCGGTGCGCCGGCCGCGATCGTCGAGGCGTCCGGATTCATCTGTGCGATCAGAGGAACTAGCGTTGCCGCTACCCCCACCGCGCCGACGGCGCCGGTGGCGATGTAGAGAAAGTCGCGGCGCGTGTGCTCCGCCGAAGACACGGTCGTCACGTCTTAGGCCCTCTCCTCCGGCTGGCTAATTCTTCCGCCCGCGGCTGGAGCCCGGGACCGAAGTCTCGCGGCGGCGGGGGCGGACCGGTTGCGGCAGCCCTGGAAACGGCAGGACAGCGCGTCGGTGGCGTTCTATTGGCACCCTTGCCGTACAAGCGCAAGCCCGCAAAAGTGCGGCCAACCAAGGTAAGCACCGGTTTTGCGTCCGGCCGCGCTTTAAATGCTACACTTATGCAGCTGACCTTATACACGCTCCGTTTGGTTGCGCGGCCGCGCCTGCGAGGATTCGCCGCATAAATCATTCGTCTAGCGGCTTAATCCCGGGCAGCCGGAAATCGCAGGCCCGCCATGCGGATCGCCCTTTATGAGCCAGACATCCCCCAGAATACGGGCACGATTCTCCGGCTTTGCGCCTGCCTGGGTATTGAAGCGCACATCATTGAGCCGGCCGGTTTCCCGGTGACCGATCGCGCGTTCCGACGGGCCGGTATGGACTATCTCGACCAGGTCGCCCTGACCCGCCATGGATCCTTCGCAGCCTTCGAGACATGGCGGGCGCATGAGCGGCTATCCCTGGTGCTAGTGACCACCGGCGCCAAACAATCTTACCTCGACCACGCCTTCCGCCCCGACCAGGTCCTGCTGTTCGGGCGAGAAAGTGCCGGCGTACCCGAATCAGTGCACAAGGCCGCTGGCACGCGGCTGCGGATACCGATGCGGCCGGGTATGCGTTCGCTCAACGTCGCGATGGCAGCCGCAATCGTTGCAGCCGAGGCGCTGCGCCAGACGGATAACATGCCCGGGTGATAAGCTGGGACATGGCCCGGTGGGTTCTCATGGCAACGACGCTGGCGTTTGGGCTTGGCGCCATTGATGCGAATGCGGCGCGGACCTTGCTCGCCGAATTGACTGCGCGCCCACCTGCGGAATCGGGCGAGCCAGCAGTGTCAACGCTTGCTCTCGAGGCCTGCATGCGACGCGCGCAGGAACTCGACCGCATCGGCACCGCCATCGATTACGAAATCGCGGCGATCGACCGCGAGGTCGCCGAAGCGCTGCTGCTTCAGAAATTTATCAATGCGGAATTGCCGATGATCGGCGCCTATGATGAGCCCGCCCTCAACGAATTCCAGCGCCGCGTCGTTCGTCATGAAGAACTGGCCAAGAAATTTCAGACGGACTTTCCTCTCTATCAAAACAGGAAGAAAGGCTACGACGCCGCCGTCGACGAATTCGAGCATATTTGCGCGGGCCGCTTTCGCCGCGGCGACCTCGACGCAATCAGGACCAAGCTGGACTTGCAATAGCAAGTCCCGACCGCCCGTGCGCTATGGCCTCCCCCCGGATATAATTGCAGATTGGAGCCGTTGATGGACGCCGGACAGCTTGAAGCTCGCAAGGCACGCGCACGAACCTGGTTCGAAGCGCTGCGTGACGATATTTGCGCGGCCTTCGAGGGTCTGGAAGATGCCCTGCCCGAGAAAGCTCCACTAGCCGACCGTGCGGGCGGCCGCTTCGTTCGCACGCCGTGGCAGCGAACCGACCACAGTGGCACACAACCGATCCCGGGCATAGCCGAGGTCAGCAATTCAAGCGCTGGGCCGGCCGGCCCGGGCGGCGGCGGTGTGATGGCGATGTTGCGCGGGCGCGTCTTCGAAAAAGCCGGAGTGCATTGCTCGACCGTGCATGGAGAATTCGCACCGGAATTCCGCAAGGAGATACCCGGTGCCGAGCAAGATCCCCGCTTCTGGGCCTCGGGCATTTCGCTGATCGCACATCCGCATAATCCCAATGTGCCTGCCGTGCACATGAACACCCGCTTCGTCGTCACCAGCAAATCCTGGTTCGGCGGAGGCGCCGATCTCACTCCGGTCCTGGACAGGCGTCGCACCGAGGCCGACCCGGACAGCATTGCCTTTCATGCCGCGATGAAGACAGCCTGTGACTCGCACGCCGAAATTGCGCCTTACGACAAATACAGAAAATGGTGCGACGAATACTTTTTTCTCAAGCATCGCAACGAACCGCGCGGTGTCGGCGGAATTTTCTATGACTATCTCGAAACCGACTGGGACGAGACCTTTGCCTTCACACAGGACGTTGGGCGCGCTTTTTTGCGTGCTTATCCCGGATTGGTGCGGAAGAATTTCACGACACCGTGGGGCGACGCTGACCGAGAAGAGCAATTGATCCGGCGCGGCCGTTACGTCGAATTCAATCTGCTTTACGACCGCGGCACGATTTTTGGTCTCAAGACCGGTGGCAATGTCGAATCCATACTGTCGTCGATGCCACCCGTCGTGAAATGGCCGTGATCGAATTTCGACGGCCTTACGATTGGGCCTTAGCGGAGCGCGCCCCACACCAGAAATATACCACCAAAGAGCACCACCGCGTCGAGAATCGCCGTGTGAACGTGTACCGGCATGCGTTCAACAAAAGCCTTGGCGAGAAATGCACCGGGCAAAGCCACCAGCCCAATCAGAAATGCGAGTGCAATCACTTGCGCGGTTATGACGCCGGCAATTCCAAATACCGAAATCTTCACGATCCCGATGACGATCGAGATGGCCGCGTCGGTTGCGATCACCCCGGCGCCTTCGATGCCGGCTGCCATCAGCAATGACAGCAAGATCACGCCCGAGCCGGCCGTGCCACCGACGACCACGCCGTAACCGAACGCACCGAGCGCGAGGCCTTTGTCGCCGAACTTGACTCCGTGGTATTTCAGCAGCCGCCGCAAAGGCACGCTCAAGATCAGCATGCTGCCGATGACCAGCGCGGCGCCGGCGCTTGAGAGCCGCGTGTAACCCCAGGCACCCAGTATGCAGGTGGGAACGGCAGCCGCGAGCACGATCGCCGCGCGCCGCCAATCGGCATATTTCATAAACGCGAAGACGCGGCTGGAATTGGTGAACATCGCCGAAACGGCAATGATCGGCACAACCGGTTCGGCGCCCACCAGTGGCACCAGCACCAGAGGCATAAGCGCACCCGTGCCATAGCCGGAAACGCCGCCCACAATCGATGCGACCAGCGCGACCGCCGCCACCGGGATCAGCTGAACGAATGAAATATCGTGGAAGCCGGAGAGGAGATTCATGGCCGCAATGGTCATAGCCGGAGCGGTGTCACACATCTACTGGTGAGTACTCATAACCTCCGAATGGCAGTTGCCTCTACGCCACATCGAGGTGGAAAACGTTGCTGAGTCCTGTGAACGAAGGACGCGGCGCGCCAGGCGGGCATGCCACGAAGCTCCGCTATCAATGGAGCGCAGGCATCAATGAGGTGGTTTAGTTTCGCGATTGTCTCGGCTCTTGTCGGCGCCGTGAGCGTCCCGGCCCATGCCGACGATGCTGCCAAGAAATTACCGAATAGCCGGCCCTCCGAGATTGTCGCCCCCGTCAACTGGACCGGTTTCTATATCGGCGGCGATATTGGCGGACTGTCCCGGAAGGGACGCGGCACGTCTGACTTTTTTCAAGAATCCGAAACCGCGCACACTTTACTGGGCCAATCGCTAAACAGCTCGTCCGGCGCCGGTGGCGTTTACGCTGGCTTTAATTGGCAGTTTGCTCCGTCGTGGTTGGTGGGCATCGAAGGCGACTGGCAGTGGACACGTTCTCAGTTTTCGGCTTGCCGTCAGACTGGCGTTGTCGGCAACGCCTGCGCCGTGGGCGCATTCAATGGTGTTGGCACGGTCGGTGACGACGTGCGGTCTTTCGGCACCGTGCGCGGTCGTCTCGGTATGGCATTTGACCGGACGTTGGTATACGGCACTGGCGGTGCGGCTTTTACTGAGGTTCGAACCTCTTTGGGTCTGGACTGTACGTTTTTAGGCTGCAGCAGCAGCAATCCAATAGCGGCCGCGGCGGAGTTTTCGCAGAACAAAACAGGCTGGGTCGCAGGCGGCGGCATCGAATGGATGTTCGGTCAGAATTGGATGATCCGCGCCGAGTATCTGCACGCCGATTTCGGCAACCTGTCCCACACACTCTTCCTTCCGTCACTCAATTGCTTCAACTTCGGCACTTGCGGCCTGACGTGGTCGCGTGACATGCGCTTCGACATTGTGCGCGCGGGCGTCAGCTACAAATTCGGCGGCTTCTGATCTGGCACCTCGCGTAGCGTCTCGGCGGCGATGATATCGAGCGCACTCTGATCGTCGGGAAAGCCGGCCGCGATCCAGGCTTGCTCGGCCGCCGCAATTGCCGCGCCAAGCGCCGGCCCCTGCGCGACACCACGCTTCATGAAGTCGGCCGCCTTGAGCGGAAACGCCGGGGCGGTCCAGCGTTGCGGCAGCGTGGCAAGTGCGTGCCAATCGGCATCGTGCGCCGTGGCCTGCGAGCGCGCCCAGCCGAGCAGCACACGATCGGTGAACTGTTGCGGCCGCAAACGATACAGCAGCGCCTTTGCAGCTTTCTCACCATACAAAGGCGAAATGCGTCCCCAACCTTCTCCCATCGAGGCAAGCCGTTCGTGCTCGTTGTTGGCAAGGCGCAGCTTTTTCCAGAGCCGCTCGGCATCTTCGGGAATGGCAACGCCAAGCGCGCCTAGCCGGCGCACCGCATTGGGCTCCGCACCAATCCCCGCTTCGACCTTGGCCATGTTCTCGAAGCTTGCCAGGTAGCTCACACCTCCGAGCACGCGCAGCAGCAATCCCGCGTCCGTCATTGAAATAAGCGTCGGCACCGCGTGCGGGGCGACGACAAGTTTCATCACCTCCATGCGCACGCGTTCGCGCGAAAGCTGGTCGAGGCCCTCGCGGCCGGCAATGCAGGCGGCAAGTCCGGCCGGATCCGGGTGGTCACTGGTGCCGTAGGCTGCGTGGAAACGGAAAAAGCGCAGGATGCGCAGATAGTCCTCAGCGATGCGCTTGGCCGGATCGCCGATAAAGCGCACGCGGTGCTGGCCAAGGTCTTGCAGGCCGCCGGCATAATCGTAGACCGTGCCATCGCGCGTCGCCGACAGGGCATTGATGGTGAAATCGCGCCGTTCAGCATCGGCCCGCCAGTCGCGCCCGAATTCGACCTTGGCATGCCGGCCATATGTCTCGACGTCCTTGCGTAGCGTCGTCACCTCGAAGGGATGCTTTTCGATAACGACGGTGACAGTGCCGTGCTCGATACCGGTCGGAACCGGCCTGAAGCCGGCAGCCGTGACGCGTCGCACGACTTCTTCTGGTACCGCGGTGGTGGCGACGTCGATTTCCGCGATCGGCACGCCCAGCAGCGCATTGCGCACCGCGCCGCCGACGACGCGCGCTTCCTCGCCGTCGCAATCAAGCACGCCAAGCAGGCGCGGCAGTGCGCCTGTGGTGAGCCAGGCATCGTTGAGCTTTCGATCCGTACGGCCAGCCTGCGACGGCATCACTTCGTGGTCCCCGGCACGAACTTGCCGTTTTCCATATGCGCCGGCACATAGGTTGAACCAGGCGGCGCGCCGGAAAAATGCGCGAAATAGATGAAGCTGCCGAGTACAAGCGCGAGCGCGACTATCGCAAGCGTCGCCACCCGCACCAACGGCCACGACTTGAAATCCATCACACCGGCCTGTGTCGCCCACAAAAACACCGCGTAGAGCACGAACGGTGTCAGGAACAACACGACTTCGGTGAAGACCGGACGGATCATCGATAAATCCGATCGTAAAGGTTGCGCAGGATACCAGCCGTCACACCCCAAATGTAGCGATCACCGAACGTGATCGCATAATAGTGCCGGGTCATGCCCTGCCAGTCGCGCGAATGGCGTTGCACATTGGCTTGATCCATCAGGAAGGCAAGCGGCACTTCGAAGGTAACATCCACTTCGGCGGTGTTGAGCCTGAGCGTAAAACCGGGCTTCACGCGCGCGATCAATGGCACAATGCGATAGCCAAGCGTCGTCATGTAGAGGTCTAGATAGCCCAGCGGTTCGATATACGCGCGGCCGAGACCGATTTCCTCCTTCGTCTCGCGCAAGGCCGAAGCACATGGATCCGCGTCCGTTTTTTCGATTTTGCCACCCGGGAACGACACCTGCCCGGCGTGGTCCGGCAAATGCTGCGCGCGCTGAGTGAGCAGCACCGTCGGTTCAGCCTGGTCGACAATCGGCACCAAAACGGCTGCCGGGCGGATCGGACGCACCTCCGCGATCTTTCGCATCACCGGATCGGCATCGTGATCACCGCGCGCTGGCGTCACGTTTGGATCGGTCAGCCCTGCCGGCGCTTCGAGCGTCAGGCGCTGGCGTGCGCGCATGAAAAATTCCGATGCCGTGAGGCCGGTCGTCACCGTCTCCCGCATCAGGCGAACTCCCGCAACGCGTTTGCTTCCGCCATGGCGAAGAACTCGCCTGCCGACGCAACGCCAAACATCAATTTGCCGCTGACCTCGCGCTCTTCTCCGAGGGCGACAAGATCATAGAACAGGGCGCGCGTAACCTTCGCCCACAGTTCGCGGCGCACGTGCAGATATGGCTTGAGGCCGCCGTTTGACGGCTGGAGCTCGAAGCGCAGCGCGTGCCCCGGCCCCGCGGCAATCCAGTCGTCGACATTGGTGCGGAATTGAAGAACGCGCCCACCCTCGCCGAAGGGCGTCTTCATTTCCACGGCCAGAAATGGCGCATCGTCAACGACAATCCCGACCTTCTCGACCGGCGTAACCAAGAAATACTTGTCGCCTTCCCGCTTGAGCACAGATGCGAACAATTTGACCAAAGCCAATCGTCCGATCGGGGTCTTCTGGTAGAACCACGTTCCGTCGGCAGCGATTCTCATGTCGATATCGCCGCAAAAGGGTGGATTCCAGCGTTCTACGGGTGGTGGGCCCTTGTTTTCGCGTGGCAGCGATGCCGTCAGCGCTTCCAAGCCGCCCTGCCCTGCCTTCGCCATTGTTTTCCTTCGATAATTGGACCGCCGCGCGCCTGTTCGCATCTTCGTGATTACCCGGTCCGGCGGCGGAAGATAGCGTAAGCTTGCCAATAGATTGAGGCAGATTCGCCCGAATAGCGTATGAAAAGCACCGCTGGTGTGTTTGTTGCATAGCACCCGGGGTGGTTTCAGGCGCCAATGAAAGGATAATCACGTTATGGCGAAGAGCGGCGGCGAAAGCCTGGAAAAACTCGAAGACATGATCGTGCGGGCGGCTGAATCAACATCTGCGCACGTTCGCGCCGCAAAGGCCGCGATAGGCGCGGTGATTTTCGGCCAGGATCTGGTGGTGGAGCACGCCCTGGTCACCGTGCTGTCCGGTGGTCATGGGCTCCTTGTGGGCGTGCCCGGCCTCGCGAAAACCAAGCTGGTTGACACAATGGGCACGGCGCTCGGCCTCGATGCCCGGCGTATCCAGTTCACCCCGGATCTGATGCCATCCGACATTCTCGGCACCGAAGTGCTGGAAGAAAATCCGGGCGGCAAACGCAGCTTCCGCTTCATCGCAGGGCCCGTGTTCGCGCAGTTGCTCATGGCCGACGAAATCAATCGCGCGTCGCCGCGTACCCAATCGGCACTTCTGCAAGCAATGCAGGAGCAGCACGTCACCGTCGCAGGAGCCCGCCACGATCTGCCCAAGCCATTCCACGTGCTTGCGACGCAGAATCCACTCGAACAGGAAGGCACCTATCCGCTCCCCGAGGCGCAGCTTGACCGCTTTTTGATGGAAATCGACGTCGATTATCCCGATCAGGAGGCCGAACGAAAAATCCTGTTCGATACAACCGGCGCCGAAGAATCGCGCGCAAAGCCGGCGATGACCTCCGAAGACTTGCTGTCGGCACAACGGCTGGTTCGTCGTTTACCGGTTGGCGAGTCCGTTGTTGAAGCGATCCTCGCGCTGGTGCGCTCGGCGCGTCCGGGTCCCGAAGGTGGCGAAATCGGCAAGCTCATTTCCTGGGGTCCGGGTCCGCGCGCCAGCCAGGCGCTGATGCTGGCAGTTCGCGCACGCGCACTTCTTGACGGCCGCTTCGCCCCGTCCGTTGACGACGTGATTGAGCTGGCCGAGCCGGTGCTCAAGCATCGCATGGCGCTGACTTTTGGCGCCCGCGCAGAAGGCGAAACAATCCCCAACGTAATCCGGCGGCTGAAAGCGCGCATCGGATAATCGCGATGGCGGAGCCACGTTTAAACGACATCGAAACCGGTACGGTACGACAGGCAACGGTCGGCGCCCGCAAACTCGCCGATGCAATGCCGCGGCTCATTCTTGAGGCGCGCCGTGTCGCGTCGACTGTCATTCATGGCCTGCACGGCCGCCGCCGGGCCGGGCCGGGCGAGAATTTCTGGCAATACCGCCGCTTCGTGTCGGGCGAGCCCGCACAGAACGTCGATTGGCGCCGTTCCGCGCGCGATGATCACCTCTATGTGCGTGAGCGGGAGTGGGAAGCCTCGCACACCGTGTGGATTTGGCCGGACCGCTCACCATCGATGACGTTCGCGTCCACGTCGTCGACCGACAGCAAGCTCGAGCGCGTGCTGATCGTTGCCTTTGCATTGGCCGAGGTGCTGGTGCAGGGCGGCGAACGGGTTGGCGTGCCCGGCCTCATGCGCCCCACCGCGAGCCGCAACGTGATCGAGAAACTGGCAGAAGCGATCCTGCACGACCCCACGGAACGCGCCAGCCTGCCGCCATCCTTCGCACCATCACCGCTATCCGAAATCGTCGTGCTGTCCGATCTCTGGGCCCCCATTGGCGAGGTCCGCGGCACAATCGCTCAGCTTTCGGCAACCGGCGCGCACGGCCACGTTGTCCAGATCGTCGATCTGGCCGAAGAGAGCTTTCCTTATTCCGGCCGTGTCGAATTTATCGAGCCGGAGGGCGCCGGCAGCGTCACGGCTGGCCGCGCTGAGACCTGGCGCAATGATTATCAGGCTATCCTCGCGCGTCATCGCGCTGCAATCCGCGCCGAGACGGATTTGCGCGGCTGGAGCTTTGCCATTCATCGCACCGACAGGCCGGCGAGCGAACTCTTGCTGGTATTGCATTCACGCATGGGCGACAACGCGCAGCCATTCGTCATTAACAGCCGGCACACGCCGGCGAGCCCAGCGAGCGCCGCATGATCGGTTCAATCCCGCTCGGCTTTGCCCAACCATTGGTGCTGCTCGGCCTGCTCAGCTTGCCGGTCCTCTGGTGGTTACTGCGCCTGGTGCCGCCTCGTCCACGGCGTGTCGACTTTCCACCGACGCGCCTTCTGTTCGAGATCTCCCCCAAGGAGGAAACGCCAGCACGCACGCCATGGTGGCTCACTCTGTTGCGGCTCACATTGGCGGCACTCGTGATCGTCGCCGCCGCTGGACCTCTGTGGAATCCTCCGCTTGCGACAGAAGATCGTGCCGCGTCGCTGCTGATTTTGCTTGATGACGGCTGGCCCGCGGCGTCGACCTGGGACGCGCGACTGCGCACGGCAGACGAGATGATCGCGCGCGCCGAGGCGGACAATCGCGGCGTCGCGGTGCTGCCTATGTCCGAAACCGAGCGCGATATCTCATTGCAGGTCGCCGGCGCCGCGCGCGTACAAATCAAGCAGATCAAACCTAAACCTTACGGAGTTGATCGCGTGGACGCGCTGCCGGGGATCGAGCGCTTTCTCGCGACCGCGCCGAATGTCGAAATTATCTGGCTTTCAGATGGTGTGGACTTGGGCAAGGGCGCCGGATTCATTGAGGGCCTGAAACGGATTGTCGGCAGTCATCCGCTGACTATCGTGGAAGGTGGGTTGCCGATTTCACACGCGCTCACCGCTGCCGACAATGCCGCCGGCGCGTTGACAGTAAAGGTCCTGCGCGCAGGAACCGCGCCCGCTGACGGCGGCATCGTGAGTGCCATCGACCTCAAAGGTCTGCCGCTGGGTGAGGCGCCTTTCAGCTTCAAGTCCGGAGAAGGGGAAGCCGACGCGGTCATCGACCTTCCTGTCGAAATTCGCAACGACGTCGCGCGCCTTGAGATCGTCGGCGAACACTCGGCAGGGGCAATACAGCTCCTCGACAAGCGCTGGCGCCGGCGAACGGTCGGCGTCGTGTCCGGGTCAACTGCCGACCGCTCCCAGCCGTTGATCGGTGCAACCTATTATCTCGGGCGCGCGCTTAATCCGTTCGCCGACGTGAGTCTTGCCGAAGGCGTGGCACCGGCGGAAGCCGTGGCGCGCTTCCTTGATCGGCATCTGCCGATGCTCATACTTGCCGATGTCGGCAACGTTACCGAGGCGCTCGGCCGTTTGAACAAGTGGATCGACAATGGCGGCGTGCTGGTGCGCTTTGCCGGGCCACATCTTGCACAGTCCGACGACAATCTGGTGCCAGTGAAGTTGCGGCGCGGCGGGCGCATACTGGGCGGCAGTCTGAGCTGGGACAAACCACAGCCACTCGCGGGCTTCTCACGCGAAAGCCCATTCAATGGAATGGCCGTTCCGAACGACGTCACCGTGAGCCGGCAGGTGCTGGCGGAACCGGATTCACAGCTCAATGACCGGACCTGGGCGACGCTTGCCGATGGCACCCCACTCGTCACCGCCGAGCGCCGCGGCAAAGGATTGATTGTGCTGTTCCATGTTACGGCCGACAGCCGCTGGTCTGACCTGCCGCTGTCGGGCACTTTCGTCGACATGCTCCGGCGGCTGGTGGCACTCGCCGGCTCCAGCGCAACCGCGGACGGCGACAGCGCATCAACCGAGAGCGCCGGCAATCGCAGCGCTCAGGTCGTACCGCCGACCCGCACCCTCGACGGTTTCGGCGCATTTACAACACCGCCGCCGACCGCGCGGCCTATTCCGAGTAACTACACCGGGCGTGCCAGTCTCGATCACCCGCCAGGCTTTTACGGGCCACCGGAAGGTCTGGTTGCGGTCAATACGTTGGCGCCTGCCGACCGCCCGTCTGCCCTCGACGTGTCATCCCTCAATGCGCGCATGGACGTCTATCGGCATGGCGAGCCGCTCGATCTTCGGGGACCAATCTTTCTTGCCGCTCTCGCCCTGCTGATGCTCGACGCGCTGGTGGTGGTCATGCTGTCGGGCGGTCTGAGTGCCTTGCGGCCGCGCCGGCGTGCGGCAGCCGCACTGGTGGCGGCTGGTTTCTTTAGCGCCATGACACTTCACGATGCGCGCGCGCAATCCACGCCGCAGCAGCAACCGCCACCGCTGACTGCACAGCAGGAAGACTTCGCCAAGAAGGCAACGCTGCAAACGCATCTTGCCTACATCATTACAGGCGACACTGCGGTCGATGACGTCAGTAAAGCAGGGCTGCAGGGCCTGACGCTGTTTCTCGCGCAGCGGACCGCATTGGAAGCCGGAGACCCCGTTGGGCTTGATCCGTCACGTGACGAACTTGCTTTTTTCCCGCTGATCTATTGGCCGGTGTCTCCATCCGCACCGAAGCCATCACAGGCCGCGCTCGAAAAAATCGATACCTACATGAAGCGCGGCGGCACCGTGCTCTTCGACACCCGCGATGCGGTCGATGCGCCGGCTGGGCGGGGTGGCGAGATGCGCGGGCCCGGCATGGTTGCGCTTCGCTCGATCCTGTCTTCGCTCGACATTCCCGAACTTGAGCCTGTGTCACACGACCACGTGCTGACCAAGACGTTTTTCTTGCTGCGCGACTTCCCCGGACGTTTCACCAATGGCCAGCTGTGGGTCGAAGCACTACCGGCAGAAAACGAAGACGAAGAGCCGAACAGACCGGCCCGTGCGGGTGACGGTGTGTCATCAATCCTGATTACCTCGAATGATCTTGCCGGCGCATGGGCAATGCGCCCCGACGGACAACCAATGCTTCCACTGGTGCCGGGCGAGGCGCGCCAACGCGAGTTCGCCTTCCGCGCCGGCGTCAATATCGTGATGTATGCGCTGACCGGCAACTACAAGGCTGATCAAGTGCATATCCCGGCACTGCTCGAACGGTTGGGGCAGTAGGAATTCATGAACCTCGGTATTTCATTTGCTCCTTTGGTGCCGGCCTACGTGGTGTGGGTTGCCTTTGCCGTAGCCGTTCTGATCGCCGCGATACTGCTCGTCACGCGGAGCCGAGGCGCGCCGCTGCGTGCGCTCGCACTGGGTCTGATGGTGCTTGCACTCGCAAACCCATCGCTCACACGTGAAGACCGCGATCCGATCCCGTCGGTCGCCGCCGTTATCGTCGACAAGAGTCCGAGTCAGAACTTCGGCGATCGCGCCCAGCAAACGGAGGCCGCGCGCGCAACTCTTACCGAGCGGCTCAAGCGAATTCCGGGACTCGAGGTGCGGGTGGCGGAAGCCGGCGCAGCTGACGGCGAAACCGACGGTACCAAGCTTTTCTCGGCTTTGTCGTCGATTCTCGCGGACGTACCGCCCGATCGCGTCGCCGGCGCCTTCCTGATCACCGATGGCCGCGTTCACGATGTGCCTGCCGACGCTTCCACGCTGGGGTTCTCCGCGCCACTGCATGCATTGATTACGGGCCACAAAGACGAAATTGACCGCCGGATTGTGCTCACCCTGACCCCACGCTTCGGCATCGTTGGGCAATCGCAGACGATCGGCTTCCGTGTCGAGGATCAGGGCGCCAGGGTCGGCGCGGCCGAAGTCACCATCCGCCGCGACGGAGAGGTTCTCAACAAGCGTACTGTCACAGTACGCAGCGACGTCAAGTTCAATGTGCCAATTCCTCACGCCGGGCCCAACATCGTCGAGATTGAAGCGTCTCCGCTCGACGGTGAACTCACGCAGGTCAACAATCGCGCTGTAATCTCAATCGACGGAGTGCGCGACAAGCTACGCGTGCTGCTGGTGTCCGGTGAACCGCACGCAGGCGAGCGCACCTGGCGAAATCTCCTCAAATCGGACGCCTCCGTTGATCTGGTGCATTTCACGATTTTGAGGCCACCTGAAAAGCAGGACGGCACGCCTATCAACGAGCTGTCATTGATCGCCTTCCCCACGCGCGAACTTTTCCAGCAGAAGATTGCGGAATTCCAGCTCATCATTTTCGACCGCTATGCCCGGCAGGGAGTGCTGCCGCTCATTTATTTCGACAATATTGCAAAATATGTGCGCGACGGTGGGGCCGTGCTGATTGCCGCGGGGCCCGACTACGCGAGCCCCACCAGCATTTGGCGAACACCGCTCGACGGCATCCTGCCTGCCGAACCGACGGGCGAAATAACCGAGCGCAGTTTTCAGGCACAGCTCACCGAAGCTGGCCATC
The DNA here is from genome assembly GCA_035519415.1 of Pseudolabrys sp. Taxonomy (GTDB): domain Bacteria; phylum Pseudomonadota; class Alphaproteobacteria; order Rhizobiales; family Xanthobacteraceae; genus Pseudolabrys. Next base: position 84,088 of record DATIWJ010000026.1, read on the forward strand.
GACACCCGGTGACACGCAATCTTGAGGGCTCGGAAACCGACCCTCCGCATTGGAGCCGCTGGTTCCGGCTCGTCGACATCAAGCGCAGCACCGGGACCAATATAATGGAGGGCCCGGATGGCAAACCGCTGCTCGTGCTGGCGCGCGAGGGCGAAGGCCGCGTCGCGCTCCTCCTGTCGGATCACATATGGCTGTGGGCGCGCGGCTATGAAGGTGGCGGACCGCATCTCGATCTTTTGCGGCGCCTGTCCCACTGGCTTATGAAGCAGCCTGATCTGGAGGAAGAGGCACTGCGGCTGATTGTGCGCGGTCGCGACATCACTGTGCAGCGGCAGACAATGGCGGATACCGTCGACAAGGTCACGATCACTTCGCCGACGGGCGAAGCCAGGACAATCCAACTCCAGCCGGTCGAGCCAGGACTATGGCGCGCCGCGATGACAGTCAACGAACTCGGCCTCTGGCGCGCAACCGACGGCAAGTTGACGGCGCTCACAAATGTCGGCCCCGCCAATCCACGCGAATTCGCCGAGGTGACGTCCACAACCGAGGTGTTGCATACCTTGAGCAATGCCACGGGCGGAGATGCCAGGCGGATCGCCGAGGACACCGGTCTCAATATTCCGCGGGTCGTGCCGGTGCGCACCAGCACGACCTACAAAGGTGATGATTGGATGGGTGTAAAAATGCGCGACGTCAGCGTTGTGCGCGGCATCGGCGTATTACCGATCTTTGCCGGCCTCATCGGTCTCCTGTTGCTGATCGGCTCGCTCGCCGCGACCTGGGCGAGAGAGGGCCGTTAGCAACGCACTGCGCTAGGCCGTTTCCCAATCGGGGCGGATCAAACCGGCCACGCCATCGAAGGCCCCGGCGGCAAGTTCGGCCACCAGCAGGCGCGCCGGGTCCACCGGCCCCGGCATTTTCACCCGACCCTTCGGAATGCGCTTGAAGCCGGATTTGGCGTAGACCGGTTCATCGCCGACCAGCACCACAAGTTTGTGGGCACTGGTCTTTGCCTCCATGAGGGCGCGCTTCACCAGTGCGGTCCCAACCCCGTGCGATCGAAAGGGCGGTTCTACCGTAAGCGGACCGAGCAGCAACGCTGGAGTGTCGCCAATACAAATGGGTGTCAGCCGCACCGAACCAACCATCAGTGTGCCAATGCGCGCGGTGAACGACAGATCGAGCACGTGGCCCCTGCCCTCGCGGATTCGAAACGCTGTGCGCGCGAAACGGCCGGGGCCGAACGTACGTTCATGCAGGCGCTCGATCGCGGCTGCGTCGGCTGCGGTCTCTGGCAGAATTATCAGCGCCAGTTCACTCATGACGTCCCGGCATCTCAGCCGTCATGCCCGCGTTGTGCCGGCATCCACGACTTGTCGCGCGTACGGCATAAAAGACGTGGATGGCCGGGACAAGCCCGGCCATGACGATCTGGTTAAAGCTCTTGGATTTCGTGCTAAATGACGCCACCTGATGCACGTAGCTGGAAATAGTGGAGTTGCGGAAAATGGGACTTCTGGTCGAGGGCGTGTGGCAGGACGACATTTCGCGCACAAAAGACGGCCATTTCGTCCGGCCGGCCACGCAATTCCGCCATTGGGTCACACCGGATGGAAGCCCCGGCCCTTCCGGCGAGGGCGGCTTTGCTGCCGAGGCCGGACGATATCACCTCTATGTTTCACTTGCCTGCCCGTGGGCACACCGAACCATTATTTTCCGCAAGGTCAAAGCACTCGAGAACATCATCTCTCTGTCGGTTGTGTCGCCCAACATGGGGCGCGAGGGCTGGACCTTCAACAAGCCGGAGGGATCCACCGGCGATGCGGTGAATGGGAAGAGCAGGCTTTCGGAGATCTACATTCTTGCCAATCCGCGCTATTCGGGCCGTGTGAGCGTGCCGGTTCTTTGGGACAAGAAGCGCAAAACCATCGTCAATAACGAATCTTCGGAAATTATCCGCATGCTCAATTCGGCGTTCGACGATTTCACCAACGTACACACCGACTATTATCCGGAAAATTCGCGAACCGAGATCGACCGCCTTAACGACCTGATCTATCCAAATATCAATAACGGAGTTTATCGGGCCGGGTTTGCCACTTCGCAGGCCGCATACGAGCAGGCCTTTCGCAATGTATTCGATACGCTCGATGAGTTGGAGCAAATCCTCTCGCAGCATCGCTATCTGGTTGGAAACACGATTACCGAAGCCGACTGGCGACTGTTCTGTACTTTGATCCGGTTCGATGCGGTCTACTATTCCCACTTCAAGTGCAATTGGCGACAAATCTCCGAATTCCCGAACCTGTCGAATTATCTGCGAGATCTTTATCAGGTGCCGGGCGTTGCGGAGACCGTCAGCATCGAACAGATCAAACGGCACTATTACGGAAGCCAGCGCCAGGTGAACCCGACCGGCATTGTTCCTGTGGGTCCGCAGCTCGACTTTGCCGCACCTCACGATCGCGCGCGTTTCGGCTGAACTCACCACAATTCGCTGATTGCTGCGCCGCCAAATACTTCAGACACACGCGCGCGCGTCGCACGGCTTACGTCGTCGGGAAGTGCATCAATCGCAAAGAACCCATGCTCGATAATTTCATGATTGGGCCGCAGGTTCGCGTCCTGCCGGAAGTCGCGAACAATAAACAGCGCCACATGGTCTCGTCGTGACGTGCGCTTGTTAAAGTAGACGCTGTAGAGCTGTGGCACAGCGCCAAGCAGAATATTGCCTTCTTCGGCCAACTCGCGCGCCAGTGCCTCGAGGAGCGTCTCTCCGGTTTCAACGCCGCCGCCGGGCAGATGCCAGCCGTCAATGTACGAATGCTTGATGAGGAAAATTCGGCCAGCGCCGTCGATGACCATTGCACGTGTGCCGAGCGTCGCGCCGCGCGAGAACCGCCAGTAGAAATGCATAAACCGGCGGATGGCCGGCTCAAACATGCGGCGAAGGCGGTGCAGGCGCATGAAACGGATACCTGTTCAGGGATGCTTTATCGAAAGCCTTGCAGACAAGTGCGAAAGGTCTGTTCTCACTTTAGAATCCTTCTAATATAAAAGCCTGTCCGCCGATCGAAAGGATCCTCTGTGAAACGTTTCGCCGATCTCACTGAACAGGAAATACTAGCGCTTGCGATCACCAATGAGGAGGAGGACAGCCGTATCTACCGCGGTTTCGCCGAAGGCTTGCGCGAAAAGTTTCCGTCCTCCGCCAAGGTATTCGACGAAATGGCGGACGAGGAAGTGCATCACCGCACCATGCTGTTCGACCTCTACCGCAAGAAATTCGGCGAATACCTGCCATTGATCCGCCGCCAGGACGTAAAGGGCTTCCTGCAACCAAAGCAACCGCTGTGGCTGACCAGGCCTCTCGGGCTTGATGAGGTCCGCAAGTTTGCTGAAAACATGGAATTTCAGGCCGAGCGCTATTATCGCAAAGCCGCGGAGACGGCGCGCGATGCCTCCGTGCGGCAACTCCTCATCGAACTCGCGGAAGCGGAAGCCGGCCACGAGAACCTGGCCCACAAGCTCAGTCAGGAGATTCTCACAACCGGCGCGCGCGCGAAGGAAGATGAGACTGCTCGGCGGATGTTCGTGCTGCAATACGTGCAGCCCGGGCTCGCCGGCCTGATGGACGGCTCGGTGTCGACGTTGGCGCCACTATTCGCAGCCGCGTTCGCCACCCACGACACCTGGGCAACGTTCCTGGTCGGCATGGCGGCTTCTGTCGGCGCAGGAATCTCTATGGGCTTTGCCGAGGCGCTTTCCGATGACGGCTCGCTCACGGGCCGCGGTACGCCATGGCTGCGTGGCACGGTGTGCGGCGTGATGACAGCAATCGGCGGGCTGGGCCACACGTTGCCCTATCTGATCCCGCACTTCCTGACCGCCACGATCGTCTCATTTATTGTCGTCGTGATTGAGCTCGCCGCGATCTCGTGGATCCGGACGCGCTTCATGGACACGCCGTTCCTGCAGGCGGCTTTCCAGGTGGTTGTTGGCGGTACACTGGTTTTCATTGCCGGGATATTGATTGGCAGTGCGTAGCGGGTTAGTCCCGCTTCGATGTTCAAGCTCGCGCATCTTTCCGATCCGCATCTCGCGCCGCTCCCGGCGCCACGCTGGAGCGAGCTGATCAGCAAACGTGTGACCGGCTACATCAACTGGCAACAAAGGCGGCGCTTCATCCACGATCCGGCAGCGCTTGCGGCGATCGTCGCCGATATCAAGTCGCAATCACCCGATCACATCGCGGTCACCGGAGACATCGCCAATATCGCGCTGGCGGCGGAGTTCCCGAACGGTCGCAATTGGCTAGAAAGTCTTGGATCAACGAAGGACGTGACCTTCGTACCCGGCAACCACGATATCTATGTGCGGGAGGCCGCCAATTTCGCTGGGCGGCAGTGGGGCGCGTACATGAGCGATGATGACGGTGTCGCCAGTTTTCCCTTTGTACGTCATCGCGGCAACGTCGCGTTGATCGGCCTTTCAACCGGTGTACCGACCGCGCCACTCCTGGCGACCGGTTGGCTCGGAGCAAAACAACTCGCCGAATTGGCTGCCGTGCTTAATAAGCTGAAAACCGAAAATGTATTCCGTGTGGTGCTGATACATCACCCGCCGATAAGCCAAGCGGGAAGGCACAAGCGTTTACTCGATGCGCCGATACTCAAGCGCGTGATCGCCGCGCATGGCGCGGATCTGTTGCTGCATGGCCACGACCACCTGCATATGATCAATTGGCTGGAAGGGCCGAACGGCACCCGGGTGCCGGCGGTTGGCGTCCCCTCGGCATCCACTGCGCCCGGCAGCGATAAGGACGGGGCAGCCTATAATATCTACCGGATCGATGGCACACGCGGCGCATGGCGATGCGAGCTGATATCTCACGGCCTCGTGCCGACTGGCGAGGTCGTGCAACAAAACCGCTTTATGCTGATTGGCTAGTGCGGGCTGCTCAATAGAGCAAGCGCGAACAACGCCACCACGCCAACGACAAGTCCATACGTAAATGTTCGAACGGCACGCCAGTGACGACGGCGTCGTGAGCGCCGCAATACCGACTGGGCGACGTCGTGCTCGGCATCGTCGCTCAGGGCACGTTCACGCTCGACCAACCGACGCGCCACGTAATGAGTGATCGCCGCAACCACCTCGGGCACTTCGTAGGATTCCGCAAGAACCGCTCGACCATAGCGCGTGTCTTGCACAAGCCGGTATTGTCGTTTGTCGCGGCCCATCTCGACATGCGCAACGACATCAATCCATAAGCGCGGCACGTCGCCTTTGCTGACGCCACGATCAAATAATTCGACGTCGTCAGGAATGTCCCTGAAAAGGGGATCGAGAGCCTCGTTGAGCAGGTCGAGGCGCGCGACATCGGCATCGCGCAGATCGACCACGACGCCGGAGCGCTCGGCCACCTCAATTCGCGCTTCTCGTACCGCGTCCTTGAGCGGGCGCTCGGTTTGGGTTGACTCGCTTTCGGTTTCTTTCCGTTCCCACATACCACCAATCTAGCAACGCCCAACTCGCGGTCAAAGAAAAAAGCGTTAGTTTTCAAGAAGATTGATGGTTAATTGGCGGTTAACGCGCGGGTCTCACACCATACTTGCGCGCCCAGCCCAAGCCATCCTCTGTGCGAGCACGCGGCCGATATTCAGCGCCGATCCAGCCCCGGTAGCCAAGCTTGTCGACAGCCTCGAACACCGCGGGATAGTTGATCTCTCCCTCGTCCGGCTCGTGGCGTGATGGCACCGCCGCGCACTGGAGATGGCCTATCACCGGGAAGAACTTTTCGAGACGGTAGATCAAGTCTCCGCCGACGATTTGCACGTGATAGAAATCAAACTGCATCCGGATATTTTGCACGCCAGCCCTGGCGATGATGTCAGCCGCGTGTTCGACGTAATTGAGAAAATAATTGGGGCGATCCCGGCTGTTGATCGGCTCGATCAGCAAAGTGATTTTTTTGGCGGCGGCGAGATCGGCTGCACGTGTCAGATTGTCGACAAATACACGATCGGCAGCCGGGCGTTGCTCGGGAGCAACCTTCCCCGCGAGACAATGAATTGCGCTGGCGCCAATCGCACTCGCATAGTCGAGCGCGCGAGTGAACAGCACCTGCCAGTCCTTCTCGCGACCGGGAACGGCGGCAAGGCCAAACTCGCCTTCGCGTTCGCCCGGTGATGTATTGAGGCCAAGGATGGTGAGTTTGTTTCTCTCGATCGCGGTTTTCACTGCCAAAGCCGGAACGTCATAAGGAAATTGCAGTTCGATCGCCTGGAACCCGGCGGCTGCCGCGGCATCGATCCTTTCAAGCAGTGGCCGATCGGTGAATAGGTATCCGAGATTGGCGGCAAAACGCGGCATAGACTCGTCCTTCGATGGTCACTTGCGCAGGCGCGTGCAGACGTATTCATTAGCGCTGCAATCAGCACAACACCATCCTGGATATCCAATGTCTGCCAACACCGCCTTCCATGTTGCAGTCCTGCCTGGTGACGGAATTGGCCCCGAAGTGATGGCCCCTACCCTCGAGATTTTGCGGCGGATCGAGGCGGGCACGCCGAGCCTGAAATTCCGTTTCACTGAAGCCGCCGCCGGTGCCGGCCACTACAAGGAGACGGGCAAATCGATGCCCGAGTCGACTGTCAAGCTGTGTGAGGAGGCGGATGCCATTCTCCTCGGCGCCTGCGGACTGCCGAGCGTGCGCTATCCCGATAATACCGAAATCATGCCGCAGGTGGAGCTGCGGTTCATCTTCGATCTTTATGCCGGCGTGCGGCCGGCGCGGCTCATTCCCGGCGTGCCCAGCCCGATTGTCGGCGCGCACGAGCGCGGCATTGATTTCATCTTGATCCGCGAGTCGACGGAAGGGCTGTTTGCCTCGATGGGAAAAGGTGTAGTCACGCACGACGAGGCGCGCGAGACCCTGGTGATTACGCGCAAGACATCGCAACGCCTGTTTGATTTCTCGTTGCGGCTCACCGAACGGCGAAAGAAACGCGGAAAGCCCGGTCTGCTCACGTGCGTCGATAAGGCCAATGCTTTCAAGGCCTATGCCTATTTCCGCTCGATCTTCGATGAACGCGCGAAGAATTTTCCGGGCGTCAAGACTGACCACGTCTATGTGGACGCATGCGCCGCATTAATGGTGCGCAAGCCGTGGGATTTTGACGTCATGGTGATGGAGAATATTTTTGGCGACATCCTTTCCGATCTGGCGGCAGGACTGATAGGAGGCCTTGGCATCGCCCCGTCGGCAGATATCGGCGACAAACACGCGGTATTCCAGCCGTGCCACGGGACGGCGCCCGATATCATGGGCCAAGGCAAGGCCAACCCAACTGCAATGATCCTGTCTGCTGCGATGATGCTCGACTGGCTGGCCGACAAGCACGATCATCCACCGGCGGCGGATGCCGCGCAGCGTATCGAGCGCGCCGTAGACAAAGCCTATGCCGATGGCATCAGGCCGATGGAATATGGCGGGAAGGACGGCACCAGTTCGGTCGTCAAAGCCGTACTCAAGGCGCTCGACTAGGAGATACCCATGCTGTTTTCCGTTTTTACACTCGACAATCCCGATGCCGCCGACAAGCGTAAGAGTGTGCACGCCGGGCATGTCGAGCACCTGAAGAATGCAAAACAATTTGGCGTCACCATCACGGTTGGTGGACCGTTAGTTTCGGACGATGGCGCTAATTCGATCGGCAGCCTGATGGTGCTCGATGCACCAGATCGTGCATCGGCGGAGAAATTCAACCGTGCCGACCCATTTCACCAGAACGGCGTGTGGGGGAAAGTCGAAATCCGGCGCTTTGATCGCAAGGAGTGATTTCGGTCAAAGACCAACAAAACCCTTGATCGCGGCCAGGAACTGTTCCGGCTGCTCAAGCGGCGGACAATGGCCACAGCCGGGCAGTTCAATGTACTGCGCACCGGCAACCTTCTCGACAATCTGCTTGTTCAGTGCCGGCGGCGTGGCCTGATCGAATTGGCCGCACACGACCAACGTCGGCACCTTGAGATGATGCAGCAGCGGCACCAGGTCGGTTTCCTGTAAAATCCTGCAAGCGGCCTGGAATGCCTTCGGATCGATATCGAGTAATACTTTCTTGCGCTCCGCGATCTTCTCCGGGTGTGCTGCGAGATAGGTGGGTGAAAAAACACGCTTCGCAGCAATCTCGGCAATACTGCCAAGGTCACCGTCCGCCACCTTCTGGGCCATGACCGCGAAAGCCTCTCGCCCCTCTGGAGGAAAGCCGGCTGCCGCATCGCTGAGCACCAGTCTGGATATCCGCTCGGGATGGGCGAGCGCAAAGGCAAGCGCAACAGTGCCGCCAAAGCCGTTACCAATCAGCACCGCGTCTTTGCCGATATCAAACTCGTCGAAGCCGTCTTCGATTACGGCAACGTAAGCATCCATCAGCGCAAGCATCGCCGGTTGCGAACCGTGGAAACCCGGCAGATTGAACAGCGTGACGCGGCGCTTCGCGGCAAGCACCGGAAGCACCGGGTCGAAGGCATGACGGTCGGCGAGCAGGGAATGCAAGACGACCAGATCCGGCCCCTCGCCCGTCCGCACCGCGGTCAGTGCGCCGCGGCCAGCGCTCAGTTGCTCAAACTGCATAGACGATTCCCTGTGAGATCGGATTTCTGCACATTGTCGGGCCGGACCTGTTCCGGCCAACCACGTCTTGCGCGCTGCGATTCTTTAAGACGTGGATGCCCGGCACAAGGCCGGGCATGACATCGAAAAGATGTGTTCGCGACTAGTTCCCTTCACGCCAGATGCCGAGCGCTTCCTGTGCCGGGCGATCCGAGATGGAGAACAGTACGGCCTCTTCGTTTGTGTTGTGCGAATAGCGCTTCCACGGCGGCACAACAAACACGTCATTGACACCCCACTCGAACGGTTTGCCGTCGATAGTGGTCGTCCCGCGGCCTTCAGCAACGGCGAATATGGTTGCGTCCGTCGACCGGTAAGGCTGGCCTTTGAAGCCTTTCGGCAGCAATGCAAGATAAGCACCCATCGTCGGTAACACCGGCCCACCATTGATCGGATTTGCGTAGCGCACGCGCGCGCCGTGACGTTTGTCGACATCACCGGTGCTCTTGAGCCGCTCAAGGATCGGCCGCATTTTGGCGTAGGGATAGTTGATCACCGGACTGCGATTCATTGTCGTTGGCGCACCATCCGGCAGGACGCCGGAGGCGTAGCGGTCGAAAGAGTCGCCATCGGCGTGGCTCGTCTTCTGCATCTTCTCATCGAAATGCGTGGCGAACGATGCCTCGAAATGATTGACCGTTGGCATGTCGAGAACGTCGAGCCACATCACCGGCTGCTTTCCTGGATTACCATGGTCGTGCGGCGCCCAGTTCGCGGTAATGATGAAGTCACCGTGCTTCATTTGAGTCTTTTCGCCTTCAACCGCGGTGTAGGCACCCTCGCCTTCCAGCACGAAACGGATAGCGGAAGAAACGTGCTGGTGTGCGTCGGCGATCTCGCCGGGCAGGATCAACTGGATGCCTGCAAACAAGGAGTTTGTAATTCGTGCCTTGCCGGGCATGCCGGGATTTTCCAAAACCAGAACGCGGCGTTCGGCCTCTTCCGCGCTGATCACGTCACCGGCTTCCAGCATCAGACGCTTGACGTCGCCGAATTTCCAAACGGTCGGCTGCAGGCTGGTCTTTGGCTCCCTGGTCACCAGATCCTTCAGCACCTCCCAGAGTGGCGCCATGTTGAACTTGGAAATCTTGTCGTAGTAAGCCTGCCGCGCCACCTGCACATTGTGCTTGGAACCTGGCTGCTCGGTTGCGGTTGCGACCGCCATGGGCGTGCTCCTCAGAAACGCGATGGTTGAATTTGCAACTTTATACCGCAGATCCGCGCGAACTGGAAATACCCGCCACGCATTGCAGTTAGCTAGTTATTGACTGAGCCACCATCCACAACAAGCGATTGGCCGGTCACAAAATCGCTATCGCTCGAGGCCAGAAACAGCAGCGCACCGAGCAAATCTTCCGGGTAAGCGTCGCGTTTGAAGGCGCGGCTGTTGCGCACCGGCACGCGTTCCTCTTCGACATGGGTTGCGTTTTCGAGTCCTGTGTCGCTCAGGATGTATCCGGGCGAAAGCGAATTCACCGCTATGCCGTATTCCCCAAGTTCGCGCGACAACGATCGCGTGAAAGCAAGCATTGCGCCTTTCGACGCCACATATGGCAACATGCGCGGCACACCTTTGTAGGCCGCGCCCGACGCAATATTGATGATCTTGCCACTGCGACGCGCCATCATGTGCGGCGCGACGTAGCGCACCATCAGATACGGACCGCGCACATTGATCGCCATCACGCGATCCCAGGTCTCGGTGTCCCACTCATTGAAGTTTCTCGGCTTGAGCGTTGCATAATAGGCGGCGTTGTTCACCAGCACATCGATCTGGCCGAAACGGTCGATGGTCTGCGCTACCAGATTTTTCACCGCCCTCTCGTCGCTGACGTCGAACTTCACGCTCGCGACCGAATTTGCGCCGTGGCGTCCGGCAATTTCCTCGGCAAGTTCACGGCCGTCAGCAATGTCAGCGACCATGACGCGTGCGCCCTCGGCTGCCAGCGCTTGCGAATAGTGACGGCCAATACCTTTGGCGCCGCCGGTAACAATCGCGGTTTTTCCAGCAAGCCTCGGCATCCTTCCAGCCTCTCGATTGTCGTGCCCGCGCTTGTCACCGCATCTCGGGTTTACCCGACTTGCGGCAATCTGTCCTAAGCCGCAACTCGCGCAGGCACGAGTTGCGGATGGCATCGACGTCAAGCAAGATTAAACCATAAAGACGTGGATGGCCGGGACAAGCCCGGCCATGACCTGAGGGGATGCAATTCATGGCACGCGACACCGCCGACCGCCTGGCGATCCGGGCGCTGATCGAGAATTGGGCGCTCTGGCGCGACGCTCGCATGTGGGATCGTTTTCGCTCTGTTTGGCACAAAGAGGGGCAAATGTGGGCGACCTGGTTTCAGGGCTCCTACGAAGAATTCATCCGCGTCAGCCAGGAAGGCTACGATCGCGGCGTGCGCATCATGCACATGCTTGGAGGCATGAGCATCGACATCAGGGGCAAGCGGGCAATCGCGCAGACGAAGATGACAATCTCGCAGCGCGCCCCGGTCGAAGGCGTTGTCTGCGACGTGGTATGCACCGGCCGCTTTTACGATTTCCTGGAAAAACGCCGCGGCAAGTGGGGCATTGTCCTGCGCCGCCTCGCCTACGAGAAGGACCGACTCGATCCGGTCGACCCGACGGCGGTGCTCAAGCTTGACCAAAATCTGCTGTCGCAATTTCCCGAAGGCTACCGGCACCTTGCTTACCTGCAAACCAGAATTGGCTATACGGTCAAACGCGACATGCCCGGTCTCGACGGTCCCGACCTCGACGCCCTCTATGCAAAAGGGGAAGCTTGGCTCAAGGGCCGTAAGCTCTAGGTGATAAGCGCTGGGGGTTGGCGGCCACGACAGGAAGTGCGACTTTCTTGGCGAACAAAAATTATTCGGGGGGCACGATGTCGCTGGCTGACAAATTCAACTTGTTCAACGAGTTCAACATCCTGCGTATCACCTGCGCGGTCTTTTTTATCCCTCATATCATCGGCAAGTTTACGGTTCCTGCAACGCTTGAATTCTTCGTCAAGGCGGGCTTCAAGCCGCCCGCCACCTGGATGTATATCGCGGGCGCGATCGAGACTGTCCTCACCATTGGGCTCTTCTTCGGCATCTACACGCCCTTCGTCGGCTTTGTTGCCTTCCTCCATCTGCTCGTCGCCGCTGCGGCCACTTACCGGGTGACGGAGTGCTGGATTTGGGTTATCGGCGGCGTTGAATATTGCATTTTTTGGGCGATCTGCTGTCTGGTAGTCGCCATGCACGCCTACCACACCGGAATTTGAGCCCTCCGCACTGAAAGGAAGTCCTCCCAATGGCTAGCGTTCTGTTCTCACCCATTACGATGCGCGGTCTCACCCTGCCGAACCGGGTCGTCGTATCACCGATGTGCCAATACAATTCTGACAATGGCTCGGCAAATGATTGGCACCTGATGCATCTCGGCAATATGTCGCTCGGCTGTGCCGGCCTGGTGATGACCGAGATGACCGATGTCAACCCGCAAGGACGCATTTCACCAAGATGTGCCGGGATGTGGTCTGATGACAACGAGAAGGCACTCAAGCGCGTGCACGATTTCTGCCGGCAATATGGCGTCGCCAAACTCGGCGTTCAGCTTGCGCATGCAGGACGTAAAGGCCCGACCACACCACCGGCAGCGGGCGGAAAGCCGATCCTGACCAAGGAAGAAGGCGGGTGGACGCCGGAAGCGCCCTCCGCGATTCCCTACGACGCTGGCTGGCCGGTGCCGCATGCAATGACCAAGGATGACATCAAGCGTGTTATCGGGGAATTTGCGGCAGCGGCCAAACGCGTCGATCGCATCGGCTATGACGTAATCGAATTGCACGGTGCGCATGGTTATCTTGCCCACCAATTTCTCTCGCCACTCTCGAACCAGCGCATCGACGAATACGGCGGCTCACTCGAAAACCGCATGCGTTTTGCAATCGAAATGTATGAAGCCGTGCGCGCCGTCTGGCCGGAGCAAAAGCCGCTCGGGATGCGCGTGTCGGCGACCGATTGGGTGGATGGCGGCTGGACGCCGGAGGAAACCGTTGTCCTGGCGAAAGAACTCAAAAAGCGCGGTATGGATTATATGGACGTCTCTACCGGCGGGCTCGACCCGAAGCAGAAGATCCCCCTCGCCCCCGGCTACCAGGTTCCCTTTGCCGAGAAAGTTAAGAAAGAAAGCGGCATCACCACAATGACGGTTGGCCTGATCGCCGGCTATCAGCAGGCGGAAGATATCGTTGCCTCTGGCAAGGCAGACTTGATCTGCCTGGCGCGGGCGGCAATCTGGGACCCGCGCTGGGCCTGGCATGCGGCGGAAGAACTCGGCGCAGAGACTCCCTATGCGCCAAAGACCATGGCAGGTCATCCGAAGCTAAGGCCACAGCTGTTTCCGAAGCGAGCACAGGCGGCGGGCTAGGATTCTCTCCGCTCGTTCCCGCGCAAGCGGGAATCCAGATCAATAATGCAGGTCGGAAAAAGGCCGCCCCGGGTCCCCGCTTGCGCGGGGACGAGCAGTCAACGTTTCATCCTGGCAATAAACTTCGCAAACGCCGCAAGCTGCGTCTTGACGATGTCCTTCGTCGGCTGATCTTTCAGTTCGAGCGTATCCTTGTCGAACTTGCTTGCGGCATTGCCGACGAAAATCTCCGGCGTGCCGAAGATGAAGGCGTTGAGGAACGTCATCGACATTCGCCAGTGATACTGCATGCGTGCGCCGCCAAGCGGACCTTGCGAGCAGGATTGGATCGCCACCGGCTTTTCCTTGAACGGCTGGTCCTTCATGCGTGAAAGCCAGTCGATTGCGTTCTTCAGCCCGCCAGGCATCGACCAATTGTATTCAGGGGTGACGAACAGTACGCCATCAGCGGCGCGGATCGCAGTTGCGAGATCTTCTGCCGGCCCGGGAAAGCCGGACGTTTCCTGAACGTCGGCGTTGTATAGCGGCAACGTTGCGATCGACGGTGCTGTTACGAGTTTTATTTCAGGCGGTGCCAGGCCCGGCAATGCGCGCGTTAATGCGGCGTTGTACGAACCTTTGCGGAGCGATCCGCAAATGACGAGCACGTTGAACTGATCGGCCATATTTTCCTCTGTTTGTTCCCGTTACAACGTCCGCCGCTATTGCGGTTCAAGGCCAGCTTTGTCGCGGACTGCTTTCCACTTGGCGACTTCATCGGCCATATGTTGGCCGAATTGGGCAGGCGTTGAGACGTGCGCCGCGGCGCCGGCCTTCGCCATCTGCTCCTTGATTTCGGGGCGGGCGAGAATCTCCTGGAGGGCGGCGTTGGTCTTGTCGACAATCACTTGCGGCGTGCCCGCCGGATAAACCCACCCATACCAGCCAATGACTGAATAGCCGGCAACGCCCTGCTCCGCGACAGTCGGCACATTCGGAATCGTCGGCCAGCGTGTCGGCGCGCCTACGGCGAGCAGCTTGAGTTCGCCCGCCTGCACCTGACCCTGCACAGCGTGCAAGAGCTCCACCGCATAGTCCACTTCCTGCGCGCGGAGCGCCGTCACCACGCCGGGAGTGCCGCGGTAGGGAATGTGCTTCACGTCGATGCCGGTCGACTGGTTCAGCAGTTCGCCTGCAAAATGCTGAGTCGAGCCAAGACCGACACTTGCCAAATTCAGCTTGCCGGGCGAGGCCTTGGCGAGCGCCACGAGCCCCTTGATGTCATTGGCCGCAAAATCCTTGCGCGCCACGACAACGAAGACACTGTCGGCGACCAGCGCCACGGGTGCAAAGTCATTCACCGCATCATAACGCACAGACTTGACCATAACCGCCGAGACAGTATGGCCAGCGCTGATCATGGAGGCGGTATAGCCATCCTTGTCGGCCTTTGCGACTTCCGCTGAAGCGATCGATCCGCCGGCACCCGGCTTGTTCTCAACCACCACCGTCTGATGCAGCAACTCGGACAGGGGCGGCGCAATGATGCGTGTTACAATGTCAGTGCCACCGCCAGGTCCAAAACCGACCAACACGCGGATTGGTTTGTCATTTGGCCATTCCGCAGAAGCCGGTACGTTGGCAATGACCGCCAGCCCGGCAACCAGTACCGCAGCGACACGATTGCGCTTCATGAGACCCTCACGCTGTCAGCCTTTTTCGTCCTCGATTGGATTTCGTAACACACCGACCCCTTCAATCTCGATCTCGCAAGTGTCGCCGGCCTTCATCCACACCGGCTCGGGCTTGCGCGCATGACCGACGCCCGATGGTGTGCCGGTGAGGATGACGTCACCGGGGTCCAATGTCATGCCTTTGGTGAGATAGACCAGCGTCTCCGCCAAAGGAAACATCATATTGGCGGTGTTGTCAGACTGCATGGTTTTGCCATTCAGCCGACTCATGATCTTCAAGCCCGTGCCGCCGGGCGGAATTTCGTCAGCAGTGACCATCCATGGGCCGAAGCCGCCGGTGCGATCAAAATTCTTTCCCATGCCCCATTGCGTCGTATGACGCTGGAATTCACGCACGGATCCTTCGTTCGCGCAGGAATAGCCGGCAATGCATTCGACGGCGTTAGCCATGGTGAGATGCTTGGCGCGCTTACCGACAACCGCGACCATCTCGGCCTCATAGTCGAGCTGGATCGATTCCTTCGGGCGCACAATCGGCTGCAAATGCGGTACCATTGACGTGAGCACTCGAAAGAAGATCGACGGAAATTTCGGAATGTTGTCGCGCTGCGGCCCTTCCTTCACATGATCGAGATAATTCAACCCGAGGCAAACGATTTTTCCGGGGCGCGCGACAGGAAGTGCATATTTAAGGCCAGCGAGCCGCCGGTGCGCAGAAGCCGGCGCTTTCCTGGCAATATCAGCGAGCACTTTGAGATCGCCGTGGTTCCGCCGCAGCACTTCGCCGAGGTCATCCGGCATATTTGCCTCCACCGATTGGAGGTCGATGAGAGTGTCGTTCTCGACTATGCCCAGACGTACGCCATTGTTCGCTTCAAAACCGACGATTTTCATGAACCATGCCCTGCCTTAAAACGCCCGGCCGATCATGGCCGGCGGCGCAAGGCTTAGCGCAGTCGATCGAATGCGAGCAAGTCAAGCGGCAAGCGCGAAGGCCTGGATCGAGAAATATTTGCCACTGTCGATCCAAGCGGCCGCGGGCAACCAGCCGACACCGCGCGCAAGCGCGGCGAGCGATTCAATGCTGTATTTGTAGCTGTTCTCGGTATGAATAGTTTCGCCGGCACGAAAGTCGAACGTTTCGCCGGCGACCTTTACTTTTTGCCGTTTGAGGCTTGCCAGATGCATTTCGACGCGATGGCGTTCGCGATTGTAGAATGCATGATGCTCGAAGGTATTCAGGCGGAAGGTGCCGCCGAGCTCGCGGTTTATACGGGTAAGCAGATTCAAGTTGAACTTGGCGGTGATGCCCGCGGCATCGTTATACGCCGCGTTGAGCACCTCTGCCGACTTGATCAGATCGACGCCAATAATGAGCGTGGCGCCGCGCCCGAGAATATTCGCCGCATTGCGTAAAAATGCTGATGCCTCATGTGGCTCGAAATTGCCGATGGTCGAGCCAGGAAAGAAACCGATACGGGCCGGCGCAGCCTTGGCTTCGTCAGGCAATTCGAACGGCTCGCAAATGTCGGCCGTCACCGGCAGCACCCTGACGTGAGGAAAATCGGGCCGCAGCTCGGCTGCTTCCTGCTCAATCATTTCACGGCAGATATCAACCGGCACATAAGCCGCAAGCTTTGGCGCGGCGCGAAGCAGGATGCGCGCCTTCTTGCTGGAGCCGCTGCCAAACTCAACAAGTGCCGCACCTTGCGGAATCAATTTGGCAATATCGACGGCGTGATCGCGTAGGATCTTCATTTCGCAGCGGGTCGGGTAGTATTCCGGCTGTTCGGTTATGCGCTCGAACAGTTGCGAACCGGCAGCGTCGTAAAAGTACTTCGCCGGCATGTGCTTGGGCGCCGCGTGCAGGCCCTCAAGGACGTCCGCCTCGAATGTGGAAACCTCGGGACTCTGCTGAAGAACGCGTTTGCGTGCTACTGCTGCAACCATGGTGACGCCCTCACACAAACTCTGCCAGGCGCAGTCCGCTGAATTGCCAACGCGCCGATGGATAGAAAAAATTGCGGTAGCTCAAGCGCTCGTGACCTTCGGGAGTGGCAAGCGACGAACCACGCAACACCATCTGGCTCACCATGAATTTGCCATTGTACTCACCGAGCGCTCCTTCGACGGCCTGGTAGCCCGGATACGGTAGATAGGCACTGCGCGTCCATTGCCAAGCGATGCCAAAGGCATCGGCCATCACATTTGCACGTGCTGCAACCTCCCACTCGGTCTCGCTTGGCAAGTGCTTTCCAGCAAAGCGGGCAAAGGCATCGGCTTCGTAATAGCTGACATGCTGTACCGGGGTGGCAGGATCTACCGGCTTCAAACCGGCAAGGGTCATTACTTGCCAGATATCATCCTTGCGCCGCCAATAGCCCGGCCCCTGCCAGGCTTCAGTCTGCACGGTGGCCCAGCCGTCGGACAGCCACAGCGATGGAGTCGTATAGGCGCCGGCAGCGATAAATTCGAGCCATTCACCGTTCGTAACCAGATGCCGTGCGATACGGACTTGCGGGATCAGTTCATCATGACGCGGGGTTTCGTTGTCGAAGCAAAAACCGTCGCCATTGTGACCGACCACATGAATACCCGCCGGCACCTCGACAAAGCCCCGAGGCCCTTGCGTTGCACGCGGCGGCCGCCAGTTTGCATCGTAGACCGGATCGGTCGGGTTTTGCGCGAACGCATGAAGAATGTCTGTGATCAGCAATTCCTGATGTTGCTGTTCGTGATGTAGTCCTATTTCGACGATTGAGAATACCCGCTGGGCCTCCGTTGCCGGCACCTCTCCTATGAGCCGCTCGACTGCCGCATCGACATGTGCACGGTAAGCGGTGACGTCCTCCCCATTCGGCCGCGTGATCAAACCACGTTGCGGCCGCGCGTGACGCGGACCAGCCGCGACATAGTAGGAATTGAAAAGAAAAGGAAAGCGCTCGTCAAAAATCCTGTAGACCGGGTCGTAAGGCACCAGCAAGAACTGCTCGAAAAACCATGTCACATGGGCGCGATGCCACTTGGTTGGGCTGGCATCCGGCATGGACTGCACAATCTGGTCTTCGGCCGATAGATGCGCTGCGCGCGTCTCTGTCTCGGCTCGAACCCGACGGAACGCCTGGAGCCAGGTTTCCCGTTCTTTATCAACGGAACGCTTCGGCTCCCGCGCCAGCTCGTCCCGTGTAGCCGGCGACATCGCGGTGCGCGCCATGGAGAGCCTCCGTAAGCAAAGGGCTTCGGCAGATATACGTACAATACGGTTTAAGAATGCGATTGTTCCATCGCGTGATGGCAGGAGCAACCTCGAATTGCCGTGCAATCGCGGCCTGACGGGCTTGTGATGTGAAGTGCGTCCGCTCAAAAAACAGCGGAATTACGTCAAATAACACGACCGCCGGGGATCGGATTTGGTAGCGGGGGCCGGGAAATAACTCGAATACATGTATCATTATACGATACAATTCCTTTCAAGTTGTCTGCTGGCGCGCTCGCCAGCAAGATGAATTTGCCGCGCACGCGCATTGAGCGCATCGCCTCCGAGGATGTCGGCATCACCGCCGACACGGCTCTTCGCTTGGGCAAGGCTCTCGGTACCTCGCCGCAGCTGTGGCTTAATCTGCAAAACGACTGCGACTTGCAGATAGCACGACGCGAAATAGGGAAATCGTGGAAAAGATCGAGCCGGTCATCGCACCAGCTGATGCTTAAGCAGGCAGCTGCGGACGCATTTGTTGTCGCCGTGAATTTCCGCTTTGGGTTGCCGGCTCAACCGGTCGACGCAACACATGCGTCAGCATCGTTGACGAAGCCGCTTTGCAGCCGGGAGTTTGAGTGGGTTGACCTAATGAACTCCGGCCAACTGAGGCCAAAGGACATCGCCCATCAGCCAGGCGACCATAACGAACCACAGCGCGAGCAATGACAGAGCACCGGCACTGAAGCTGAGCATATTGCGATAGTGCTTTAGTGTTTTATGCTGGATGAAGGAACTCATCGTGACACCTACCGACATAAATTTCATAATCTTGACATCACGCGATGCAATGCGTGAGGAATTGTCCTCGCGCCGCATCAGCGAGGGGGCCGAAAGCTGTCTCACAGCCGAGTAGCCTGTGCTCCGGAAACGGCGCGTCGGAGTCGTGCCGGGTAGGTTGGGCTATCGGTGGCAGTAACAGCCGGTCACCCTTGGTGGTTCGGTTAACCGAAATTGTAATGACCGCTGCTTTATCGGCGGTAACGGGGCTCACAAGCGTGCTAATGCCGCCAGCGGTCAGCGCGCTCAAAAGACAAGCTGAAGCTATTTTTTTGAGTCTATCATCGAATCTAAGATGCATTGCATGTCTCCGAAGACATTCACTCTGGTCGTTTCAAAAAGAAAAAGCGTTCAATATAAGCAGCCCGACAAATACGGCCGACAGCCATATACCGAACAGTTCTGTAGTCATGCGGTCGTTCACGGGCCTGTCCTTTCCAATTCATTGCGCGGAAGGTTCCGCTCGACGAGAGCGTTCGCACTAAGAAGCGAACTTGCAAACCCGACTGGGTCGGCTGACGATGGCGCGTTCACGCCCGCTAATAACGTCTCGGCGGCAATGCTGGTGGTCAGAAATGTGATCATGTCCGTCCTCCCCGCACTCGAAGCGTTTTATTTTGCAGGAAGGCTAGGGAGCGGCAGGTGGTCGCACCACTGTACGTTAGTAAACGCTTAGTAATCGAAAACGAAAGCGGACCTATACATCCGTATAACGCGGGTTGACACTCGCCGGCCGAACGGTGCCACTGCAACACTTGTGATCGGCTTATTGAGGCGTGGAAGACCATGAAGGTTTGTGTAGCTGCCTCATATTGCAGAGGCCCGATTACTCTGGAGTCTGAGAGCTTTTGCCTCCGAGCGCCCTATCGAGACATTTGACCAGGCAGGCATCATCGAAAGGTTTTTTCAAAAAGCCAATTGCTCCAGCTTTTAGTACGCGTGCGCGCACCCCTTCTTCGGAAAATCCCGTCATAAAGATGACCTTTGTTCCGTGACCATCGGCAATTAGGCGCTCCTGTAATTCCACTCCATTCATCCCGGGCATTTGCACATCGGTAATTAGACATAATGTGTCTTCAACGCGGTCGGAATGCAGGTATTCCTCGGCAGAAGCAAAGGTAGCCGCTGAGTAGCCGAGCGAGCGAACAAGGCCCTTCGTGGCTTCACGAACAGCTTTGTCATCATCAACAATGGAAATCATAGGAGCCTTTGCCAAGTTTGCGACCGTCATGTCGGCCAAGATAGGAGGCTCACCAGCAATGCGCCATTGATGAAAATCAATAATCAGACATGGGAAAGTGTAGTCAAAATATACTCATGTATAGGTCATGATGTCTTCGCGCGGTGAACGCCCAACGATTCAGCCATCCGCACGAGGTCGGCTAGCGATTTTGCACCCATCTTTCGCATTACGCTTCCGCGATGAACCTTTACTGTGATCTCGCTAACACCAATTTCGCCAGCAATCTGCTTATTCATGAGACCTGCTGTCACAAGGCCCATGATCTCCTTTTCACGAGGGGTTAGCGTTTCATAAGTCGACTTCACTATGGACGTCGACTGTTCCATTTCGCGCCGGCGGCGATCCCTTTGGTGCCCGGCTTGAACGGCGTCTAACATATCCTGATCACGAAACGGCTTGGTCAAAAACTCGACCGCTCCGGCCTTCATGGCCCGCACGGTCATTGGGATATCACCGTGGCCAGTCATAAAAATGATCGGAATTTGGATATTTGCCTTGGCTAGATCGGATTGAAAATCGAGCCCGCTCACTCCAGGGAGCCTGACGTCGAGCACCAGACAGCTTGGGCAATCCGGTAGCCTGCTTTTTAGGAATTCTGACGTCGAACTAAATGCTTTGACCTGCAATCCGACCGAACGGAAAAGGCTTGAAAGAGATTCACGCACCGCGGCGTCGTCGTCGATGACGAGTACGGCTGACTGTTGTTCTGGACGCGGGTTCATTGGATTGTCAGATTATCGCTCGCGCGAAAGGTCGTGACGATTACAATACTTCAGGATGACCCTCTCAATCCTGGATTGAGATGCAGGCCGCGAGGCGGCGCGACGCCGAGGTGGTGATTGCCTGTCGATCACGATTTTGTGATACGCCCTTTTGGCCGATGTATCGGCGCGCCGGTATTTCAATCAGTAACCTCAAAGGCATTACCCTGCCAATTTGCGATGGGACTTAACACTGCGACGGATGTCCGGGGTAGTCCATGTTTAGGGATTTGCGTGCTGGCACAAAATTTCTAATTTTATGCGTCGTATCATTAGTCCTCACGAGCGTTGCCACTTACGCTCTTTTGGCTGAAAAACAGATTGCCATTGACTTCGCCCACCGCGAGCTTGTTGGCAGCAAGTATTTGGCGTTGCTCCGTCCTATCTACGGGGCTGTGCTCGCGACACATCCCAGTGACCACCTTGCTGATTGGCAAAACGCATCCGAGTCAGAACTCATCAATTCACTCTCGCGGGCAGATGCGGAAACTACGGGTACATTACATATTGACGGTATTGTGAAAACGCTAGCAGCGATGCTGCACGACCTGCATAACAACACGTCTGCAGGAATTCATGTGGACGGCATTTATTTAGCCACTCTTAGAAACCTGCGTGACCTAGCTGCTCGTATAGGCGACGATTCAAACCTCACACTTGATCCTGTCCTTGATGCATACCATCTCGAAAACATCGTGGTGACGCGATTGCCAGCAGTGCTGGAAGAGCTTGGTCAAGCGCATTCGTTGGTACGAGCACCAAAGGCAGCGAACGACTATGCTGTTGACCGCGAAGCGCGCCTCATTGCGCTCGATAGCCTGCTGCGCGCGAACCTAAATGATATAGCAAACGAGCTTACAGCCGCTGAACGTGGGAATCATACTGGCCGCTTGAAACAGTTTGTCGCTCCCAGCGTTACGGCGTTTGCCAGCAGTGCAAGCGCTTATCTTGATGCACTGCGTGCCGGTGGTGTGGCGGACATCAGTCAGATTGACTCATCATACGCTATCGCAGTTACGGGCGCACTCAATGTTTGGAATGTCGCGCAAAGCGAGCTTGACCAGCTGTTGATTCAGCGAATCGATGAGCTGCGCTATCGCCGCATCCTCAATCTCATATTGATCGGAACTCTTGGCGCGCTCGGCCTCTTGGTGGCCTTTTTCACTTATCGGGACATGATCGTACCGATCAAAAGCCTCGCGGATTTAGCAAACACGGTTCGGGAGACCAAAAATTACAGCTTACGGTCTCAATATGAAAGTCGAGATGAAATTGGTCGGCTGGCGGCTGCATTTAACGAAATGCTTCACGGACTTGCGGTCGCGCGCGAGCGGGAAATTATGAGCCAGAATGAAATAACTCGCGTATCGCGCCTGGCGACCATGGGTGCGATGGTGGCCTCTATAACTCACGAAATCAAACAGCCACTTGCGGCAATCGTGACGAATGCACAAGCGGGCACACGTTGGCTCTCAAAGGCGGAACCCGATATCGATGAGGTGCGTACCGTTTTGAGATCCATTGGCGACGAAGGCTATCGAGCCAGTGAAGTAATTACGGGCCTGACTGCTATATTCAAAACGAACACCAGCAAACGCGTGCCGGTCGACATAAATGAAGTTGTAGGCGATGCGCTCAAACTGTCCCGCGGCGAGTTGGGTGCACGAAATATCGCTCTGCGGACGAAATTGGCAACGGATCTTCCGCGCTTTTCTGCTGATCCAATCCAACTGCAGGAAGTGTTGCTCAATCTAATCATGAACGCAGCTGAGGCGATGGATTATATCGCGGAGAACCTGCGCGTTTTGACGATTGCGTCGACCCTCGACGCGGAGGGAGTCAGGATCACCGTGGAGGATTCCGGCATCGGGATCGACGCGAAAAAAGCGGAACAGATCTTCGAAGCATTTTTCACTACCAAACCAACCGGAATGGGAATGGGGCTTGCAATTTGCCGCTCAATTATTGCGGCCCACAACGGACGCCTGTGGGCATCGCCGGGAACTTCAGGTGGCACGGTCTTTTATGTCTTTTTGCCGTGTAGCGCTGGTGATGCGTCGCACGGTTAGCCATTTGAGCGCGAGCGGCTGAAGCAAAATCTGTAACCTAAGGTTCGGTGAGTTCGTGCTGTAGGTGGAAGCGGTATTTCTTAGGCGTCGAATCGCGCCTGTGAATCGGACTTCATAGACCGTCGAACAAGGCCCTTCTGAGGACGCATGAGAATTGTTACGCTCATTCGTCTAAGCGCTCGGGGGCGGTATGAGGCGGCGGCAATTTCTCGGTGTTCTTAGTGGCGCGGCGGCCTGGCCGATTGCGGCTAAAGCACAACAGGCTGACCGCGTGCGCCGCGTTGGCATACTCAATATCCTCGCGATAGATGATCCGGAAGCCCAAGCCCGAAAGGCAGTGTTCGAGCAGACTCTTGAACAACTAGGTTGGTCGGTCGGCCGTAATCTGAAGATTGAAAACCGTCAGGTTGGGGGTGATCTCGAGAGCCTTCGTCGATACGCGGTCGAGTTAGTCGCACTGACGCCGGACGTAATCCTGAGCATCGGCGGTCTATCGCTTGCGCCGCTACAACAGGCCACACGAACTATCCCCATTGTGTTCGTGAACGTTCCCGATCCGGTCGGTGCTGGCTTCGTTGAAAGCATGGCTCACCCCGGCGGTAACATCACCGGCTTCTCGAATTTCGAGTACAGTATGAGCGGCAAATGGGCCGAGTTGCTCAAACAAATCGCGCCCAAGGTGACGCGGGCCTTAGTGTTTCGCGACCCGGCCTCTGCGGCTGGTATTGGACAATTCGCGGCTATTCGCTCAGTAGCACAGTCCCTTGGCATTGAACTTAAGCCCGTGAACACACGCGACACCGAAGAAATAGAGCGAAACGCGGCGGCGTTCGCGCGCTCGGGCAACGGCGGCGTGATCGTGACAACAGCGGGCTCAGCGGCTCGTCGCAAGCTCATCATCAGTCTATCCGCTCGTTACAAATTGCCTTCGGTCTATCCTTATCGCTATTACGCTGTAGACGGGGGTTTGATTTCGTACGGGCCTAATACGCACGATCCGATCCGGCGAGCTGCGGGGTATGTTGATCGCATCCTCAAGGGGGAAAACCCGGCTGACATGCCAGTGCAGGGACCGACCAAGTTTGAACTGGTTTTAAATCTCAAGACCGCAAACGCGCTCGGCGTGACCGTTCCGCAATCGCTGCTCGCTACAGCCGACGAGGTCATCGAGTAGTCACGAAGGTCCGTTATTGGGGTGGATTCAACCGGTCGACGCAACACTTCTTGTCTTGAAGGAGAAAGACGGAGTGTATGCCGATACGTCGAGGGTTTTTCGAGGACTTCGCTGCGGCAGAAAAACCAGGGACTTTGGGATCGCAGGCGATATGCGCAACGCCTTGGGATTCAAACCCCAGCAGA
>DATIWJ010000027.1:0-4604 GCA_035519415.1 Pseudolabrys sp.
ACGAAGATCTTGTTTGCTTCGCTTGCAGCGATTACCGCCGCAACCTTCATAAGCGCGCCAGCAATTGCGCAACAAAAACCCAACATCGTCGTCATCATGGGCGACGACATCGGCATAACGAACATCGGCGTTTATGGCCACTGAATGAAGGGCTACAAAGAATTCGGCGCGGAAAATCGGCCGGACGGCTGGAATGCATGGGTAACCCTTTCGATATCGCCCGCAGCTCCCACGCCAGCTGCACCCCCGAGACGTTTGGTTGCCAAATAATCGATCGAAAAAATCGTGTGCGTGCTCGGAAACTGATTCTCCTAAAAACAATGGCGCCGCGCCCATTGATCCAGATCAAACGATCATCATCAATGATGTGGTCACTGAAGGTGTGTTCAAATAGATCTTAAGCGTCGAGTTGGGGGGACTTTGATGCGCACATCGAATTGTGGCGGCTTTTGTAGTCGCCACGGAATTCAGTGGGTGGTTATTACCCTATTTGCCTTTGTCCTGCTCGGTTGCGCGAGCCGACCTGGCCCGGAGCTGTTGATCCCGGTTGCAGCAACACCTGGCGTAAAGCCGCTACAGATCTATGTGGCGACTACGCGCGAGCGCGAGAGTCCGTCGGAGAACGTGTTCACTGCGAATCGGGCCAGTGCGCTCAATTTTGCAAAGTTTGCCGTCTCGATTCCCCCTGATCACAAGTCCGGCAATATCGAGATGCCGACGCCCCCTCCCGATTCACAGAGCAGTTTTGCCATTGTGGATCAGGCCGTGATGAGCGAAGCCGACTTCCGTAAAGCAGTCGCTCCGCAAGGCGATACTCGGCGGAAGAAAACCAAAGCTATTGTTTTTGTGCACGGGTTTAACAACAACTTCCAGGAGTCGCTGTTCCGATTCGCTCAAATGCAGGCGGACGCCAAAATTGACGGAATTCCGGTCCTGTTCGCGTGGCCGTCGCAAGGTCAGGTGGCTGCTTATGGAGCAGACAAGGAATCGGCAAGCTATTCTCGTAGCTACCTGGTGGCGTTACTAACGATGTTAGGCAGCAGTCCCGCGGTCAGTGACATTCTTGTGGTGGCCCACAGCATGGGCGGCATGCTGACTATGGACGCCCTGCGTCAGCTTCGTAGCGAAGGAAAAAATCAGGTCATCGCGCGGCTGGGCCGTATCATACTGGCGGCGCCCGACATCGACGTGCAAACGTTCCGTGCCCAAGTACAAGCGATCGGTCCGCTCAAGCCACCTTTGCTGGTTCTGGTTTCCAAGGATGATGGCGCGCTTCGACTGTCCAGTATTCTTGGCGGCGGTATTGTTCGTGCCGGCGCAATCAATGTTGACAATCCGGTTGTGCAGGAGGCTGCGCTAAAAGCAAAGGTTCAAGTCGTCGATATTTCGAGGCTCGCATCCCATGACGATCTGGGTCATGACCAGTTCGTCAGTGTCGCTGTGCTCTATTCACGATTGCACCACGAATCCGGTCCTTATCGCAACACGGCCGGCACATTCGTCTTTGCTGATGACGGCGGGACGATCATCCGGCCGGTCGACACTGCAATTGAGGCGGCGGCGCAATGACCGTCGCATTTTACCTGGCGCGTTTTGACGTAGCGCAAAGCCGGCCACTTGGGAAAATGCGAGCAATCTTAACGACTTTGCCTGCTGCTCGAAAAGAACCGCTGGATTCGCAATTCTCTGTTGAGGGCCGTCAAGGCCAAGCGCATCTTGGGAGATAATCATCATGTCATCTGCGCGATCCGTTCTGCTTTCCGACCGTCCGGTCCTGCATGCACTCGCCAAGAACTGGTGGCTGCTGCTGCTGCGCGGCATTGCCGGCATTGTTTTCGGCGTGCTTGCTTTTGCCTGGCCGGGACTGACTCTTCTCACGCTCGTCCTCTTTTATGGCGCGTATGCGCTGGTCGATGGCGTGATTGCGATGATCACAGCCATCACGGGTAATGTGCCCGCAGGGCGCTGGTGGCTGGCCATTGTCGGCATTCTCGGTATCGCTGTCGGCCTCTTTACCTTCATGTTACCGGGCATGACGGCGCTAATTTTGCTCTACACCATGGCCGGTTGGGCGGTTGCGATTGGGGTCCTTCAGATCATCGGTGCGATCCGGCTGCGTAAGGAGATCGACAACGAGTGGCTGCTGATCCTGAGTGGCGTCATCTCGGTGCTGTTCGGCCTCGCCATTGTGTACAACCCGGGTGCGGGCGCACTTGGTCTGGTCTGGGTGATTGCCACGTACGCCATCATCGCAGGCATCCTCTATATCGGTTTGGCACTCCGACTCAAAAAACACGCCTAGCGTTATTTATTTGCAAAACTGATTTGCCTCATAAAAGCCCGGGCGGACACGTGGTCCGCTGGGTTGTTTGCCAAGAGGATGGCTAATCTTGACCGCGCTGACAGTCGCAATTGTTACCTTTGTGCTTGTTTCCGGTGGCGCATGGCTCGGCCTGTACTTTCGCAATGTCCTGTCGGAAGACCGTCTCCGTGACGACGTCAGGGATGTCATCAAGCTCAGTGCGGGTCTCATCGGAACGATGGCCGCCCTTGTGTTGAGCCTGCTGCTCGCGTCGGCGAAGGGCTCGTACGATACAAAAAGTACGCAGATCAAACAGATCACCGCCGATATCATCCAGATCGATCTCGACCTTGAGCGATATGGCCCTGACGCGCAGAACTTACGCGTTATGCTGCGCAGCGCAATTCCCGTAGTGATCGACCAGATCTGGAACGAAGGCGACCACGCTAAGTTGGCCCCCTTTACGGCGACTGCTGAAGCGCAGGAGTTTGTCAAAACACTCCAGCAGCTCCATCCGAACGACGATTCACAGCGCGCTCTTCAATCGCAATTGCTAAGTGCTATCGCTCATTTATCACAAGCGCGTTTGTCACTATTCACTCAGTCGAATGATGCAATTCCGGCGCCGTTTCTTGTCATCCTCATTCTTTGGCTTGCGGTTATTTTTACAAGCTTCGGGCTTCTTGTCCGACCCAATCGGATCGCGGTCATCACCTTTGTCATTGGTGGGCTATCGGTCGCCAGTGCAATTTTTCTGATCCTGGAAATGGGTCAGCCTTTTACCGGGCTGATGCAGATTTCTAGTGATGCCCCGCACCATGCGCTCGCGCCACTCGGCCGCTAACGCAGGCCGCGTCAGCGAGCGATCAAAGTGAGCTAATGTCCGCTTTTGGTGCCGGTTCAACCGGTCGACGCAACACTTCTATCTCATTCTTTCTGCTGGGGTTTGAATCCCAAGGCGTTGCGCACATCGCCTGCGATCCCAAAGTCCCTGGTTTTTCTGCCGCAGCGAAGTCCTCGAAAAACCCTCGACGTATCGGCATACACTCCGTCTTTCTCCTTCAAGACAAGAAGTGTTGCGTCGACCGGTTGAATCCACCGCCAAAAGCGGACATTGCTCGCCTATTCGATCACCTCGTCAGCGATCTGCTGGAGATGCAACGGCACGTCTAGGCCCAACGCCTTAGCGGCCTTGATGTTGATGACAAATTGAAACCTCGTCGGCGACTGCACCGGCAAGTCTGCTGGCTTCTCTCCCTTAAGGATGCGATCAACATAGCTAGCGGCCCGTTGATACTGATCGAGCAGATCGGGTCCGTAAGACATCAGGCCGCCACCGGCGACGAACACGCGGTCGAAATAAATTGCGGGTAATTTGTGCCGGGCTACGAGATTTGTGATCAAGTCGCGATGAACGTGCGCCAAGGCACTCCGCGTCACGATAAGGCCGCTGTTAGGGACGCGCGCGAAAGCCGTCAAGGTACGCTCAATCTCACCGGCATCTCGCACGTTGATCGCGCTCGCCTCCACTCGTAAAGACGGCGCCGCGGACTGAATCGCGGCAAACTGACCGGCTCCAGCAGCGATGGCGGGATCTCGCAAGACGGCTACTCGCGTCACACGCGGAGCGATCGCCTTGAGAAGCTCCAGCCATTTTCCGCTGATGCTGTATTCGGATTGGGAAAATCCAGTAGCAACGCCACCCGGCCGTGCAAGGCTATCGACGAATCCGGCGCCGACTGGATCGGTAACCCGTAAGAACACGATTGGCACGGTGCTCGTCGCTTGCATCAACCACCCAACGGCTGGACTGCCAACAGCCAGCATTACGTCAGGACCAAGCGCGGACAATTCAGCGGCGTACTTGCGAATGTCGTTGGCACTGCCTGGACCCCAGCGAGTATCGATCCGAACATTTTGGCCCTCGGTCCATCCCAGTTTCTGCAACCCTTCTACAAACGCTACTAAGTAAGAGTCCTCGGGGAGGCTCTCCAACACTCCAACACGCCGCATGCGCTCGATCTGCTGCGAGCGGGCAACCAACGGCCAAACGACCGCTGAGCCCACAGTCACTGATATGAAATCGCGTCGTCTCACCGCCTTCCCCCAAGGCTCAGGACGAAGCATCGTATCGCCTGAAATCTAGCTCTTGAAGAGGGTGAATGTCCGCTTCTCTAATCGGCCGGTTTAGGTCAAGCGCTTTCAGGCTATCCACCAGTACAGTGTCGATGTCACTCACGGGCTCGTGCTTCTCTTCGGACTCGGCGCAAAAGGCCCTTCCAGTATGGGATTCGAGAACGAG
>DATIWJ010000028.1:0-39831 GCA_035519415.1 Pseudolabrys sp.
GACATGTGCATCAAGATAGGTGGTTGGGTGCGCGCTGAGTATGCCTATGGCGACAATGGCAACTTCGCTTGGGGTTGGGCCAATGGCAACTTCAACAACCGTACCACCAACAACAGCACCTGGCGTGCCCGCGGCTACATCACGGCCGACGCCCGCAGCCAGACCGAATACGGTACGGTGCGCGGCTATCTCGCTGTCGGGCTGAGCACCAACAATGTTGGTTTCGACGGAGCAGCCAATACGTTCAGCGCGAATCGTGCCTTCATCCAATGGGCGGGTTTCACGTTCGGCCTGGCGCAGTCGTTCTTCGACTTCTACAGCTCGCCGGCAACGTCGTACTGGGGTTCGTTTCCGGCGTCCGATACTGGCGATGGCGGCTGGATGGTTGGTGGTTACACCGCCCAGTTCGGCAATGGCCTGTCGGCGACGCTTGCGGCCGAAATGCGTCGTACGACACAGATCGTCCAAGAAGTTCCTCCGGCACTTCAGGGCACGATCACGCCCGGTGCCTTCCCCACTAACGCCGGGGCGTACGGCGGCTTCCAGGCGCCAGATATCGTCGGTAATTTGCGTATCGACCAGGCATGGGGTTCTGCCCAGATCATGGGCGCCCTGCACCAAATCAACGCCACGTATTATACCGGCACCGGCACCACGCCTGCGAGCTTGGGCAGCGGCCATCCCGACGACAAGTTGGGCTTTGCCATCGGCGCCGGCATCAAGCTCAACGCGCCAATGATAGGCCAAGGCGACTTCTTGCAGGTCCAGGTCAACTACACCGAAGGTGCTCTCCGATACATCTTCCAGACTCCAAACTCCAACTGGGGCAAGATGGATGGGGCGAGCGCAGGCTGGGGTGTGCTGACTGACGCGGTGTATGGTGGCACGATCGCTGCCGGTACTGCGTCAGAGCTTAGCTTAGCCACCGCATGGAACGTTAACGCAGCTTACGACCACTTCTGGAACGCACGTTGGCGGACATCGTTGTACGGTGGCTATGCTGCGGTCAGCTATGATGCTCTTGGTCAGAGTGAGCTGTGCGGCTTCGGCCAGGCGCCGGTTGCCAACGGATGCGACATGAACTGGCAAGTCTGGTGGCTGGGTTCGCGGACGCAGTGGAACGTGACCAAGGACTTCTATTTGGGTCTGGACGTGCTGTACTCGAAGCTGCAAACCGCACTCCTTTCGAACACGACGGCGCCGCTTGCGGTCTCAACCGGTGGCCTTGGTGTCCCCGCCACAGATGTGGACAACTGGCAGTTCCGCTTCCGCGTGCATCGCGACTTCTATCCCTGATCGCGTAACAACGATTTGAAGCATAACGACCCCCGGCGGGAAACCGCCGGAGGTTTTTGTGTGAAACAAATTTGGCGTCATGCGCGGGCTTGACCCGTGCATCCATGATGAGAGTGAAGCATAAAAAGGTCTCGCGGCGGCACTAGGGAGCCGCCCCATGGATTGCCGGTCAGGCCCGAAATGACGGTTGTAGAATGGGCTTCGCCGCGCGCAGTCCGCCCGACTCTCCTAGTGTAAGGACCGATCGGAGCGGTCAATAAAATTCGTAATACGCGCAATCGTATCCGCCTCCGCGAGCAGCGGCGCGTGGCCTTGATCCGGGATCTCCAGCGTCTCCAGCGCCGCGTGGCGTGCACGCATGGCGTCGACCGTGGCTGCCGACAAAATGTCGGAATTGGCCCCGCGGATCACCATCACCGGGATATGCGCCAACGCGCCAAATTCCTTCCATAGAGATGCAATAGGGCGCTCGGGTTCGACCCCGTTCATCGCTTTGGCGAGCTTGATGTCATAAGTCGTCACCAAACGTCCGTTCTTTTCCTTGAAAGCGCGGTGGGCGCTGGCCAGCCAGTCGTTCGGCCTGAGTTTTGGAAATTGCGCACCGAACAGCCGGCGCAAAATTTCGGCACCTTCCTCGAAATTGCGTGGCTGCGGCAGCTTGCCGACGTAGCTCTTGATGCGCATCAGGCCCTGCGGCTCGATGACCGGTCCAATGTCGTTGAGCACGGCCCCCGCGATCGCCATCGGCCGCACGGCGGCGAGCAGCATGGTCAGGATTCCGCCGCGCGACGTGCCGATAAATATTGCAGGCAAGGCGTCGAGCGCGGTGACGACCGCAATGAGGTCAGCAAGCTCAATTGCCAGCGAATAATTGGCCGGGTCCCGATCGTAGTCGGAAAGGCCACGGCCGCGATAGTCGAGGGCGATCACGCGGCGAGGGCGGGCGCCGTCATTCGACAGCTTTGCGGCGAGCAGCTCGAAATCGTCGGCGGTACGGGTGAGGCCGGGCAGGCACACCACGGGTGTCGCACGCGCGCTGCGCTGGCCATAACAGCGCGCGTGCAGCCGCAACCCGTCTGGTGCTGTGATAAAGATGCTGGAGGCGCCGTTCTGCATGGCGATGTTTGTAGCATGTCGGAGCAAAACCTATCAGCAGTCATTGCCGGGCTTGACCCGGCAATCCGTGCAGCAAATGCGGAAGTACGCAAGGCTTGCGCCGGCGGCAGCTCATCATGGATGCGCGGGTCGAGCCCGCGCATGACAATGGAGAGGGACGACGGCCGCCTAGTTCGCGCTGCCCTTTTTGAGGTCGGCTTCGATCAATAGTTTTGTGCTGCCGCCGAACCGGGCCCGGTAAACCTGCAGGTTCTCCATGATTCGCGCGACGTAGTTGCGCGTCTCGGAAATCGGGATGCGCTCGACCCAGTCGACCGGATCGACGCGCGGATCGCGCGGGTCGCCATAGGCCGCAATCCACTGCTTCACGCGACCGCGCCCGGCATTGTAGCCGGCGAAGGTCAGAATGTAGGAACCATTGTAACCACTGAACAAATTGGATAGTTCGGCCGCCCCCAACTGCATATTGTAGACCGGGTCCTTAAGCAGCCGATCGCGGTTGTAGGTCACCTTGTATTTGGCGGCGGTGTCGATGCCAGCCGCCGGCGTCACCTGCATCAGGCCCATGGCGTGGGCGCTCGAAACGACCTTTTGGTTGAAATGGCTCTCCTGGCGCGCGATCGAATAGGCGACGGCTGCGTCGATCGGCGGGGCGATTGGCTGATAATCAGGCAGGCCGATTGTCGGATAGGCGTAATAATCGAGCGGCAGTCCGCGCGCATAGGCGGCTTCGCCAAGCAGCAGCATCGCGCGGCCATCACCGTTCTTGCCGGCAAGTTCGCCTAACATGGCCATGCCGGCAATGTCGGTCGCGCTCTCGCCAAGCTCTGCATAAATCGAAGCGATCATATCGCGCTCGCCGAGCGCGTAGAGGATTTGCGCCGCGCGGACGACTTCGAGATTGCTCAGGACCCCTTGTTCTTGAGGCGTGAAGGCAGGGGGACCGCGCAAGCCAAGATCTCTGAGGCCCAGCCGAGCGCGCGCCAACTGACCGTAGTAGGTCGTCGTATTCTGCGCCGCCGCCTCATAGAAGGCCTTGGCCTGAGTGTTTTGACCCATGGCTTCCGCCGCGCGGCCTTGCCAATAGCCGCCGCGCGCAAGGGCATGCGGATTCTGCGTTCCCTCAACAATGCGGGCGAAATGCTCGGCTGCGGTCTTCGGATCGTGCAAATAACGCAAAGCCACCCAGCCGGCTGTGAAGTGCGCATCGACTCGATAAAAGCCGCGCATAGGCGGTGCTGCTTCGCGCGCCACGCTATAGGCGGCGTGCGCGTCACGTTCATCGAGCAGCTTACGCACCAGCAGGCGTCGCTCCTGCCACCATTGATCGAGATTAAACAGAGCCTCCGGATTCTTTGGCGCCGTGAGGATCAGCTTGCCGGCCTCTTCCGCCTTGTTGTTCAGGCGCAGCCACTGCACGCGCGCGAAAATATATCCGGCATCGTTCTGCGCGGCCGGGGGAACCGCGTCGAGGAGCGCCTTGGCATTGCCGGCCCTGCGTAACACGGCCGCGCGCGCACGCCCGATGGCGAGCTGGTCGCCGCCGAGACGTTCGGCAGCGCGCAGGCCGCCCGCGACATCGTCGGCGTAAAAACGTTGCTCCATACGCGCCTTGTGGTCTGCGGCGCTAAGCATTCCACCAAACATATCGAGCACGCGCTTTTCGACTTCGGCGCTGGCGTCGTCGTTCCGCCAGGCGTGACGCACCAGTGCGGTCGCTCCGTCGCGATCGCCCTGTGCGAGTAAAGTACGCGCCAGCATGTAACGGCCTTTGCCGGTCACCGGTTGTTGCCTGGCGAAGAAAGCGCGCACGACGCGATCGTCGACGCCGTCGTTCCACAGTGCGTTCTCCGCGCGGCGCCGGAACAGCGGAGCATGCGGCCAGCTGGGGTTTGTCTCGATGAAAGCTGCGTAGCGCTGGAAGGTGGGGTTGGTGTTGTCGGAGCGCAGGATCACCCATTCGGCGAGCTTGCGCGCGACCGGGTCACTGATGCGTGTTTCCGCTGCATTGGCGTCTGCTTCCTTGCCTTTACGGGTAGCCTCGATGATCTGTTTCACCAAGGCGATATCGGCCTCCGATGTGGCTGCTGTCGGAGCGATTGCGAAGGGCCCGGACGCCGGCCGTGCGAGCGGCTTAAAAAATGCGCGGGTCTCGAACACAGCGCCGCGCAGGCCGATATTGGCCTGGGCAAAGGCCGAGAGGCCGGCGCCGTTTTTGGAAGTTGCGGACGGCCGTTTCTGCGGCAGCGGAGTGGTAGTCGGGGCGCGTGTTACCGGCGCCGATGCCTGCTTCCCGAGCTGAATGGCTGGCCGTGGGCGTGGGAGTGGAACTTTTTGTGTTATAGCCGACCCTGCTTCGGCCGACAGCGCGCAAACGGCCGTCAACGTCAAATAGATCCCCAAGCGGCTGCGGCTAGTCGCCTTCATTCAACCCCGTTGCTTTCGGACCCGGCGACCCCGATTCGACAAGGCCGCAAACGTTTGGCTACCTAGGCCAAATTCGTTGATGAATGATACCCATATATTGGGGCGCCGCGACTCTAGGTGTGGAGAGGGGCCAAAAAGGGGCAAGGCGCCAATTATAACGGCAATTCATGGGCCCAACTACAAGCAGGGCTTTCATCGCTGCTCCCGACCCGATATCTATGGGGTGATAATTCGCCTTCCTGTGGAGAAGTCGTGTCATGGCCGCCAAGACGAGCTTTCGAGGCTCCTTTACTGCGCTGGTCACGCCGTTCAAAAACGGCACGCTCGACGAAAAGGCTTTCCGCGACATTGTGGAATGGCAGATCTCCGAAGGCACGAATGGTCTGGTTCCGGTCGGAACGACGGGCGAGAGCCCGACACTCTCGCATGACGAACACAAGCAGGTCGTGGAGTGGTGCATCGATCAGGCCGACGGCCGCGTGCCGGTCGTTGCCGGCTCCGGCTCGAATTCGACCGCCGAGGCGATCGATCTATCGCGCCATGCGGAAGAGGCGGGTGCCGATGCGGTATTGATCGTCACCCCTTACTACAACAAGCCGACCCAGGAGGGGCTCTATCAACACTACAAGGCGATCAACGACGCCATCGGCATCCCCATCATCATTTACAATATTCCGGGACGCTCCATCGTCGACATGTCGGTCGAGACCATGGCGCGTCTTTTCGAGCTCAAGAACATCGCCGGAGTGAAAGATGCGACCGCTAATATGGCGCGCGTGTCGCAGCAGCGGGCCGCCATGGGGCCAGACTTCAACCAGCTCTCGGGCGAGGACATCACGGCGCTCGGCTTCATGGTGCATGGTGGGCACGGCTGTATTTCGGTGACCTCGAATGTGGCGCCGCGCTTGTGCGCTGAATTCCAGGCAGCGTGTCTGAAGGGTGATTTTGCGGCGGCGCTCAAGCTGCAAGACAAGCTGACACCCCTGCATATTAATCTCTTCGTCGAAACGAGCCCGGCGCCGATCAAGTATGCAATGTCGTTAATCGGCAAATGCGCCAACACGGTGCGGCTGCCGATGGTGCCGGCGAGCGAAAAGGCGCAGACTGCGGTGCGCCAGGCCATGGTGCACGCTGGCCTGATAAACTAGCGTATTGACCCCGAAGGGCGGGGGCGAAGAAAATTGGCAGCCATGTTGGAAGAGTTCAAAAAATTTGCATTACGCGGCAACGTTGTCGATCTCGCCATCGGTGTGATCATTGGCGCGGCCTTTGGCGCCATCGTGAACTCTCTCGTAGGCGACGTCATCATGCCGATAATCGGCGCGATCACGGGCGGGCTCGATTTTTCGAATTACTATCTGCCGCTATCCTCCAAGGTCACAGCGGGCTCGCTCGTTGAGGCAAAAAAGCAAGGTGCCGTACTGGCTTGGGGGAGTTTTCTGACCGTCACGCTGAACTTTATCATTATCGCGGTCGTGCTGTTCCTGGTCATTCGCGCGATCAATCGCTTCTCGCGCAAGCAGGCAGAGGAAGCAGAGAAGGCACCGCCATTGACGAAGACTGAACAACTTCTCACCGAAATTCGCGACCAGCTCAAATCGAGCTGAACGTCACATCGCAATGGCCGCAAAATCCGAGCGCCGCTTCAAAGTGGTGGCCGATAATCGCAAGGCGCGTTTCAACTACGCTATCGGTGATACATTCGAAGCCGGTATTGTACTTACCGGCAGCGAAGTGAAATCGTTGCGCGCCGGGAAAGCCACGATTGCCGAATCCTACGCCGACGCCCGGGGTGGCGAGCTCTGGTTGATCAACTCGAATATTCCGGAATATCTCCAGGCCAGCCGTTTCAACCACGCGCCGAAGCGGGCGCGGAAACTGTTGCTGCAAAAGCGGGAGATCAATCGGTTGGTCGGGGCAGTCGAACGCGAGGGCATGACGATCGTGCCGCTAAAGCTTTACTTCAACGAGAAGGGAAGAGCCAAGGTCGAGATAGCGCTCGCCCGTGGAAAAAAGCTGCACGACAAGCGTGAGACGTTGAGAAAGCGCTCCTGGGAGCGCGAACGTGGGCGACTGATGCGGATGAAAGGTTAGCGCATGATTCCGAAAAATGGGCACCGGTTTTCGGCGAAAATCATGCGCCATGAAAGGTGACCCGTGGCTGTTCCGACCAAACTCGATCATTGCGTGATCCACGTCTCTGACTGGGCCTGTTCGAACAAGTTCTACAGTGAGGTGCTGGGCGCCGAACTGGTGCAACGGCCGGTTGGCTGGGCATATCGGTTCGGCGACAAGCAGCTCAACGTGCATGGGCCAGGCGTCAAACCGGCTGAGGTTGCGCGGTTGCCTGTGCAGCCCGGCAACAGCGATCTTTGCTTCGAATGGCAGGGGCCAATCGAAAGTGCGATCACGCATTTGAAAAAGCACGGCATAGCGGTCGAGCGCGGACCAATGCAGCGTTTTGGAGCAAAGGGGCCAGGCACGTCGGTCTATTTTCGGGATCCCGATGGCTCGCTCATGGAATTTATGAGCTATGGAGAAGCGAAATGACCGAAGCACCGGGTGCGCATAACCCGCAATTCCTCCCGCCGGATATCCCGGTGCCGCAGGACGACGGAGCAGCGCAGCATCTGGCGGGCATGAAACTGCCCGACGTGACGTTACCGGCGACCGAGGGCGAAGCGGTCAATCTGTCGAGGCTCAAGGGCCGCACTGTTGTTTATATCTATCCGCGAACGGGCGTACCGGGCGTTGATCCGCCCGATGGCTGGGATCAGATACCAGGTGCGCGCGGCTGCACGCCGCAGTCCTGCTCATTTCGCGATCATTTCGGCGAGCTCGGACGGTTGGGCGTGGCGCAACTTTATGGACTCTCCACCCAGGACACCGCTTATCAGCGCGAGGCGGCGACGCGGTTGCATCTGCCGTTCGCAATTTTGTCGGACGCGAAACTGACCTTGACCAAGGCGCTCAAGCTGCCAACATTTTCCGTCGCCGGCATGACCCTGCTCAAGCGAATGGCGCTTGTGATCGACGATGGCAGAATCACCAAGGCTTTCTATCCGGTTTTCCCGCCCGACAAGAACGCGGCGGAAGTCATCGCCTGGCTTCAGGCCTCGAGATAGCGGCGAACGTTTGCAAATACATCCTGAAACATTTCCGGCGTGAGCACGCCCGTGTTCGTGTTGTAACGCGAGCAGTGATAGCTGCTGAACAGTGTCACAGCGCCGAGCTCGTGCCGCCCGCCGTGACTGAATGTGGCGTCGGACAGTTTGCCGCCCAGCGCGCGCACCGTGCTTTCATGTGCAATACGACCGAGCACGACAACGGCGCGCAGTTTTGCCATCTCGGCGATGGTGGGCGTCAGAAATTCGCGGCAGGTTCTTATTTCTTCCGGTGTCGGCTTGTTCTCGGGCGGGACGCAGCGCACCGCATTGGTGATCCGGCAGTCAACCAGCTCGAGTCCATCGTCAGGATGCGCGCCGTATTTGCCGCGTGCAAAGCCGAACCTGCCGAGGGTGTCGTAAAGGAGCACGCCGGCATAGTCGCCGGTGAATGGACGGCCGGTCCGATTGGCGCCTTGCAGGCCGGGCGCGAGGCCGACGATCAACAGACGTGCATCGATCGGCCCGAAAGAGGGAACCGGTGCATTGAACCATTCCGGTTCCTTGCCACGCCAAGTTTTGCGGAATACGGCAAGTCGTGGGCAACGCGGGCAGTCGCGCCCCGGCTTGCCGTCGACCCCAACCATTGTGCCGACTATTCGAAGGATTCGTCGTCGTCGTCAGCGCCGACAGGCACACCCGCGCGTTGCGGTGTGGCCGGCGGTCTTTGCAGAAATTGAGGAGTATGCGACGCCGAACGATCTTCACGCGGGGGGCGCCCCTCGCGTGCGGGGCGTTCGGACGGATCGCGTCCAATCTTGGTTTGCAGTTCAATGATATCGACGAAGACGTCGGCCTGCCGGCGCAGTTCGTCGGCCACCATTGGCGGCTGCGTAGAGACGGTCGACACGACGGTCACACGCACGCCCTTGCGCTGTACGGCTTCGACCAATGAACGGAAGTCGCCGTCCCCGGAAAACAGCACCATGTGATCGATCGTGCCCGCTATTTCCATGGCGTCGACCGCAAGCTCGATATCCATGTTGCCTTTGACTTTGCGTCGTCCCGTCTGGTCGACGAATTCCTTCGTCGCCTTGGTGACGACCGAATAGCCGTTGTAATCAAGCCAGTCGATCAATGGGCGGATCGATGAATATTCCTGATCCTCGATTACCGCAGTGTAATAGAACGCACGCAACAGATAGCCGCGCGACTGAAATTCACGAAGCAAGCGCTTGTAATCGATGTCGAAGCCGAGAGACTTTGCGGTGGCGTAAAGGTTGGCGCCGTCAATAAACAAAGCGATTTTTTCACCGGGTACGGTCATGGGTTTCTCTCACAATTCATTATTTGCCACTTCCAGATCCTTCCGGGCACGCAACGCGGGATGCGCCGCGAGCGCGGTTTCGGATCGCCGTTAACAGAGCATTGCAGCATCTCCAATCAATTGGGCTGCCGCCTGCGCAATCACGCCGTGCCGACAAAATCCAGGGCCATCGGCCTGCCGACGCTCTCGCAATGGTCGAGTAACAGAGGGTTGCGGCTAAACCAAGACAAAAATGCTTGAAATTCCATTCGGCAGAGGATACCTAGCAGGCCAATTCAGGACAAGTTCCTCCAAATGGAGTGACGAGCCAATGGCCCGTGTCACCGTAGAAGATTGTATCGACAAAGTTGAGAACCGCTTCGATCTCGTCCTCTTGGCAAGTCACCGAGCGCGCATGATTTCATCCGGTTCGCAGATTACCGTCGAACGCGATAACGATAAGAACCCGGTCGTGGCGCTGCGAGAAATCGCGGAAACCACCGTATCGCCTGGCGATCTCAAGGAAGATCTCATTCATAGCCTGCAGAAATACGTCGAAGTTGATGAGCCCGAGCCCGAGGTGCCGCTGATCGGTGCTGGTGCCGGCGCCAGTGTGGACTCGGACGACACTGAGGTAACGGCAGACCGGATGACCGAGGAGGAGCTCCTCAAGGGTCTTGAAGGCCTGGCTCCCCCAGAGGAGCCGCCGGAAGAGGATGCCGAATAATCCTCTCGCTTTGGCGTTAATTCCATATAACGGCCCGGCCCAGAGCCGGGCCGTCTGCTATTTATCAACCAGTCGGTCAAAGCCTTGCGGCAACGACGAAACCACGTGATATCTTGAGGCGGTATCATTCGGTGTAGCTGCGAGGCAGCAGATATGGCGCGCACGCGCTCTGACCTTCCGCGCATGCAAAAGCAGGCCCCAATCCGGGGCCCGCGTCCGCCGGCTGTCGGCGGCGTTGCTGCCACAAAACCAGCCGCTGAAAAGCCTTCCCAGCCGCGAAAGCCGCCAATGATGCGGCAGTACGACCTGATCGAGCGGGTGCGTCGCTATAATCCAAGCACCAACGAGGCGCTGCTCAATCGTGCCTACGTCTATGCGATGAAAGCGCATGGTGAGCAGCGCCGCGCATCTGGCGACCCTTACTTCTCTCATCCGATCGAAGTGGCCGCGATCCTCACCGACCTCAAGGTCGACGACGCCACCATTGCAGCCGCGTTGTTGCATGACACCATAGAGGACACAGAGGCCACGCGTGCCGAGATCGACGGCCTCTTCGGACATGACATAGGCACATTGGTCGAGGGGCTGACCAAGCTCAAAAAGCTCGATCTGGTTACCAAAGAGGCGAAACAGGCGGAGAACCTCCGCAAGCTGCTGCTGGCGATCGCCGATGATGTGCGGGTGCTGCTGATCAAACTCGCCGACCGCCTGCACAATATGCGCACGCTTGAGTACATGCCGCCCGAAGCCCGCCGGCGCGCCGCGGAAGAGACGCTGGAAATCTACGCGCCGCTTGCTGGCCGCATGGGCATGCACGAGATGCGCGAGGAACTCGACGATCTGGCATTCCGGGAACTGTATCCGGAAGCCTACGAGGTGGTGACCGCGCGGCTCAATTCGCTCACCGAACGCAGCAAAGTCCTGATCGCGGAAATTGAGAAACAGCTCACCAAAAAGCTTGCCGACCGCGGCATCGAGGCGAGGGTCGTAGGACGGCGCAAACGCGCTTATTCGATCTGGCGTAAAATGGAACGCAAATCAGTCGGCTTCGAACAGTTGTCCGACATTTTCGGGTTTCGTGTTGTCGTCAAGACATTGG
The DNA here is from genome assembly GCA_035519415.1 of Pseudolabrys sp. Lineage (GTDB taxonomy): Bacteria > Pseudomonadota > Alphaproteobacteria > Rhizobiales > Xanthobacteraceae > Pseudolabrys. Next base: position 11,076 of record DATIWJ010000028.1, read on the forward strand.
CTGACTGCTATCAGGCACTCGGCATCGTCCACAGCACGTGGCCAATGGTGCCGGGGCGTTTCAAGGACTACATCTCGACACCAAAAGGGAACGACTATCGCTCGATCCACACGACCGTGATCGGTCCGAGCAAGCAGCGTGTCGAATTGCAGATCCGGACCGTCGCGATGCACGAAATCGCGGAATATGGCATCGCCGCGCACGCGCTCTACAAGGACAATGTCGGCTCACCGACAGAACTGCTGTCGCGAGAATCGACCGCCTATGCCTGGCTCCGTCGCACGATCGAGCTGCTGGCCGAGGGTTCGAACCCGGAAGAATTCCTCGAACACACCAAACTGGAACTGTTCCACGACCAGGTGTTCTGCTTCACCCCCAAAGGCAAGCTGATCGCGTTGCCGCGCCACGCCACGCCGATCGATTTCGCCTATGCGGTGCATACCGACGTGGGCAATACCGCGGTCGGCTGCAAGATCAACGGCCAGATCGCGCCCCTTACGTCCGAGCTCGTCAATGGCGATGAAGTCGAGATCGTTACGTCTAAAGGCCAAACAGCGCCGCCTGCTGCCTGGGAAGCAATCGTCGTGACCGGCAAGGCGCGCGCGGCGATCCGGCGCGCAACACGTGTCGCTGTACGCATGCAATATGCTGGTCTCGGCCGCCGCATCGTCGAACGCCTGTCTCAGCGTGCCAAGATCGCCTATTCCGATGAGAAGCTTACTGGCGCTTTGCCGCGTCTTGCGCGTTCTTCGATTGAAGACGTATTCGCGGCGGTCGGGCGAAGCGAACTCAAAGCCTCCGACGTCGCGCGCGCCATGTATCCCGATTACAAGGAAGAGCGCGCAGCTGCCATGGCCGCAAAACCAAAATCGGAGAGCGGGTGGTTCGGCCTGAAAAAACTTACTTCGGTGAAGTTCAAGGTTCCTGACAGTGTGGTTGGGCCAGCAATTCCGATCCGCGGGATCAACGGCGATCTGCCGGTGCGTTTCGCGCCGAATGGGGGTGCGGTACCCGGCGATCGCATCGTTGGCATTCTCTCTCCCGGTGAAGGCATCACTATCTATCCGATCCAGTCTCCGGCGCTGAGCGAATTTGAGGACAAGCCCGAACGGTGGCTGGACGTGCGCTGGGACGAGGAAGAGCAGGCTCCCCGGCGTTTTCCTGCGCGTATCGAGGTGCAGTCCGTCAACGAGCCGGGCTCGCTTGCGCAAATCGCGCAGGTCATTGCCGAGCATGACGGCAATATCGACAACATACGCATGACCCGCCGCGCCCCCGACTTTACCGACGTCACGATCGACCTTGAGGTTTATGACCTCAAGCATCTCACCGCCATCCTCGCGCAATTGCGCGCCAAACCCGTGGTGGCGAAGGCGGAACGCGTGAACGGCTAAGCGCATGAATCGTCTTCGTCTCGGCGTCAATGTCGACCACGTCGCCACCATTCGAAATGCTCGCGGCGGGCGTCATCCCGATCCGGTGCGTGCTGCCAAGCTTGCCATCGCAGCCGGCTGCGATGGCATTACGGCGCATTTGCGCGAAGATCGGCGCCACATTCGCGACGACGACATCGCCCGGCTGAAAGCGGAAATCGACAAACCGCTCAATTTCGAGATGGCGGCGACAGAGGAAATGGTCGGTATTGCGCTGAAAATCCGGCCTCACGCGGTTTGTCTGGTGCCTGAAAAGCGCACCGAGCGTACGACCGAAGGCGGGCTCGATGCCGTGCGGCAGCGTACCCAGCTTGCGCCCGTGGTGCACGAGCTCAAACACGCCGGGATCCGGGTTTCGCTTTTTATTGGGGCAGCGCGGGCGCAGATCGAAATGGCCGCCGAACTGGGCGCGCCGGTGATCGAAATACACACGGGCTCCTGGTGCGACGCGCTCACCGAGGGGCGAACTGCCGAAGCCAATGCCGAATGGCAGCTTATCCGGGACGGCGCGCTACTCGCCGCAAGCGTCGGCCTCGAAGTCCATGCGGGCCATGGTCTCGACTATGGCGCGGCCGAAACAATCGCCGCATTGCCGCAGGTGGTCGAACTCAATATCGGCCATTTCCTTATCGGCGAAGCGGTGTTCGAGGGGTTGGCTGAGACTGTAAGATTCATGCGGGCGGCAATGGATCGCGGCCGCAAGAAGGCGCGGCACGCATGATCATCGGAATCGGCTCTGACATAGTCGACGTACGACGAATTGCCGATGTGATAGAGCGACACGGCGAGCGGTTCCTCGGCCGGATATTCACGGCGACCGAACGCGCCAAAGCCGAGCGCCGCGCCAATACCGTTGAGACCTATGCCAAGCGCTTCGCCGCAAAGGAAGCCTGTTCAAAAGCGCTAGGTACCGGGCTCCGGCATGGCGTCTTCTGGCGCGACATGGGTGTGGTCAATCTTGCGGGTGGACGGCCCACGATGAAGTTGACCGGCGGCGCCCTCACGCGTCTCAAGGCGATTACACCTGCCGGCTGCGAAGCCAGGATCGATGTGTCGCTGACCGACGAAGGGCCGACCGCGCAGGCGATCGTAATTATTTCTGCTGTCCCTGCATCAGCGCCAGGAGGTTCGGACTGAAAGCAGGAACTCCAATCAGACCAGATGTTTGGACACCAGCCTTGTTCGTTGCCTGGGGCAGTATCAGCCGCTACAAGGTCGCCGGGGCGCGCATGCCGTTTGGCGGGATGAAAGGCCGATGAGTGTGACATCTGGAACGAAGCGAAAAAAAGAGGGCGGCGTCGCCGAAACAATACGTGTCATCATTCACGCGCTGATCATCGCGCTGGTGATACGGACCTTCCTGTTTCAGCCCTTCAATATTCCCTCCGGCTCGATGAAGGCGACGCTGCTTGTCGGCGACTACCTGTTCGTTTCGAAATACACCTACGGTTACAGCAAATACTCATTGCCGCTGTCGCCCCCGATATTCTCGGGACGCCTCCCAAGCGGGTGGCTGCCTGAGCGGGGCGATGTGGTGGTATTTCGGCTGCCGAAAGATCCCTCGACCGACTACATCAAACGCGTGATCGGCCTGCCAGGCGACAAAATCCAGGTCATTGACGGCGTGGTCAACATCAACGGCGTACCGGTCAAGCGCGAACGCGCCTCTGACTTTATCGAAACGGAAGAGGGCACACGCGATGCGCCGGTCAAACGCTGGAAGGAAACGCTGCCAAATGGCGTGACCTACTATTCGCTCGATCTGGTGGATAATGGTTTTGCCGACAACACCCAGGTCTACACGGTGCCGCCCGACAGCTATTTCATGATGGGTGACAACCGCGACAATTCGACTGACAGCAGATTCAGCCAGGTCGGCATGGTGCCGTTCGAAAATATCGTCGGGAAGGCACAGATCATATTCTTCTCCGTCTATGAGGGCGAGCGCGCCTGGCAATTCTGGCGCTGGCCGGTGTCGGTGCGCTGGGACAGGCTGTTCACGATCGTCAAATGAGCCGCAAGGCCAAGGACAGGACGGCGCTCGAAAGCAGGATCGGCTACCAATTTGCCGATAAGGACTTGCTCGAACGCGCGCTCACGCACATTTCCGCCCTGTCCGGCGGCAATCGCGCGGCCAGCTATCAGCGCCTGGAATTTCTTGGCGACCATGTGCTCGGCCTTGTCATCTCCGACATGCTTTACCGCGCTTTCCCCAAGGCGAACGAAGGCGAGCTATCGCGCAGACTGGCCGACCTGGTGCGCAAGGAGACCTGCGCCGAGGTGGCGCGGGCGATGGATCTGGGGCCTGCGCTCAAATTGGGAAATTCGGAATCGCACGCCGGCGGACGCCGGCGCACGACGATACTTGCCGATGTCTGCGAGGCTCTGGTCGGTGCGGCGTTTATCGACGGCGGGTATGAGGCGGCGGACGAGCTGATCGGACGCTTCTGGAAAGAGCGCATGCTCAAGCCGCTCCTTCCGCTGCGCGATCCGAAAACAATGTTGCAGGAATGGGCGCAGGCGCGCGGCCTGCCAACGCCGGCCTATCGGGAGCTGGCGCGCACGGGACCGCATCACGATCCGGAATTTCGCGTCGCCGTCGTGTTGCCGGATCGGCCGCCGGCGGAAGGGCTCGGCAGTTCCAAACGCGCCGCCGAACAGGCCGCCGCCGCCATGCTTACGCGCGTCGGCGAGCCGGCGGACAAGCTAGATGGCTGATGCCTACACGCAAGGCAGTGACACACGCTGTGGCTTCGTCGCTCTGATCGGCGCGCCCAATGCCGGCAAATCGACGCTCCTCAACGCGCTGGTTGGCTCCAAGGTCAGCATCATCTCGCACAAGGTCCAGACGACACGAATGCTGATCCGCGGCATAGCCGTCGAAGGGCAGGCGCAACTTATATTCGTTGATACGCCGGGCATTTTCTCGCCGCGCCGGCGACTCGACCGTGCCATGGTGACGACGGCATGGAGCGGAGCGCATGAGGCTGATCTCGTCGGCGTACTCGTTGATTCGCGCAAAGGTCTCGACGAGGAAACCGAAGGGATTCTGGGACGGCTCGGGGACCTCAAGGCGCCGAAACTGCTGATCCTCAACAAAATAGATGTAGTGGCAAAAGAAACGCTGCTGACACTCGCAAAGACGTCCAACGAGACGGCCAGGTTCGAGGCAACGTTCATGATCTCGGCATTGAAGGGTGACGGCGTCGCCGATCTCAAGGCATGGCTGGCGCAACGCGTTCCACCGGGGCCATGGCTCTATCCGCCCGACCAGATGTCGGATGCGCCGATCCGGCAGCTCGCCGCCGAAATCACGCGCGAAAAACTGTTCGAGCGGCTACACCAGGAATTGCCTTACCACTCGACGGTTGAGACCGAGGTCTGGAAAGAACTACGTGGCGGCGACATCCGCATTGAGCAGACCATTTATGTGGAGCGCGAAAGCCAGCGCAAGATTGTGCTCGGCAAGGGCGGGCAGAGCATCAAGGCGATCGGGGAAGCTGCGCGCAGGGAGATTGCGGGGATCCTCGAGGCCAAGGTGCATCTCTTCCTGTTCGTGAAGGTACGTGAAGGCTGGGGCGAAGATCCGGAGCGCTACCGTGCGATGGGACTGGAGTTTCCGAAGGATTGACGGCGTCATGGACTCGCCTTCATGGTTCGAGTCGCACGGCCTGGCCGCGCTCCTCACCATGAGGGCTTTTCAGATGCCTCATCCTGAGGAGCGCTCGCAGGGCGCGGCTCGAAGGGTGAGGCGCTAATAAACATGCAATGGACCGATGACGGCATCGTGCTCGGGGTCAGGCGTCACGGGGAGGCAAACGCCATCCTCGAACTGATGACGCGTGAGCATGGCCGTCATCTTGGTCTTGTGCGCGGTGGTTTCGGCTCGCGGCTCAAACCGGTCCTGCAACCGGGTAACAGTGTGAGCGCCGCCTGGCGGGCACGGCTCGACGAGCATCTTGGCAATTATACGGTTGAGGGCTTGCGTCTGCGTGCCGCGAATTTCTTTTCCGCCCCGCACGCGATCTACGGGGTTACGCATCTCGCGGGGCTGATGCGCCTCCTGCCTGAGCGCGATCCTCACGCCAGCCTCTACGAGGTCCTCGACGAAATTCTCGACCAGCTCGATGACCCGGTGCGGGCCGCGCCGATGGTCGCGCGGTTTGAATTGCAGCTTTTGTCCGAACTTGGATTTGGTCTCGATCTCGAGACGTGCGTGGTCACGGGCGCTTCCGGCGATCTGGTCTATGTCTCGCCGAAATCCGGCCGTGCGGTTTCGCGTTCGGCCGGCGCGCCATGGTCCGACAAGATGTTACGGCTGCCGGCCTTCCTGCGCGAACGCGATGCCGTGCCCGCCGGTCACGATTTGACCGACGGGTTTACCCTCACGGGGTATTTCCTGACGCGCCATGTACTGGAGGCGCGCGGTCTCGCACTCAGCGACGAGCGTGCGCACTTCATCGCTGCGCTCAGCCGCGCTCTGCCGAGCGTCGCCTGACGCCCTACCAGTAGCGTCGATAGTACGGACGGCCGTAGTAGTAGGGGCCGCCATAATAGTAGGGACCGCCGTAGCGGTAGTAGGGGCCACCACCCCAGCAGACGCGGCGCCAGCCACAGCCATAGGGCCCGCATCGCCATACCCGCCGGCAGGCGATGTCCTGGACCAGGCTGGAATCGTCGATAGCGGCCTTAACGGCGGCCGGCGTCGTGACCGTCATGGCCTCGGCGCGATTCGGAACGAATGACCCCACCGCAAGAATGGTGAGCGTCGCGGCAGCTGCAAGAACAACCCGGCGCATTGCTTCCTCCATCCTAATAAAAGCCTGTTTTCCAGCTAGTCATACGTAAGGTAACACAGTCGAGACTTCTGGGTTCACAATAGTGGCCGAACATTTCGAAGAATAAATGGCGATGTCGTTCATCGCTTGTTCATCGCCGGACAACGGATTAGCTATTCGGGGATGGGCAAGAGACTGATTCCCCCGGACAAAGGCGAGGTCGAAGAGGTCGCGCTCCGCGAAGCTCTGGAAGAGCGCTATCTCGCCTACGCGCTATCCACGATCATGAATCGCGCGCTGCCCGATGCGCGCGACGGTCTCAAGCCGGTGCACCGCCGCATTCTCTATGGCATGCGTCTGTTGCGGCTCGATCCTGGCGCAGCTTTCAAGAAATCGGCCAAGGTTGTCGGCGACGTGATGGGCAATTTCCACCCGCACGGCGACCAGGCGATCTATGACGCGCTGGTGCGGCTCGCGCAGGATTTTGCCCAGCGCTATCCGCTGGTGGATGGGCAGGGCAATTTCGGAAACATCGACGGCGATAACGCCGCGGCCATGCGCTACACCGAGGCGCGGTTGACGGAGGTGTCGCGGCTGCTGATAGACGGCATCGACGAGGATGCCGTTGATTTCCGCGGCTCCTATGATGGCACCAGTCAAGAGCCTGTGGTGCTGCCGGCGGCGTTTCCCAATCTGCTCGCCAATGGGGCGCAAGGCATCGCGGTCGGCATGGCGACTTCCATACCGCCGCACAATGCAGCTGAGCTGTGCGACGCGGCGCTGTTTCTCATCGACAATCCGAAAGCGCGCAGCAAGACCTTGCTCAAATACGTCAAGGGACCGGACTTCCCCACCGGCGGCGTTATTGTCGATACGCCGGAGATGATCGCCGAAGCCTACAACACCGGCCGGGGCTCCTTCCGTGTGCGCGCCCGATGGAAACAGGAAGACACAGGCCGCGGCACCTACGTTATCATTATCAGTGAAATTCCATGGCTGGTGCAGAAATCGCGCCTGGTAGAGAAGCTCGCCGAGCTGATCAACGAGAAAAAATTACCTCTGGTGGCGGACGTACGCGATGAGTCGGCCGACGACGTCCGGTTGGTTATCGAGCCACGGTCGCGTTCGGTCGACGCTGAACTGATGATGGAATCGCTGTTCAAGCTCACCGAGCTCGAAAGTCGCATCCAGCTCAACATGAACGTCCTGGTGAAGGGCCGGATTCCGCAGGTCCTGGGCCTCGCGGAAGTCTTGCGCGAATGGCTCGACCATCGGCGCGAAGTGCTGCTGCGCCGCTCGAAGCACCGGCTTGCGGAGATCGAGCACCGCCTGGAGGTGCTCGGCGGCTACCTGGTCGCCTATCTCAACCTCGACAAGGTGATCAAGATCATCCGCAAGGAGGACGAACCCAAGCCGGTCTTGATGAAGACCTTCAAGCTAAGCGATGTCCAGGCCGACGCGATCCTCAACATGCGGCTGCGCAACTTGCGCAAGCTCGAGGAAATGGAAATTCGTGCGGAGGACAAGGCGCTGCGCGAAGAGCGCACCAAGCTGAAATCACTGATCGGATCGACCGCTCAGCAATGGAAGACGATTGCCAGTCAGATCAAGGAGATTAAGGACACCTTTGGTCCGAAGACGGACATTGGCAAGCGGCGCACGACCTTTGGTATTGCGCCGGCGCATGACGAAGCGGCGATCGAAGAGGCCATGGTTGTGCGCGAGCCAGTCACTGTCGTCGTATCGGAGAAGGGTTGGATCCGTGCATTGCGTGGACACGTCACTGACTTCTCAGGCGTCAGCTTCAAAACAGATGACGCGCTGAAATTCGCGTTTCCCACCGAGACAACCGCCAAGGTCATGATTTTCGGGAGTAACGGCCGCTTCTACACGATCGAGGCCTCAAAGCTTCCGGGCGGGCGAGGGCATGGCGAGCCCGTGCGGCTGTTTATCGATCTCGAGGATGCTGACGTGGTGGCGGCGCTGGCCTACCAGGGCGGCCGCAAATTCCTGGTGGCGAGCCAGGCCGGCAATGGATTTGTCGTCGCGGAAGATGAATGTCTCGGTACGACACGCAAGGGCAAGCAGGTCCTCAATCTCAAGGCGCCCGACAAGGCGCGCGCCATGACGACGGTCGACGGTGAGCTGGCGGCGGCAATCGGCGCAAACCGCAAGATGGTTATCTTCCCGCTCAACCAGGTCCCCGAGATGGCGCGTGGGCGCGGCGTGCGCCTGCAGCGTTACAAGGAGAAGGGGCTTTCCGACGTCACCACGTTCACGGCCGATGCTGGTCTTTCCTGGACCGACGCTGCCGGCCGCAGCTTCACGCTGCCGATGAAGGAATTAAAGGACTGGCGCGGCAATCGAGCCGACGCAGGCCGGATCGCGCCCAAGGGATTCCCGAAGACCAATAAATTCCGCAGCCTGCCAAACGGCGGTAAAGGCGGAGAGGGCGAGGACGCCGACTAGCGTCAACTCGCCACGAACAGCAGTGAGCGTTCGGACTTTTTCAACAGCGCCGCCGCAGTATCGCCAAAGAAAAGTTTTTCGCCCGGGCGGCGCCCAACACCTGTGACCACGAGATTGTGGTTGCGGCGATCGAGCTCGCCGAGGATTGCCTCATCGGCGGCCCGCTTGGCCACGACCGCCGTGCGGATACTCATATTGTAGCCGTCGGCAATCGCGACGATGTCTTTCAGAATCGCCTCCTCGTGCCGACGGCTGCGGAGCGGGCGCCGTACACCGCGCTTGGGAGTTGTCCGTACCGCAACGTAGAGCACGGTTACTTGCGCCTTTGTCGCTCGCGCCAGAGTGATGGCAACTTCCGCCGCGCGACGCGAGGGCTCTGTGCCGTTAACGGGAACGAGAATGCTCAGTTTTCCGTCGGGGTCTCTAAGCAGGTCGTCCCGAACCGTTGAGATCACCAACGGCCCTTGAAATCCTTTGGCGAGATTGGTGACGCCAGCGCCGAAGTCGCCGTTCGGTTTTGAAGTTTCCTCAAGCCCGATAATGAAAGCGTCGTAGCCTTTTTCGGCCTCTTCGGCGATGGCAGCCGGGCTCGGTTGATCGTGGACGATCGTTGTCACGTCCACGAGGCTGTCGACCTTCTCTTCGTCTTTTTGTTTGCTCTTAATTTGAGCGGCGGCCTGCTGGACAGCCTCGCCGGCGCCTTCGGCCTTCTCTTCGTCTTTTTGGGCTTTCTTCCCGCTCTTGCTGTTTTTCTGGCTGCCGTTGTCTTTGTCCTCGGATTGTTTCTGTTCGGCCTTTGGGTTTGCGTCCATCGTGGCCCGAGCGCCGGGCATCGTGCTCTCGATCTTGCTGGTGTCGGGAATATGCAAGACGGTTGCGGGCATGCCGTGCGTACCTGCGAGCACGCCGGCAACGCGCGAAGCAAATTTACCGTTTGAGCTATCGTCGACAGCGATCAGCAGGCGCTCGAGATTCGGCACAAAGCCTTTTTCTTCAAGTTCCTCGCGCTCGAGCCGCTGCTTTTCCTCCTTGCGGATCGGCAACCGTGAAAGCGCCCATCGCAGAGTGGGTGGCATCGCCATGGTTGTGATGACCGCCATTGTAACGATCATGGTGAAAAGGTTTTGACTAAGCGCACCCATCGACAGGCCGATGGTGGCGACGATGACTTCGGTTGAACCGCGGGCATTCATGCCGGTGCCGAGTGCCAGCGACTCTCGGAAGGTAAGACCGGCCAACTTGCCGCCGATGAAAGCACCGCCGAACTTGCCGACGCTGGCGATCGCGATCAATCCCAAGGTGAGCAGCAGGAGATGCGTGTCTTTCAGAATCGTAAGGTCGGCGGAAAGCCCGGCAGTACCAAAAAATACCGGCATGAAAAATGCGATGACCAGTCCGCGCAGCTGCTCGTCGATGTGACGGGTCAGGATGGGCGATTCACCGATCAGGATACCGGCGACGAAGGCGCCCAGAACGGTATGTACCCCGATCAGGTCTGTAATAATCGCCATTGCGCACATGATCAGCAGAATTGCGGTAATCACCGCAAAGTCGCTCGTGAAGACGTCATTCACCCAGCGAATAATGATGAACACAAGACGGCGTCCGACGGTGAGGCTCAGTCCCATGAAAGCAAGAGTGCCCAGAACGCTTTGCGCAATGCTCCACATGTCGACATGACCTTGCAGAGCAAGACTGAAGATGACCGCGGTAATCATCCAACCGACAGTGTCGTCGACAATGGCAGAGGCAAGGATGATCTGACCGACACTTCGGCGCAGAAAATTCATCTCACGGATCACCGTCGCGACGATTTTGACCGAGGCGATCGATAGTGCGGTGCCGAGGAAGAGCGATGTAATCAATCGCTTGCCGGGGTCGGGCAACATGGAATCCGGCAAAGCTTCGCCGAGCGCCACGCCGCAAGCGAACGGAATAATGATCCCGGCAATGGAAGCGATTGCTGACGCGGCACCGGTACGTCGCACCAGCTTGAGATCGGTTTCCATGCCGGTGAGCAGCAATAGCATCAGAACGCCGAACTGGGAGACCCCGTCGAGCATTGCCTTCTGCTCTTTTGCATCGGGGAAAATGGCGTGATGCCAGTCAGGAAAAACCGCGCCCAGCAAAGAAGGGCCGAGGACCAAGCCGGCAATGAGCTGCCCCATCACGCCCGGCTGCTTGAAACGAATCATGATTTCGCCGAGCGAGCGGCCGGCCAGCATCAGAAGCGCAAGCTGGATGATGAAAATAAATTCAGAAGGGCCGTGCTGACCTTCCGCTGCCTGCGCGGAAGTTGCAAGGACGCATGCCGCCAGTAGCACGCACAGCTGAAAAAGCCGCCGACCATCGATCATGCGCAGTGCACCCCTCAGGTGAGCAGCAACCCGATCCGAGGGATGAAAGTTCCATCGCAAATGCAATTGCAAATGATTCGCAACAAGGGTATGATTCTTTCGAAAACGAGCGTTTTTTTGCAAGTTCCAGGATGGATGCAATCGTAGGGGCAGACGGAAGCGAGAAAACGGCCGGGTGGCGACGCCAGCGCGGCCGTCCGCCTTTGGCGGAGGTATTTGGTTCGATCGCGACCCGACCTACGGGCTCACTTGGAAGAAAGCTCGTCGCCTTTCTTGGACCCGGCTACCTGGTTGCCGTCGGATACATGGACCCCGGTAACTGGGCGACGTCGCTCGCCGGAGGCTCAAAGTTTGGCTACGCGCTGCTGACCGTCGCGCTGCTTTCAAATCTGATGGCGATCCTGTTGCAGGCTCTGTGCGCGCGGCTCGGGATCGGTTCGGGGCGCGATCTGGCGCAAGCCTGTCGCGACGCATTTCCGCGCGTGGTGTCCTGGCCCTTATGGGTGCTGACCGAAATCGCGATTTGCGCAACCGATCTTGCCGAAGTGATTGGCACCGCGATCGGCCTCAATCTGCTGTTCGGTATCCCCCTCGAGATCGGTGTGCTGATCACGGCGCTCGATGTATTTTTGATCCTATGGATGCAAAATCTCGGTTTTCGCTGGGTAGAGGCATTCATTGTCACGCTGATGGGCGTGATCGCACTATGCTTCGTCGTGCAAATCGCGATGGCCAATCCCGACTGGGGCGCCGTTATCCGTGGCTTTGCGCCCACCACCGAGATCGTGCGCAACCCCGACATGCTTTATCTCGCGATCGGCATCATCGGCGCGACGGTGATGCCACATAATCTCTATCTGCATTCGGGGGTGGTACAGACGCGCCGATTTGGCGACAGCGTCGAAGACCGGCGTGAGGCGATAAAGCTTGCAACCATCGATTCCACAATTGCGCTGATGTTTGCGCTGACCATCAACGCCGCGATCCTGATTCTGGCCGCGGCAACTTTCAACAAAGCGGGAAAAACCAATGTTGCCGAGCTTGACCAGGCGCATGCGTTCCTCGCCCCATTGCTAGGATCCGCTATAGCGCCGACCCTGTTCGGTATTGCGCTGTTATGTTGCGGGCTGAATTCCACCGTGACGGCGACTTTGTCCGGTCAGATTGTCATGGAGGGCTTTATTGACATTCGCCTTCCGGCCTGGGCGCGCCGCCTGATAACGCGAGCGATTGCCATTACCCCAGCCGCTATCGTGACTATTTGGTACGGCGAAGCCGGAACGGCGAAGCTCCTGATTTTCAGTCAGGTCGTGCTCGGTATTGCGCTGCCTTTTTCGATCATTCCACTGGTAATGTTCACCGCTGACCGGCGCAAGATGGGCGCACTCGCGGCACCGATCTGGGTTACATTGCTGGCCACGCTGACGGCGGCGCTGCTGATCGCACTCAATTTCAAGCTCCTGGCCGACCAGCTATTCGGATAAAGGGCCGCTACTTTTCGACCCGGCTCCAACCGGATGGCATCAACCGCTCCTGCGGCAAAAAGCGGCCCTTGTAGTCCATCTTGCGCGAGCCAGGGACCCAGTAGCCGAGGTAGACGTAAGGCAGTCCCATGCGGTTTGCGCGGTCAATGTGGTCCAGGATCATAAAGGTCCCAAGCGATCGGTCGCCTTCGTCCGGATCAAAAAAAGAGTAAACCATCGACAGCCCGTCGCTAAGGACGTCAGTAAGCGCGACCGCCAGCATATGTCCCGTACCACGGCCGTTAATGCCAGTGTCGGGGCCACGTCGTCGATATTCAATCAGGCGCGTATCGACGTGACTGTCTTCGATCATCATGGCGTAGTCGAGCACGGTCATGTCTGCCATACCGCCGTCCCGGTGGCGAGCGTCGAGATAGGCGCGGAATACCGAATATTGTTCGGAGGTCGGGGCGGGCGAGCGCATATCGCCAACCACGTCGGCGTTACGTTCTGCAATGCGGCGCATGTTGCGGGAAGGTTCGAAGTCGGCCGCGACCACGCGGACCGAGACGCAGGCCCGACAACCCTCGCAGGCCGGACGGTAAGCAATCGACTGGCTGCGACGAAAGCCGCCGTGAGTGAGCAGATCGTTGAGCTCGCCTGCGCGTTCACCAACCAGATGAGTGAAAACCTTGCGCTCCTCCTGCCCCTCCAGATAGGGGCACGGCGAAGGCGCCGTCAGGTAAAATTGCGGTGTGTCGCGAGAGTGCTGGGTCACTAATCGGGCCGTCATGTCGTTTATATTGGCGCTAGCATCGCGCGCCGGCTGCTTCCCGTCAAAGGCCTTTATCCCGTCCGGGCTGCTTGCATGGATGTTCGCAAAATCGACGCACGCGCGGCATTGTTTATGATGACCGTTCCGAGAAGAATGTCGTGCAAGAGTCGGCCCCGCTCGTTGAAGAACGCGACCAACAACACGAAGGGTGTAAAGAACGACACCGTGAACCAGAAAGCGATAGCGTGCACGGCGCCGAGGACAAAATAGGCCGGTGCGCCATACCAGGTGCGCACCTCCAGGTCCATCATTCGCATGCCGATGGTGGCTGACGCCGCGCCGCCGACGGTGACGCCGAAATAGACAATCGCCCAGATCACGGTCGCCGTTGGCAGCAGCCAGTACAGTGCAAAGCCGAGGCCCAGGGTCACGATTCCGAAGGCGAAAATAAACATCGCCGCCAGCACCACCGGTATGGAAATGACAATGAAATCGATGACGAACGCGACCACGCGCCGCGCCAGTACACCCTCGAACAGTTCCGGCTGAGTGGCCGGATCATAAGCGTGGGGTTTGATGTCAATCGACATGCCGGTCCCTCGCCATCGAGATGGAGAAAGAATCAGCCGCGCGCAAGGGGCTCCCTGGTAGCCCGCCATCAGCAGCTGGAACCTTCCGCCTGCTTGCGGCATGGTGCGGAGTTGGAGCCCGGAGTCAATGGGTTGAGCGTTACAATTGCCGATATCGAAGCCGCGCGCCGTGTCATTGAAGGCGTCGTATTGCGGACGCCCATGTTGCCGGCGCCCAGGCTCTCCGCGCTCACCGGCGCTGACGTCTACGTCAAGTATGAAAATCTTCAGGTCACCAATTCTTTCAAGGACCGGGGCGCGCTGGTCAAACTCGCGTCCTTGAGTGCATCCGAACGCAATCGCGGCGTCATAGCGATGTCAGCGGGCAACCATGCCCAGGCGGTTGCCTACCATGCCGCCCGGCTCGGCATCCCGGCGACGATCATAATGCCGGTGTCGACTCCGTTTGTGAAAGTTGAGGCGACGCGGTCTCACGGCGCGGAAGTGCTCCTGCATGGAGAATCGGTGGCCGAGGCGCAGGCCCGTTGCGAGCAAGTTCGAATGCAGCGCGACCTCGTGCTGGTTCACCCCTACGATGATGATCGAATCATCGCCGGGCAAGGCACGATCGCAGTGGAAATGCTCGAGGACGTATCTGGCCTCGAGGTGTTGGTATTCCCGATCGGCGGCGGCGGGCTGATCGCCGGCAACGCTATCGCTGGACGCGCGAAAAATCCTGCAATCGAGATCATCGGCGCCGAAGCCGCACTCTATCCTTCGGTTTGGAATGCCCTGCACGGCGAAAATCGGCCGCTCGGTGGGCCGACACTCGCCGAGGGTATTGCGGTCAAGAATGTCGGCAAGCTGACACTGCCGATCATCCGAGAATTGGTCGCGGAGATTATTCTGGTCGACGAGGTACAGCTCGAGCGCGCGGTGAACGCCTATCTGACGCTGCAAAAAACCATGGCGGAAGGCGCAGGCGCTGCGGGACTTGCCGCCATGCTGGCAAAGCCGCAACGATTCAAGGGCAAAAAGGTCGGGCTTGTCCTGAGCGGCGGCAATATCGACCCGCGCGTTCTTGCGTCGGTCATGGTGAGGGAGCTCGAGCGCGAGGACCAAATCGTGTCGTTCCGCTTGATTATCCCGGATCAGCCAGGTGTGCTCGGGGCGATAGCAACGCGCATTGGCGCACTTGGCGCCAATATCCTGGAAGTGGACCACCGCAGATTGTTCCTGGATGTGCCGGCCAAGGGCGCCAAGCTCGACGTGACCATCGAAACGCGCGATGCCGCTCATGCCGAGGAAATCATGGCGGCATTCGCCGCCGACGGCTACTCGCCGGTACGGATTGAGGCGGGAGCGGCGATCGAGTGAGCTTAAGCTGCTGAGGATTGCGTCTGTGCCAGTCTCTCGTTCAGCTCATTCAGCGTCGCGTCGCTGTTGTGGATTGCCAGCAAATTGATGCCGGCGTCAAAAACCGTATAGCCGCGTTCTTGCAACCAGACGCGAAGCTGCTCGCGTCCGGCCTTGATCTGTTCGATCAGCAGGATCGGATGGCATTTCTCGATGAGCTGGCGGCCGCCTTCCAGCGCTTCCATCTCCATTCCTTCGATGTCGACCTTGATGAGATCCACGCGCGCCAGCTGAAGCGAGTCGAGCGTGATCTTCTGAATCGGGACCATTTTTGCGTCGGAATAGTCGATAGTTTGGCCAATGAACTCGTTGTTATCGCGCTGCCGCAATTCAAGGCTGCCGAAGCTCGATGCGGTCAGGTAATTAGGGCTGGGGATTTTCATAATGCCGGCTTCCGACGACACCGCGGCGTGCATGGCGATCGCGTTGAAACAGTTGTTGAGCGCAATGTTGCCGGCGAGCGCGTAGTAGACACGTTCCTGCGCCTCGATCGCGATCACGGAACCCCAGCCGGTCATGGCGATCGCCCATTCGATTGTGTGCGCGCCGATATTGGCACCGCAATCGATCGCGACCGCGCCGTCGCCGTGATATCTACGGCGTGCTTCGAGTAACTGCACGGCGAGCTCGACCTCGACCGGATCGAACGCGCCTTGTTCGAGAAGCTGGAAGCCGACGCCGAAGCCGCTATCCGGGCCGACCATTCTGTAGTCGAAGCGGTTGACGATCATCGCCCCCTGATTGGTAGAGGCGAGCACAAACGCCAGCTTGCGTCCGACATTGCGCATGGAAATCTCCTGGGCAGGACGCAATACGGCGCTGGGTTGGGTCGAATCACCCCCCAGTATAAGGCCTATTGTCAGCCGCGCATCGCCCGCCATATGCGCTCCGGCGTAGCCGGCATTTCGATGTGTTTGATGCCGAATTCGGAGAGGGCATCGACCAGCGCGTTAGCGACTGCGGGTAGCGCGCCAACATTGCCAGCCTCACCGGCGCCCTTGGTGCCAAGCGGATTTGTCCGGGTCGGGACTGAATTGGACTCGACCTCGATGTTGCAAAGGTTGTGCGCGTGCGGCATCGCGTAGTCCATGAACGAAGCGGTGACGAGCTGGCCGCTGGCGTCGAAATGGATGTCTTCCATCAGCACCTGGCCCGCACCTTGCGCGACGCCACCATGGATCTGGCCGTGCAGCAACATCGGATTGAGCACGGTGCCGACATCATCCACCACGCTGTAGCGCACGATGTCGATCACGCCGGTTTCTTTGTCGATCTCGACTTCGCAAACGTGACAGCCGTTTGGATAATTATTGACCGGTGCTTTGTAGACGGCTGTGGCGAACAGGCCCGGTTCCATCGCGGCCGGAATCTTGGCTGGGTTGGTAGAATCGATCGCGACTTCCTTGATGGTCATGGTCTGGTTGGTTTTCGGCGATGAAAAAACGCCCTCGGCGAAGTTCACATCGGCGATGTCGATCTTGAACGCATGCGCGGCGATGGCTTTGGCTTTTTCGATTACCTTGTCGGTTGCCATCAGAAACGCCGCGCTGGACATGGTCGAAGTGCGCGAGCCGCCGGTGCCTTCACCATAGAATACCTCGTCGGTGTCACCCTGCACATATCGTACGTCGTCGGGGTGCACTCCGAGGCGGTCGCATACGAGTTGCTTGAACACGGTTTCGTGGCCCTGGCCTGCAGTCACTGAACCCGAAAACAACGTCACGCTGCCGCCGCGGTCGAAGCGCACCTCGGCGCCTTCCGTGCCCGGCGCTGCGGCGCGTTCGATGGTGTTGGAAATACCGAGGCCGCGCAGCTTGCCGCGTTTGCGCGCCTCCTCGCGCCGACGTTTGAAGCCGGCGCTATCATGCAGCTCCAGGGCCAGATCCATGTTCTTTTCGAATTCGCCGCAGTCGTACGTGAACGTCAGTCCGGTCTTGAACGGCATTTGCTTGGGCGAGATGTAATTGCGCCGGCGTAGTTCGAACGGATCGATCTTCAACTCGTCCGCGGCAATATCTATGATGCGCTCGATTACATAGGCGGCCTCCGGGCGCCCGTTACCGCGATAGGGGCGGACCGGGTTGGTGTTGGTGAAGACGGCGGTGATGTCGGCGTAGATAGCAGGCGTGCGGTAACAACCAGCCAACGTGCCGGCGTTGAGGAAAAATGCGGGCATGTTGTTCTGGAGATAAGCCCCAATCGCCGCAATTGTCCTGACCCGCAGGCCCAAGAATGTTCCATCTTTGTCGAGTGCGAGTTCGGCCTCGGTGACATTGTCACGCGCCTGCGCGTCACTCAGGAACGCCTCGGTGCGCGTGCTCGTCCATTTAACCGGCCGACCAGTCAACTTGGACGCGAATAAAGTCAGTGGCGCTTCATTGAACACCGGCGTCTTCATGCCGAAGCTGCCGCCGACATCGATGCAGATGACCCGCACTTTGCTCTCGGGTACTTTGAGAACCTGTTTCGCCAGTTCGCTGCGATAGGGGTGTGCGCGCTGCACCGGCGAGTGGATGATGTAGCGGTCTTCCGACGGTAGATAGACGCCGACCGCGCCGCGCGGCTCCATCGATGCGGCGGTCACACGGTTGATAACGAAGCGATGCTTCACAATGTGCGCGGCCTTGGCAAAAGCCGCGTCGGTTGCGCCCTTGTCGCCGATCAGTTCGACAAAGCTGATGTTGTCGGCGCTGCCTTCCCAGACCTTGGCGGCGTCCGGTTCGATCGCTTTCGCAGTGGAGACCACCGCCGGCAGCGGTTCGTAATCAACCTCGATCATTTCGGTGGCATCCGCCGCCTGGGCTTGCGTTTCCGCGACCACAAATGCGACCGGATCACCGACCCAGCGCGCGTGGGTCTCCGCGAGCACCGGATAAGGTGGCTTGAACATTGGTGATCCATCGCGGCGCTTGAGGCCGCCATGCGATGGCAATTCGCCCAAACCCGCCCTTTTCCAATCGGCAGCGGTGATAACGGCCAGCACCCCGGGCGCGGTTTTGGCGGCAGTAGTGTCGATCGAATTGATCTTGGCGTGGCCGTGCGGCGAGCGCAACACCACACCGAACGCCATGCCGGGATAGACGACATCGTCGATATATTTGCCGCCTCCGCGTACCAGCCGCGGGTCTTCGAAACGCGACACGCCTTGACCGATGGCGAATTCACCCATTGCGAACTTCCAGTCTTGACTGCATGCGACCAACAAGCCGCTTGTACCCGCGAAATCGGGGACCCAGGACACGATGCAAAGTCGGAGATTGTGGCGCTTGATTCCCGCTTACGCGGGAATGAGCGGAATGTGGTTCGAGCATTGCAAAGCTATTTTTCGGATCGTAGCTTTTCTGCCACGCGCGGGGCAAAATACGTAAGCACGCCATCGGCGCCGGCGCGTTTGAAGGCAATAAGGCTTTCGAGCATGGCGCGCTCGCCGTCGAGCCAGCCATTCTGTGCGGCCGCCATGATCATCGCGTACTCGCCGGACACCTGGTAGGCGAACGTCGGCATGCCAAATGTCTCTTTAACGCGTTTAACGATATCGAGATAAGGCAGGCCGGGCTTGACCATGATCATGTCGGCGCCTTCCTCGATATCAAGCGCGACCTCGCGCAGCGCCTCATCGGAATTGGCGGGGTCCATCTGGTAGGTGCGTTTGTCGCCCGTGAGCGTCTTTGCCGACCCGACGGCATCGCGGAACGGCCCGTAGAAAGCTGAAGCGTATTTCGCCGCGTAGGACATGATCGACACGTCGATTAAATCAGCGGCATCGAGCGCCTTGCGGATGACAGCGACGCGTCCGTCCATCATGTCGGAGGGTGCAATGATGTCGCAGCCCGCCTCCGCCTGAAGCACCGCCTGTCTGGCCAGCACGGCGACCGTCTCGTCGTTGAGGATGATGCCGTCACGCAACAGGCCGTCGTGGCCGTGGCTGGTGAAGGGGTCGAGTGCCACATCACACAGAACACCGATATCCGGCATTTCTTTTTTTATCGCGCGAATGGCGCGGCAAACAAGATTTTCGGGATTGAGCGCTTGGCTGCCTGTCTCATCGCGCAATTCAGGATCGGTGTAGGGGAAAAGGGCGATGCAAGGTATCGTCAGTTTGGCTGCGCGCTCGGCTTCTCGCACCGCCTGATCGATCGACAGCCGTTCAACATGCGGCATGGAGGGGACTGGCGAGCGCGCATTGTCGCCTTCCATGAGAAACAGGGGCCAAATCAGATCATCGGTGGTTAGTGTGTGCTCACGCACCATGCGGCGCGCCCACTCACTCCGCCGATTACGGCGCATGCGCACTGCAAGGTCAAGCCGTTCATTTTCCGCCGCCGGCGAGGTCTCCACCGTGGTGAACCGGGTGCGGCTTTCGATCGGGCGGCCAAATTTGATTGCCATGAGGGCACTCCCGGCGCTGTTTTAGCCGGTCCGATGAAAGGCCGCTACCCGTCGATGTAAGCAGCCAAAGGGCTATTAACCGCCACCTTTTGCCTTTCCTGCCCGCCGCTCCAGCTGGACGCCAGCCTCCAGACTTTCTTTGTCGCGATAGATCGAGGCGACGGCCATAACCCGGCCGTCCAGTTTGTATCGCACGACGCAATCGCGCTTCATCACATCGCCGTCCACGTCGATCGCATCCCACTTTTCAGCGTGGCCGACATAGTTGATCGGGACGTCATAGTGCTGGCTCCAGAAAAATGGTGCCGACCTGAACGGCGAGAGTATGCCCAACATGTTGAGCGCCGCTGTCTGCCCTTGCCGTTCGGCTACCACCCAATGTTCGACGCGGATGCGCTCACCCGAGATGGGATCCGGCCAACGGGCAATATCGCCTGCCGCGTAAATGCCCGGCGCACTTGTTTCCATATACTCGTTGACGCTCACGCCCTTGTCGATTGCAAGTCCGGCCTTTTCAGCAAGGGCGACGCGCGGACGTACGCCAACGCCTATGACGACCAAGTCGGCGTCGAGCGTGCCGCCGTTCTTGAGGGTCACGCGCTTGCTGTCGATTGCGGTCACGCTGTTCTCGAGATGAAATTTGACACCGTGTTCTTCATGTAATGCGCGAATGAAGTCGCCGAGTTGAGGCCCGAACACGCGCTCGAGCGGACGTTTCTCGGGCGCCACCACATGCACATCGATGTCGCGAGCGCGAAGGGCCGCCGCTGATTCCAATCCGATGAAGCTTGCTCCGATCACCACCGCGCGTTTTGCGTTCTTTGCCTGCGCGATGATTGCCCGGCAGTCGGCCAACGAGCGCAACGTATGAACGTGGTTCTGATCCGCACCCGGAATGTCGAGCTTTATCGGCTCCGCACCGGTCGCCAGCAGCAGTTTGTCGAACTTGATCCTGTTGCCGTCGCCTAGCACCAACTCTTTCGCCTTTGTATCGAGTGCAGTCACCTCTGTCTTGAGTTTCAGGTCGATCCTGTTTTCGCCGTACCAATCGCCGCTGCGCAATGGTACCCAGTCTTCCGGGGCGCTGCCGGCCAGGTAATCTTTCGAAAGGTTCGGCCGGTCGACCGGCGCTGCATCGTCGTTACTGATCATGGTAATGCTGCCGGCGAAACCGCGCCGCCGCAACATTTCCGCAGCGGCGAAGCCCGCCGCGCCGCCGCCGACGATGACGACGCTTCCCCCGCCCGCACCGCCTTTCTGGGATGCGGGTTGAACTTTTTTGCTTTTGACGAGAACCTTGCCGCCCCGCTCTTCGACCTGCCAGCAGGTGAGGGCGCTCAGCGCCGGTGCTGCCGCAGCTTCGCCGGTTTGCAGGCTGAAGTGCGCATGATGCCATGG
Organism: Pseudolabrys sp.; assembly: GCA_035519415.1. Lineage (GTDB taxonomy): Bacteria > Pseudomonadota > Alphaproteobacteria > Rhizobiales > Xanthobacteraceae > Pseudolabrys. Next base: position 32,123 of record DATIWJ010000028.1, read on the forward strand.
ACAGCGGACAGTATCGCTTACGAGCAGTCCGTCGACGAGCGGTCCATGGTAGTGGGTGCAATGGGCGGAGAGCGCGAAAAGCTTACCGCCTTGGCGAACCAGCAGCACCTCGTCGTCGGCCACATGGCCTGCCAACATAGCTCCTTCGGCGAGGTCGCCGGCGGGGATCCCCTCTACGAGGTCGGGTCCACCCGGCTTCTTGTCCTCAGTTGCCATTTTCTCCTCCGTCCACGGTGATGCATGCCCCGCCTGCTAACTTGGATGCTTCAGGGCCCGGAAAATTGCAGCTTATGCCATAAATGCCGGACGGGGCCGTCCGGTTGCCGCGATCTGGCCCTGCTTGCTAAGCCGCAACGTTCAAGGCGGGCAATCCATGGATTTTGAGCTATCCGAGCAACAACACGCGTTTCAGGCCACGGCACGCGCTTTCGCGCGCGAGGAAATGATGCCGTACGCGCGCGCATGGGACGAGGGCGAGATTTTCCCCGTTGAGGCCATGCGCAAGGCGGCCGCGCTCGGGTTTGGCGGCATTTATGTGAAAGAGGATGTCGGCGGCTCGGCGCTCAGCCGGCTCGACGCCGCGTTGATCTTCGAGGAACTGGCGCAGGGGTGCACCTCGACCGCAGCCTATATCTCGATTCACAATATGGCCGCCTGGATGATCGACGCATTCGGCAGTGCGGATGCCCGCAAAAAATTTCTGCCGAAGCTTTGCAGCATGCAACATTTTGCAAGTTATTGTTTGACGGAGCCCGGCTCAGGTTCGGATGCGGCGAGCTTGACCACACGCGCGCGCCGCGAAAGCGAGCACTACGTGCTCGACGGCGTGAAAGCATTCATATCCGGTGGTGGTGTGTCAGACGTTTACGTGGTGATGGCGCGCACCGGCGAAGCCGGCCCGCGCGGCATATCCTGTATCGTAGTGGAGAAGGGTACGCCGGGTTTGTCATTCGGCGCGCAGGAAAAGAAGCTCGGCTGGAAAACCCAGCCGACGGCCATGGTCATGTTCGAGAATTGCCGGGTGCCGGCGGCAAACCGTATTGGCGCCGAAGGGCAGGGCTTTAAAATCGCGATGGCCGGGCTCGATGGTGGCCGGTTGAACATCAGTGCGTGCTCTATCGGCGGGGCGCAATTCTGCCTCGACCGCACCATCGGCTACATGAAGGAGCGGAAACAATTCGGTTCACGTCTCGCCGACTTCCAGGCACTGCAATTCCGTGTGGCCGACTACGCCACGGAGCTGGACGCTGCACGCCTGCTGCTGCATCGCGCAGCGGTCGCTGTGGATGAAGGGGAGCCTGCGGCGACACGCCTTGCCGCGCAGGCCAAACGGCTTGCTACCGATACGGGTTTCGATGTCGTCAACGGCTGCCTGCAGTTGCATGGTGGGTACGGATATCTGCGCGATCATCCCATCGAGCGCGTCTTGCGCGATGTCCGCGTCCATCAAATACTTGAAGGGACGAACGAGATCATGCGCATGATCATCAGCCGCGCTATGCTTGGAAATTAAGGACCACGGAGGAACGCCATGGAACAACTTCAAAGAGTCTATGTGTCGCGCGAGGAGATGATGAAACGCATCGCCCGCTTCAAGGACCTCAAGGGATTCGACGGCGGGTTGCCAGACAGCAAGATGCCGGGTTGCGAGCGCACGCTGTTCAATGTGATCGGATTTCAGCCACCGCAAGGCTCCGGTGGTGCCGTGACCTCGCCGGTCGGCGATCACGCGGCCCAGCTGGCCGCGATCAAGATCAGCGAAGGATTCAATCTTGGTTACTGCAAAGCGAAGCCGGGTCACGGGCCGGAGATGCACAACCACGACACCAACGAAACTTTTATTCCGATGACCGGCACCTGGCGGGCCAGCTGGGAAAACGAAAAGGGCGGAGTGGAGTTTGTCGATCTTGGACCGCTGGACGTGGTTTCATTTCCGCCCGGTATGATCCGGCGCTTCGAGAACGTGACCAAAGGCGATCCGAACGCGGAATCGATCCTGATGTTCGTGATCGGCGGCGACGGCCCGCGGGCGGAATTCACCGACCAGGCGATGCAGCGGCTGGAAGCTGCCGGCGTGTGGCCGCAGCGTTAGGCCAGGCAAACCGGTCGCTATGGCGGATGACATCCTGTTCGAACGCCGTGGTGCGGCCGGCGTTGTCACTCTGAACCGGCCGAAAGCGCTCAATGCTGTCACGCATCCCATGGTGCTGGCATTGCGTGCGCAGCTTGATCGCTGGGCCGAAGATCCGGCGGTTACGCGGGTCGTGATCACCGCAGCGGGTGACCGTGCTTTTTCGGCGGGTGGTGATATTCGCGCCCTCTATGATCTGGGGATGGCCGGCCGCCACAACGAAGCGCTGCAGTTCTGGCGTGACGAATATCCGCTCAATGCGGCAATCAAGAACTACCGCAAGCCTTACGTTGCGCTGATTGACGGCATTGCGATGGGGGGTGGCGTGGGAGTGTCGGTGCATGGCTCGCATCGAATTGCCGGCGACCGTTTTTCATTCGCAATGCCAGAAGTCGGCATTGGCTTTTTTCCCGATGTCGGCGCCACATGGTTTTTGCCCCGCATGCCGGGTGAGCTTGGCACCTATTGTGCCCTGACCGGGGAGCGTTTTGGCGTTGCCGATGCTGTCGCGGGCGGCATCGCCACCCATCGCATTCCGTCTGCGCGCTTTGCCGCGCTGCTCGATGGTTTGACCGGCACTGTATCAGTCGACGCCGTGCTCGCGGCCTTCGCCGAGCCTGCCGGGGAAGGGCCAGTTATCCAACGCAGAGCGGCGATCGACCGTCTCTTTGTTGGCGACCTGGCCGAGAATATTCTCGTTGCGGTCGAGCGCGAAGCCTCATCGGAAAGCGCTGACGCGGAATGGGCTGCCAAAACCGCTGCAATCATGCGCGCCAAATCGCCACTCAGCCTCAAACTGGCGCTGGCGCAGGTGCGCCGCGGCAAGAGCTGGGATTTCGAGACGTGCATGCGCATGGAATTCCGCATAGTGTCGCGCGTTATCCATGGGCATGATTTCTACGAGGGCGTGCGCGCCGTGATCATCGACAAAGACAACAAGCCGCACTGGCGGCCGGCGACGCTCCCCGACGTGGACGAGGCGGAAGTCGAGCGCCACTTCGCTCCGCTCGGCTCATCAGAGCTGGTGCTGCCGTGAACAGACCTGCCGCCGCGCCGGAGAGTTTGCGCAGCCTTGAGCCGGTGCGCGAGCACGAAGGCAATCGGTCGACTGGCCGTTGGACGCGCCTGCTGGTGCTGTTCCTGCGGGTGATGGCGGCGATATCCATGTGCAAGGGTCTCTATCATTGGGCCCAGGTTTGCGGCATTGGCTTCGGAGAAACACTGCCATTCGAAAGCCGTTCGATCGCATGGCAAACGGCGACCGTGTTCTTTGCTGTGATAGATCTTGTCGCAGCCGTCGGCCTCTGGCTCGCCGCAGCCTGGGGCGCGGTGATCTGGCTGACGTCGGTCGCCTCCATGCTGGCGGTAGAAATATTTTTTCCGCAGGTGTTTGGCGGTGGCTGGTTGACCGGTCTTCTGGAAGGCGCATTGCTTGCGCTTTATCTCTGGCTGGCCTTGAAGTCAGCGCAAGAGCATCCGCAGTAAAAGTCGGGGAGGGCGCCATGGCGCGCATCGGATTTATCGGCCTCGGTAATATGGGACTGCCGATGGCGCAAAACCTGCTCAAGGCGGGTCTCCAGGTTGAAGGTGTTGATGTCAATCCTGCGTCTGTCGAAAAGCTCAAGGCCGCGGGGGGGGCATCCATCGAAACGGCCAAGGGCGCAGCGGCACGTGCCGATGTCGTCATCACGATGTTGCCGTCGGGCAAGGAGGTGCGCGATGTCTATCTCGGCACCTCCGGAATAATCGCTAATGCCAATCCCGGCACTCTGTTGATCGATTGCTCGACCATCGATGTCGAAACCGCGCGCGCGGTTGCAGCTGAAGCAGAAAAGAATGGACTGCTGATGCTTGACGCGCCGGTGTCGGGCGGCGTCGGCGGCGCGACAGCCGCTACGCTTACGTTCATGGTCGGTGGCAGCGCGCAGGCCTTTGTGCGCGCAGAATCGATTCTGCAAAAGATGGGAAAGACGATCGTGCATGCGGGCGGCGCCGGCAACGGCCAGGCTGCCAAGATTTGCAATAACATGATCCTTGGCGTGTCGATGATTGCGGTCAGCGAAGCTTTTGTGCTTGCCGAAAAACTTGGCCTTGATCACCAGAAGTTGTTCGACATTTCTTCAAAGTCATCCGGGCAGTGTTGGTCGCTGACTACCTACTGTCCCGTACCGGGACCGGTCCCCACATCGCCCGCCAATCGCGATTATCAGGCCGGCTTCACCGCTGCGATGATGCTCAAAGATTTGAAATTGTCGCAGGACGCCGCAAAGGCTACTGGAACCAACACAGAACTTGGCGCGGACGCGGCGCGGATTTATTCAAAATTTGTGGCGAGCGGGGAGGCGTCGCGCGATTTCTCCGGCATCATTCGCTTCATTCGCGATTGACGCGGACTTCTAAAGTGAACGAAGCCTTGCGCGCCTTTGTACAATTGTAGCGTCAAGAGACCGTTCACCTTCTCAAATAAACCTAATCTTTATGGTGTTATTTAAGCCGATTTTAGAATGGCCCCTCTAGGGTGCGTCATCCGGAGCGGGGAAAACAGGGCCTTGCAACCGGGGACGTACAAGTAGAACGCAAGGGGCGTTGAACATGAAAGCCGTCGTGAAGACGGTCGAGCCCGCCGGACGCGAGGCGCAGCTCGATCACATTCGGCCACAGTACTTGGAGGCCTTGACGCTAGTCGAACGGCTGCATCGCCGGTTGCTCGACGTCATCAAGGACGAATTCGACCGCCGCGGCCGATCCGATATCAATTCGGTGCAGGCGCTGCTGCTCTACAACATTGGGGACAAGGAACTGACAGCCGGTGAACTGCGCACGCGCGGTTACTATCTCGGCTCGAACGTTTCCTACAACCTCAAGAAGCTGGTGGAGATGGCCTTCCTTGATCACCAGCGTTCGCGCGTTGACCGGCGCTCGGTTCGCATCAAGCTGACCGACAAGGGCCACGAAGTGCGCGACATCATCGAAACGCTTTATCAGAAACACGTGCGGACAGTTGAGCAGGTCGGCGGCATCAATGCCGAAGAGTTTTCCACGCTCAACAAGTCGCTGCACCGCCTGGAGCGGTTCTGGACAGACCAGATCCTCTACCGGCTCTAATTCGACTGCGGGTAGATTGACTTGCGCCCCGGCCGCCACGCGGCCGGGATTTTCCTTTTAAGCGGCGGCAGCCCGCCGACCCGTGGCCCCTAGATATTGCGCCCGCGTGCCCTCCACAGCCCAATGCTTGGCGGGTGCCAGGCGATATGCTATTGGCGGGCCAATCCCGGACCCAGGCTAATGATCGGCGCCGAACCGCTCCCGGCGCCAGGAGATCGTGATGTCGGCAACGTCGAGCCCCAAGCCCGCAAGCGACGTGGAAACACTGTTCTCGGCAAGCTTGCCCGAGGTCGACCCGGAGGTTGCCGACGCAATCAGACGCGAGCTGGGCCGTCAGCGCGACGAGATCGAACTGATCGCTTCGGAGAACATCGTTTCGCGCGCGGTCCTTGAAGCCCAAGGCTCGGTGCTCACCAACAAGTATGCCGAAGGTCTGCCGGGCAAACGCTACTACGGTGGATGTCAATTTGTGGACATTGCCGAGCGGCTCGCGATCGAGCGCGTCACGAAACTTTTCGGCTGCAAGTTCGCCAATGTGCAACCACATTCCGGTGCTTCGGCGAACGCCGAAGTGTTTTTCGCCTTGCTTAAGCCGGGCGACACTTTCATGGGGCTCAATCTGGCTGCCGGCGGCCATCTCACGCACGGTTCGCCGGTCAACTTGTCGGGCAAGTGGTTCAACCCGGTGCCTTACGGCGTGCGCCGCGACGATCACCGGATCGATATGGAGGAGGTCGCGCGCCTCGCACGTGAACATAAGCCGAAGCTGATCATCGCGGGCGGCTCGGCTTACCCACGCATCATCGATTTTCGTGCTTTCCGCGAAATCTGCGATGGCGTCGGCGCGTTGCTGATGGTGGACATGGCGCATTTTGCAGGTCTCGTCGCGGCCGGTGTGCACCCGTCGCCGTTCCCGCACGCGCATGTGGTCACGACGACAACGCACAAGACGCTGCGCGGCCCGCGCGGCGGCGTGATCCTCTCTGACGAAGAAGAGATCGCCAAAAAACTCAACTCGGCGGTATTCCCCGGCATGCAGGGCGGTCCGCTGATGCATGTGATCGCAGCCAAGGCGGTCGCTTTCGGCGAGGCGCTGCGACCGGGTTTCCGCGCCTACGCGCGTAACGTGGTCGAGAATGCAAAAGCGCTAGCCGAAACACTGAAGTCGCACGGCCTCGATATTGTGTCCGGCGGCACCGACACCCATCTCATGTTGGTCGATCTGCGGCCAAAGCAGCTTACGGGTAAGGTGGCGGAAGCCGCATTGGGCCGCGCGCATATCACCTGCAATAAAAACGGCATTCCGTTCGATCCGGAGAAGCCGACGGTCACCTCCGGAATCCGTCTCGGCACGCCCGCCTGCACGACGCGCGGCTTTGGTATCGCCGAATTCCGTCAGGTTGGCGAAATGATCGTCGAGATACTCGACGTGCTGTCCCAGAAACATGTCGAGGAAGATTCGCTGATTGAAGGCGCGGTTCGCGACAAAGTGAAGACATTGATCGGACGATTTCCGATTTATCAGGACTGAGGATTGGGGGCGTTATGCGTTGCCCTAGCTGTGGAAGTCTCGATACGCAGGTGAAGGATTCTCGGCCCACCGAAGATTCAGCGGTGATTCGCCGCCGCCGCGTTTGTTTGACCTGCAATTTCCGCTTCACCACTTTCGAACGCGTGCAGCTGCGCGAATTGACCGTTATCAAGCGCAACAGCCGCCGTGTGCCATTCGATCGCGACAAGCTGATGCGCTCGGTGCAGATCGCCCTGCGAAAGCGCCCCGTCGATCCGGAGCGCATCGAACAGACGGTATCCAAGATCGTGCGCGAGCTGGAAAGCCAGGGCGAAAGCGAGATTTCTTCGGAAGCCATCGGCGAGATCGTGATGGAGCATTTGCGCGAGCTCGACGACGTGGCCTATGTGCGCTTTGCCTCTGTCTATCGCAATTTCCGCGAGGCCAAGGATTTCCGCGCCGCGCTCGACGAGTTGTCGGGCGACGAGGACACCCCGCCCAAGGCGACCGCGCGCAAATGAGCGATCAGGTCGCGCCAGCCCCGGCCGCGCCGGCGCCTGTGACTGCGGAGCAGGACGCCCGCTTCATGCAGCTCGCCTTCACGCTTGGCCGCCGCAATCTTGGCCGCACCTGGCCCAATCCGGCGGTCGGCGCCGTCGTCGTCAAGGACGGCGTCATTCTCGGCCGCGGCTGGCCGCAACCGGGCGGCCGCCCGCACGCCGAAACCGAGGCGCTCAAGCGCGCCGGCACGGACGCCAAGGGCGCGACGCTTTACGTGACGCTCGAGCCGTGCTCGCACCACGGCAAGACGCCGCCTTGCGTCGACGCCATCATCCGCTCGGGCATCGCCCGCGTCGTCTCGGCGCTCGATGACCCCAATCCGGAGGTTGCCGGGCAGGGCTACGCCAAGCTTCGCGAGCGCGGCATCGCGGTCGAAACGGGACTTGAGGCGGAGGCGGCGGC